>NZ_JARFXU020000001.1:0-585724 GCF_029581595.2 Arthrobacter sp. NQ7 | reverse complement strand
TATCCAATTCCACACCTCGTCGGCTCGTATTTTTTTATAATTACCCACCCAAATTCACCACCCCGCCACCCCCTCCCGCCCCCAAGCCACCAACCCGCCTTCACCTCCCCCCCCCAATCCACCAACCCGCCATCACGTTCCGCCCCCAATTCACCAACGCCCGATCAGATTCCACCCCCAATAAACCGACCCGCCATCACCTTCCACCCCCAATTCACCAACGCCCGATCAGATTCCACCCCGAATAAACCGACCCGCCATCACCTTCCGCCCCGAATTCACCAACGCCCGATCACCTTGGAACCATCGAGGTCTTTTCCTGTGGATAACTCCTGCAGCGGTCAAGCCTTCTACGCCAGAATGCCAGCATGCATAAGCGCGCTGATTTACCGTCGACCCTGGCAAGCTCTCCGTTCACATACGACTCGGCGGTAACTGCCGGTGTGTCAGCGAAGCGGCTGCGGAAGGATGACGTGGTCCACGTCAGCCGGCGGTTGTACCGCCCGTCGACTTGGAACTTCGAATTGGAAGCCGCGGCACGCGTCCTCTCCGAAGTTTCGCCAGGCGCGTGGATTTCACACGTCACGGCTGCACGTTTGCACTGTCAGCTGCTCCCCGCGCGGCTGTCGGATTCAACTGAACTGCATATGAGCAAACCGAAGCATTTGCCGCAGGTTCGCCGGAAAGGTGTCATTGCCCATAAGGTAATGGCCAGTGCCGACGAAATCGAAACTGTCGACGGCATCCCCATCAGCACCCGTTCCCGAACCTGGCTCGACTTGGCACGGCGACTGTCGCTGGCTGAGCTGGTCTGCCTTGGAGACCAAATCATTCGCATCCCTCGAGCGGAGTTTGAAGCCAGGTCACAGCCCTTTGACACACTGGAGGGTCTCAGCGCTTTAGTCGGCCGGCACCCCAATCTTCAGGGGGTCGTGCATGCCCGGGAAGCCTTGGAGCTGATGCGGGTCGGCGCTGATTCCGCACCGGAATCGATGCTGCGGCTGGCCATGCTTGACGCGAACTTGCCAGAACCTGACCTGCAAATAGCACTTCGACCGAATGATGCGGCTTCCCCTACGGCCGACTTGGGCTACCGTCACCGGCGCCTTGCAGTCCAGTACGACGGCGGCCACCATCTTATTGAGGCCCAGCGATTGAGTGATCGACGGCGCGACAAAGCCTTCGAGTCGGCCGGGTGGACGGTTCTGGTATTCACCAAGGACGATGCCACGGACGGTTTCCGACGAGCTGTAGCGGCAATCAAACGGCACCTTCGCGCGGCGTGGAGTGACCACTCCTACTCGGCCGGTTTTGCCGGAAGCGGGTGAAACAAAACGCCACTGCCGCCTCCAGAATCGCAGCCCGCCGCGTATACGCTCCCCAGGGGACGGGAAGTGATGGCGCGTGTCGGGAGAATACGCAGGAAGTGATGGCGCGTCGCGGAAAAGCCGGCAAAAAGTGATGGCGCGTCCCGGAAAAGCCGGCAAAAGGTGATGGGGCGTGTTAACGCAGGACGCTCCCCCACCCTATGCGGGTGAGGGAGCGTTGGCTGCCGGAAGGGTTAGCGGTCCAGGTCGCCCCGGATGAAGGCTTCGACCTTTTCGCGGGCGAGGTCGTCGTTGAACTGCTCCGGCGGGGACTTCATGAAGTAGCTCGACGCCGACAGCAGCGGGCCGCCGATGCCGCGGTCCAGGCCGATCTTGGCCGCACGGATCGCATCGATGATCACACCTGCGGAGTTCGGGGAGTCCCAGACCTCCAGCTTGTACTCCAGCGACACCGGGGCGTCACCGAAGTTCCGGCCCTCCAGGCGCACGAACGCCCACTTGCGGTCATCGAGCCACTGCACGTAGTCGGACGGGCCAATGTGGACATCCTTCGCGGCCAGTTCAGCCTCGACGTTGGAGGTCACGGCCTGGGTCTTGGAAATCTTCTTGGACTCCAGCCGGTCACGCTCCAGCATGTTCTTAAAGTCCATATTGCCGCCGACGTTCAGCTGGTACGTCCGGTCCAGCGTCACGCCGCGGTCCTCGAACAGCTTGGCCATGACGCGGTGCGTGATGGTGGCGCCGATCTGGCTCTTGATGTCATCGCCCACGATCGGAACACCTGCGGCAGTGAACTTGTCAGCCCACTCCTTGGTCCCGGCGATGAACACGGGCAGCGCGTTGACGAACGCCACGCCGGCGTCGATGGCTGCCTGGGCGTAGAACTCCGCGGCCTGCTGCGACCCGACCGGCAGGTAGCAGACCAGGACGTCAACCTTGGCGTCCTTCAGGGCCTGGACCACGTCCACGGGCTCTTCGGTGGATTCCTCGATGGTCTCGAGGTAGTACTTGCCCAGCCCGTCCAGGGTGTGGCCGCGCTGGACCGTGACACCGGTGGGCGGGACGTCGGCGATCTTGATGGTGTTGTTCTCGCTGGCCAGGATCGCATCAGCCAGGTCAACGCCGACCTTCTTGCCATCAACGTCGAACGCGGCGACGAACTCAACGTCACCCACGTGGTAGCGGCCAAACTCAACGTGCATCAAGCCCGGAATAGTGGACTGCGGGTCAGCGTCCTTGTAGTACTGGACGCCCTGCACCAGCGAGGCGGCGCAGTTACCCACGCCAACGATTGCAACACGGATCGGATGTGAAGACACAGAACTCCTTTGGGGACAAACGTTCGCCCGCCGGAGGGGCCTTCGCAGGAATAACGACGGCGGCCGGCTGGCACGGCGCCGCGCGGCGCCTTTTCATACTACCCAACAGGCCGGGGCCGGGGATTGTTCCCCCGGCCCCGGCCGGTTGGGTAACGAAACATTCAGTCTCAGGCGTTCTGCTTCCAGAGGTTGATGTCCGACTCCACCGCGAATTCATCGATGGCGGTCAGCTCCTCATCGGTGAAGCTGAGGTTGTTGATGGAGGACAGCGTGTCTTCGAGCTGGCGGACGCTGGAGGCACCGACCAACGCTGAGGTCACGGGTGAGCCCTTGGGCTGGTCCCGCAGGATCCAGGCGATGGCCATCTGCGCCAGGGACTGCCCGCGGCCTTCGGCAATCTTCCGCAGCCCGCGGACCCGGTCCAGCTTCTCCTCCGTGATGGATTCCTCGGAGAGGAAACGGGCCTTGGCGGCCCGGGAGTCGGCGGGAATGCCATGGAGGTACCGATCGGTGAGCATCCCCTGCGCCAGGGGCGAGAAGGCGATGGAGCCGGCACCCACCTGGTCCAGGACCTCGTACAGGTTGGGTGAGCCGTCCTCTGTCCACCGGTTGAGCATGGAGTAGCTGGGCTGGTGGATCAGCAGCGGCGTGCCCAGTTCCTTGAGGATGCGGGCCGCCTCGAGCGTCTGCTCGGGGGTGTAGGAGGAGATGCCGGCGTACAGGGCCTTGCCGGACCGGACAGCGTAGTCCAGGGCGCCCATGGTTTCTTCCATCGGCGTTTCGGGGTCGGGCCGGTGGCTGTAGAAGATGTCCACGTAGTCCAGGCCCATGCGCTGCAGCGACTGGTCCAGGCTGGAGATCAGGTACTTGCGGGATCCCCATTCACCGTACGGGCCGGGCCACATGTAGTAACCGGCCTTGGTGGAGATGACCAGTTCGTCGCGGTAGGGCTTGAAGTCGTCGCGCAGGTGCCGGCCGAAATTGGTTTCGGCGGAGCCGTCCGGCGGGCCGTAGTTGTTGGCAAGGTCGAAGTGGTTGACCCCAAGGTCGAAAGCCCGCCGCAGGATGTCGCGCTGCTCTTCGAACCGCTTGTCGTCGCCGAAATTGTGCCACAGGCCCAGGGAGATGGCCGGAAGCTTCAGGCCGCTGCGGCCCACCCGGCGGTAGGGCATTGATTCGTAGCGGTTGTCCGCTGCTGCATAAGTCATGGGGTCAATCCTGCCAGCTGTGACCCACGCTACACACCACGTGTTAGCGCTCAGCAGAAAAGTTACGCCGCGGGCCTCCCCGCGGCGTAACCTCCCCTGCCTAGGGCTTCAGGACCGCCGCACTCCATGGCGCCAGGTCCAGCGAGCCGCCGTCCAGACCGGTTCCTTCGTCCGTGGCCAGGAGGACCGTGCCGGCAGCCCCGTCCAGCCGGACCTTGGAGTCCGAAAGGTTGAGCAGCACCTCGATGGATCCGCGCCGGAACCGGAGCCACCCGGCGTCGTCGTCGAACGAAATCTCCGTCTCGCCAAAGCCGCCCGCCGCCAGGTCCGGGTGCTCCCGCCGCAGCGCCGTCAACGAGCGGTACAGCTCCAGGAGCCGCGCGTGGTCGCCCGTTGCGGCCTCGGACCAGTCCAGCTTGGACCGGCGGAATGTCTCCGGGTCCTGCGGGTCAGGCACGACGGCGGGATCCCACCCCATGCGCTCGAATTCCTTGATGCGCCCTTCCGCGGTGGCCTTTCCCAGCTCCGGTTCGGGATGGGAGGTGAAGAACTGCCACGGGGTGGTGGCCCCGTACTCCTCGCCCATGAACAACATGGGCGTAAAGGGCCCTGTCAGGGTGAGGACGGCAGCCACGGCCAGCTGCCCGTAGGACAGGGACTGCGAGAGCCTGTCTCCGGTTGCGCGGTTGCCGATCTGGTCGTGGTTCTGGTTGCAGACCACCAGTGCCGCCGGGTGCGCCAGGGAGGCGTTGACGGGCCGGCCATGGTGCCTGCCGCGGAAACTGGAGTAGCTGCCGTCATGCAGGAAGCCGTCCTTCAGCACCTTGGCCAGAACCCCCAGCGACTCGAAGTCCGAGTAATAGCCGGTGGTTTCACCGCTGACGCTGACGTGCACCGCATGATGGAAGTCGTCGCTCCACTGTCCGGCCAGGCCGTAGCCGTTAACGTCCCGGGGGTAGATCAGGCGGGGATTGTTGAGGTCCGATTCCGCGATCAGGGTCTTGGGCAGCCCGGTGTCGGCCGAGACGGCATCGCCCAGGGCACCCAGCTCCTCCAGGATGTGCACCGCGCGCTCGTCGCGCAGGGCGTGGACGGCGTCGAGCCGGAGCCCGTCCACGTGGTAGTCCCGCAGCCAGAGGGCGGCGTTGTCCAGGATGTACTCGCGGACCACGTCGGAGCCGGGCCCGTCCAGGTTCACCGAGTCACCCCACGTGTTGGCATCGCCCTGCTTGAGGTACGGGCCGAACCTGGGCAGGTAGTTCCCGCTGGGCCCCAGGTGGTTGTAAACCACGTCCTGGATGACGCCCAGCCCTGCGGCGTGGGCGGCGTCGACGAACCGCTGGTAGGCGGCAGGTCCACCGTAGCCTTCATGCACGGTGTACCACTGGACGCCGTCGTAGCCCCAGTTGTGCGTGCCGTTGAAACCGTTGACCGGGAGCAGTTCCACGAAGTCGATGCCCAGCTCCACCAGGTAGCCCAGTTTCCCGGCGGCAGCATCGAGGGTGCCTTCGGGGGTGAAGGTTCCCACGTGGAGTTCGTAAATGACCGACCCCTGCAGTTGCTTTCCGCGCCAGCCGGCATCCTGCCAGGCGTAGGAGGCGGGGTCATACGTGCGGGACTGTTCATGCACGCCCGAGGGAAGGCGGCGGGAGCGCGGGTCCGGGACGGGTTTGATGTCCCCGTCCAGCAGGTAGCCGTAGTCCACGTCGCCGTCCGCGGGGGCGTCCGGTGCCGTCCACCACCCTTCAGAGCCCGGCGCCGTCTCCTTCTTTCGCATGGGGTACTGCCGGCCGTCGGCCACCAGAACCACCGATGAAACCTCCGGTGCCCACACGTCGAAGCGTTCGGGTCCAGCGTTGACCAGGGTCATGCGTTTTCTCCATCCACGGGTACCAGCAGGGCCACGGGGTAGGTACCCAGGACCTCTGCCACCGAAACCCGGCCGGGGCCGTAGGCGGCTCCGGTCAGTTCGTCGCCCATGGCAACGGGAAGGTCGACGGCGGTGTCCCGCCAGCCGCCGGCGGCGTCCAGTCCTGCGGGGAGCCGGGTGGCCAGCGTCAGGGCGCCGGAGGAGGCATCGGTTCCGCGGGAGAACGCGAGCAGGTGGCCCCCGGCGGCACCGGTGGCGTCCACCGGCACGTATCCCTGGAAGAGCTCCGGCCGGTCGCGCCGCAGCCGCAGCGCCCTGGAGGTGACCAGCAGCTTGCTGGCCTCCGTGCCTGCATCCGGCAACGTGCCGGCGTCGAGCTTGGCAAGTTCTGCCCGCCGCGCGTCGAAGTCCACGGGGCGCCGGTTGTCCGGGTCCGTCAGCGAACGCTCCCAGAACTCGCTGCCTTGGTATACGTCCGGCACGCCTGGCATGGTCAACTGCACCAGCTTGGCCGAAACCGAGTTGGCGGCGGAGAATGCATCAATCCGGGAGACGAAGTCCTCAACCACCCTGGTCACCCGGGCGTCGTCGAAGACGGCGTCCACAGCCCCCTTCACCTTGGCCTCGAAGTCCTCGTTGGGGTCCGTCCATTTGGTGGAGTTGCCGGCCTCACGTGCCGCTTTTTCCGCGTACCCCTGCAGCCGTTCCCGGCTGGCCGGCCAGGCTCCGACGATGGCCTGCCACAGCAGGTTCTCGTAGGGGCCGTCCGGGATCGGCGCCAGGCCCCGCAGCGTCTCCAACGTATCCGCCCATTCCTGCGGCAGCTCGGCGATGACGGAGATCCGGGCCCGGGCGTCCTCGCTGCGTTTGGTGTCATGCGTGGACAGGGTGGTCATGGACAGCGGCAGGTCCTGCTGACGCCGCTGCATCCGGTGGTGGAATTCCTCCGGAGCCACCGCGAACTCGGTGGGCTCGGCACCGACTTCGGTCAGGGTGCCCAGCCGGGTGTAGCGGTAGAACGCGGTGTCCTCCACGCCCTTGGCCATGACCATGCCGGAGGTCTGCTGGAACCGGATGGCGATGGGGTTCGCGGGATCCAGCAGCAGCGGAAGGAGGGTCCCCACCGCCACGTCCAGGTCCGGCCGGTGCGCCGCGGCGGACTCGCACGCCTCCTTGAGGACGTCGGCACCCACGGGCAGGTACGACCGGTAGACCGGGAAGGATGCGATGATCTCGGCGATGGCATCGGCTGCCTGCTCGACGGACAGCCCGCGGGATTCGGGAACCAGGCGGGCCAGCCGCAGCACCTCGGACCGCAGGATGCCGTCCGCGATCATGCGCTTGGTGCCGCGGATCATCTCCGCGTAGTTGGCGGGCTCTGAGGCTCCCCGCAAGGAAGCGTCCAGCGCGTCCAGCGCCTGCTCCCCCGAGGGGTCCACAAAGACCCGGTCCACGTCCGCCAGTGCGTCGTATCCGGTGGTGCCTTCGCAGGCGAAGTCCTGCGGCAGCACTTCGCCGGGTTCCAGGATCTTCTCCACCAGCACGTAGGCGCCGCCGCTGAGGTCCTTGAGCCACCGGAGGTAGCCTGCGGGATCGGCCAGGCCGTCCGGGTGGTCCACGCGGAGCCCGTCCACCAGTCCCTCGGTGAACCAGCGGCCCACCTCGGCATGGGCCTTTTCGAACACGGACGGTACTTCCACCCGGATGCCGGCCAGGGTGGTGACCGCGAAGAAGCGCCGGTAGTTCAGCTCGGCGTCAGCCCGGCGCCAGTCCATCAGCTGGTAGTGCTGCCGGCTGTGCACGTCCTGCGGGGAGTCGCCCTCGGTGTACGTGCCCTCGGCCAACGGGAACCGGTGGTCGTAGTAGCGGAGTTCGCCGTCCTTGACCTCCAGCTTGTCCAGGTCCGCCTCCGAGCCCAGCATGGGAAGCCGGACCTTTCCGCCGCCAAGGTCCCAGTCGACGTCGAACGCTTCGGCGTAGGGTGATTCGCGGCCCTCCTTGAGCAGGGACCACCACCACGGGTTCTGCGCCGGCGTGGCAACGCCCACGTGGTTGGGAACGATGTCCACGAGGACGCCCATGCCGTGTTCGCGGGCTGCCTTGGACAGGGCCAGCAAACCTTCGGGCCCGCCCCGGTCCGGATCCACGGCGGAAGGATCGGTCACGTCATAACCGTGGTCCGAGCCCTGCTCCGCGGTGAGGATGGGTGACAGGTACACCCAGTCCACGCCAAGGTCCTTCAGGTAGGGAACCGTGGCGGCGGCGTCGAAGAGGGTGAAGCTGCTCCTGATCTGCAGCCGGTAGGTGGAGACCGGCGTCCTCATGCTTCGGTGGCCCTTGCCTCGCTTGCTTCCGCTGCCTTGGTCTGGGCTTCCACCATCTCCTCCTGGGCTTCCTCGTGTTCCGCCCTCGATGCCAGGGAGGCGGCTGCGGAGGTGTCCACTTCGGCTTCCGGGCCGGAGTAGGCGCGCAGGACCACCATGGACTTGGCGTCCAGGGTCAGGGTGGCCTTCGCCTTGAGCGGCTCGTATGCGTCCGCCTGGGCGGCGGTGTCGATCAGGACCTCCCAGTACTGCGAGTATTCCTCGTCCGGAAGGCAGAACTCCACCGTGTCGTCGTGGGCGTTGAAGGCCATGATGAAGCTGTCATCGGTGATGCGCCGGCCGCGTGCGTCCTGTTCCTGGATGCCGTCGCCGTTGTAGAAGACGCCGATGGTCCGGCCGAAGCCGCTCCCCCAGTCCTCGGGCAGCATTTCCGTGCCGTCGGTCTTCAGCCAGACGATGTCCGGCAGCTTTTCGCCCTGGCCACGGCGTACCGGGCGGCCGTCGAAGAAGCGGCTGCGGCGGAAGGTGGGGTGGTCGTGCCGCAGTTTGTTCACAAAGGCCGTGAACTCCACCAGCGGCTGGTCCATGGCCTCCCAGTGGATCCAGCTGAGCTCGGAGTCCTGGCAGTAGGTGTTGTTGTTGCCCTGCTGGGTGCGGCCGAGTTCGTCGCCGTGGAGCAGCATGGGCACGCCCTGGGAGAGCAGCAGCGTGGCGATGAAGTTCCGCTGCTGGCGGGCGCGCAGGGTCAGCACCTTGTCGTCGTCAGTCTCGCCTTCCACGCCGCAGTTCCAGGAGCGGTTGTGCGATTCGCCGTCGTTGTTGCCTTCGCCGTTGGCCTCGTTGTGCTTTTCGTTGTAGGAAACCAGGTCCCGCATGGTGAAGCCGTCGTGCGCGGTGACGAAGTTGATGGAGGCCACCGGACGGCGGGCCGAGCTTTCGTAGAGGTCGGCAGAGCCGGTCAGGCGGGACGCGAATTCGCCCAGGGTGGAGGGCTCGCCGCGCCAGAAGTCACGGACGGTGTCGCGGTACTTTCCGTTCCATTCGGTCCATTGCGGCGGGAAGTTGCCCACCTGGTAGCCGCCGGGACCCACGTCCCACGGCTCGGCGATGAGCTTGACCTGCGAGACTACCGGGTCCTGCTGGATGAGTTCGAAGAAGGTGGAGAGCTTGTCCACGTCGTAGAACTCGCGGGCCAGCGTGGAGGCGAGGTCGAAGCGGAAACCGTCCACGTGCATCTCGGTGACCCAGTAGCGCAGGGAGTCCATGAGCAGCTGCAGCGAGTGCGGGTGCCGGACGTTCAGGGAGTTGCCGGTGCCGGTGTAGTCCATGTAGTGCTTGAGGTCGCCGTCCACCAGGCGGTAGTAGGCCTGGTTGTCGATGCCCTTGAAGGACAGCGTGGGGCCGAGGTGGTTACCTTCGGCGGTGTGGTTGTAGACGACGTCGAGGATGACCTCGATGCCGGCCCGGTGGAGGTCGCGGACCATGGCCTTGAACTCCTGCACCTGGTGCCCCACGTCGCCGGTGGCGCTGTAGGTGTTCTGGGGGGCGAAGAAGCCGATGGTGTTGTAGCCCCAGTAGTTGCTGAGGCCCTTGTCCACGAGGGTGCCGTCGTTGACGAACTGGTGGACGGGCATGAGTTCGATGGCGGTGACGCCGAGCTTCTTCAGGTGCTCGATGACGGCCGGGTGCGCCACGCCGGCGTAGGTGCCGCGCTGCTCTTCGGGGATCTCGGGGTGCAGCTCGGTGAGGCCCTTGACGTGGGCTTCGTAGATCACGGACTCGTGGTAAGGGATCTTCAGCTGACGGTCGCCGTCCCACTCAAAGAAGGGGTTGATGACCACGCCGTGCATGGTGTGCGGTGCGGAATCGGCGTCGTTGCGGGAATCGGGATCGCCGAAGTTGTACGAGAACAGCGCCGGGTCCCAGTCGATCTGGCCCTGGATGGCTTTGGCGTAGGGGTCCATCAGCAGCTTGTTCGGGTTGAAACGGTTGCCGCTCGCGGGATCGTAGGGTCCGTGGACCCGGTAGCCGTACTTCTGGCCGGGCTGGATGTGCGGCAGATAGCAGTGCCACACGTAGCCGTCCACCTCGGTCAGTTCGATCCGGGTTTCGGTCAGGTCATCGGCCAGGAGGCAGAGTTCGACCCGCTCGGCCCGCTCGCTGAACAGGGCGAAGTTGGTGCCGGTGCCGTCAAAGGTAGCTCCCAGCGGGTAGGCATTTCCAGGCCAGACTTCCATCGTGCTCCTCATTTATTGGTCAGCAGCAGAGGGCATCGGGACGCCCCTGCTGCTGGTGCGAACTAATGCCTACCGTAGTGGTTGGCTGTGACTATTACGTTTCCGCGCTCCATAGTTACTAAGCATGCTGACTTTACCCCAAACTTCGGGTAGGGCATCCGCAATTCCGCCAGCGGCGATCGGTCCGCCAAAAACTGCCTCCGACGCCGCCCTCCCGGCCCGGCCGTGCAAGGCGGCACCCAGCGCGGCCAGGGCGGCCCACCGCGCGTCCGCGCCGGCACCCACTGCACTGAAGCGGCCGCCGTCGGGCCCGGCCTGGGCGAGCAGCGCTCCGATGACGCCGGCCAGGACGTCGCCGCTGCCGGCCGTGGCGAGCCACGGCGTCCCGTCCGCCTGGCTGAAGGTGCTGCCCGAGGGCGCGGCCACGAGGGTGGTGGCCCCCTTCAGGAGGACGGTTGCGCCCGTGCGGGCGGCCGCCTGGCGGACGGCGCCGAGCGTGGCGGCTTCCACGGCTTCCCGGTCCTCGCCGCCGCCCAGCCGCTGGAAGAGCGATGCGAGCTCGCCGGCGTGCGGCGTCAGCACCACGTGCGGGGCAAGCGTGTCGGGAAGTGCCGGCAGCGCGCCGGCGTCGGCCACTACCGGAAGGCCGGAATCAATGGCGTCCCGTGCGCGGGCCAGCTGTTCGTGGTCCTGCGGTCCCATGCCTGAGCCCACCAGCCAGGTCTGGACGCGGTTGTCGGCCACACTTCCCGTGCTGCAGACCACCTCGGGGCAGGACTGCCGGACCAGGTCTGCCACCGAGGACGGGCCCAGGTACCGGACCATGCCAACTCCGGCGGCAAGCGCGCCACGGCAGGCCAGGACGGCTGCACCCGGGTAGTCCTCGGAACCGGCCACAACGCCCAGCACGCCGCGGGAGTATTTTTGCGCACGGCGCTGCGGGCGGGGCAAGAGGTGCGCCAGGTCGGCGTCCTCCAGCCGGCGCAGCGGCGCCTGCGGCAGGTGCTCCTCGATCCCGATCGGCACCACCAGGACCCGCCCGGCGTAGTCCGCGCCGGGGTCGGCCAGGAGCCCGGCTTTCGCTCCACCAAACGTGACGGTCACGTCAGCCGGCAGGACCGGGGCGCTGGCCTCGCCCGTATCGGCATCGACGCCGCTGGGAAGGTCGCAGGCCACCACCACGCCGCGCCTGTCCGCGTCGCTCACCGCCTCGACCAGGCCGGCGGCACTCCCCCGCAGCCCGCCCTTGGCACCGGTCCCCAGCACGGCGTCAATGACGACGTCGGCCCGGGCCGTTTCCGCCACCAGTTCCGGACGTGCCGCGTCCGTGAGCCTGTGGACCCGCCCGCCGGCCCGCTCAAATGCGGCCAGGCCGGCCGGATGGGCGGCATCGCCGGTGAGTACCGCCGTCGTACGCATGCCGCGGCCAGCGAGGAAGGCGCCCGCGTACAGGCCGTCGCCGCCGTTGTTGCCCTTGCCGGCCAGCACCACCACGCGGGCACCGTTCAGACGGGTTCCGCGGGCAGTGAGTTCATGGACGACGGCGGTGGCCAGCCCGTGCGCGGCGCGCTGCATGAGCACGTCCCCGAGCCCGTCGGCGAGGAGCGGTTCTTCGGCTGTGCGGACCTGCGTTCCGGTGTAGGCGCTGATCATGCGGCCGCCGGGTCAGCCTTCGGCCAGGACCGTGGCGGTGGCGATGCCGCCGTCGTGGCTGATGGACAGGTGCCACCGCTTGACGCCCTTGGCCTCTGCAACCGCAAGGACCGTCCCCTTGACCTGGACGGTGGGCCCGTTGTGGTCCAGGCCGATCCAGCAGTCCTGCCAGTTCATGCCGGCGGGGGCACCCAGCACCTTGGCCACGGCTTCCTTGGCGGCAAAGCGGGCAGCCAGGGAGCGGGTATTCAGTTCCCGTTCCGCGGGCACGAAGAGCCGGTCCCTCAGGCCCGGCGTCCGCTCCAGCTGGCGGCCGAACCGCTCGATGTCAACTACGTCTACCCCAATGCCAACGATCATGCGGTTCATTCTACGGTGGGGCTTCCGGCTACAAGGAGGCTTCCACCCCGGTTTCAGGCGGATCTTGCCGTTGTCCGCCATCAGCGCAAATGCGTGTTGTTTCTGGCACAGCAGCGTTAAAGCGGAAAGCCCCGCGCCATCCAGGACGAGTTCATCCAGGCCCGGGGCTTCCTTTGTCAATGCCTGACTAGCTATTCGACGGTGACGCTCTTGGCGAGGTTGCGGGGCTGGTCCACGTCGTAGCCCTTGGCTGCTGCCAGTTCCGCGGCGAAGATCTGCAGCGGCACGGTGGTCAGCAGGGGCATGAGCAGGGTGGGGGTTTCCGGGACGTAGAAGACGTACTCGGCGTAGGCCTTGACAGCTTCGTCGCCTTCCTCGGCGATGACCAGGGTCCGGGCGCCGCGGGCGCGGACTTCCTGGATGTTGGAGACCACCTTGGAGTGCAGCGAGTCGCGCCCGCGTGGGGACGGGACCACCACGAACACCGGCTGGCCTTCGTCGATCAGCGCGATGGGGCCGTGCTTGAGCTCACCGGCGGCAAAGCCTTCGGCGTGGATGTACGCGATCTCCTTGAGCTTCAGCGCACCTTCCAGGGCTACGGGGAAGCCCACGTGCCGGCCCAGGTACAGCACGGACTTTTCGTCCGCCATGGACCGGGCCAGTTCGCGCAGCGGCCCGGCGTTGTCCAGGATGGTCTGGATTTTGGCGGGGATCTTGTTCAGGTCCGCCAGGACGTCCTTGATCTGGCCGGAGAAGATGTTCCCGCGCAGCTGTGCCAGGTACAGGCCCAGCAGGTACGCGGCGGTGATCTGGGCCAGGAACGCCTTGGTGGACGCCACCGCGATTTCCGGGCCGGCGTGCGTGTAGAGCACGGCGTCGGATTCACGCGGGATGGTCGAGCCGTTGGTGTTGCAGATGGAGATGGTCTTGGCGCCCTGCTCGCGGGCGTACCGGACGGCCATCAGGGTGTCCATGGTCTCGCCGGACTGGCTGATGGACACCACCAGGGTCTTCTCGTCCAGGATCGGGTCGCGGTAGCGGAACTCGTGCGCCAGCTCCACCTCCGTGGGGATCCGGCACCAGTTCTCGATGGCGTACTTGGCCACCATGCCGGCGTAGGCGGCCGTGCCGCAGGCCAGCACGATGATCTTGTTGACCTGCTTCAGCAGCTCGGGATCGATCCGCAGCTCATCCAGGGTCAGCTTGCCCTTGATGTCCGACCGGCCCAGCAGGGTCTGCGCCACGGCGTCGGGCTGGTCATGGATTTCCTTCTCCATGAACGAGGAGAAGCCGCCCTTTTCCGCCGAGGCCGGGTCCCAGTCAACGTGGTATTCCTTGCCCTGGGCCGGGTTGCCGTAGAAATCGGTGATCTCCACCGAGTCCGCGGTGATGGTGACGATCTGGTCCTGGCCCAGCTCCACGGCGCGGCGGGTGTAGTCGATGAACCCGGACACGTCCGAGCCCAGGAAGTTCTCGCCCTCGCCCAGGCCCACCACCAGCGGGGAGTTGCGGCGGGCGGCCACGACGACGTCGGGCTGGTCCGCGTGGACCGCCAGCAGGGTGAAGGCGCCCTCGAGGCGCTGGCAGGCCAGCTCCATCGCGTGGGTCAGGCCGCCGTTGGCCGGGTCACCGCCCAGCTTGTTCCGCAGGATGTCAGCCAGCAGCGCGGCAGCAACTTCAGTGTCCGTCTCGGACAGGAAGGTCACGCCCTTTTCCAGCAGCTCAAGCTTGAGCTCGGCAAAGTTTTCAATGATGCCGTTGTGGATCACGGCGAGCTTGCCGCCGTCGGCCAGGTGCGGGTGGGCGTTGCGGTCCGTCGGGCCGCCGTGCGTGGCCCAGCGGGTGTGGCCGATGCCGGTCACTGCCTCAGGAAGCGGGCGCGCCTCGAGCTCACCAATCAGGTTGCTCAGCTTCCCGGACTTCTTCCGCGACTCGATGGTCCCCTGGGACACCACCGCCACACCGGCAGAGTCATAACCGCGGTACTCCAGGCGGCGCAGCCCCTCAAGGACAACGTCCAGCGCACTGTGACCGTTAATTGCACCGTCAGTCGAACGGCCTACGTATCCCACGATTCCACACATAGCCACAAGACTATCGGCAGCGGGCCGGTTGCTCTAAACCGGCCGGCCGGCGTGTGGGGCTGCCGGCGGGGCGTCCGTGACGGGTGCCGCCGCGCTGAGCAGGGGCGTCATTTCGCGATGTGCCGGGAGCGGGGCAGAATCTTTAGCGTGACTTCGCAACGCAATGAAGCGAACGGGGAGGGTGCCTCGCCGTTCGTGGAGCTGGACCGGCATACCTGGTCCCGGCTCGCAGCCCAGATGGAACAGCCCCTTAATGAAGAGGATGTGCTGCGCCTTCGCGGGCTTGGCGACCCCTTGGACATCAAGGAAGTCAGGGATGTCTACCTGCCGCTGTCCCGGCTCCTGCACCTGTACGTCGAGGCGGCCGGGCAGCTGCATGCGGCCACCACCACGTTCCTGGGCGAGCAGACCCAGCGCACCCCGTTCGTGATCGGCGTCGCCGGGTCTGTTGCGGTGGGCAAGTCCACCATCGCCCGTGTCCTGCGGGAAATGCTCCGCCGCTGGCCGGGCACCCCCAATGTGGAGCTCATCACCACGGACGGTTTCCTCTATCCGCTGGCCGAGCTGAAGCGGCGGCAGCTGCTGGACCGGAAGGGTTTCCCTGAGTCCTACGATCGCCGCGCGCTGCTGCGTTTCGTGAGCGAGATCAAGGGCGGTGCCGAGGAAGTGCGCGCACCGTGGTACTCCCACGTCACCTACGACATCGTGCCCGGCAAGGAAGTGGTGGTCCGCCGCCCGGACGTGCTGATCGTGGAGGGCCTGAACGTGCTGGCCCCGGCCCGGCCGCGGCATGACGGCCGGCAGGGCCTGGCGCTGAGCGACTTCTTCGACTTCTCCATCTACGTCGACGCCAAGACCTCCTACATCGAGGAGTGGTACGTGGACCGGTTCCGGAAGCTGCGGAGCACGGCGTTCGCGCAGCCGGAGTCCTACTTCCACCGCTACGCCACCCTCTCGGATGATGAGGCGGAGAGCACCGCACGGGACATCTGGAAGCGGATCAATGAGCCCAACCTGGAGGAGAATGTGCTGCCCACCCGGGGCCGGGCGCAGCTGGTGCTGACCAAAGAGGCCGACCATTCCATCCGCCGCATGCTGCTCCGGAAGGTGTAGCACAGGTGTGCTACCACTGCGGTTCCCCGAGCCGGCGCAGCTTCGCCCGCTTCCTTGCAGCGGGGGCCGGGCTGACTGTCCTGGCTGGCTGCACGCCGGAGGCACCCAAGGCCGTGGCGCCGTCGTCCGCTGCTCCTTCCGCGTCCCCCTCCCCCGCAGCCGCCACCGTCCCAGCAGGCCCGACCGCGGAAGCGGCCACGGTGGGCCAGCCGCCTGAGGTGCCGTCCCCCACACCGTCCCCCTCGGCAACCCTGGCGCGGCAGTTTTCGCTTGACGACCCGGCCAGCCAGTGGGTCATCGTGAACAAGCACCGGCCGCTGAAGCCAGCAGACTATGTGCCGGCCGATTTGGTGCGCCCCGCCGTCGCCATTTCCGCGGCCGGCGAGGCTGCCCTGCTGAACAGCACGACGGCGGCCGCCGCCGAGGCGATGTTCGCTGCGGCGGTGCGGGACGGCGTGGAGATGGTCCTGGCCAGCGGCTACCGCTCGTACACCACCCAGGTGACCACCTACAACGGGTACGTCGCCGCCCGCGGGCAGGCCGACGCCGACACAGCCAGCGCGCGCCCGGGCCATTCGGAGCACCAGACGGGGTGGGCGTTCGACATCGCGGACGGCGGCGGCGCCTGCAGCTTCCAGCCGTGTTTCGCGGACCAGCCGTCAGCGGCGTGGGCGAAGGCCAACGGGCACCGGTTTGGGTTCGTGGTGCGGTACCAGTGGATGCTGCACCCCATCACGGGGTATTTCTACGAGCCGTGGCACCTGCGGTTCGTGGGCGTGGAAGCCGCGACGGACATGCTGAACCGCGGCATTGCCACACTGGAGGAATACTTCGGCCTCGAAGCGGCGCCAACATACCTGTAACACGGGTGCGCTAGGTTGGTTTCCATGCTTAGTGGATTCAAGAACTTCATCATGAAGGGCAACGTCGTTGACCTTGCCGTGGCTGTTGTCATGGGTACTGCCTTCGGAGCCGTTGTCACGGCGCTGGTGAACAAGGTGCTCATGCCGTTCGTCTCCGGCCTGGTGGGCGCACCCAACTTTGACAGCTTTGCGCGCGTGGAGCTGAACGGGAACGCCATCGAGTTCGGGGTGCTGCTGACGGCGGTGGTGAACTTCCTGTTGATCGCGGCCGCCATCTACTTCGTGGTGGTAATGCCCATGAACATGATGATCGAGCGCCGCAACCGCCGGCTGGGGATCAACAAGGACGTCAAGAAGGATGCCGCCGAGGATCCGCAGGTTGCGCTGCTGACCGAGATCCGGGATGCGCTGAAGGACCGCGTTTAGGCCGCCTGTTCAACCGCCAGTGGCCCGCCTCCTGTTGGAGGCGGGCCACTTTTGTTTGCTGCTAGTTGGAGGCCAGTTCCAGCGCGAGCTCTGTCCGGACCACCTGGGCCAGGTGTTCGGCGATGGATTGCGCGGTGTCTTCGTCCGCGGCTTCCACCATCACCCGGACCACAGGCTCGGTGCCGGAGGGGCGGAGCAGGACGCGGCCGGTTTCCCCGAGTGCCGCTTCCGCCGCCGCCACGGCCTGGGCGAGGACGTCGCTGCTGCCTACGCGGCTCCGGTCCACGCCCTTAACGTTGATCAGCACCTGTGGGAGCTTGGTCATGACGGTGGCCAGCTCCTTGAGCGGCTTGCCGGTCAGGGCTACCTGCGCTGCGAGCTGCAGGCCGGTGAGGAGGCCGTCGCCGGTGGTTGCGTGGTCGGCGAAGATGACGTGGCCGGACTGTTCGCCGCCGAGGTTGTAGCCGCCGTCGCGCATGCCTTCCAGGACGTAGCGGTCCCCCACGGCGGTTTCGACGATGGTGATGCCGGCGTTGCGGAGGGCGATCTTGAGGCCGAGGTTGCTCATGACGGTGGCCACCAGGACGTCGTCTTTGAGCTTGCCGGACTTTTGCAGGGCGATGGCCAGGATGGCCATGATCTGGTCGCCGTCCACTTCGTTGCCTTCGTGGTCCACGGCGAGGCAGCGGTCGGCGTCGCCGTCGTGGGCGATGCCCAGGTTGGCGCCGTTCTTGACCACGGCTTCCTTGAGCGGGCCGAGGTGGGTGGAGCCGACGCCGTCATTGATGTTCAGGCCGTCCGGATCGGCGCCGATAACGATGACGTCAGCGCCGGCGTCCTTGAAGAGCTGGGGCGAGCAGCCGCTGGCGGCTCCGTTGGCGCAGTCAAGGACCACGGTGAGTCCGTCGAGGCGGTGCGGGAGGGTGCGGAGCAGGTGGACGATGTAGCGGTCCTCGGCGTCCGAGAAGCGCTGGATACGGCCTACGTCGGCGCCCGTGGGGCGCACGGCTTCCTTGCCCATCTGGGCTTCGATGGCGTCCTCCACCTCGTCCGGCAGCTTCTGGCCGCCGCGCGCGAAGAACTTGATGCCGTTGTCCGGCGCCGGGTTGTGGGAAGCAGAGATCATGACGCCGAAGTCGGCGTCCAGGTCCGCCACCAGGTACGCGGCGGCGGGAGTGGGCAGGACCCCCGCGTCATAGACGTCGATGCCTGAGCTGGAAAGGCCGGCCTCGACGGCGGCGGCGATGAATTCACCACTGGCCCGCGGGTCACGGGCCAGCACGGCGCGGGGCCGGGAGCCGTTGGAGTTGCGGTCATGACCGAGCACGACGGCGGCCGCCTGGGCCAGCTGCAGGGCCAGTTCTGCTGTCAGCAGGCCGTTGGCCAGTCCCCGGACACCATCAGTTCCAAATAATCTAGACACCGGTCAAGTGTAGAGGATGGGGCGCAGGAGGACCTGCGTAGGCGGCGTCCATGTGCCGGTTCTACCTGTTGGGTACCTGCCCGCCGCCGGGCACAAATACTGGGACTACTTGCTTTTTTTCGTGGCTACCTGTCTTTGCCCAAAAGGCTCGCCACGCCTATTTATCGGCCCCTACGATCCATGCATGACACCTAGCGATGGGGGCTTGGCGCTCGAAATTGTAGTACCGGTATACAACGAAGAAGCGGTACTGGAACGCAGCATCACAAGGCTCGCCGAATATCTGACGAATGAAATGCCGTCGACGTGGAAAATTACCATCGCCGATAATGCAAGCACCGATCGGACACCGGTGATTGCCGCCCGCCTTAGCGGACACATTCCGAACGTGGAGTATCGGCGTCTCGAGGTCAAAGGACGCGGGCACGCGCTAAGAGATGCCTGGTCTGCTTCAGATGCCAAGGTCCTGGCCTACCTGGACGTCGACCTTTCGACAGATCTGGCGGCGCTTCCACCTTTAGTGGCTCCCTTGCTGTCCGGGCATTCTGATATTTCAATCGGCACGCGTTTAGGCCAAAGCTCACGGGTGAGTCGGGGCCCCAAACGGGAATTCATCTCCAGGTCCTACAATTTCCTACTGCGCCGCACCATGCAGGTGAGGTTCTCTGACGCCCAGTGCGGGTTCAAAGCCATTCGAGCCGCTGTGGCAAAGCGGTTGCTTCCCCATGTTCAGGACAATTGCTGGTTTTTTGACACCGAGCTTCTAATAATTGCTGAGCGTTCCGGCCTTCGCATTCACGAGATTCCCGTCGACTGGGTCGATGATCCGGACAGCCGGGTGGATATCAAGCAGACAGCCGTGGATGACCTGAAGGGGATGGTCCGGGTTGCCGGATCGCTCCTGAAGGGTGTCATACCCGTTCAGGCGATTTACGCGGAGCTGGGACGTCGGCCGCTCGCGCCCCTAAGCCGGCCAAGCTTCTTTGGCCAGGTCCTCCGGTTTGGTCTCGTCGGGGTTGCTTCCACCTTGGCCTTCGCGCTGCTCTACCTCATGATGCAGGGGCTCTTCGGGTCCCAGGAAGCCAACTTCCTGGCGCTGATGCTGACCGCCATAGGAAACACGACAGCCAACAGGCGGTTCACGTTTGGCATCAGCGGACCGGAGAAGGTGTTCACTCATCAGTTCCAAGGCTTAATAGTTTTTCTCCTGGCGTGGACCCTTACGTCGTCGTCATTGGTGGTACTCCACTCGCTGCACGCGGATGCTACGCCCAACGTAGAGCTTCTGGTGCTGACCGCGGCGAACGTCTTCGCCACTTTGATGAGGTTTGTCCTCCTGCGGCTCTGGGTTTTCCGCACTCAGATCGACCGCCCTCCTGCACGCCGGGCTCTGCTCACGGCAGGAAACGCCGCCAGGTGAGGCCCTCCGTGACGCAGACCCTGAACGACCTCTTGCCTTCCCCGCCGCACGTTCTCAGGGAAAGAGCGCGTATCATCGGCGTCTTAACCGCTGGCGCTACCCGGTGGGAACGGCCCGCCCTGTTGTTACTGCTTGGGCTGACAGCCATCTTGTACTGCTGGGGCCTGGATATCAACGGTTGGGCAAACTCCTATTACTCAGCCGCCGTCATGTCCGGGGCACAGGATTGGATGGCCTTCTTTTACGGCTCTTCAGATCCCGCCAACGCGATTACCGTGGACAAGCCACCGCTCAGCATATGGGTCATGGCCCTGTCAGTTCGCCTGTTTGGACTCAACAGTTGGAGCATCCTCCTGCCGCAGGCGCTTATGGGAGTCCTCACTGTGTACCTGCTTTACGTCCTGGTCCGCAGATACGCCGGGGTCTACACGGGACTCCTGGCGGCAACATTCATGGCGGTCACCCCCGTGAGCACGGCGATGTTCCGCTACAACAATCCTGATGCGCTGCTGATCCTGATAATGGTTGGCTGCGCATTGGCGACGGTCACCGCCATCGATCGGCAGCAGCCCTTGCTTTTGACGGCGGCGGGGGCGATGGCTGGCGCAGGTTTTCTCACCAAGCAATTGCAGATTGCGCTAATCCTCCCCGCGCTCGCCATCACCTACGTGGTCTTCGCCTCCGCAACCTGGCGGCGGCGACTGCTGCATCTGATCTGCGCGTTCCTTTCTGCTGCCGCGGTGGCCGGTTCGTGGTTGCTGGCGGTGCAGTTGGCTGCTCCGACCAGCCGTCCTTTCATCGGCGGCTCCCGGACCAACAGCGCTCTCGAACTCGCTCTCGGGTACAACGGCCTGCAACGCCTGACCGGCGAAGACGCGGTGCGCTCTACTCCCACTGATGCTCTCGACGGGGACTTTACTGGTGGATTCCAGCGTTTCCTTGAGCCGCAATTCGCGGGTCAATGCGGCTGGTTCCTGCCCCTGTCCCTCGTTGGCATGTCTCTGGCCGCTGTTTGGATCTCGAAGCGCGAAGGGAGTCGGGGTACCCGGGCACTGTTGCTGTTATCTGGCACATGGCTGGTCACATCCGCCACTGTGTTGGCTTTCATGTCCGGAATCCTGCACCCGTATTACTGCCTCACCTCCGTTCCTCCGCTTTGTGTGTTGGGTGCCGTAGGCCTCAGCCATCTCCTCAAGTCACGGACTCGCAAGAGCAGGGTGCTTCTGCTGTTGACACTGGTAGCAGCTATGACCATGGCCTATGTATCCGCGCTCCGTTCGATCCAGGACTTCCCGGGCCTGCCACTCATCCTGCTCGTTCTCTGGGCTGTCGCAATTGCCCTGCAATTCATGCCCGGAATCCGTCAGCCTGTCGCCCGCGCCGCGTCTGCCGGATTGATGGCCGTCCTATTAACCGGACCTGTCATATGGTCCCTCAATACCGTCCTCAGCCCTCATGTAGGCGCCGGGGTAATAGCGGGACCAAGTATCCTGGGCTACCGAAGCGACCACCCTGACAAGCAGCACCTGGGAGACCACGTGATTCCCGGACAGGTTGCCCTGATGTTTGGCGACAGTACTCAGCCTGCAGTTGTTGACGCCCTGCGACAAATTCCTCCGTCGGCAACTTGGGTAACAGCCACGATTGGCTCCGAAACTGCCGCCAACTACCAACTGGAAGTGGGCCGCAGCGTCCTCCCAATTGGCGGCTTCGACGGCACCGATCCCTTTCCCAGTTTGGAACAGTTCCAGGCCCTGGTTGCAGGCGGAAGGGTAGGGTCCTTGGTCATCAAGGATTTGCCGCCCTTGACATTAGAGGGGAAGGGAGAATCAGCACGAATTGTCGATTGGGTTCGCACCAGCTTTGCAGCTGAGCCAGGTGTGGGGGCCGAGTTCTATCTGTTGCACCAGCCTTAACGACGGAAAAGCCCGTCCCGCCAAACGGCGGGACGGGCTTCCGTGCAAGCGGATTTAGCGCTTGGAGTACTGCTGAGCCTTACGGGCCTTCTTAAGACCAGCCTTCTTACGCTCGATGACACGGGCGTCGCGGGACAGGTAACCGGCCTTCTTCAGGGTCGGACGGTTGTTTTCGACGTCGATCTCGTTCAAGGAACGGGCGATGCCGAGGCGCAGTGCGCCCGCCTGGCCGGAAATGCCACCACCGTGGATACGGGCGATGACGTCGTAGGCGCCTTCGAGATCAAGGATCTTGAAGGGCTCATTGACGTCCTGCTGGTGCAGCTTGTTCGGGAAGTAGTTCGCCAGCTCGCGGCCGTTGATGGTCCACTTGCCGGAGCCGGGCACAACGCGGACGCGTGCAACGGCTTCCTTCCGGCGGCCAACAGCTGCGCCGGCAACGGTCAGGGCCGGGCGCTCCTTCTTGGGAGCAGCTTCAGCAGCTGAGCTCTCAGAGGTGTAGCTGGTCAGGTTTTCCTCGGCCTCGGGGGCCTCGGTGGTCAGTTCTTCGTTCTGAGCCACGATTCTCCTTGTATTAAGTAAGTTGTTTGGTGGCCAGGACTACTGGGCGACCTGGGTGATTTCGAAAGTCTTGGGCTGCTGGGCGGCGTGCGGGTGCTCAGCACCGCGGTACACCTTCAGCTTGCCGAGCTGCTGGGCAGCCAGGGAGTTCTTGGGGAGCATGCCCTTGATGGCCTTCTCAACAGCGCGGACCGGGTTGGTTTCCAGCAGTTCCGCGTAGTTGACGGAGGTCAGGCCGCCCGGGTAGCCGGAGTGGCGGTATGCGCGCTTCTGCTCCAGCTTGGCACCGGTCAGGGCTACCTTCTCGGCGTTGATGATGATGACAAAGTCGCCCATGTCCATGTGGGATGCGAAAGTGGCCTTGTGCTTGCCGCGCAGCAGGATTGCGGTCTGGCTTGCAAGACGACCAAGGACAACGTCGGTGGCGTCAATGACGTGCCACTGGCGGTTGATATCGCCGGGCTTCGGGGTGTACGTACGCACGGTGTTTGCCTCGTTCTTGTTCTGGCGTTCTTGTTTAGGTGTCACTAACTCGTGCACCTACTGTCTGCGCGCTACCGGAACAGAGGTGAGGGCTCCATGTAACCAGTCATCCTGAAGTTCCGAATGTGCACGTTGAGTAGTCATCCTGCAACCGGATTCTCAAGCGGGCACGCACCATCGGAATAGGACACGCACAACGACTACCAAGATTAGCGCGTCAGGTGGTCCAGGGTCAAAATGGGGGTAGCCGGAGGCCGCTGGGGCTTGGCCGGCTCATCTACGCAGGGGGATGCAGTGTCGTCAGCGGTGAACGGGGACTCCACCAGCATGTTCTTCTTTGTCATCGGCGCCGCGCTCCTAGGTGGCGCTTTATCACCCCTCGCCGAGACGCTGATCGCGAAACTGCTTCCTAGACTCGGCGGAGCGCCTCGCCTAAAGATGCGAATTGCGACGGCGGCCCTTACCGCTGTCGCAAGTGTCGCCTTTGCGCTGCATTTTGGTAATACAGCCAGCCTCCCTGCCTTTGTCTTTCTTGCGATAATCGGGGTGCAGCTGGCCCGGATTGATGTAGCACTTCACCTACTGCCAAATCCCCTGGTGCTGACTCTTCTCGCCGGCGGTCTTTTATTGCTTTTACTGCCTGCACTCCTTGATAAGCAATCTGACCAGTGGGTCCGAGCGGCCGTCGGAGCTGTTACTTTGTTTGCCGCGTATCTGATTATGGGACTTATTTCCCCGGGCGGCATCGGTATGGGCGACGTAAAGCTAGCTGCACCGGTCGGCCTCTACTTGGGGTACCTAGGCTGGGCGCAGCTCCTCTACGGCGGCTTGCTGGGCTTTGTCGTCAACGGGGTGGTGACGGTCCTTGTCCTGCGCAGAAAGGGCCGTGAACAAGCCACGGAAGTGCCGCACGGCCCCTCTATGCTGGGCGTTTTGGCAGCCCTCGCACTCTTCTCGAGTTAGTCATCTTCGCCTCAACCCATCGTCCCTACCAAGGCTATCCCGCGTCAGCCTCCAAGTAGCCAGCAGAAATCTCTACGTTCACTTCTGAGTACTGCCGACTGCTTCCGAGTACGTACTTTTGCCTCGTTCACTAAAAGTCGAGTACCACTACGCATTGTTGGTCATTGGCGACGGTGACAATCTCTTCTTAGCGAAGTCCAGCCGCTAGGAATTATGGGGGCAGCTGGAAATTCGTTGAAATCAAAATATCAATTCATTTCACCGAATTAAGGACAATAAAATGACTTCTCTCATGGTCTCGATGATGGCTTTCGTTGCCGGCGTCAAGGATCGCTTCTCCTCGGAAAAGGGTGCCACTGCCGTTGAATACGGCCTCCTGGTGGCCCTCATCGCCGCAGTCATCGTCGCAATCGTCGCCACTTTGGGCGGCCAGATCAACACCGCCTTCACCACGATCTCAAGCAAGCTCTAGAGGCTTACACATCTGTCAAAGAGGGGGGAAAATGTCAGCTCTCATGATTCCGGTTCTTGCATACATCTCAGGTATCAAGGAACGGTTCACCTCAGAAAAGGGTGCGACTGCTGTGGAATATGGCCTTCTCGTGGCACTAATCGCAGCAGTGATCATAGCGATCGTGGCAACGCTGGGCGGACAGATAAAGGACGCCTTTACTACGGTCTCCAGCCAGCTGTAGCGGAGTCTGGAGGACTAGGGGCGGGGCGGGAACCTGGAGCACTGGCTCACCGGATTCCGCCCCGCCCTACCCGTTCCAGCACACAGACCACGACTTTCCCGATATCGGAAAATGCGGCTCATGGCCCTGTGCCGATGTCCTGAACCATAACAACCGTCACGCCTGGCCTATTAGTCAGGCCTCCCAGAATCCTGGTCACACTCATGATGTCGATTCTCAAGCGCCAGCCACGACCTCGAGGCATGAGGGAGGCCGGCGCGGTTGCTGTCGAATTTGCACTGGTTCTACCGATCTTCCTTGCGCTCGTCCTTGGCATTGCTGAGATGGGCAGAGCATTCAACATTCAGGTGTCCCTTAGCGAAGCGGCACGTCAGGCTTCGCGGTATGCGGCCGTTCATTGCTCGGAAGCCGGCTACTCTCCGGCTAGCGCCCAGGCGGCGGGTGTAGCGGCAGCTCCATCAGTGGCTTTGACGGACTCAAATATTTCCATCACCTACACGGGGACCGGCTCGTGCGCGGACGGCAATGACGTATCGGTCAGCGTCAGCTACACAACTCCTTGGATGACAGGCTTTCCCAACCTAATCCCTGGAATGCCGGCCGGTCTCACCATTCAAGGCAAAGGGGTCATGCGATGCAACGCATAGGCGCAAGAGGTTCGGAACGAGGCGTTGTCGCCCCAATGACCGCGCTCATCATGGTGTTCCTGTTGGGCATGTCTGCCTTCGCTATCGACGTTGCCACCATGTACTCAGAGCACGCGCAACTTCAAAATGGTGCCGACGCTTCGGCTCTCGCCATCGCCAAGCAGTGCTCCAAGTCGCCAACGGCTTGCGCCGCCAATCAATCCGCTGCAGCTGCCGGGTACGCGAACGGCAACGCTTTGGACGCGCACAGCAATGTTTTGAGCGCCGTCGCGGACGCCACCGCCGGAACCATTGACGTTACCCTGCAGGCGCAGGAGCCTGACGGCAGTAACCACTTCTCTCTACAATTCGCCAAGGCTATAGGGATATCGACAACAGACATCCAGGCTTCGGCGAGCGCGAAGTGGGGATACCCGAGCAGCGGCAAAGGATTCCCGCTGGCGTTCTCGCAGAGTTGCTGGAACTTGGGCCCCGCGACACCCACAGGCGGGGATGTACAGAAAATTACGTGGAAGCCGGGAACACCCTCGTGCACCAATGCTTCCGGTCTCACTATCCCGGGGGGATGGGGGTGGTTGGACGACGCATCAACTGATCCCTGCACGGCCGTGACGTCCGTCGGTAACTTCACCACTAGCAACCCCGGGAACAACCCACCCACGACTTGCGAAACCATCCTCCAGGGCTGGAAGAACACGCTTTTGGCGGGTGGGACGGTAAAGGTCACGTTCCCTATTTTTGACACCGCCTCCGGCACCGGGAACACGGGGGTATTCCACATCGTGGGTTATGCAACGTTCAGCATCTGGGGCTGGCATTTCGGAAACTCTTCAGGCCCATACGAATTCCGCGACAGTGCGACCGACCCTGGCATGAACGCCAGCCTGGCCTGTTCTGGTGGAAATGACCGCTGCATCATCGGCCAATTCGTCGAGTACACAACCTCCACAGGGGGCAGCGGCGGATCGGACTTCGGCACAGACAGTGTCTCACTCATCAAATAGGAACCAAGTTAGGGGCTTAAATTGAAAACTCGCCTTCTGGGAGGCATCGTTGCGCTCGTGCTCGCCGTAGTCGGCACGTTGCTTCTCATCTCATACGTTCAAGGGTCTGAAGCCAGGGCCCAAGCAGACCTGCAACCCATCGACGTTCTGGTGGTCGAAAAGCAGCTTCCACAGGGTTCAACCCTGGACCAGGTCAAG
Organism: Arthrobacter sp. NQ7; assembly: GCF_029581595.2. Taxonomy (NCBI): domain Bacteria; kingdom Bacillati; phylum Actinomycetota; class Actinomycetes; order Micrococcales; family Micrococcaceae; genus Arthrobacter; species Arthrobacter sp. NQ7. Next base: position 559,629 of record NZ_JARFXU020000001.1, on the reverse strand, counting down.
TCAGCAGTAAAGCTCACCTCTCTTCCGTCAGCTTCAGTGCCAAATGGAGCCCTGAAAAGCCTCGATGGTCTCGATGGAAAAGTAACCTCCGCCGACCTGGTTCCAGGCGAACCACTTCTCGGAGTTCGCCTCGTGGACCCCACAAGCCTTGCAGCCCCTGGTTCCGTTCCAGTGCCTGCCGGCATGCAGGAGATTTCGGTTCAGCTCGACGCGCAGCGGGTAGTCGGTGGACGGATCGTGGCGGGCGACACCGTGGGTGTCGTAGCCCTATTCGCAGGAGATGGCCCAGATGGCGCGACCGCACAGCAGATCTTCCACAAGGTTTTGGTCACTAGCGTCCAGCGCGCAGTGACCCAAAACTCCGGGAGCAATCAGGCGTCCAGCGAACAGGCAAACACGCAGCTGCCAACGGGCCAGTTGCTGGTGACCTTCGCCCGTGGCGACGCCGATGCCCAGAAGATCGCCTTCGCCGCAGAGTTCGGAAAGCTCTGGCTTACGAAGGAGCCGGCGTCAGCTACGGAAAGCACTCCGAGCATCATCAAGAAAGTGGAGCTGATCAAATGAGCAGGTTCGTGTTGATCACCCAGGACAACAGCTTCACCCAGCGGACCAAGCAGGCGGCGAACAGCCTGCACGGTGCCTTGCAGACTCTTCAGGCCGACTACCTCCCTCCCAGCCCGGAAGACATCCTTCGTGCAATCAATGGGGATCCGGCGGAAGTGATTCTCCTTGGGCCCGGGCTTCCAACGGATGACGCGATCCGGCTCGCCAGTCTCTTCGACCTCCAGTTTCCGGAGATCAGCGTAGTTCTAGTGACCGACGGAGGGTCCGAAGTGGCCCTGCCTGCCATGCGCGCCGGCATCCGTGACCTGCTCAACCCCAGCGCACCAGTTGATGACATACGGGCAATGCTGGAACGGGCCAGCCTGGCATCTGCCGGACGTCGGCGGGGACTGGGAGCGTCGGTAACGGAGGCGCCGACAGGCACGCGAATAGTCGCGGTCATGTCGCCCAAAGGAGGGGTTGGCAAGACGACTGTGACGACCAACCTGGCGGTGGGCTTGGGGAAAGTCGCACCGAGCAGCGTCGTAGTTGTGGACCTGGATCTCCAGTTCGGTGACGTTGCGTCCGGCCTCATGCTGGAGCCTGAGCGCACCTTGGCTGATGCCGTCACCGGAGCTGCAGTCCAAGACAGCATGGTCTTGAAGTCCTACCTCACACTCCACCAGTCCGGGGTCTACGCTCTCTGTGCACCACTAAACCCGGCTCAGGCGGACCAAATCAGCGGAGAGCAGGTAGGACACCTCATCTCCCAGCTCGCTACCGAGTTCCAGTATGTCGTGGTCGACACGGCACCGGGCCTTGGCGAACACGTCCTTGCCACGTTGGACCGTGCAACGGATGCAGTGTGGGTATGCGGCATGGACATTCCCAGTATCCGGGGCTTGCGGACGGGTTTCCGGATCCTGGAGGAGTTGAACCTCATGCCCGAAAACCGGCACGTTGTGCTCAATTTTGCGGACCGCAGAAGCGGTCTGACGGTACAGGACGTGGAAGCGACTATCGGGTGCCCCGTGGACATCGTCCTGCCGCGCTCAAGGGCCGTTCCCTTTTCCACCAATAAAGGCGTGCCGCTCCTGCAGGACGGCAGCCGGGACAGCGCAGCTCGTGGCCTGGCCCAGCTTGTGGACCGTCTCAAGCCTGATTGGAAGGAAAAACAACACAAGAAGCTTCACAGAAGGGCGGTAGTGCAATGAGTCTGGCACGAAGGCTGGAAGCAGCCAGGGGGAATAACGACCCGAATGACGGTGCCGTTGTCAGCGCCCCTGTAGCGCCATGGAATTCTACCGCCGCCTCTTCAACCGGAGCCATCACCTCGCCGAGCTATGCAACCGAGCCCAACGAGGCACTTAGTGCGGTTAAAGAACGTGCCGGTGTTGCACTGTATGAGCGCATGGGCAGTCGGATCACTGACTCTTCCATTGACGATGCTGAGCTTCAGCAGTACGTCAAGGATGAGCTCAAAAAGATCATCGAAGAAGAGGACATCCCGCTGACGCTCACCGAGCGAAACCGGCTTGTCCAGGAAATTATCGACGACGTCCTGGGGCTCGGCCCGCTCGAAAAGTTCCTCAAAGACGGCGAGATTACCGAGATTATGGTCAACGGCCCCGACAAGATCTATGTGGAACGGCAAGGAAAGCTCGGAATCACGGGCTCCCGGTTCAACGACGAGGATCATCTGCGAAAAGTCATAGAGCGGATCGTCACAAAGGTCGGTCGGCGCATTGACGAGTCTTCACCTCTCGTGGATGCCCGCCTGAGCGATGGATCCCGTGTCAACGCCATCATTCCGCCTCTGGCGGTCAGTGGCTCCTCCCTCACCATCCGCAAATTCGGCCAAGTGCCACTGACGGTCAATAACCTGATTTCTTTGGGGTCCATGTCTCCCGAGATCGCCGAACTCCTCCACGCCTGTGTCCGGGCACGGCTCAACATCATCGTTTCGGGCGGCACCGGTACAGGCAAGACGACCATGCTCAACGTACTGTCGTCCTTCCTTCCCGCCGACGAACGAATCGTTACCATCGAAGATGCCGTGGAGCTCCAACTGCAGCAGGAACACGTAGTTCGGCTGGAAAGCCGCCCGCAGAACATTGAGGGCAAAGGGGAGATCACCATCCGCGATCTCGTTCGGAACTCCCTGCGTATGCGGCCTGATCGGATTGTCATCGGTGAGGTCCGTGGAGGGGAGTCGCTGGACATGCTGCAGGCGATGAACACTGGCCACGACGGCTCCATTTCCACCGTCCACGCCAATTCGCCGCGCGACGCAATTTCCCGGCTTGAAACATTGGTTCTCATGGCCGGCATGGATCTTCCGCTCCGCGCCATTCGAGAGCAGATTGCCTCCGCGGTGAACCTGATTGTGCACATTTCCAGGCTTCGTGATGGCTCCCGGCGCATAACCCATGTCACCGAAGTCCAGGGCATGGAAGGCGATATCGTGACACTGCAGGACGCCTTCGTGTTTGACTACAGTGCCGGCGTCGACGCCAACGGAAAGTTCCTCGGCAGAACAGTGCCAACCGGTGTACGTCCGCGTTTCGTGGATCACTTCGCTGAACTCGGCATACCGCTTTCTCCGGCGGTATTTGGTACCACTCCAGTAGGCGGTGGCTTCCGGTGACCGTTACGAACCCGGTGTTCCTGGCACTCGGAGTTGCACTTTGTTTGTCGGCTGCGGCCGTCCTCTTCCTCGTTACATTCAAAAGCAGACGGGATGAGATCGCTCTCTCCCGCAGGAGGCCCGGAGTTGCCAACGGGCCCGGTTTGCTTACACGGGCAGCCGAATCGGCTACTGCGTTTTTGGAAAAGAACGTCAGTAAGAATGCAACTTTTGGAAGTCGTGCATCCCTAGAGCAGGCAGGCCTGAAGATCCGCCAGGCAGACTTCCTGTTGCTGGTTGCCTGCAGCGCTGTCACCGCCGGCTTTGTTGGATTCATTTTGTGGGGATTCGTCGCTGCATTACTCTTCGTGGTCGCAACGCCCTTTGTTGCCATGCTGGTCTTGAATGTGCTTTCTTCGCGGCGCCGTTCAAAGTTCGAAGCGCAACTGGGTGACACCCTGCAAATGCTCTCCGGCGGCCTCCGAGCGGGACACAGCCTTCTCCGTTCCGTAGACGCAGTGTCAAAGGAGGCGGAGGCACCAACTTCGGAGGAGTTCGCAAGGCTGGTCAATGAGAACCGGCTTGGGCGGGACCTGAAGGACTCGATGCTGGATGCTGCACGCCGGCTGAGAAGCGAAGACTTCGAGTGGGTGGGCCAGGCCATCGAGATCCACCGCGAAGTTGGTGGAGACCTTGCGGAAGTCCTGGACCAGGTGGGGGAAACCATCCGGGAACGCAGCCAGATCAAAGGCCAGGTCAAGGCACTCAGCGCAGAGGGAAGGCTTTCCGCCTACATACTCGTGGCTCTACCCATCGGGATGTTCCTTTATATGTCGGTCGTCAACACGACGTACATCTCAACCCTTTACACCAGCTTCATCGGCTGGATCATGCTCGGAGTGGCTGTACTCATCCTGTCGGTGGGGTCGTTCTGGCTTAGCCGCGTCGTGAAGATCAAGTTTTAGGAGGAAGACATGACAGCAATGGCTTGGCTGATAATTGGCCTGATTGTGTTTCCGGTTTCCTTTATGGCTTGGTCTTTCCTTTCTGTAGATAGGAGGGGATTCGCGGCAGTCCGGAGCAATCTCGGCCGGGGCATCCGCCTTATAGAGGCCGGGGTGCCGGGAACCGGCACGGCCGGTAGTGCGGACGCCAAACCCTCAGTCCCACTGGGGCTGAGGGTCACGCCGAAGGGTTATGTCGCATGGCTGGATAAACTGCTTGCCAGGGCCGGCCGGCCCGCACAACTGCCCCTTCCGCGGCTGTTGATTGCCAAGCCGGCGTTGGCGCTCCTTGTCGCGGTGCTAGGGATCCTTATCATCAGCAAGGATCCCACGCCCGCCGCTTGCCTGTTCGTAGCGCTGGCGGCCATCCTCGCCTACTTCGTGCCCGACATCCTGATTCACGGCAGGGGCGCTGAACGCCAGAAAGCAATCGAACTTGAACTGCCAAACACACTCGACCAGATGCTGATCTCCGTTGAGGCCGGCTTGGGTTTCGAGATCGCGATGGCGCGGGCGGGTCAAAACGGAAAGGGCCCCCTGGCCTTTGAGCTCATGAGGACCCTCCAGGACATGCAGGTTGGCAGGAGCCGACGAGACGCCTACCTCGCCTTGGCCGCCCGGACAGATGTGCCGGACCTGCGGGCCTTTGTCCGGGCCGTTGTCCAGGCAGACATCTATGGGATTGCAATCGCAAACGTACTCCGGACACAAGCGAAGCAGATGCGCATCAAGCGGCGCCAACGGGCCGAAGAGAAGGCCATGAAACTGCCGATCAAAGTTCTCTTCCCATTGATGTTTTGTATCCTCCCTGCCCTGTTCATAGTCATCATGGGCCCTGCAGTCATCAATGTCATGAAGAACTTCGTAGGCGCTTTCTGACTCTCCCGCCGTCATTCACTTCGCGCCTCCCCTACCCGGCGGCGCCTCCAAAAAGCCGGACCCCCTCGGAACCCAGAACCGAGGGGGTCCTTTTGTCTGCCCGTGCTGGCCAAATCCACCAGAAGCACAGGAAAAACCCAGTAAAAGCACAGGGAAAAGGCACTCGGTAAAGCCTTTGCGCAGGATGTTGCAAGATCCGGTCAACGTCGCATCAAACGTTGCTAACTTCGTTTCAGTGCTGGTGCAGGGCCAGCCACATCCGTCTCGCTCAGGAGTCAAAATGCTTTCTCTCTACACCAACCTCTCCGTCCGCCTTCGCAGCGAAAAAGGTGCAACAGCCGTCGAATACGGCATTATGGTCGCACTTATCGCCGTCGTTATCATCGCCGCCGTCACGCTGCTCGGCGGGACCATGCAGGATACGTTCACGCAGATTCAGTGCTCGGTGAGCAAAGGAACGTTCGTGGCTCGCGCGGGTGATGTCGCTGCCAGCTGCACCCCGTAGTAGCACCTTCTGACAGGGAACTTTTGCGCCGATGAGTATGAGGTGGCGGCGGCAAGGGCCGTCGCCACCTTTTCCTACTGCCCGAATGATTGAAAGGCACCTCCATGTCCCAAGAATCCGAGCGCGGCGCCGCCGCTGTCGAGTTCGCGATTGTGGTGCCTGTCCTCGTCATGTTGTTGCTGGGCATCATGGAGTTCAGCCGGGTTTACAACGCCCAGGCTGAGCTTTCAGCAGCTGCCCGTGAAGGCGTGCGGGTAATGGCCGTGACCGGCAATCAAACAACGGCGCGGTCAGCAGCGAAGAACACAGCGGTTTCCTTGAAACCGGTTTTGCAGGACAGCAACATCAGTTTCGGAGCAGCTTGCCCTTCAACCGTTAGTGCCGGGACCAGTCCCCAAGCCACGATCACCATCACCTACTCCCTGTCCACCCTCACTGGGATAGCGGGGCCCTTCACGATGACCGGCAAGGGAACAATGCTATGCGGAGGCTGAAACTAGCCAGCCGGAAACGCGACGGCGAGCGCGGCGCCGTGAGTGTCATTGTCGCCACGATGCTGGTTGTCCTGCTTGGCTTCGGTGCCATGGCTGTCGACGTCGCAATGTTGTACTCGGAGCGAACGCAGCTCCGCAACGGGGCCGATGCAGCTGCGTTTGCCATCGCGCAAAAATGTGCCAAGAATCCCAGCGACACAGACTGCTCCAACACCTCATCTTTGGCGGCGAACCTGGCCAACACAAATGCCAACGACGGACTCAGCAATATCAAATCCATCGCGTTGGACAAGACAAACCGCAAGGTGACTGTCTCGGTCGCATCCCAGGAAGCCGGACACAGTGCCAACCAAGTCTCGCTCTTCTTCGCCCGGACCCTTGGTTTTAACACAGCTGAGGTTAACGCTCCCTCCACCGTTAATTGGGGTAGCCCAACCAAAGGCACCACCGTATTCCCCCTGACGATCTCCATCTGCCAGGTCCGCGGCCAATACGGAGTCATGCAGCTTCTCCGCATGCATGGCACGGGCGCCAACCCAAGCTGCAATTACGGTCCGGCGGGCGCCTTTGTCGAAGGCGGCTTTGGTGGACTCAAACAGGATGCCAATTCCTGCGGCGCCTTGGTGGATATCACAAAGAGCACTGCGGGGGGCGACACCGGCAACAACCCGCCCCCCAACTGTGAAGTGACCCTCAACGGATGGGCGGCCGACATGACAGCCGGTAAGGACGTAATCGTACTGTTGCCCATTTTCAATGCCGTCACGGGTACCGGAACCAATGCGATCTATGGACTCAAAACTTTTGCCGCATTCAAGGTGGCAGGTTGGAAGTTCGGGCCTACCGGGCTTCCGTACACCTTTCACAACAGATCCCCAGACGTACCCGCCGCTTTGGAATGCAAGGAGCCTTGCCGGGGCATCATAGGGACATTTGTGCAGTACGTGTCGCTTGCAAGTGGCTACACGCTGGGCCCGGTTGATCCAGATGGGGTCACCGTTGTGGCCCTCGGCGGCTAGAAGTGCCAACTAGACCATTCAGGAAGTTCAGGAGCAGTCAGTGAAGTCTCGTATGTTGGCCGGTGTATCAGCAGTGGTGCTGGCCATCATCGGAGCGGTCCTCATCGTCACCTATGCCCAAGGTGCCGATCAGCGCGCCATGAAGGACATGGATCCCACCGGCGTACTGGTGGTGACTAAGGCCGTTCCGGCAGGTTCGTCCCTTGACATTGTGCGGGCTTCAGTGAGTGTACAGCAGGTTCCCGCCACCGCTGTCTCTAAGAGCGCTCTCAAAAATCTTGACGACGCGGCCGGAAAGGTCGCAGCCGTCGACCTCGTCCCCGGCGAACAACTCCTCGCCGAACGCCTCGTCGCCCCGCAGGACGCCAAAACCACCGGCGGCGTCAAAGTGCCCGCAGGCATGCAGGAAGTCACCTTCGAGCTGGAACCGAAGCGCGTCGTAGGCGGGCGGATTGAAGCCGGCGACCACGTCGGCCTCGGCTTCAGCTTCGCCGGCGGCGCGGACAAGGCCAAGACAAGTGAAGCGACAACGCAGCTCACGCTCCGCAAGGTCCTGGTCACCGCCGTCCAGCGGGCCCCGCAACCAAGCGCCAAGCCCACCGACGGCACCAACCCCCAGGACACCACCCTCCCGCAGGGATCCTTCATGGTGACAGTGGCTGTGAATGACATCGACGCCACCAAGATCATCTACTCCTCCAACAATGGTGACCTCTGGCTCACCAAGGAACCCCTCGACGCCCAGGACAACGGCGGCTTCATTGCCAGGAAGGACACGGTGTACAAGTGAGCCGCTTCGTCCTCCTCTCCCCCAGCACCGAGTTCGACCAGAAGCTGCGCGCCGCCGTCGCCCACGGCCTGCGCGGCACCGTCCAGACCATCGCGAGCGATATCCTCCCGGCAGGCCCGGCCGAACTGTTCGCCCTCCTCAACCAGGAACAGCCGGAGGTCCTCATCATCGGCCCGGACGTCCCCTACGAAGAGGCATTGCGGTTCGCCAAGGTCTCCGACGTCCAGCTCCCAGGTCTCAGCCTGGTCCTGGTCAGCGACGTGCAGCCGGAGTTCCTCCTGCACGCCATGCGCGCCGGCATCCGCGACATCCTCAGCCCGCAGGCGGACGCCGCCGAAATCCGGGTGCTGCTGGAGCGCGCCTGCCAGTCTTTCGCCACCCGACACCGGGGCCCCGAATCACAGCACGCGGAGGCGAACGGCAAGGGACTGGTCATCGGCGTCTTCTCCCCCAAGGGCGGCGTGGGCAAAACCACCCTGGCCACCAACATCGCCATCGGCCTGGGCCAGATCGCACCCATGAGCGTGGTCATCGTAGACCTTGACCTGCAGTTCGGCGACGTCGCCTCGGGCCTGTACCTCAACCCCGAACACACCGTCACGGACGCCGTCACCCCCGCCGCCGCCCAGGACTCGCTGGTCCTCAAGGCCTTCCTCACGGTGCACCCCGCCGGCATCTACGCCCTCTGCGCCCCGCCCAACCCCGTGGACGCAGACCACATCACCCCGGACCAGGTAAGCCGGCTGCTCGAACAGCTCGCCCAGGAGTTCCAGTACGTGGTAATCGACACTGCCCCGGGCATGCCCGAAATCGGCCTTGCGGCCATGGAGCAGTGCACGGATGTGGTGTGGGTCAGCGCCATGGACATCCCCAGCCTGCGCGGACTCCGCTCCGGCCTGGAAGTCCTCCGCCAGCTGGAGATCATGCCCGAATCCCGCCACGTGGTCCTCAACATGGCGGACGCGAAAGCAGGCCTCAACGTCCAGGACGTCGAATCCACCATCGGCGCACCCGTGGACGTCAGCGTCCCCCGCTCCCGCGCCGTGGCCCTGTCCACCAACCGCGGCATCCCCGTCCTGCAGGAATCGAAGAAAGACCCCGCCGTCAAGAGCCTCCGCCAGCTGGTGGAGCGCTTCAACCCGGCCTGGCGCACACAGACTCAGCGGAAGCTTCACCGAAGGGTGGTTATCTGATGAAACTCTCCGAACGCATCAACGCGGTCCAGGACCGCAACCAGGCTGCCGGCGCGGGCACTGCGCTGCTGGAACCGCCCCGCGCCGCAGCTTCGCCAGCCCCGGCGGACAGTGCGGAACGGCACCTTCCCGCGCATGCCGCCGTCGTGCATTCAACGCATGACGCCGGCACAGCGCAGGTGCCCAGCTCACCAAGGGTGGACGTCTTCGCAGCCATGAAGGACAGGGCGGCCACGGCCCTTTTCGAGCGGATGGGCACCCGCTTCAACGACGCCGCCGTGAGCGAACAGGAACTGCGGAGCACCGCCAAGGAGGAACTCACCCGCATCATCGACGCGGAGCAGGTGCCGCTGACCCCGGAGGAGCGCACCCGCCTGGTCCGCGACGTTGCCGACGACGTGCTGGGCTACGGCCCCCTCCAGCGACTGCTGGACGATCCCGCCGTCACCGAAATCATGGTGAACCGGATGGACCAGATCTATGTCGAGCGCAAGGGCAAACTCACCCTCACCGAGTCCCGTTTCAGCTCAGAGGAACACCTGCGCAAGGTCATCGAGCGGATCGTATCCAAAGTCGGCCGCCGCATCGACGAGTCCTCGCCCCTGGTGGACGCCCGCCTCGAGGACGGTTCGCGCGTCAACGCCGTCATCCCGCCGCTGGCCGTGGGCGGCTCCTCCCTGACCATCCGTAAATTCAGCAAGACGCCGCTCACGGTCCGCAACCTGATCGACTTCGGAACGCTCACCCCCGAGATGGCCGAACTGCTCAACGCCTGTGTCAAGGCGAAGCTGAACATCATCGTTTCGGGCGGTACCGGCACGGGCAAGACCACCCTCCTGAATGTCCTGTCCTCGTTCCTTCCGCACGATGAACGCATCGTCACCATCGAGGACGCCGTGGAACTGCAGATCCAGCAGGAACACGTGGTCCGGCTGGAGAGCCGCCCGCCCAACACCGAAGGCAAGGGCGAGGTCACCATCCGCGAACTTCTCCGCAACTCCCTCCGCATGCGCCCGGACCGCATCGTGGTGGGTGAGGTCCGCGGCGGCGAATCGCTGGACATGCTGCAGGCCATGAACACCGGCCACGACGGCTCCCTCTCCACGGTGCACTCCAACTCACCCCGCGATGCGGTGGCCCGACTGGAAACCCTGGTGCTGATGGCCGGCATGGACCTGCCGCTGCGCGCCATCCGCGAACAGATCGCCTCCGCCGTGAACCTCATCGTCCAGATCTCCCGGCTCCGCGACGGCTCGCGGCGCATCACCCACGTCACCGAGGTCCAGGGCATGGAAGGCGACATCGTGACCCTTCAGGACGCCTTCGTCTTCGACTACTCCGCCGGTGTGGACGCCCAGGGCCGGTTCCTGGGCAGGCCGGTGGCCACGGGCATCCGGCCCCGGTTCATCGACCGGTTCGAGGACCTGGGCATCCACGTCTCCCCGGCCGTATTCGCCGGGCCGCTGTCTCCGGGCACCAAGTAGGGACGCGGCCATGATCATCGCCATCGGAAGCGTCATCCTGCTGGCAGCCATCTGCCTGCTCGGCGTGGCCGTGCTCCTGCCAAGCGCCCCCTCAGTGCCGCTGGACCGCCGTCGTCCATTTGAGCCCGAGCCGCCGTCCTCCATTTCCCGCCTGGCAACGTCGGGGGTCCGCTCCTTGGAGCGCCTTCTCGCCGGGCGAACCGTCAAGCTCTTCTCCCGCGCCGAACTGGAGAACGCCGGCCTCCGCCTCAGCCAGGCGGAATTCTCCCTCCTGGTGGGAATCGGCGCGTGCGTGGGCATGCTCGTGGGCCTGGTGACCGTCGGTCCCGTGGTGGGGCTGCTCCTCGCCCTGCTGGCGCCCTTCGTGGGCAAACTCGTCCTCGGCTTCCTGGCCGGCAAGCGGCGTGCCGCCTTCGACAGCCAGCTCGGCGACACCCTGCAGCTGCTATCCGGCGGCCTCCGGGCCGGGCACAGCATCCTGCGTGCCATCGACGCCGCCGCAACTGAATCGCAGAAACCGACGTCGGAGGAGATGCGGCGGGTGATCACCGAGACCAGCCTGGGCCGTGACCTGCTGGCCGCCCTAAACGACACCGCCGACCGGATGAAGAACGAGGACTTCGTCTGGATCTCGCAGGCCATCCAGATCAACCGGGAAGTGGGCGGCAACCTGGCGGAGGTACTGGACCAGGTCAACGAGACCATCCGCGAGCGCGCCGAAATCAAAGGCCACATCAAGGCTTTGGCGGCGGAAGGCAAGTTCTCGGCCTACATCCTTATCGCCATGCCGTTCGGCATCGTGGCCATGCTGCTGGCCGTGAGCCCCAGCTACATGAACTCGATGTTCACCCATCCCCTGGGCTGGGTGATGATTGGGGCCTCGTTTGTCCTGATGACCATTGGCGCGCTGTGGATGCGCAAGATCATCGACCTGAAGTTCTGAGGCCCCGATGAACCTGATCGTCCTCCTGTCCGTTCTGCTGGTCTGCGCCCCTGTTGCGGCGCTGGCCTGGTCCATCCTCACCGTGGACAAGCAGGGCCGTGCAGCCGTCTCCGACCTGCTCTCCCGCGGCGCGCCGCCCGTTGCCGCCGCACCGGCATCCAAGCCGGGCCTGCTGGAAGGCATCGGCAGGCGGCTGACTCCCCCGGCCTACGTCGCTTTCCTCGACCGGCTGCTTGCCCTCGCCGGCCGGCCCGCCTCCATGCCGCTGGGCAAGGTCCTAGGGTCAAAACTGGGTATTGGCCTGGCAGGTGTGGCCATTGGCCTGTACCTCACCTCGATCGGAAGCTCCCCGCTGATGAAGCTCGCCGGACTCTTTGTCCTGGTCCTCGGCTACTTCATCCCTGACCTCCTCCTCTACAGCAAGGGCCAGGAACGGCAAAAGGCCATGCAGCTGGAACTGGCCAACACGCTGGACCAGATGCTCATCTCCGTGGAAGCCGGGTTGGGCTTCGAGGGCGCCATGGCCCGGGCCGGAGAGAACGGCAAGGGACCGCTCGCGGAAGAACTGGTCCGAACCCTGCAGGACATGCAGGTGGGGCGCAGCCGCCGGGAGTCCTACATCGCCCTCGCCGAGAGAACCAACATCCCTGAACTGCGCAGCTTTGTGCAGGCCGTGGTGCAGGCCGACACCTACGGGATCGCCATCAGCCGGGTCCTGCGCGTCCAGGCCAAGGTGATGCGGGTCAAGCGGCGCCAGCGGGCCGAGGAAAAGGCCATGAAACTGCCCGTCATGATCCTTTTCCCGCTGCTGTTCTTTATCTTTCCGGTCCTCTTCATTGCCATTCTGGGACCGGCCGTCATCAATACAGTGGTGACCTTCAGCGGCCAGTAAGGATACTCAGTACGGCGGCAAGGTTGCCTCAAGGTTTACACAGAATGAGAAGAAATAGGACACCGAAGGATTTCCAGGAAGTAGCCTTGAACAATGAAAAGTCCCGATCCCGGTTCCGGCGGAAAGAGCCCCGCTGCGGACTCCCCGCTGTCCGGGGTCGCGTCGCCCGCCGCGTCCGTTCCGCCTGCCGGCTCGGCCCCCTCACTGGAAGCAGCCGCTCTCTTGCCGTTGATTGATGCCGCAGTCCTGGAAGAACTCGAAGACGAACTGGCTGGATCGGGCCTGGCCCAGCGCTTCGCCCGGGACTACGCCGCCATGTGGGACCTGCGGCTGGCCCGGCTCGGATCCGCGGTGGAAAGCCAGGATGAGGCCTCAGCCCTGGACGCGGTGATCAGCCTCAAGATCAGCTCCGCGATGGTGGGCGGGGTACGGCTCGCCAGGCTCGCCGAACTCCTGGAAGGCCTGATCCGGCGGGGCGACTTCGTCCAGGGCCAGGCCCTGATGGCTGGTGTGGCCCTGGACGGGGCCCGCACCGTATCGGAACTGCAGTCCACCTACATCCTGGAGAACGGCTAGCAGTCAGGCATCGTCCGGCCGCCGCGGCGCCAGCCGGTAGCCCACCCCGCGCACCGTCTGCAGCCAGCGCGGCGCCAACTGGTCTTCCTTGAGCTTGCGGCGCAGGTTGCCCACATGCACCTCGACGGCCCGCTCGTCCGCCTCACTGATATACGTGTCCCGGTCGTAGAAATCGCCCCGTACGGCCCGGACCAGGTCAGCCCTGGTACACACGGCACCGCCGCCCTTCAACAGCACATGGAGCAGGTCGAACTCGCTGCGCGTCAGGCCCAGCGGCTCGCCTTTGATTTCAACCGTGCGCGTCCGGTGGTTCAGCAGCAGGCCGTTATGCTGCAGCACCCCGGGCTCCACCGGGGCGGGAGTAGCCGCCTCCCCCCACTGCGCCGGCTTCTGCCCTGTCACTTCATGCCGGGGCCGCCGCATCATCGCCGCCACCCGCGCCCGGAGTTCCCGGGGCCGGAAAGGTTTGGCGATGTAGTCGTCCGCCCCTGCATTCAAAGCACTCAGCAGGTCCGGTTCCTCGGTCCGGCCGGTCAGCATCACCACGTAGGCATTACTGAAATTCCGGATCCGGCGGAGAACCTCAAACCCGTCAATGTCGGGCAGGCCGATGTCGAGCGTGACAACGTTGGCCTGCTTGCTGCGGACCACTTCAACCCCGGCCCGTCCATCAACAGCCGTATGCACTTCGAAGCCAGCCTGGGTGAGCACGCCTTCGAGAAGGTTGCGCACATCCGCATCGTCTTCGATTACTACAGCTACACCAAGATCGTCCATTGCTATCCCTGCGCCAGGCGGAGATGGCCCCCCATTGGCCCAGCGCCAATGCCATTCCCGCTCCAACCATTTATACGCTACTAGTAAGCCGGGCTGATGACATCCGAATCAGCACCGAAAATTGAAAAGTCAATTATTATGACAAGACATGTGCATTATCCAGCGGAAAGGGCGGATGCCAAGGTAACTGGGGGGAAATCAATGCACCTTGGCGCGCCCGCTTTCCACGTGTAAAGGGGTACGAGTCAGAACCATGGCTGAGCCGTTGTTCCACCGGGGACCCGGCCGCATCTTCCGCCGGCTGGGCACCCGCGCCCAGGTGGCGCTGTGCCAACTCCCCCTCACCGTGATCGTGGCTGCGATCACGGCGGCCACGCCGTTCGCCTGGCCCTCCCTGCTGGACAGCCCCCTGTACGTGGCGGGGATCGTCCTCCACGGGATACTGTTCCTCGGCTGCTTCCTGGTCCCGTGGGAGCGGCTGGCGCACCGCCCGTACCTGCTCATCCCGGTGCTGGATTTCGCCGCCATCGGCTTCCTGCGCAACGGCGCAGCACCCCTCCTGCCGGGCCTGGCGGTGCTCGTCATCTTCCCGGTCATCTGGCTTTCGGCCTCCGGGATGCTGGCCCGCAGCAGCCTGGTCCTCAGCTTCGTTGGGCCGCTCCTGATCATGCTTCCCACCGCAGTGGCACACTTCCCGGCCCTCAAGGCCTCGGACATCACCAGCGCCGTCCTCTTCCCCGTGATGATGCTTGCGGTGTCGCTGGCCATCCGTTTCGCCAGTGTGAGCCTGCGCCAGCAGCAGGCCGAACTGGCGGACAAGGACCGCGAACTCCGGGACCTGCTGGCAGCGAGCAGGGAACGGGAAAAGCTGCTGGAGACGGTCCTGGACGCCACCGATGTGGGGATTGCCGCCGTCGACCGCTCCGGACACTTCCTGGTGTCCAACAGCCGCCAGCGCAACTTCCGCCGCGCCACCGGCGCGGACGACGCCCTCCCCGGCCAGGGCCACCAGCTGATCTTCGGGCAGGACCGCCGCACCCTGCTTCCGCAGGACCGCCGGCCCATCAACCGGGCCAGGGCAGGCGAGTCCTTCGCCGACTACCTGGTGTGGGCCGGTGAAGGGCCGGACCAGCGTGCCGTCTCCACGGCGGCCCGCCCCCTGGTCAGCGAGGACGGACGCCTCACCGGCGCCGTGGTGGTCTACACCGACGTCACCGGCTGGGTGGAGTCCCTGGCGGCGAACCAGGAACTGGTGTCCAACGTGTCGCACGAATTCAAGAACCCGCTGAACTCGATCCTCGGCAACGTGGACCTGGTGCTGGACGAAGCTGACGGCCTTCCGCCGCGCGTGGCCCAGCGCCTCGCGGTGGTCCAGCGCAACGCCGAACGGCTGCTGGACCTGGTGGCCGACCTGACGGCCTCTGCCTCCACTTCGCTGAACGTCCATCCCAAGCGGACGGACCTGGCCAGCCTCGTGGAGACCAGCATCAGCTCCGCCCAGGCCTCGGCTCAGCGCTCCCACGTGGAGATCGCCGCCGACGTCCCCTCGCCGCTGTGGGCCTACGCGGATCCGCTCCGCATCGGCCAGGTGCTGGACAACCTGGTCTCCAACGCCATCAAGTACTCCCCCGACGGCGGCCAGGTCAGCATCAGTGCCACGGCGGACCGGCAATGGGTCCGCCTCAGCGTCCGGGACACCGGGATGGGCATGACAGAGGAGGACGCGGCCCGGGTGTTCAACCGCTTCTTCCGGACGGAATCAGCGCAGAAGGCCGCCATTCCGGGTGCAGGGCTCGGGCTTTCCATCACGCGGATGATCGTGGAGCGGCATGGGGGCAGCATCCAGTGCGAGAGCGGAGCGGGCCAGGGCAGTACCTTCACGGTGATCCTGCCTGCAGAAGGTCCCCCGCCGGCGTTCTAGTTCATCGGCTGCTGGGTAGATGCCGTTTTGACGCCTGAAAACGGCAGTTACGGAGCAATCGATGGGGGCTGGTGCACCCGCAGTGCCCGGGTCTGCTCCGCGCGGGCCAGCAGCTCGCTGTCTGACGGGTAGGCCACTTCCTCCAGCACCAAGGGGTGCGGCGCGGCAAGCACCGATTTCGCGTCCCGCTTCTGCAGCAGGAGCCGCTCGTACAGCCAGCCCGGGGGCACGGTCCCCTCACCCACGTACAGCGCCGACCCGATCAGGGCCCGCACCATGTTGTGGCAGAAGGCATCCGCCTGGACGGTGGCCACGATGGCGCCGTCCTCGCCGCGCCGGAACTCGAAGCGCTGCAGTTCCCGGACGGTGGTGGCGCCCTCGCGGGGCTTGCAGAAAGACAGGAAGTTCTGCAGGCCCAGCAGCTGCGAGGCGCCCTTGTTGAGGAGGTCGACGTCCAGCGCGTTCTTGTGCCACAGCGTGAAGTACCGCTCCAGCGGGTCCCACAGCGCCGGTCCATCCGCAATCCGGTAGCTGTACCGGCGCCAAAGGGCGGAGAACCGGGCGTCAAAGCCCTCGGGAGCCAGCGAGGCAGCATGGATCTCCACGGCGCCGGGCAGGTCCCCGAGCGCCCGGTTCAGCCCACCGCGGAGCCTCCGCAGCATGGCGACGGCGGGATCAAGTTCGTGCCCGCGCGGCATTGCCTGCCACTCGGCTTCGGTGAGGTCCAGGTGGACCACCTGGCCGCGGGCATGTACACCGGCGTCGGTGCGGCCGGCGACGGTGACCCGGACCTGGCGGCGGACCAGGAGGGCGATCGCCTCTTCCAGGACGCCCTGGACGGTGCGCAGGCCAGGCTGCAGTGCCCACCCGCTGAACGGGCCGCCGTCGTAGGAAAGATCGAGCCGGATACGCAAAAACCCGCCGCCCCCTGGAACGGGGGCCGCGGGTTTTTGGTGGTTCACAGACCTAAGTCTATAAGAAGCCGGTCAGCGAATTACTTCGCTTCCTTCTCCTCGGCAGCCGGAGCGTCGGCAGCTTCCTCAGCGGCCGGAGCCTCTTCGGTTGCAGCTTCTTCAGCAGCAGGTGCCTCTTCGGTTGCAGCAGCTTCCTCAGCGGCCGGAGCCTCTTCAACAGGAGCTTCCTCGGCGGCCGGAGCAGCCTTGGCAGCAGCCTGCGTAGCCTCGGCTACGACGGCCTGCTTGGCGGAAACCGGCTCGAGGACCAGTTCGATGACAGCCATGGGGGCGTTGTCGCCCTTGCGGTTGCCGATCTTGGTGATGCGGGTGTAGCCGCCGTCGCGGTTCTCCACGGCCTGGGCGATGTCGGTGAACAGCTCGTGGACGACGCCCTTGTTGCTGATCAGGCCGAGAACGCGGCGGCGGGAAGCGAGGTCGCCACGCTTGGCGAAGGTGACCAGGCGCTCTGCATACGGCTTCAGGCGCTTGGCCTTGGTCACCGTGGTGGTGATCCGCTTGTGCTCGAACAGGGATGCTGCCAGGTTCGCGAGCATGAGGCGCTCGTGAGCCGGGCCGCCTCCGAGGCGCGGACCCTTAGTGGGGGTAGGCATAATTGTTTCTCCTCATGTGGAAGCCGTAGGCCGCACTCCATGGTGCTGCCCGCCGGCCAAGGTCTGGTTTAGAGTTCGTCGTCGCCGAAGGCGGCGTCGTCCTCTTCGATTGCTGCGGCGCGTGCTGCGAGGTCAAAACCGGGAGGCGAATCCTTGAGGGACAGGCCCAGTTCAACCAGCTTTGCCTTGACCTCGTCAATGGACTTCGCACCGAAGTTGCGGATGTCCATCAGGTCAGCCTCGGAGCGTGCAACGAGTTCACCCACGGTGTGGATGCCCTCACGCTTGAGGCAGTTGTAGGAACGGACGGTGAGGTCCAGATCCTCGATCGGCAGTGCCATGTCGGCTGCCAGGGCAGCGTCGGTGGGCGACGGGCCGATCTCGATACCTTCAGCTGCGGTGTTCAGCTCACGGGCCAGACCGAACAGTTCCACCAGGGTGGTGCCTGCGGAAGCAACGGCATCGCGCGGGGCGATGGCCTGCTTGGTCTCGACGTCGACAATCAGCTTGTCGAAGTCGGTGCGCTGCTCAACACGGGTTGCTTCCACGCGGAAAGTAACCTTCAGCACCGGCGAGTAGATGGAGTCGACCGGGATGCGGCCGATCTCTGCGTCGCCGGACTTGTTCTGAGCTGCCGAAACGTAGCCGCGGCCGCGCTCGATGGTCAGTTCGAGTTCGAACTTGCCCTTCGAGTTCAGCGTGGCGATGTGCAGATCCGGGTTGTGGAATTCGACGCCGGCCGGCGGAGCGATGTCCGCGGCGGTGACGACTCCGGGGCCCTGCTTGCGCAGGTAAGCCACGACAGGCTCGTCGTGCTCGGAGGAAACCGACAGGTTCTTGATGTTCAGGATGATCTCGGTGACATCTTCCTTGACACCCGGAACCGTGGTGAACTCGTGCAGCACACCATCGATCCGGATGCTGGTTACGGCAGCACCGGGGATGGAGGAGAGCAGGGTACGGCGGAGGGAGTTTCCGAGGGTGTAGCCGAAGCCCGGTTCCAGCGGTTCAATGACGAAACGCGAACGGTTTTCGGACACGACCTCTTCGGAGAGGGTGGGGCGCTGTGCAATGAGCACTTAGGTTTCCTTTCGGCGAGCATCCGCTATATGACGCAACACAGGTGGTGGAAATTCGGTCTGAAGACTTAACGCGCTGGGCTTGCCCGGACCATCACTGGTCCGGGCAAGCTCCTGCTGCGGAAAGAATTAGACGCGGCGGCGCTTCGGCGGGCGGCAGCCGTTGTGGGCTGCGGGGGTGACGTCCTGGATGGAGCCAACCTCGAGGCCAGCGGCCTGCAGCGAACGGATTGCGGTCTCGCGTCCGGAACCCGGGCCCTTGACGAATACGTCTACCTTGCGCATGCCGTGCTCCTGCGCACGCTTGGCAGCGGCTTCAGCAGCCATCTGGGCAGCGAACGGGGTGGACTTGCGCGAGCCCTTGAAGCCAACCTCACCCGAGGAAGCCCAGGAGATAACAGCACCGGTGGGATCCGTGATGGAAACGATGGTGTTGTTAAAGGTGCTCTTGATGTGCGCCTGGCCAAGCGCGATATTCTTCTTGTCCTTCTTACGCGGCTTGCGAACCGCGCCACGAGTCTTCGGGGGCATTTTTTCTCCTACAGAAAGTTATTGGGGAAAGTCCGTAAATCCCGGGCGGGGATTTTAACGGGCCTTCTTCTTGCCGGCGACGGTACGCTTCGGGCCCTTGCGGGTACGTGCGTTGGTCTTCGTACGCTGACCGCGTACGGGCAGGCCCTTGCGGTGGCGCAGGCCTTCGTAGCTGCCGATTTCCACCTTGCGGCGGATATCTGCTGCCACTTCGCGGCGAAGGTCACCCTCAACCTTGTAGTTGCCTTCAATGTAGTCACGCAGCTCAACCAGCTGGGCGTCAGTCAGGTCCTTGACGCGAACGTCAGCGCTGATGCCCGTGGCAGCCAGGGTTTCGTGTGCACGGGTCTTGCCCACGCCGTAGATGTAAGTAAGCGCAATTTCCAGCCGCTTTTCGCGGGGAATGTCTACGCCAGCGAGACGAGCCATAGTGGCAGTACTCCTTGATAAACCGGAGGTCGTAGGCAGTACACCCGCACGTTCCGTGCGGCCCCAGCCTCCGACCGGGGGTTAGCTGTCCGGGCTCCATACGTCCCAGATCAGCTTGTGCTGCCTTTATTTACTTGCGTGGGTTAGCAACCCAGGATTTCCTTCAGGGAAGGAAATTAGCCCTGGCGCTGCTTGTGGCGCGGGTTCTCGCAGATCACCATGACCCGGCCATTACGGCGGATCACTTTGCACTTTTCGCAGATCTGCTTGACGCTCGGCTTGACCTTCATGGCATTCCTTTGCGTGTAGCAGTGTGGTCAACTGGAGCAGCAATCAGCGTGCGCTGACGCCGCCCAGCAATTTACTTGTAGCGGTAGACGATACGACCACGGGTGAGGTCGTACGGGCTCAGCTCCACCACTACGCGGTCCTCGGGGAGGATTCGGATGTAGTGCTGACGCATCTTTCCAGAGATGTGTGCCAGGACGATGTGCTTGTTGGTGAGCTCAACGCGAAACATCGCATTAGGCAGCGCCTCGGTCACAACGCCTTCGATCTCAATGACCCCGTCCTTCTTGGCCATACCCTCCGCTAACTGTTGTTGCCGCAGCCCCGCCGGATTGCACCGGGCATGACCACGAACGTTTTTGTTGGATCGATTGCCTTCCCCAGGCCCAAAAGGGCGTGGCAGTCCAGACAACCAACAAACAACACTACCCTGTTGGGCGGTAAAAGTTAAATCGGCCATAGTAGCCTACGCGGTGCGGTATGCACCATATTCGCCGGCAGGGGTGCTGATGCCTTCCGCGCTGGCAACGCCGTCCAGGATCGCCAGACGTACGACGTCGGCTGCCGCGCTTTGGAGCGTGATGAGGCTGACCTGCCGGGCAGCGTCGTCGGAGCGGTCGAGTGCGACTGCCTGCGTAGACAAACAAAAAACGGTATCCCCATCAGCAAGCGTGTGAGAAGGATTCAAGGCCCGGGCAATACCGGCGTGCGAAGCAGCGGCCGTCCTTTGACATTCGGCCACATCAAGAACGGCGTTGGTGGCCACCACGACAAGGGTGGTGTTGAAGGGCGGCGGATCAGTGTTCTCCACGAAGAACTGCAATGTTGGCTCAAACGGAAGTCCGAGTGCGTTGACGATGGCCAGCGCTCCGACCACCACCCCGTTCCCAAGGGTGATCGAGGCTGTGCCTACGCCCCCTTTGAACTGTCCCCTGCCGATGAGCGCGCCGGTGCCTGCGCCGACGTTGCCGCGTCCGACGTCGCGCCCTTCCTTGGATGCCGCCGCGGCGGCGGCTGCAGCGTAGCCCATGTCCGGCGTCGGGCGTGCGGAGAAGTCGCCGCCCCGGCCCAGGTCGAAGATGGCGGCGGCGGGGACGATCGGCACCACTCCCCCGGGCACGGCAAAGCCGCGGCCGTTCTCCTCGCACCAGCGCTGGGCGCCTGCAGCGGACGCGAGCCCGTACGCGCTTCCGCCCGTGAGGACCACGGCGTCCACGGCGCTGACCAGCGTGGTGGGGTCCAGGGCATCCGTTTCGTGGGTGGCCGGGCCACCGCCCTGGACGTCCACCGAACCCGTGGTGCCCGGCGGCGGCAGGACCACCGTCACCCCGCTGAGCCAGCCGTCGGTGTCTTTCTGGACGTGGCCCACGCGGATGCCCGGGACGTCGGTAATGGTTCCCATGCCCCTATTCTCCCCTCAGCCGGGCGTGCCCCTGCCGCAGCAGCGAACTTTGTGCGAGACTGCATCCAACACAGCGTTAACGGGCGACGAAGCCTTGGATAACAGTCCCCTGGCAAGGGCATATGCGGGTTTCAGCCCTCTGACGGTCTGGTGTAGTAGTCCCTAGATCCAGCCAGGGCCGGCCACGAGCAGGCTCCCAACCCGGGAGAGACACGCATGACCCGTCAACTCGCCCCGCATCCTTCCGTCAAACCCAAACGGCCGCCGGGCCAGGACGGGAAGGTACCCAAGCGGCGGTGGACCGCAAGGACGCGCCGCGACTTCTTCGTTTTCCTCGCCATGGCGTTGCCGAACCTTGTGCTCATCGCCGTCTTCACCTACCGTCCGCTGTTCAGCAATATCTACTACTCCACGCTGGACTGGACCCTCGGCTCGCCCACCGCAACCGTGGTGGGCCTGGCCAACTACGCCACCTTCTTCAACAGCAACGACGCGCCCAAGGTGCTGGGCACCACCGCTGTCTTCACGCTGGTGACCGTGGGCGGTTCGATGATCCTGGGGTTGCTGGTGGCGCTGGCGCTCAACGCGAAAGTCCGCGGCACCACGTTCGCCCGCTCCGCCGTCTTCGCACCGTACGTGCTCTCCGGGGTCGGTGTGGGCCTGGTGTGGCTGTTCATTTTCGACCCCGGCTACGGCGTCCTGGCATGGCTGCTGCGGGGCCTCGGCCAGCAGAGCCCGCAGTGGATCAACGATCCCCAGCTCTCGCTGGTCATGGTGATCCTGGTGTACGTCTGGAAGAACCTGGGCTACTGCGCGGTGGTGTATCTCGCCGGGCTGCAGTCGCTTCCGCAGGAGGTCATGGAAGCGGCGTCGCTCGACGGCGCCAACGGGTTCCGCCGCTTCGTCAGCATTTCGCTGCCGCTGCTGTCCCCCACCACGTTCTTCCTCCTGATCACCACAATGCTCAGTTCCCTGCAGGCCTTCGACCTGATCCGGATCATGACGCCGCTGGGCACGGGCACCAGCACCTTGATCTACGAGGCCTACCTCCAGGCCTTCGGCGCCTACAACAGGGCCGGCTACTCGGCGGCCATTTCCGTGGTCCTGTTCGCCATCCTCCTGGTGATCACCGTGCTTCAGCTGCGGTTCGTTGAACGAAAGGTGCACTACTCGTGACCTCCCTGTCCCCGGTGAATCCGGACCCCGCCGCAACCACCGCCGCACCGGAACCGGCCCTACGACGCGACCACCCGTTCTCCCGCCGGAACCTGGTCCGGACCGTGATGGGCGGCTACCTGCCGCTGCTCGTCGCCACCCTGGTGGTGTTCCTGCCGCTGCTGTGGATGGTGCTGAGCTCCTTCAAACAGTCCGGCGAAATCGTCACGACAGACCTGAAGATCCTTCCGGAAAGCCTGAACCTGGAGAACTACCGGACCGCCATGACCACGGTGCCCTTTGGACAGTTCTTCCTGAACAGCACCATCGTCACCCTGTCCGGGGCCACCATCAAGGTGCTGCTGGCGATCCTGACGGCGTATGCCCTGGTCTTTGTCCGCTTCCCGTTCCGGAATTTCATTTTCGTGCTGATCCTGGTGGCCCTCATGGTGCCGCCGCAGGTGTCCATCCTGCCCAACTTCATCCTGATTGCGGGTATCGGCGGAAAGAACACGCTGTGGGGCATCATCCTCCCGGGCCTGGGCACCGCATTCGGAACCTTCCTGCTGCGCCAGCACTTCCGGACGCTCCCGGCGTCCATCCTCGAATCGGCGGAAGTGGATGGTGCCGGGCATTGGCGCCGGTTGTGGCAGATCGTGGTCCCGGTCTCCGTCCCGTCCATCGCCACCGTGGCACTGGTGACCATCGTGACCGAATGGAACGACTACATCTGGCCGCTCATCATCACGGACCGGCCGGAAACCATGACCCTGCCCGTGGGCCTCACCCTGCTGCAGAACAACGAAAGCAACGCCGCCGGCTGGGGTGTCCTCATGGCCGGGGCCGTCCTGGTCATCGTGCCGATCCTGATTATCTTCGCCGCCCTGCAGCGCTACATCGTCGCGGGCCTCACCCAGGGCAGCGTGACCGGCTAAGCCGCCGGCCGCCGTCGTACTTCACAACTCGCAGTACATTCCGACCTTCCACTGGCAACAACCGAAAGGAACCGTCATGACACACCTGGACCGGAGGCACTTCCTGGGCCTGGCAGGGGTAACCGCCTCTGCGGCCGCACTGGCCGCATGCGGCGGCCCTTCAACGAGCGGCGGGGGCCAGGCGACCTCCCAGGCCGCCGAGATCGACTTCAACGGCGTGAAGCCGGCGGCCAAGATCGACTTCTGGTCCAGCCACCCCGGGCAGTCGCAGGACGTGGAGAAAAGCCTGATCGACAAATTCCACGCCAAGAACCCCGACATCACAGTCAACCTGGTCACCGCGGGCGCCAACTATGAGGAAATCGCGCAGAAGTTCCAGACCGCGCAGGCGGCCAAGTCCGGCCTGCCCGGCGTCGTGGTGCTCTCCGACGTCTGGTGGTTCCGCTACTACACCAACGGCAGCATCATCCCCGTGGACAGCCTGACCAAGAAGCTCGACATGAAGATGGACGACTTCCAGCAGTCACTGGTCAACGACTACAAGTACGACGGCAAGCAGTGGGCCCTCCCCTACGGCCGGTCGACACCGCTGTTCTACTACAACAAGGACCACTTCGCGGCGGCTGGGCTTCCGGACCGGGCACCGAAGACCTGGGACGAGTTCGCCGGCTGGGCGCCCAAGCTGAAGGCCAGTTCCGGCGCCCAGTACGCGTACATCTATCCGGCCCTGGCCGGATACGCGGGGTGGACGCTGCAGAACATGCTGTGGGGCTGGGGCGGCGGCTGGTCCAAGGAATGGGATATCACCTGCGACTCCACTGATTCCGTGGCTGCGCTGCAGTGGGCGCAGGATTCGATCTACAAGGACAAGTGGGCCGGTGTCTCGTCCAAGGAGGCCGCCGATGACTTCTCGGCCGGGTTGACCTCCACCACCATCTCTTCCACGGGTTCACTGCTGGGGATCCTGAAGTCCGCCAAGTTCAACGTGGGCGTGGGCTTCCTGCCGGGCGGACCGAAGGCGCAGTCCAACGTGTGCCCCACCGGCGGCGCAGGGCTCGGCATTCCCAGCGGCATCACCAAGGAAGAACAGCTTGCCGCCGGGATGTTCCTGGACTTCGTCACCCAGCCGGAAAGCACGGCCGAGTTCTCGGCAGCCACCGGTTACATGCCCACCCGCAAGTCAGCGGACATGGCAGCCGTCCTGGCCAAGACACCGCAGATCAAGACGGCCATGGACCAGCTGGCGGTCACGAAGGTCCAGGACAACGCGCGCGTCTTCCTCCCCGGCGCCGACCAGGAGATGGCCAAGGCAGCGGCGAAGATCCTGACCCAGCAGGGCGACGTCAAGTCGACCATGACCGACCTGAAGAACACGCTGCAGTCCATCTACGACCGGGACGTGAAACCCAAGCTGAAGTCATAGCGGGGCATTCGACGCGTAAAAGCCCTGGCGACCCCTGCATCCAGGGGTCGCCAGGGCTTTTGCGTGTCGCAGGCGAACGTGCGCGTCCCTTACGGGATCGGCACCGGGGTGACGCCGAGGGGCACCAGGTGCTCCGCGCCGCCGTCGGGCGCCGACAGCACCCAGATGCCTTTTTCGTGGACGGCCACGGAGTGCTCCCACTGGCAGGAACGCTTCCCGTCGGTGGTCACCACGGTCCAGTCGTCCTCCAGGACAGCGGTCTCGATGCCGCCGCGGACCAGCATGGGCTCGATGGCGAGGCAGAGGCCGGGCCTGATCTTGGGGCCGCGGTGGTTGGTGCGGTAGTTCAGGACGTCAGGGGCCATGTGCATTTCGGAGCCAATGCCGTGGCCCACGTAGTCCTCCAGGATGCCCAGCGGCCTTCCGGGGACGGAGGAGACGTAGTCATCGATGGCGGCGCCGATGTCACCCACGTGCTTGCCGGTGGCCAGGGCTGCGATTCCCCGCCACATGGCTGCCTGCGTAACGTCGGAGAGCCGCTGGTCCTCGGGATCCGCCGTTCCCACAATCACGGTGCGGGCGGAATCGGAGTGCCAGCCATCGACGATCGCGCCGCCGTCGATCGAGATGATGTCGCCGTCCTGCAGGACCCTGCTGCCCGGGATGCCGTGCACCACTTCCTCGTTGACGGACGTGCAGATGGTGGCCGGGAAGCCGTGGTAGCCCAGGAAGTTGGACTTGGCGCCCGCGTCGTTCAGGACGGCGGCGAAGACGTCATCCAGGTGCTTGGTGGTAACACCCGGCACGGCGGCGGCAACGGCGGCGTCCAGTGCACGGCTGAGCACCAGGCCGGCCTCGTGCATGGTGCGCATCTGGGCGTTGTTCTTGTATTCGATGCGGGGCTGGCCGAAGGCCATGGTGCTTCCTTTCAAATGGCTGAGGCTCCTCCCGGATTCCGGGAGGAGCCTCGATAAACCGGGCGCCTGAGGTCAGGCTGCCTGAGCGGCCTTGATGGCCTGCATCACGCGGTTGGTTACTTCGTCGATGGGACCGATCCCGTCGACCTGGGTGAGGATACCGCGCTCGGCGTACTTCGCCACCACGGCTTCAGTCTGCTCGTGGTACAGGTCCAGGCGGTGGCGGATGACGGCTTCGTTGTCGTCGCTCCGGCCCGTTTCCTTGGCCCGGCCCAGGAGGCGGTGCACCAGTTCTTCATCGTCGGCGGTCAGCTGGAGCACCACGTCGAGCTTCTCGTCGCCGTCGGCGAGGATCTCGTCAAGGTAGTCCACCTGCGCGGTGGTGCGCGGGTAGCCGTCCAGCAGGAAGCCGTTCTCGACGTCGGTTTCGTTCAGCCGGTCGCGGACCATCTTGTTTGTCACGCTGTCCGGGACGAAGTCACCGTTGTCCATGTACTTCTTTGCCTCGACGCCGAGCGGGGTTTCGCCCTTCACGTTGGCCCGGAAGATGTCGCCGGTGGAGATGGCCACAACGCCGAGGCGTTCTGAGATCCGCTCCGCCTGCGTTCCTTTTCCGGAACCGGGAGGTCCAATAATCAGCATTCTCGTCATCGCAAAAGCCCTTCGTAGTGACGTTGTTGTAGCTGCGCATCAATCTGCTTGACGGTCTCCAGGCCAACGCCCACCATGATCAGGATCGAGGTGCCACCGAACGGGAAGTTCTGGTTTGCGTTGATCAGCACCAGTGCCACCAGCGGGATCAGCGCCACGAAGCCCAGGTACAGGGCGCCGGGGAGGGTGATCCGTGAGAGCACGTACTGCAGGTAATCAGCGGTCGGCCTGCCGGCGCGGATACCTGGAATGAAGCCGCCGTACTTCTTCATGTTGTCTGAGACTTCTTCAGGGTTGAAGGTAATCGCGACGTAGAAGTAGGTGAAGAACACGATCAGGACGAAGTAAACCGCCATATAGATCGGGTGGTCACCGCGGGTCAGGTTGTTGTTGATCCACTCAACCCACGGCTGCATGGGCTCACCATTCCGGGGCTGGTTGAACTGCGCGATCAACCCGGGAATGTAGAGCATGGAGGAAGCGAAGATCACCGGAATGACACCGGCCATGTTCACCTTGATGGGAATGTAGGTGCTGGTGCCGCCCACGGTACGCCGGCCAATCATCCGCTTTGCGTACTGCACCGGAACGCGCCGCTGCGACTGTTCCACGAAGACCACGAGCGCCACGGTCAGCAGGCCCACCACCAGGACGAGGAAGAACGTTCCCGGTCCCTGCGAGGTCCAGATGGCACCCAGCGAGGTGGGGAACTGGGCCGCGATGGACGTGAAGATGAGCAGCGACATGCCGTTGCCCACGCCCTTCTCGGTGACGAGTTCGCCCATCCACATGATCAGGCCGGTTCCGGCCGTGAGGGTGATGATGATCAGGATCGTGGTGATGATGCTGCTGTTCGGAATGATCGGCAGCTGGCAGCCGGGAAGCAGCTGCCCGGAGCGGGCCAGGGACACCAGGGTGGTCGCGTTCAGCAGGCCGAGCGCAATGGTGAGGTAGCGGGTGTACTGGGTCAGCTTGGACTGGCCCGACGCTCCCTCGTCGTAGAGCTCCTGGAACCGGGGAATGACCACCCGGAGCAGCTGCACGATAATGCTGGCCGTGATGTAGGGCATGATGCCCAGGGCGAAGATCGACACCTGGAGCAACGCACCGCCGCTGAAGAGGTTAACGAGCTGGTACAGCCCGCCGGCCGTCTGACCGTTCTGCAAGCATTGCTGGACATTCTGGTAGTTCACACCTGGCGAGGGAATGAAAGCACCCAAGCGGAAGATGGTGATGATTCCCAGCGTGAACAACAACTTGCGTCGCAGATCAGGCGTGCGAAAGGCCCGGCCAAATGCGCTAAGCAAGCGTCCTCCTGTGGTGTCAATAAGGGTGGGGTGACGGAATGTGATAAATCCCGACAACCGAGTCTAACGGTTGGATGCGCCATGCGAACAATCCGTCCCTGCCCGCGTGCGCCGGATGGCGGGAATTAGTCGCCCGGCGGATGTGAAAAACTCCCGGTATCCGGGGCCGAAGCCCGCGGATACCGGGAGTTCAACAGCTGGCGCCGTCCCTTACAGGGCGGTGGTGCTTCCGCCTGCTGCAGCGATCTTTTCAGCGGCGCTGGCCGAGAATGCGTGGGCAGTGACGTCAACCTTGACGGTGATGTCGCCGGTGCCCAGCACCTTGACGGGCTGGTTCTTGCGAACGGCACCCTTTTCGACCAGGTTCTCCACGGTGACTGCGCCACCTTCCGGGAACAGCTCGTTGAGCTTGTCCAGGTTTACAACCTGGAACTCAACCCGGAACGGGTTCTTGAAGCCGCGCAGCTTCGGCAGGCGCATGTGCAGCGGCAGCTGGCCGCCGGCAAAGCCAGCCTTCACCTGGTAGCGGGCAGCAGTACCCTTGGTACCGCGGCCGGCGGTCTTACCCTTGGATGCCTCACCACGACCAACACGGGTCTTGGCGGTCTTGGCACCCGGAGCGGGACGCAGGTGGTGAACCTTCAGGGCGTTCTGCTTCTCAGCAGCCTGTGCCTTATCAGCAGTGTTCTCTGCCATTTACTTCGCCTCCTCTACCTTTACCAGGTGCGGAACCGTGTTGAGCATTCCAACGGTCACGGCGTCGGCGGTGCGGACAACGGTGTGTCCGATCCGCTTCAGGCCGAGGGACCGCAGGGTGTCGCGCTGGTTCTGCTTGCCGCCAATGGCGGACTTGATCTGAGTGATTTCCAACTGAGCGTCGGAGGGGACCAGGTTCTTAGCCATGACTAAACACCTGCCTTCGGAGCCAGGAGGGCCTTCACCAGTGCCGGCGGAGCGATCTCGTCCAGCGGCAGGCCGCGGCGTGCTGCCACGGATGCCGGCTCTTCGAGGCGCTTCAGGGCATCAACGGTCGCGTGCACGATGTTGATGGCGTTGGAGGAACCGAGCGACTTGGAGAGGATGTCGTGGATGCCCACGCACTCCAGTACTGCACGGACCGGACCACCGGCGATAACACCGGTACCGGCGGAAGCCGGACGCAGCATTACGACGCCGGCAGCGGCTTCACCCTGAACGCGGTGCGGGATGGTGTTGCCAACGCGGGGGACGCGGAAGAAGGACTTCTTGGCCTCTTCAACGCCCTTGGCGATAGCAGCGGGAACTTCCTTGGCCTTGCCGTAGCCCACGCCGACCATGCCGTTACCGTCACCAACGACGACGAGTGCGGTGAAGCTGAAGCGACGACCACCCTTGACGACCTTGGAAACGCGGTTGATGGTGACAACGCGCTCTACGAACTGGTTCTTTTCGGCTTCACGGCCACCGTCGCGGCCGCCACGGCCACCGCGGTCGCCGCGGCCCTGGCCGCGGTCGCCACGCTCGCCGCGACGGGCGCCACCACGGCGGTCCTCGGCAGCGGGGGCAGTGGTCTCAGCAGCTGCGGCTTCGGGAGCCTTCTGATCTGCAGACACAGTGTCCTTTTCCTTGTTTGCTTCGGTCACAGTGACAGCCCACCTTCGCGTGCACCGTCGGCGACGGCGGCAATCCGGCCGTGGTACTTGTTACCACCACGGTCGAACACGACAGCCTCGACGCCGGCAGCCTTGGCACGTTCGGCAACGAGCTCGCCGACGCGCTTGGCCTTGGCAGTCTTGTCACCGTCGAATGCACGGAGGTCGGCTTCCAGGGTGGACGCGCTTGCTACGGTCTGGCCAATGCTGTCATCGACAACCTGGACAAATACGTGGCGTGCGGAGCGGTTGACCACCAGGCGGGGGCGGGCAGCCGTACCGGCAATGCGCTTGCGGATACGAAGCTGGCGGCGGCTGCGGGCAGCAGCCTTGCTCTTGTTCGTACGCTTCTTGTTAATGGAGATGGCCATGGTTACTTACCAGCCTTTCCGACCTTGCGGCGGATGACTTCGCCGGCGTAACGGATGCCCTTGCCCTTGTAGGGGTCAGGCTTCCGCAGCTTACGAATGTTGGCAGCAACTTCGCCGACCTGCTGCTTGTTGATTCCTGAGACAGAGAGCTTGGTCGGTCCCTCTACTGCAAAGGTGATGCCGGCCGGAGCCGAAACGTTGACCGGGTGGCTGTAGCCCAGAGCGAACTCGAGGTCAGATCCCTTGGCCTGAACGCGGTAACCGGTACCGACGATTTCAAGCTTCTTCTCGTAGCCTGCGGTAACGCCCTGGATCATGTTGGCGATCAGGGTGCGGGTCAGGCCGTGGAGCGAACGGGAGGCGCGCTCGTCGTTCGGGCGGGTGACGGTCAGGGTGTTGTCTTCCAGGGCAACCTCGATGGGGCTGGCCACAGTGTGGCTCAGCTCGCCCTTGGAACCCTTGACGCTGACGACAGAGCCGTCAACCTTGACCTCAACGCCGGCAGGAACGGTGATGGGGAGACGTCCAATACGTGACATTATTCTCTTCCTTTCCCGTTACCAGACGTACGCGAGGACTTCGCCGCCCACGCCCTTCTTGCCGGCCTGCTTGTCAGTCAGGAGGCCGGAAGAGGTGGACAGGATTGCGATACCCAGGCCACCGAGCACGTGAGGCAGGTTGGTGGACTTCGCGTAAACGCGGAGACCCGGCTTGGAGATGCGGCGTACGCCGGCGATGGAACGCTCGCGGTTCGGACCGAACTTGAGTTCGAGGGTCAGCTTCTTGCCAACCTCGGCGTCCTCTTCCTTCCAGCCGGCGATGAAACCTTCGGCCTTGAGGATGTCGGCAACGCGTGCCTTGAGCTTGCTGTAAGGCATAGACACGGTGTCGTGGTATGCCGAGTTTGCGTTACGCAGGCGCGTAAGCATATCTGCGACAGGATCTGTCATTGTCATGTGGGCTCATGCCCTTCCTCGTAACGGTTTCCGCCGTCCCGCCCTTTGCGGTGCGGAGCGGCCGGACCTTTTACGTAGTTAATTAAGCTTCGGTTTTGAACGGGAAACCAAGCGCCTTGAGCAGCGCGCGGCCTTCGTCGTCGGTCTTGGCGGTGGTCACGACCGTGATGTCCATACCGCGGACGCGGTCGATCTTGTCCTGGTCGATTTCGTGGAACATAACCTGCTCGGTCAGACCGAAGGTGTAGTTGCCGTTGCCATCGAACTGCTTGCCGCTAAGGCCGCGGAAGTCGCGGATACGGGGCAGTGCCAGGGTGACCAGGCGGTCCACGAATTCCCACATGCGGTCGCCACGCAGGGTTGCGTGTGCACCGATGGGCATGCCTTCGCGCAGCTTGAACTGTGCGATCGACTTGCGGGCCTTGGTAACCTGCGGCTTCTGGCCGGTGATCTGGGTGAGGTCGCGGACAGCGCCGTCGATCAGCTTGGAGTCCTTGGCGGCATCTCCAACACCCATGTTCACAACAACCTTCACCAGGCGGGGAACCTGGTTGACGTTGGCGTACTTGAACTCATCCTGGAGCTGGCCCTTGATGGTTTCGGCGTACTTGGTCTTCAGACGGGGAACGATCTTCGTTGCCGGAGTCTCGATGGTCTCAGTCATTAGATGTCCTTCCCGGTGCTCTTGGACACGCGGATACGGACGGTCTTCTTGACGCCGTTCTTCTCCACAGTGTCGAGGCGGAAGCCCACGCGGGTCGGCTTCTTGGTCGACGGGTCAACCAGGGCCACGTTGGAAATGTGGATCGGGGCCTCTACGACCTCGATGCCGCCGGTCTTGGTGCCGCGCTGCGACTGTCCAACCCGGGTGTGCTTGGTAACGCGGTTGATGCCCTCAACCAGCACGCGGTTGGTGTCGGTGAAGACGCGCAGAACCTTGCCCTGCTTGCCACGGTCGCCGCCGCGCTCAGCCTTGGCGCCAGTGATGACCTGAACCAGGTCACCCTTCTTGATCTTTGCAGCCATGGACTAGAGCACCTCCGGAGCCAGAGAAACGATCTTCATGAACTTCTTGTCACGCAGTTCACGACCAACCGGTCCGAAGATACGGGTACCGCGGGGGTCACCGTCGTTCTTCAGGATCACAGCTGCGTTCTCGTCAAACTTGATGTAGGAACCGTCCGCACGGCGGCGTTCCTTCTTGGTACGGACGATGACGGCCTTGACCACATCGCCCTTCTTTACGTTGCCGCCCGGGATTGCATCCTTGACGGTGGCGACAATGACGTCACCGATGCCTGCGTAGCGACGGCCGGATCCACCGAGAACGCGAATGGTAAGGATTTCCTTAGCACCCGTGTTGTCGGCGACCTTGAGTCGCGACTCCTGCTGAATCACTATTTACTCCTTGCGTCGCGCCGGTTCTCAGGCCGTGATCTTGCTACGGAATGAGCCTTGCGGAACGGTTGATCGGGGTGTCTCTTGACCTGCCTGGATTTTGCCAGACCAGGCCTAAACGCCCGTGCCAGAAGCAGTTGCTCCCATTCGGACCGGGACGGATCCCGGGCGCACAGGGGCACTATGCTGTGGCACGCTTGTTTACGAGGTTGATGATGGCGCGCGAAAGGCGCCATACAAACTCAATATCCTAGCACGTTTTCGGCCAGTCCCCATATCACCACCGTCCCTGCCCCGCAAGACGGACGACGGCGTCACGTACGGCAGGCTCCCGGCGCCCCAGGGGTGCCGCTCCCCACGCCAGCACAACGCCCCATCACCTCCTGCAGCAAAAGAACCAACGCCCCATCACCTCATGGCGCCCCGGCGACGGGAAGTGATAGGGCGTCGCCGAAAATGCGGCGATAAGTGATGGGGCGTGTAAGCGACGGACGACGGCGTCACGCACGGCAGGCTCTCGGCCCGCCAGAGGTGCCGCTCCCCCGCCAGCACAACGCCCCATCACCTCCTGCAGCAAAACAACCAACGCCCCATCACCTCCTGCAGCAAAACAACCAACGCCCCATCACCTCATGGCGCCCCGGCGACGGGAAGTGATGGGGCGTCGCCGAAAATCCGGTGATAAGTGATGGGGCGTCGCCGAAAATGCGGCGATAAGTGATGGGGCGTGTAGGCGGGACAGACGACGGCGCCACGCACGGCAGGCTCCCGGCCCGCCAGGGGTGCCGCTCCCCCGCCAGGCCGGGCGCCGCCGTCGTCCGCTGCCGCCAATGGCTGCCCAACGTGACGCCAGTGTTAAACGAGGAAGCCCCCGCTCCCGGAAGGGAGCAGGGGCTTCCAGCGAAGCAGCAGGTGCTACTTGGCCTTTTCGAGGATTTCCACGAGCCGCCAGTTCTTGGTGGCGGACAGCGGACGGGTCTCGGCGATGACAACGAGGTCGCCGATGCCGGCGGTGTTCTCTTCGTCGTGTGCCTTGACCTTCGAGGTGCGGCGGATGACCTTGCCGTACAGTGCGTGCTTGACGCGGTCCTCAACCTCGACAACGATGGTCTTTTCCATCTTGTCGGAGACCACGTAGCCGCGACGGGTCTTGCGGTAACCGCGCTGCCCAGCCTTGGCTTCGGTAGCAGTTTCGGTCACGTTCTGGTCCTTTTCACTCACTTGGCGTCCTCCTCGGTCTCAGCCTTTTCAGCCTTGTCGGCCTTCTTGGTTGAAGCCTTCTTGGACTTCTTCTCTTCCTTGGCTTCCACAACCGGTGCGGCAACCTCGGCACGAATGCCCAGCTCGCGTTCGCGGAGAACGGTGTAGATGCGGGCAATGTCCTTCTTGACTGCGCGCAGGCGACCGTGGTTCTCCAGCTGTCCGGTGGCGGACTGGAAACGCAGGTTGAACAGCTCTTCCTTGGCCTTGCGGAGTTCTTCAACGAGACGCTCGTTGTCGAAACCGTCCAGCTGTGCGGGAGCCAGATCCTTGGATCCTACTGCCATTTCTATTCACCACCTTCGCGACGCACGATGCGTGCCTTCAACGGCAGCTTGTGGATTGCCAGGCGCAGGGCCTCGCGAGCTACCTCTTCATTGACACCGGAGAGTTCGAACAGAACCCGGCCCGGCTTGACGTTGGCGACCCACCATTCCGGCGAACCCTTACCGGAACCCATGCGGGTTTCGGCAGGCTTCTTGGTCAGCGGACGGTCCGGGTAGATGTTGATCCAGACCTTACCGCCACGCTTGATGTGGCGGGTCATGGCGATACGAGCGGACTCGATCTGACGGTTGGTGACGTATGCCGGGCTCAGGGCCTGGATGCCGTACTCACCGAAGGAGACCTGGGTGCCGCCCGTAGCAGCGCCGGAACGACCCGGGTGGTGCTGCTTACGGTGCTTTACTCGACGTGGGATAAGCATTTAAGCCTGTCCTCCTTCTGCAGCAGCAGGTGCTGCTTCAACTGCCGGTGCTTCGGCAGCAGGAGCTGCGTCAGCGGCCGGGCGGTCGTTGCGACGGCGGCGGTCACCGCGGTCAGCGCCACCCGGGCGGCCCGGACGCTCGCCACGGCCACCGCGGGACGGTGCAGCAGCAGCCTGTGCGGCCAGTTCCTTGGCGGTGACGTCACCCTTGTAGATCCAGACCTTCACGCCGATGCGGCCGAAGGTGGTCTTGGCTTCGTAGAAGCCGTAGTCGATGTTCGCGCGGAGGGTGTGCAGGGGCACACGGCCTTCGCGGTAGAACTCCGAGCGGGACATTTCAGCGCCACCCAGGCGGCCCGAGCAGGCGATACGGATGCCCTTGGCACCTGCACGCTGTGCGGACTGCATGGCCTTCTTCATCGCACGGCGGAATGCCACGCGGGAAGTCAGCTGCTCTGCAACGCCCTGGGCAACAAGCTGGGCTTCCATCTCGGGGTTCTTGACCTCGAGGATGTTCAGCTGGACCTGCTTGCCGGTGAGCTTTTCGAGCTCGCCGCGGATGCGGTCTGCTTCTGCTCCACGGCGGCCGATGACGATGCCGGGACGGGCCGTGTGGATGTCCACGCGGACACGGTCACGGGTGCGCTCGATCTCGACCTTGGCGATGCCGGCGCGCTCCATGCCCGTGGACATGAGCTGGCGGATGCGGATGTCTTCGCGAACGAAGTCCTTGTACCGCTGGCCTGCCTTGGTGCTGTCAGCGAACCAGTGCGATACGTGATCGGTGGTGATGCCGAGTCGGAACCCGTGCGGGTTTACTTTCTGTCCCACTTAGCGAGCCTCCTCTTTCTCCGGGGTAGCGACTACCACGGTGATGTGGCTGGTGCGCTTCTTGATCTGAAATGCACGACCCTGGGCACGCGGCTGGAACCGCTTCATGGTCGGGCCTTCATCAACAAACGCTTCGCTGATGATGAGGTCGCCTTCGTCAAACGCCACGCCGTCGCGGTCCGCGAGGACCCGGGCGTTGGAGATTGCTGACTGAACTACCTTGAATACCGGCTCCGAAGCTGCCTGCGGGGCAAACTTCAGAATTGCCAGAGCCTCATTCGCTTGCAATCCACGAACAAGGTTGACGACGCGCCGGGCCTTCATAGGCGTTACGCGGATGTGGCGCGCAATTGCCTTGGCTTCCATTGCTTTCCTTCTCTCGTCTTTGACGTAAACGCAGGCGCCTAGCGGCGCTTGCCCTTACGGTCGTCCTTGACATGGCCGCGGAATGTCCGCGTGGGAGCGAATTCGCCGAGCTTGTGCCCGACCATCGACTCAGTGACAAACACCGGGATGTGCTTGCGTCCGTCGTGTACGGCGATCGTGTGTCCGAGCATGTCGGGGATGATCATCGAACGGCGGGACCAGGTCTTGATGACGTTCTTGGTGCCCTTTTCGTTTTCCCTGGCTACCTTCACAAAGAGGTGCTGGTCAACGAAAGGACCTTTTTTCAGGCTGCGTGGCATGTGTCCAGGCTCCTATCGCTTGTTCTTGCCAGTACGACGGCGACGAACAATAAGCTTGTCGCTCTCTTTGTTGGGGCGGCGGGTGCGGCCTTCACGCTTACCGTTCGGGTTGACGGGGTTACGTCCACCGGAGGTCTTACCCTCACCACCACCGTGCGGGTGGTCAACCGGGTTCATGGCGACACCACGGACGGTCGGGCGGACGCCCTTCCACCGCATACGGCCGGCCTTGCCCCAGTTGATGTTCGACTGCTCGGCGTTGCCAACCTCGCCGACGGTTGCGCGGCAGCGCACGTCAACGTTGCGGATTTCGCCGGAAGGCAGACGCAGCTGGGCGAAGCGGCCTTCCTTGGCGACAAGCTGGATGGAGGCACCGGCGGAACGGCCCATCTTGGCGCCGCCACCCGGACGCAGTTCAACTGCGTGGATAACGGTACCTACGGGGATGTTGCGCAGGGGCAGGTTGTTGCCAGGCTTGATGTCAGCGTTGGCACCTGCTTCCACGAAGTCACCCTGGGACAGCTTGTTCGGGGCGATGATGTAACGCTTGGTGCCATCAACGTAGTGCAGGAGGGCGATGCGCGCCGTACGGTTCGGATCGTACTCAATTTCTGCAACGCGGGCGTCAACGCCGTCCTTGTCGTGGCGACGGAAGTCGATCAGACGGTACTGGCGCTTGTGTCCGCCACCCTTGTGACGGGTGGTGATCTTACCGGTGTTGTTACGGCCGCCCTTCTTGGGCAGCGGACGTACCAACGACTTTTCCGGCGTCGACCGCGTAATTTCGATGAAGTCCGCTACGCTCGAGCCACGACGGCCCGGGGTAGTCGGCTTGTACTTACGGATTCCCATAATTTATTTCCTCGTTAAAGTGGTCTCCGCTACGCGAGCGGACCGCCGAAGATGTCGATGGTGCCTTCTTTGAGGGTGACAATCGCACGCTTGGTGTTCTTGCGGGTACCCCATCCGAATTTGGTGCGCTTGCGCTTACCGGCACGGTTGATGGTGTTGATCGATTCGACCTTGACGGAGAAGATCTTCTCCACGGCCAGCTTGATCTCGGTCTTGTTCGAACGGGGGTCCACCAGGAAGGTGTACTTGCCCTCGTCGATCAGGCCGTAGCTCTTTTCCGACACGACGGGTGCAAGCACGACGTCGCGGGGATCCTTGATGGTGGCTGCACTCACTTGGCATCCTCCTCGTTCTTTGCTGCCTTGGCGGCAACGAATGCGTCGTAAGCAGCCTTGGTGAAGACAACGTCATCGGAAACGAGAACGTCGTAGGTGTTCAGCTGGTCTGCGTACAGAACGTGAACGCCGGCGAGGTTGCGCACGGACAGTGCAGCAACGTCGTTGTCCCGCTCGATGACGACCAGCAGGTTCTTGCGCTCGGAAACGCCGCGAAGCGTCGCCAGGGCGGTCTTCGACGACGGCTTGTCGCCTGCAACCAGCTCGGAGACAACGTGGATGCGGCCGTTGCGGGCCCGGTCAGACAGTGCGCCGCGCAGTGCAGCAGCAATCATCTTCTTGGGGGTCCGCTGGCTGTAGTCACGCGGGGTGGGACCGTGGACAATGCCACCGCCGGTCATGTGCGGAGCACGGATGGAACCCTGACGGGCGCGGCCGGTGCCCTTCTGCTTGAACGGCTTGCGTCCTGCACCGGAAACTTCGGCGCGGGTCTTGGTCTTGTGGGTTCCCTGGCGGGCAGCAGCGAGCTGGGCAACGACAACCTGGTGCAGCAGCGGCACGTTGGTCTGAACGTCGAAGATCTCTGCAGGCAGGTCAACCTGGACAGTGTTAGCCATTGAACTAGGCTCCCTTCACGGCGGTACGTACGAAGACGACCTGGCCGCGGGCACCGGGAACGGCACCCTTGATCAGGAGCAGCGACTTCTCGACGTCAACCGCGTGAACGGTGAGGTTCAGCGTGGTGTGACGAACGGCGCCCATGCGGCCGGCCATTCTCATGCCCTTGAAGACGCGGCTCGGGGTGGATGCGCCACCGATTGAACCGGGCTTACGGTGGTTCTTGTGGGCACCGTGGGAGGCGCCAACGCCGTGGAAGCCGTGACGCTTCATAACACCGGCGAAGCCCTTGCCCTTGGTGGTGCCGATGACGTCGATCTTCTGGCCGGCTTCGAAGAGCTCTACGGAGAGCTCCTGGCCCAGCTCGTACTCGGCAGCATCTGCGGTACGGAGTTCGACGACGTGGCGGCGAGGCGTGACGCCTGCCTTCTCAAAGTGACCAGCCAGCGGCTTGGTGACCTTGCGGGGATCGATCTGGCCGTAGCCGATCTGAACGGCGACGTAGCCATCGGTCTCAGCGTTGCGCAGCTGGGTGATGACGTTCGAGTCTGCCTGGACCACAGTGACGGGGATGAGCTTGTTGTTCTCGTCCCAGACCTGGGTCATGCCGAGCTTCGTGCCCAGCAGGCCCTTTACGTTACGGGTTGCGGTCATAGTTTCTCAGCACCTCCCTACAGCTTGATTTCGATGTTCACGTCAGCCGGCAGGTCGAGACGCATGAGCGAGTCGACGGCCTTCGGCGTGGGATCGATGATGTCGATAAGACGCTTGTGCGTGCGCATTTCGAAGTGCTCGCGGCTGTCCTTGTACTTGTGCGGAGAGCGGATCACGCAGTACACGTTCTTCTCCGTCGGCAGCGGCACGGGGCCGACTACCGTTGCGCCTGCGCGCGTGACCGTCTCAACGATCTTCCGTGCTGAAACGTCAATGACCTCGTGGTCGTATGACTTCAGCCGGATGCGGATTTTTTGTCCCGCCATGTCGCCTGACTCTCTTTCAGTCTGTGCTTCCCCGGTTTAGGGCTGCCCTGTTCACTTACTCGTTGTATGGCTGCCGAAGCATTTGAGGTCGTAACCACCATCCGCCGCACAAACTGAATCCGGATAAATCCGGGTTCCTCACCTTGCCGGCGTAACCGACCCCCGCGGTCGGGCGTGTCGCGCTGGGCGCACATATAAATCCGCAGTTCCATGGGGGTGGGTTATGTTTGGTCTTCAGCTTGGACCCTGCACCCGGCATTATCCGGATCGGGACGCGAAGAAGCGCTTGAACAACTCATCTAGTATGCCGGAAATCCGCGGCAGATGCGAATCGGCCCCCGTGCCCGGCCTCCAGGGGCATTGCCGCGGACGGGGACCCGGCTGGATGATAGGGGAATGACCCTGGAGAGCACCGAATCGGTGACTGAACTGGCCCGACACGTGCCGCCGTCGTTCACGCTTGGCGTCGCGGCAGCGGCATTCCAGATCGAAGGCGCCCTCAAGGCAGGGGGCCGTGGACCGTCAGGGTGGGACGCCTTCGCCGAGAAGCCGGGGGCCATCCTGGACGGCCACTCCCCTGCGGTGGCGTGCGACCACTACAACAGGCTGCCCGAGGACGTGGCGCTGCTGAAGGAGCTGGGCGTTGACTCCTACCGGTTCTCCCTGTCCTGGCCACGCATCCAACCCGGCGGCCAGGGTGCCTTCAATGCTGAGGGCCTGGACTTCTACGACCGCCTGATCGACCAGCTCCTCGAGGCCGGCATCTCCCCCATGGCCACCCTCTACCACTGGGACACTCCCCTGCCGCTGGAACACCGGGGCGGCTGGCTCAACAGGGAAACGGCTGAACGGTTCGGCGACTATGCCAGGGCGGCGGGCGAACGGTTTGGCGACCGGGTGGCGCAGTGGGTGACCCTCAACGAGCCGGTATCGGTCACCTTGAACGGGTATGCACTGGGGGTGCACGCCCCGGGCCGCCGGCTGATGTTCGACGCCCTTCCCGCGGTCCACCACCAGCTGCTGGCGCACGGGCTCGGCGTACAGGCGCTGCGGTCCGCCGGCGTCAAGGGCGGGGTTGGCCTGACCAACCTGCATTCACCGGTAAGGCCCGCCAGCCGCAGGATCGGCGACCGGCTGGTGGCTCATCTCTACGACCTGCTGGCGAACAGGATCTACGCCGATCCCGTACTGCTGGGTCGGTATCCGTCATTGCCGTTGTACGCCAAGCCCTGGCTGCGTTCCATCGGCAAGGTCTCCGACGCCGACCTCCGGACCATCCACCAGCCGCTGGACTTCTACGGCCTCAACTACTACTTCCCCGTCAAGGTTGCCCTGGGACCGGGCATCACCCCGCTGCCGGCTGACATGCACAAGGAGCTTGCGAAGCTGCCCTTCCATGAGGAGGGCTATCCGGAGTACGGCAGCACTGGGTTCGGCTGGCCGGTGGCGCCCGGGCATTTGGGGGTGCTGCTGCAGGAGATGCGGGACCGGTACGGCGAGGCCCTCCCGCCGGTGTACATCACCGAGGGTGGCGCCAGCTTTCCCGAGCCCGACAGCGTGTCGGAGACCCTGGAGGACGCCGACCGCGTGGAGTACCTGGCGTCCCACCTCGGAGCTGCCCTTGAGGCCACCGCGCCCGGCGGTATAGCCGAAGGCGTGGACCTGCGCGGCTACTACGTATGGACGCTGATGGACAACTTTGAGTGGGCTGCCGGCTACTCGCAGCGCTTCGGACTGGTGCACGTGGACTTTGACACCCTGGAACGGACACCCAAGCGCTCCTTCTACTGGTACCGGGAGCTTTCCGGCGCCCGCCTGCGCGGCCAGGAGTAGGCGGCGCCCAGCCGGCAGCAGTCCGGGCCGTCAGCCGCCGAGCACCGTCAGGAAAATCAGGACGCAGTTCAGGCCCACGATCAGCGTGGCGCTGGTCCAGCCCGCGATCCGCAGCGGTTTCGAGTCGGCGTGGATTCCCATCACCTTCCGGCTGCCGGTCAGCCTGATGAGGGGAATGAGTGCAAAGGGGATGCCGAAACTCAGCAGGACCTGGCTAAGGACCAGCGCCAGCGTGGGTTCAATACCCGCGCCCAGGACCACCAGCGCCGGAACCAGGGTAACGGTCCTCCGGACCAGCAGCGGCACCCGCAGCTTGAGGAGTCCGCCCATGATGGTGGCACCGGCGTAGCAGCCCACCGAGGTGGACGCCAGCCCCGAGGCCAGCAGGCCGATGGCAAAGACGACGCCGATAACCGGCCCGAGTGCCGAGGTCACGGCAGCGTGGGCGCCGGCGATGGTGTCCGTCCCCTCCACACCGCGGAGGCTGGAGGCAGCCAGCAGCAGCATGGCGATGTTGACGATACCGGCCAGCAGCAGGGCACCTGCGACATCCACGCGGGTTGCCCGGATGAGCCGCGTCCTGACCAGCGGGTCCGGCGAGAAACCGTGGCGGTCCCGGGCGAGGGCCGAGTGCAGGTAGATGGCATGCGGCATGACCGTGGCGCCCAGCATGCTGGCGGCGAGCAGGACGGTGTCCGTTCCCTCAAACCGCGGGACAAGCCCGGCAAGTGCGCTGCCGCCGTCGGGCGGATTGACGAAAAGGCCTGAGACGAAGCCGACGGCGATAACCCCAAGCAAGGTCAGGATGGCAAGCTCGAAGGCCTTCTGGCTGCGGTGGGACTGCAATGACAGCAACAGCATGGAAGCCAGCCCGATGATCACTCCGCCCTGGAGCAGAGGCAGGCCGAACAGCAGGTTGAGCGCCACTGCCCCGCCGATCACTTCGGCCATGTCGGTGGCACCGGCCACCACTTCCGCCTGCACCCAGTAGGCACGGCGGCCGCGGGTCCCCAGGCGCTGGCCCAGGATCTCCGGCAGGCTCATTCCGGTGGCGAGGCCGAGTTTGGCCGACTGGTACTGGATCAGGACGGCCATGGCATTGGCGGCTACCAGGACCCACACCAGCAGGTAGCCGAAGCTTGCGCCGGCGGTCAGGTTGGCAGCGACGTTGCCGGGATCCACGTACGCGATGGCGGCAACGAATGCCGGACCAAGCAGCAGGAGGCGCGACCAGATGCCCGGGGTGGCGGGTCTCGCCGTCATGGTTGAAGCAGCCATCAGATGTCCTCGTCGTTGCGGGCGTCAGTACAACGAGGATAGCGCAGATTTAGGTATACCGAAAAGTAGGAGTAAGGACTGCCTGCAACCCGGCTGCGGTGCCGGGCTACTGGTTCTTGTTGGCCCGGTTAATCCGCTTCGCCCGGTCAATCTCGTGCCGGAAGTTCTTCCTGGCCCAGACCACTCCGGCTACAACAGCAACCGCAATGATGAGGAAAATAAGCCATCCCATGATGCTCTCCTTTCAGTGCTGCAACAGTATCAGGGGGCCGTTAACGAAAAAGGACAGCCCCGCTGCTTTCGCAGCGGGGCTGTCCTTCAGTTCAGCAAGTACTACTTGATGATCTTGGTGACACGTCCCGAACCAACGGTGCGGCCGCCTTCGCGGATAGCGAAGCCGAGGCCCTCTTCCATAGCGATCGGCTGGATGAGCGCAACGGTCATCTCAGTGTTGTCGCCGGGCATAACCATTTCCGTGCCCTCGGGCAGGGTGATAACGCCGGTTACGTCCGTGGTACGGAAGTAGAACTGCGGGCGGTAGTTGGAGTAGAACGGGTTGTGACGTCCGCCTTCGTCCTTGGACAGGATGTAGACGTTGGCCTCGAAGTCGGTGTGCGGGGTGATGGAACCCGGCTTGACGACAACCTGGCCACGCTCGACATCGTCGCGCTTCAGACCGCGGAGCAGGAGGCCACAGTTCTCGCCGGCCCATGCTTCATCGAGCTGCTTGTGGAACATCTCGATACCGGTAACCGTGGTCTTCTGGACCGGGCGGATGCCGACGATCTCAACCTCGGAGTTGATGGCGAGGGTTCCACGCTCGGCGCGGCCCGTAACAACGGTGCCACGACCGGTGATCGTGAAGACGTCTTCGATCGGCATCAGGAACGGCTTGTCGCGGTCACGTACGGGGTCCGGAACGGACTCGTCGACAGCAGCCATCAGGTCCTCAACGGACTTGACCCACTCGGGATCGCCTTCCAGGGCCTTCAGGCCGGAAACGCGGACGACCGGTGCGTTGTCGCCATCGAAGCCCTGCGAGCTCAGGAGCTCACGAACTTCCATTTCGACGAGGTCGAGGAGTTCCTCGTCCTCAACCATGTCAGCCTTGTTCAGCGCGACCAGCAGGTAGGGAACGCCAACCTGGCGGGCGAGCAGAACGTGCTCGCGGGTCTGGGCCATCGGGCCGTCAGTAGCAGCAACCACCAGGATAGCGCCGTCCATCTGGGCAGCACCGGTGATCATGTTCTTGATGTAGTCAGCGTGGCCGGGGGCGTCAACGTGTGCGTAGTGACGCTTCTCGGTCTGGTACTCCACGTGGGAGATGTTGATGGTAATACCGCGCTGACGCTCTTCGGGTGCAGAGTCGATCGACGCGAAGTCACGCTTCTCGTTGAGATCCGGGTACTTGTCGTACAGCACCTTGGAAATGGCGGCCGTCAGCGTCGTCTTACCGTGGTCAACGTGACCAATGGTGCCGATGTTGACGTGCGGCTTAGTCCGCTCGAACTTTGCCTTTGCCACAGGTTCCTCCTAGAACGTTTTCAAATAACTTGCCCTCCAGCCGCGCTTATCGCGGTAGAACTCAGGCAAGTCTACTTGGGGGCTTTGGATTGGTGAAATTGCAGATTCAGGAACTAATACTAATCCCCTGAGCCTGTTCGTGCAGGGGCCGGAACCGGCTGCCGGATTACTCCGGCCGGCCCGGCCACCTGCACCGGCCGGGCTGTCCTATGGCGGACCGCACAGCCGGGGTGTTCGCTTTGAAAGTCCGGAAGGACTACTCGCCGCGGGACTTCTGGATGATCTCGTCGGCAACAGCCTTCGGGACCTCGGCGTAGCTGTTGAACGTCATGGAGTACACAGCGCGGCCCTGGGTCTTGGAGCGCAGGTCGCCGATGTAGCCGAACATGCCGGACAGCGGCACGTGGGCACGGACAACCTTCACACCGGCTGCGTCTTCCATGGACTGCATCTGGCCACGGCGGGAGTTGAGGTCGCCGATCACGTCACCCATGTATTCCTCAGGCGTACGTACTTCGACATCCATCAGCGGTTCCAGCAGGACAGGGTTCGCCTTGCGCGCGGCTTCCTTGAAAGCCATGCGGCCGGCGATCTTGAACGCCATTTCCGAGGAGTCAACATCGTGGTACGCGCCGTCAAGCAGCGTGGCCTTGATGCCGACAACCGGGTAACCGGCCAGGACGCCGTCGTTCAGCGCGTCCTGGATACCAGCGTCAACAGACGGGATGTATTCGCGCGGAACGCGGCCACCGGTGACCTTGTTCTCGAACTCGTACAGCTCGCCCTCGGCGGTGTCCAGCGGCTCGATGGCAATCTGGACCTTTGCGAACTGGCCCGAACCACCGGTCTGCTTCTTGTGCGTGTAGTCGTGCTTCTCGACTGCGCGCTTGATGGTCTCGCGGTAAGCAACCTGCGGCTTGCCCACGTTGGCCTCAACCTTGAATTCCCGGCGCATGCGGTCCACCAGGATGTCCAGGTGGAGCTCGCCCATGCCGGCGATGATGGTCTGGCCGGTGTCTTCGTTGAGGGACACCTGGAAGGTGGGGTC
The DNA here is from genome assembly GCF_029581595.2 of Arthrobacter sp. NQ7. Classification (NCBI taxonomy): domain Bacteria; kingdom Bacillati; phylum Actinomycetota; class Actinomycetes; order Micrococcales; family Micrococcaceae; genus Arthrobacter; species Arthrobacter sp. NQ7. The sequence goes on along the minus strand of NZ_JARFXU020000001.1, from coordinate 515,992 downwards.
CTCAGCGGAGAGCTTCTGGATGGCCGTGGAGAGCTTCTCCTGGTCACCCTTGGTGTTCGGCTCGATGGCCACGGAGATCACGGGCTCGGGGAAGCTCATGGACTCCAGGACGATCTGGTTGTTGGAATCACACAGGGTGTCGCCCGTGGTGGTGTCCTTCAGGCCGATGGCTGCGTAGATGTGGCCAGCAGTGGCTGCCTCAACCGGCATTTCCTTGTTGGCGTGCATCTGGAACAGCTTGCCGATGCGCTCACGCTTGCCCTTGGTGGAGTTGACCACCTGGGCACCGGATTCCACGTGACCGGAGTACACGCGGATGAAGGTGAGCTGACCGAAGAACGGGTGTGCCGCAATCTTGAACGCCAGGGCCGAGAACGGCTCGTCGGCGGAAGGCTTGCGGGTCAGTTCCTTCTCTTCGTCCTTGGGATCGTGGCCGATCATCGGAGGAACGTCGAGCGGGTTCGGCAGGTAGTCCACCACTGCGTCGAGCATGGGCTGGACACCGCGGTTCTTGAAGGCGGAGCCACAGAACACCGGGTACAGCTCGGAGTTGATGGTCATCTTGCGGATGCCGGCCTTGAGCTCGTCGATGGTGAGCTCTTCGCCTTCCAGGTACTTCTCCATGAGTTCCTCGGAGGACTCTGCAACGGTCTCGACGAGCGCTGCGCGGTACTCTTCGGCCTTCTCCTGGAGGTCCGCGGGGATCTCCTGGATTTCGTACTTGGCACCCATGGTCACGTCGCCCTTGGCGTCGCCCGGCCAAACCAGGGCACGCATGTAGAGCAGGTCGACGACGCCGATGAAGTCGTTCTCGGCACCGATGGGCAGCTGCATGACCAGCGGCTTGGCGCCGAGGCGGCTGATGATGGTGTCTACGGTGAAGTAGAAATCAGCACCGAGCTTGTCCATCTTGTTGACGAAGCAGATGCGGGGAACGTTGTACTTGTCAGCCTGGCGCCAAACGGTCTCGGACTGCGGCTCAACGCCTTCCTTGCCATCGAAGACAGCAACTGCACCGTCGAGGACGCGCAGGGAGCGCTCAACCTCAACCGTGAAGTCCACGTGGCCGGGGGTGTCGATGATGTTGATCTGGTTGTTTTCCCAGAAGCAGGTCACGGCGGCAGACGTGATGGTGATGCCGCGTTCCTTTTCCTGTTCCATCCAGTCAGTGGTCGAAGCGCCGTCGTGCGTTTCGCCGATCTTGTGGTTCACACCCGTGTAGAACAGGATGCGCTCGGTGGTAGTGGTCTTGCCGGCATCGATGTGGGCCATGATGCCGATGTTGCGGACCTTGCTAAGGTCGGTAAGCACGTCCTGTGCCACGGGGTCTCCTTTTGGGATGGACTACACGTTTGCCGCCGGCTCAGTTGAGCCGGCGGCGTCCGGGGAGTATTACCAGCGGTAGTGTGCGAAGGCCTTGTTGGACTCGGCCATCTTGTGGGTGTCTTCGCGACGCTTCACAGCGGCACCGAGACCGTTGGACGCATCCAGGATTTCGTTCTGGAGGCGCTCGGTCATCGTCTTTTCGCGGCGGGCCTTGGAGTAGCCAACCAGCCACCGCAGGGCGAGTGCGGTGGAGCGGCCCGGCTTGACCTCAACCGGAACCTGGTAGGTGGCGCCACCGACACGGCGGGAGCGGACCTCGAGGGAAGGCTTGACGTTGTCCATGGCCTTCTTGAGGGCCGCAACGGGGTCGCCGCCGGACTTGGCGCGGGCGCCTTCGAGTGCACCGTAGACAATGCGCTCTGCCGTGGACTTCTTGCCGTCAACGAGCACCTTGTTGATGAGCTGGGTTACCAGCGGGGAACCGTATACCGGATCCGAAACGAGCGGCCGCTTGGGGGCCGGACCCTTGCGAGGCATATTACTTCTTCTCCATCTTTGCGCCGTAGCGGCTGCGGGCCTGCTTACGGTTCTTCACACCCTGGGTATCGAGGGCGCCACGGACGATCTTGTAGCGGACACCCGGGAGGTCCTTAACACGACCACCGCGAACGAGCACAATGGAGTGCTCCTGCAGGTTGTGGCCAACACCGGGGATGTAGGCGGTAACTTCCACGCCGCCGTTGAGGCGCACACGTGCCACCTTACGCAGAGCCGAGTTCGGCTTCTTCGGGGTGGTGGTGTAGACGCGGGTGCAAACACCGCGGCGCATGGGGCTGCCCTTAAGCGCGGGAGCCTTGGTCTTTGAGACCTTAGGCGTGCGGCCCTTGCGGACCAGCTGGTTAATCGTAGGCACTCTCGTGTTCTCCGTTTTATCCGGAGTGGCTGTTTCCCGCCACTCTCTTGTTGCGATGCCCCGCCGCCCGGGCCACGAAGATGATCTCCAAGGCGGCGAAGGCGAAGCCTTAATAGTCGGATCACATGCCGGGGACCGGTTCAGGACCAATGTTCCCTAGGCATGCAAAAATGTGGCATACGTTGCACAAGAACCCTGCAAACCGGAAACGTCGCTCTGGTCAGGCCTTACAGCCATGACCGGCGCTCTCATCCACTGCCACAATAACAATTGGTAACAAGTCTAGCATGGACAGGCTCCATGCCTTAATCGACGGGGTTAAACGGGGATGGTCCCGCACCAACCGGTGCGGGACCATCCCTTCGTCAGGCGTGAACCGGATGGTTACCGGAAGTCATTGCCCAGGTCGTAGTCATCCAGCGGGATGGCGTGGAACTCGGGAGCTCCGTCCCCGCCCAGGGTGTCGTACGAGAAGTCACTGAAGGCGCTGGGGCCGGTGAACAGGTTGGCCTTTGCTTCCTCAGTGGGCTCCACGGTGACCTCGGTATAGCGCGGGAGGCCCGTGCCGGCCGGGATCAGCTTACCGATGATCACGTTCTCCTTGAGGCCCAGCAGCGGATCGCTCTTGCCTTCCATGGCCGCCTGCGTCAGGACGCGGGTGGTCTCCTGGAAGGAAGCTGCGGACAGCCAGGACTCGGTGGCCAGCGATGCCTTGGTGATGCCCATGAGCTCGGGACGTCCGGAAGCCGGAGTCTTGCCCTCGGACACAACGCGGCGGTTCGCTTCCTCGAACCGGCTGCGTTCGGCGAGCTCGCCGGGCAGCAGGTCCGATTCACCGGACTCGATGACCGTGACGCGGCGCAGCATCTGGCGGACGATAACCTCGACGTGCTTGTCGTGGATACCAATGCCCTGGCTGCGGTACACGCCCTGGACTTCGTCCACCAGGAACTTCTGTGCCGCACGCGGACCCATAATGCGCAGGACCTGCTTGGGGTCCACCGGGCCGTTGATCAGCTTCTGGCCGACGGAGACGTGGTCCCCGTCCTCGATCAGCAGGCGTGAACGGCGCAGCACCGGGTAGGCGATCTCTTCCGAGCCGTCATCCGGGGTGATGACCAGGCGCATCTGGCGCTCGGACTCTTCGATGGTGATGCGGCCGGCTGCTTCAGCAATCGGGGCAACACCCTTCGGAGTACGGGCTTCGAAGAGCTCCTGGATACGGGGCAGACCCTGGGTGATGTCGTCGCCACCGCCGGCGGACACAGCACCACCGGTGTGGAACGTACGCATGGTCAGCTGGGTACCGGGCTCACCGATGGACTGTGCGGCGATGATGCCGACGGCCTCGCCGATGTCAACGGTCTTGCCGGTGGCCAGCGAACGGCCGTAGCACAGGGCGCAAGTGCCAACGCTGGACTCACAGGTGAGGACGGAGCGGACCTTGACCTCGGTAATGCCTGCCTTGAAGAGCTCGGCGATGACCACGTCGCCGCAGTCGGTGCCGGCGGCTGCGAGGACGTTGCCCTCGGAGTCGACGACGTCGACGGCCAGCGTCCGTGCGTAGGCGCTGTTTTCGACGTTCTCGTCCAGGACCAGCTCACCGTTGGAGTCGGCGACGGCGATGGGCGTGACCAGGCCGCGCTCGGTGCCGCAGTCCTCTTCGCGGACGATGACGTCCTGCGAGACGTCCACCAGACGACGGGTCAGGTAACCCGAGTTGGCGGTACGCAGAGCGGTATCGGCCAGGCCCTTACGGGCACCGTGCGTGGCGATGAAGTATTCCAGCACCGACAGGCCCTCGCGGTAGGAGGACTTGATGGGACGCGGGATGATCTCACCCTTCGGGTTGGCCACCAGGCCACGGATACCCGCGATCTGGCGGACCTGCATCCAGTTACCACGAGCACCGGAGGACACCATGCGGTTGATGGTGTTCATCGGGGACAGGCTTTCACGCATCACCGAGGCGATGTCGTTGGTGGCCTTGTTCCAGATCTCGATGAGTTCCTGGCGGCGCTCGTCGTCGTCGATCAGGCCCTTGTCGTACTGGCCCTGGATCTTGGCGGCGCGCTCTTCGTACCCGGCAAGGATTTCCGGCTTGGCGGCCGGGACCTCGATGTCGGAGATGGCGACGGTGACGCCCGAGCGGGTGGCCCAGTAGAAGCCGGCATCCTTCAGGTTGTCCAGCGTGGCAGCCGTGACGACCTTCGGGTAGCGCTCGGCGAGGTCGTTGACGATGCGGGACAGTTCGCCCTTGTCGGCAACCGCTTCAACCCAGGGGTAGTCCTCGGGCAGGGTCTCGTTGAAGAGGACCTGGCCCAGTGAGGTCTGGACGAGGGCCGGCTGACCCGGCTCCCAGCCCTCCGGAGCTTGCCAGCCGGCGTACGGCACGAAGCCTTCGAGGCGGATCTTGACCTGCGAGTTCAGGTGCAGCTCGCGGGCGTCGAACGCCATGATGGCCTCGGAGACCGAACCGAAGATGCGGCCCTCACCGGCTGAACCCTTGCGCTTGGTGGTCAAGTGGTACAGGCCGATGATCATGTCCTGCGAAGGCAGGGTGACCGGGCGTCCGTCGGAGGGCTTCAGGATGTTGTTCGAGGACAGCATCAGGATGCGGGCCTCAGCCTGCGCCTCGGGGCTCAGCGGCAGGTGGACTGCCATCTGGTCGCCGTCGAAGTCGGCGTTGAACGCACCACAAACCAGCGGGTGGAGCTGGATGGCCTTGCCTTCAACAAGCTGCGGCTCGAACGCCTGGATGCCCAGGCGGTGCAGGGTAGGTGCACGGTTGAGCAGCACCGGGTGTTCGGTGATGATCTCTTCGAGCACGTCCCAGACCTGCGGGCGGTAGCGCTCCACCATCCGCTTGGCCGACTTGATGTTCTGGGCGTGGTTGAGGTCAACCAGGCGCTTCATCACGAACGGCTTGAAGAGTTCCAGGGCCATCTGCTTGGGCAGGCCGCACTGGTGCAGCTTCAGCTGCGGGCCGACGACGATGACCGAACGGCCGGAGTAGTCGACGCGCTTGCCGAGGAGGTTCTGGCGGAAACGGCCCTGCTTGCCCTTGAGCATGTCGCTCAGGGACTTCAGCGGACGGTTGCCCGGCCCGGTGACCGGACGGCCGCGGCGGCCGTTGTCGAAGAGGCTGTCAACAGCTTCCTGAAGCATGCGCTTCTCGTTGTTGACGATGATCTCCGGAGCACCCAGGTCAAGCAGGCGCTTGAGGCGGTTGTTGCGGTTGATCACGCGGCGGTACAGGTCGTTGAGGTCGGAGGTCGCGAAGCGGCCACCGTCCAGCTGGACCATGGGGCGCAGTTCCGGCGGGATCACCGGGACGGCGTCGAGGACCATGCCAAGCGGGCTGTTGTTGGTGGTCAGGAACGCGTTGACCACCTTGAGGCGCTTGAGGGCGCGGGTCTTGCGCTGGCCCTTGCCGTTGGCGATGACATCGCGCAGCGCCTCGGACTCGGCCTGCATGTCGAAGTTCTCAAGGCGCTTCTTGATGGCTTCGGCACCCATGGAGCCTTCGAAGTACATGCCGTAGCGGTCACGCAGTTCGCGGTAGAGGCCTTCGTCACCTTCGAGGTCGGCGACCTTCAGGTTCTTGAAGCGGTCCCAGACCTGCTCGAGGCGCTCGATGTCGGCGTCGGCGCGCTTGCGCACGTTGGCCATCTGGCGGTCGGCGGAGTCGCGGGCCTTCTTCTTGTCGGCAGCCTTGGCGCCTTCGCCCTCGAGGCGGGCGATTTCGCCTTCGAGGTCACGGGCGATCGCGGCGATGTCGGCGTCGCGGTTGTCGATCAGCTGCTTCTTCTCGATGTCGTGCTCAACCTGCAGGTTGGGCAGTTCCTCGTGGCGGGCAGCCTCGTCGACGCTGGTGATCATGTAGGCAGCGAAGTAGATGACCTTTTCGAGGTCCTTCGGTGCCAGGTCAAGGAGGTAGCCCAGGCGGGAGGGAACACCCTTGAAGTACCAGATGTGCGTGACGGGGGCGGCCAGTTCGATGTGGCCCATGCGCTCACGGCGGACCTTGGCGCGGGTGACTTCGACGCCACAGCGCTCACAGATGATGCCCTTGAAGCGCACGCGCTTGTACTTGCCGCAGTAGCATTCCCAGTCGCGGGACGGGCCGAAGATCTTCTCGCAGAAGAGGCCGTCCTTCTCAGGCTTGAGCGTGCGGTAGTTGATGGTTTCCGGCTTCTTAACCTCGCCGTACGACCAGCCGCGGATGTCTTCCGCGGTGGCGAGGCCGATCTGCATGAGGCCGAAGGAGGATTCGCTGGACATATGGTCCCTGTTCTCTCTTGTTCTCTAAATTCTGAAGTCTTAGGTGCGGGATGAGGGAGGAGGCGTTCGACGGCGGGTGCGCACCCGCCGTCGAACGCTTGCCTTCTAGACCTCTTCTACGGAGCTGGGCTCTGCGCGGGACAGATCGATACCCAGTTCCTCCGCAGCCGTGAAGACTGCGTCATCAGAGTCACGCATTTCAATCGTGGTTCCGTCCGTGGAAAGAACTTCCACGTTCAGGCACAGCGACTGCATTTCCTTGATCAAGACCTTGAAGGATTCGGGAACGCCCGGCTCGGGGATGTTCTCGCCCTTGACGATCGCTTCGTAGACCTTCACACGACCGTGGATGTCGTCAGACTTGATCGTGAGGAGTTCCTGGAGCGTGTAGGCGGCGCCGTAAGCTTCGAGCGCCCACACTTCCATTTCACCGAAGCGCTGGCCACCGAACTGTGCCTTACCACCCAGCGGCTGCTGCGTGATCATGGAGTACGGACCGGTGGAGCGTGCGTGGATCTTGTCGTCCACCAGGTGGTGGAGCTTCAGGATGTACATGTAGCCGACCGAGATCGGATCCGGGAACGGCTCGCCGGAGCGGCCGTCAAACAGGCGGGTCTTGCCGGAGGAGTTGATCAGGCGGTCGCCGTCGCGGGTCACGTTGGTGGAGTCGAGCAGGCCCGTGATTTCCTCTTCGCGGGCGCCGTCGAACACCGGCGTGGCAACAGTGGTGGGACCACTCTCGCGCGGCAGGTTCGGCAGCTGCTTGACCCACTCGGGCTCGCCTTCGATCTTCCAACCGGTCTTGGCAACCCAGCCGAGGTGCGTTTCGAGCACCTGGCCCACGTTCATACGGCCCGGAACACCCAGCGGGTTCAGGACGATGTCAACGGGGGTGCCGTCGGCAAGGAAGGGCATGTCCTCAACGGGGAGGATCTTGGAGATAACGCCCTTGTTGCCGTGGCGGCCGGCGAGCTTGTCGCCGTCGGTGATCTTGCGCTTGGCAGCCACGTAGACGCGGACCAGCTGGTTCACGCCCGGGGGGAGCTCGTCGTCGTTGTCGCGGTCGAAGACGCGGACGCCGATGACGGTGCCGGACTCGCCGTGGGGCACCTTCAGCGAGGTGTCGCGCACTTCGCGGGACTTCTCGCCGAAGATGGCGCGCAGCAGGCGCTCTTCCGGGGTCAGTTCGGTTTCACCCTTCGGGGTGACCTTTCCGACCAGGATGTCGCCGGCTTCAACCTCGGCACCGATGTGGATGATGCCGCGCTCGTCCAGGCCTGCCAGGACTTCCTCGGACACGTTGGGGATGTCACGGGTGATTTCCTCGGCACCAAGCTTGGTGTCGCGGGCATCGATCTCGTGCTCCTCGATGTGGATGGAGGAAAGGACGTCCTCGGCAACGATGCGCTGCGAGAGGATGATGGCGTCCTCGAAGTTGTGGCCTTCCCAGGACATGAATGCCACGAGCAGGTTCTTGCCCAGTGCCAGTTCACCCTGGTCCGTTGCCGGGCCGTCGGCGATGATGCCGCCAACTTCCAGGCGCTGGCCTTCGTTCACCAGGACGCGGTGGTTGTAGCAGTTGCCCTGGTTGGAGCGGGCGAACTTGTTGATGCGGTAGTTGGTCTCGGTGCCGTCGTCGTTGAGCATGATGACGAGTTCGGCCGAAACCTCGGTGACCACACCGGCCTTCTTGGCGATGACGACGTCGCCGGCGTCAACGGCTGCGGCACGTTCCATGCCGGTGCCCACGAACGGGGCCTCGGAACGGACCAGCGGCACGGCCTGGCGCTGCATGTTGGCACCCATGAGTGCGCGGTTGGCGTCGTCGTGCTCGAGGAACGGGATCAGGGCCGTTGCCACGGACACCATCTGGCGCGGGGAAACGTCCATGAACTCAACGTCCTCGGCCGGAACCAGGACGGGCTCGCCTCCACCACCACGGGCACGGACCAGGACGGTCGCCTCGGCGAAGCGGTTGTTCTCATCCAGCGGCGCGTTGGCCTGGGCGATCAGCACCTCAGCTTCGTCATCGGCCGTCAGGTACTGGACGTCGTCGGACACGACGCCGTCCTTGACCAGGCGGTACGGGGTCTCGATGAAGCCGAACGGGTTGATGCGTCCGTAGGATGCCAGCGAACCGATCAGGCCAATGTTCGGGCCTTCAGGGGTTTCGATGGGGCACATACGTCCGTAGTGGGACGGGTGCACGTCACGGACTTCCATGCCGGCGCGGTCACGGGACAGACCACCCGGGCCAAGGGCCGACAGGCGGCGCTTGTGGGTCAGGCCCGAGAGCGGGTTGTTCTGGTCCATGAACTGCGACAGCTGGGAAGTTCCGAAGAACTCCTTGATGGCTGCGACCACGGGGCGGATGTTGATCAGGGTCTGCGGCGTGATGGCCTCGACGTCCTGGGTGGTCATACGCTCGCGGACAACGCGCTCCATGCGGGACAGGCCGGTGCGGACCTGGTTCTCGATGAGCTCGCCGACGGCGCGGATGCGGCGGTTGCCGAAGTGGTCGATGTCGTCGATTTCGACGCGCAGGTCCACTTCCTGGCCGTCGCGGGTGCCCTTGATGGTCTTCTCGCCGGCGTGCAGCGCGACGAGGAACTTGATCATGGCAACGATGTCTTCAACGTGCAGGACGGAGGCTTCCTTGTCGCCAAGGGAGCGGTCGATGCCCAGCTTGCGGTTGATCTTGTAGCGGCCAACCTTGGCCAGATCGTAACGCTTGGAGTTGAAGTACAGGTTGTCCAGCAGGGACTGGGCAGCCTCGACGGTGGGCGGCTCGCCCGGACGCAGCTTGCGGTAGATGTCCAGCAGGGCGTCTTCGCGGGTTTCGGTGGCGTCCTTCTCCAGGGTTGCCCGCATGGAGTCGTACTGGCCGAACTCTTCGAGGATCTGGCCTTCGGTCCAGCCAAGGGCCTTCAGCAGCACGGTGACGGACTGCTTGCGCTTGCGGTCGAGGCGCACACCGACCTGATCGCGCTTGTCGATCTCGAGCTCGAACCATGCACCGCGGGACGGGATGATCTTGGCGGTGAAGATGTCCTTGTCACTGGTCTTGTCAGCGGCGCGCTCGAAGTAGGCGCCCGGGGAACGGACCAGCTGGGAGACGACGACACGCTCGGTGCCGTTGACGACGAAGGTGCCCTTCTCGGTCATCAGCGGGAAGTCACCCATGAACACGGTCTGCTGCTTGATTTCGCCCGTGTTGTTGTTCATGAACTCGGCCTTGACGTACAGCGGAGCGGAGTACGTGGCGTCCCGGTCCTTGCACTCGGCCATGGTGTACTTGGGGTCAGCGAACTCCGGATCGGAGAAGCTCAGGGACATGGTGCCCTGGAAGTCCTCGATCGGGGAGATCTCTTCGAAGATGTCCGACAGGCCGGACGTGGTGGCGACGCTGAGATCGTTTTCTTCGACAGCCTTTGCCACGCGTGCCTGCCAGCGCTCATTGCCGACCAGCCAGTCAAAGCTGTCCGTCTGCAGGGCAAGCAGATTCGGAACGTCAAGGGGTTCGTGAATCTTTGCGAATGAGAGCCGGCGAGTGGCACCATCAGTGCTGTCGGCAGTGTTAGCGGTTTCGTTATTAGAGGTGCTCGAGGCGACCAAGAGGGATCCTTCCACAGACCTTCAGGCGTTTTCAGATCTCCCCCGCTGTGCACCCTGCGGAGTGACTCCGCAGCGCTACCATCCGGTTCCGCTATATGACCCGGGACCTGGACCGGCTATGCTGTGACCGTTGTTAGGGCACGTTGATTGCCAGCTGCCAGGCGAAGCCCACCGCTATATGAAGGCTGAAGGTAAACAGGGAAGACGCAAATATCTACGATACGGCAAAATAGCCTACGTGTCTACCCCACATCCCGCCGGATTGCAAGCACTGTTTTTGACTTCCTGCGAGGGCATCCCGGCACTCCCCTGCACGGCACCTAGAGCCGAAGCGTCACCCCTTCGGCCGTGCAGGCAGCCGAGTTAGCAAAGACGGCGTCGCGTACCGCGTCCTGGGACTCCTTCGCAGGCTTGCCGCCGGTCCCGGCCGCCGAGGAGTGGTCGATGGCCAGCAGGCCCAGCGAGGCAAACAGTCCCTGAAGATCGCCGGAAACCCTGTCCTTGGCGTCCTGGGCCTTGAGGTACACGTCCTCGTAACCATTGGAATCGGTGGGTGGAACAGCGGCGTAATCGACCAAGAGCCTGTTGAAGAGTTCACAGGCCTCCCGGGTTGCCATGCCGCCCCCGGCCGCGGAGCTGGGGCTGTCCGTTGCACGGGCCAAGGCACTGTCACGTGCCTGGGCAGTTGCAGGCTGGGCAGTTGCAGGCTGGGCAGTTTGAGGCTGGGCAATGGCTGGCACCGTTGCCTGGGCAGAGTCCGCCGGAGCCGGAGTGGAGACCGAACAAGCGGAAAGCGCGCAGCCTGCCACTGCGGCCAGGGCAGCGATGGACGCCGCGGACACTGGATTTTTCATGGTTGTCACTCCGTCCGTTCCGGCTTTTCGGACCCGGTTGTCCCCCTGCAAAGCATCTCCCCCTGCAAAGCCTCGCCGTCCACCCTACGCAAGCCGCCGCCGTCGTGCACACCCCGCCTATGGGGACCTCTCCCCCGCAGGCTGCACGTGGGGGAAAATACAGGAATGCACATAGGCGTTCCGGCGTTTGAATAGATGGGTGACCAGGCTCACGATAGCCTTGGTGGCTTACACCGGAACCGGATTGAAAGTGGTAACCATGGCCAACTCTCCTGACAGCAATGACGTTGTCATCCTTGGGGCAGCGCGGACTCCGCAGGGCCGGATCAACGGCCAGTTGTCCAGTCTGACTGCAGTGGACCTGGGTGCCCACGCCATCAGGGCCGCCCTGGACGGCAGTGGCGTCGACACCGCGGACGTTGAGGCCGTGATCATGGGCCAGGTGCTGCAGGCAGGTGCCGGGCAGAACCCTGCGCGGCAAAGCGCCATCGGCGCCGGCATCGGCTGGAATGTCCCCGCCGTGACCGTGAACAAGGTGTGCCTCTCCGGCCTGACCGCGGTGATTGACGCGGCCCGCATGATCCGTGCCGGCGAAGCTGCCGTGGTGGTGGCCGGCGGCCAGGAGTCGATGAGCCGGGCACCGCACCTGCTCCCGGGATCACGCCAGGGCTGGACGTATGGCTCCATCCAGGCGTTGGACGCAGCGGCGCACGACGGCCTGACCGATGCCTTTGATGGACAGTCCATGGGCCTGTCCACCGAAACCCGGAACCTGACGCTGGGCATCGACCGTACCTCACAGGACAACGTAGCCGCGCAGTCGCACCAGCGGGCGGCGCTGGCGGCAAAGAACGGAACGTTCGACGGCGAGATCGCACCCATCAGCGTCAAACAGCGCAAGGGCGATCCCCTGGTGGTGGCCACCGACGAGGGCGTCCGGCCCAATACCTCGGTTGAGTCGCTGGCGGGGCTGCGGGCGGCGTTCGTGACCGACGGCACCATCACGGCGGGCAACTCCTCCCCCCTGTCCGACGGCGCCGCAGCACTGGTGCTCGCCTCGCGCGGCTATGCCGAGGAGCACGGGCTGGACTATCTGGCAGTGGTTGGAAAGCCCGGGCAGGTGGCCGGGCCGGACAACTCCCTGCATTCCCAGCCGTCCAACGCGATCATGAACGCCCTCGGCAAGGCTGGCTGGAGCACCGCCGACCTTGACTTCATCGAGATCAACGAGGCTTTCGGGTCGGTGGCCGTGCAGTCCCTGAAGGACCTGGACTACCCGCTGGAGAAATGCAACATCCACGGCGGGGCCATTGCCCTGGGACACCCAATCGGTGCGTCGGGCGCACGCCTTGCCGCGCATGCCGCGCACGAGTTGAAGCGGCGCGGGACCGGCAAGGCCGCGGTCTCCCTGTGTGGCGGGGGCGGGCAGGGCGAAGCCCTCCTGCTGTACCGCGACTGATGGCGGCCGAAACCGGAAACGGAAGGGACGGCGTCGGGCGGGAGCGATTCCTGGCCGACGCCGCGGCCCGCGGGCTTCAGGTGGAGGTGGTGGAACGCCCTGCCGCGAAGAGCCTCGAGGAAGCAGCGGGGATCCTGGGAATCGCCCCGGCGGACATCGTGAAGTCCCTGGTGGTCAAGCACAAGGACGGCACGTTCCTGTTCGCCTTGATCCCGGGCGACCGGCAGATCTCTTGGCCCAAACTCCGGGCCCTGGTGGGCGTCAACAAACTCTCTCTGCCTCCGGCCGACGTGGCCCTGGAGGCCACCGGCTACGAGCGGGGCACCATCACCCCGCTGGGGAGCACCGGCTCCTGGCCGGTCTATGCGGATGCCACCATCACCGGGCGCCGGATCTCCATGGGCGCCGGTGCCCACGGCTACAGTGCGTTCGTTGACGCCGATGCCCTGACCGAAGCCCTGGACGCGGTGGTGGCTGATATCAGCGACCCGACCGGGTAGGCAGTTGGCTCAAAGCAGGAAACCCCGCCCACCGGAGTGGACGGGGTTTCCCGGGAAAAGGCGTTGTTACTTGAGGGTAACGGTAGCGCCTGCAGCCTCGAGCTGCTCCTTGGCCTTCTCGGCAGCTTCCTTGTTGGCGCCTTCGAGGACAGCCTTGGGGGCACCGTCAACCAGGTCCTTGGCTTCCTTGAGGCCGAGGGAGGTGATGGCGCGAACTTCCTTGATGACTGCGATCTTCTTGTCACCGGCAGCTTCGAGGATGACGTCGAAGTCAGTCTTCTCTTCAGCCTCTTCAGCAGCGCCACCGGCAGCGGGGCCGGCAACAGCTACAGCAGCAGCGGTAACTTCGAAGGTCTCTTCGAAGAGCTTGACGAACTCGGAGAGCTCGATGATGGTCAGTTCCTTGAAAGCTTCAATGAGCTCTTCGTTGCTGAGCTTCGCCATGGTAGGCGTCCTTCCTGTTGTGGTGTCCGTACGGCGCGGGGCCGTACCGGAACCGGAGTCTGGTGTGGGTAAGAGAATTAGTTCTCTTCGGCAGCGGGAGCTTCAGCGGCAGCTTCAGCTTCAGCGGCAGGGGCTTCTTCAGCGGCGGGCGCTTCGGCAGCTGCCGGTGCACCGTTCTCTTCTTCAAGCTTGAGGCGCAGTGCGTCGATGATGCGTGCAGCAGCGGCGGCAGGTGCCTTGAGGACGCCTGCAACCTTGGCGAGCTGCAGCTCACGGGACTCGAGGGCAGCCAGTGCGGCAACCTCGGTGGCGTCCAGCGCCTTGCCCTCGAAGTAACCGGTCTTGATGACCAGCTGCTTGTTGGCCTTGGCAAAATCCGTCAGGCTCTTGGCAGCGGCAACTGCGTCACCCTTGATGAACGCGATTGCAGTGGGGCCGGCAAGCTGGCCGTCGAATGCTTCGACGCCGGCTTCCTTGGCTGCAATGGCGGTCAGGGTGTTCTTGACGACCGCGAACTTGGTGTCCTGGCCGAGAGAAACACGCAGCTGCTTGAGCTGTGCAACGGTGAGCCCGCGGTATTCGGTCAGGACAGCGGCGTTCGATTCCTTGAAATCGTTAGTGATCTCAGCTACTGCTGAAACCTTGGTAGGCGTTGCCATAACCCTCCTTCCGGGGATAGTGCCGGTATTCGACGGTCCCCGCTCAAGAGAGCTAAAACTAAAAACGCCCCGCGCAGATGCACGGGGCTTGGCTCAACACGGTTCAACCGCGGAGCTTTGCTTCGTTCACCTGCGCTGGCCGCCCTGCGTTGAGGGTCCTTCGTCCGGAAAGCCACTGTGGTCCCCGGAGCACAACTGCAGAGTTGAGCCATGTTCAGGAGAGCGGATTTCCAACAACCGACGGTCTTTGGTAGTTCAAGCTTACGGGAGGCTTTGCCCGTCCGCCAAATCGGGTCCCGGCCGGCGGCCTCAGCTGGTGCTGGTATGCAGCGTGGGAAGCTCCTTCTGCCAAATCCCGGTGACGCCGGCGGTCTGGAATCCGAGCTGCCTGTTGACCGTCAGGAGGTACCGGTTTTCCGGCGCGTTCCACGTATAGATGATCCGCGCGTCCGGGAACTGCTCGCTGAGCCGGACCATGTTGGCCACCTTGATCAGCAGCCCCAGCTTGTTGCCCCGGTGCTCCTGCAGGACCAGGGTGTCGTCCTGGAAGACGACGTCGGCGCGGTGCGCCAGCACGGTGATGGTCGTCAGCCCCACCAGCGAACCGGAGGCGATGTGCTCGACGGCGGTGACCACGGTCCTGCGGCCTTGCGCGATGGCGACGTCTTCGGCCTCCCGGAGGATGCCGCCGTCGAACACCATGTCCTGCTCGATGGGCGGATCCAGTGAGGGATCGACGTCAGCGCCGGCCTGGTTTTCCAGGACCGCCACGGCCTCCAGCCAGCGGTCCGGGCAGCGGTCCGTCCAGTGGTGGAGCCGGTACCTGCCGTTGTTGGCTTCCTCCGCTTCAGCCTGGAGGTCGGCCACCAGTTTGGTGTCCAGGGGCAGGAGGCAGGAGCTGAACTGTTCGATGTGCTGGAGCGTGTATCCGGTCTTCTGGGCGAACTCGACTTCGCGGCTCTCCAGGGGCACGAATCCCTGGCCGGAGCCGGGCACCAGCTGCGCCTGTTCGAATTCATGCAGCGACGCACCGGGGTGGTTCGTATCCACCAGGATCATGCTCCGGCCTTCACCGCGGGCCAGCTGTTCGGCGGCCTCGAGCAGCCGCCGCCCCACGCCCTGGCGCTGGAACTCGGGCAGGATGTCCAGCGTGAGCTCGGCGAGGTCCAGGTGGTCCGTCAGGGGCAGCGCAATGTCCACCGTTCCGATGATTTCGCCGTCCACCTTGGCCACCAGGATGAGCTGCCGTTCATAGGGGTCCGCGAATTCGAGGAGCTTTTCCATCGGGCCATAAGCGAGGTCGTCGCTGCCCCACGTGGCCATGCGGACTTTGCGGCCCACTTCGACGGCGGCGAGGAAGTCCGCTGCGTCGGGGGTGTCCAGTGAGTCGGGGATCCATAGCTGCTCGATCTTCACGTCTTTTGCCATACGGGGCATCATCCCAGCCGTTTCTGCCACTCACCTTCATAGCCAGCGGGCTTGAATCCAAGTGCGGTATTTATCGCCAGCATATGCTGGTTTTCGCTGGCGTTCCATGTCAGGACCGAGCGCGCGGCGGGCCACTTTTCCGATACCCGGCGCAGGTTGGCTGTCTTCACCAACATGCCCAGGCGGTGGCCGCGGTGTTCGGCTGCCACCAGCGTGTCCTGCTGGATGACCGATTCGGGCACTTGCGCGCGCCAGGTAAGGACGGTGTAGGCGGCCAGCTCACCCGTGGCGCGGTGCAGGGCGGCGGCCACCGATGACTCGACTCCGCCGCGGACCAGTTCCTGCTCGTCCCCACGGACCCGTCCGGCGTCCCAGTCCTCACGCTCCCAGTCCATGCCGGCGGTGGGCGCGTCCGTACTCATCCTCACCCTCAGGGCTGCGTAGCCTGCAAGAAGGCCGTCCGGGCAGTAGGCGTCCCATGCCGTCAGGACGTAGTCCCCGGCGTGCCGGCACGCATCGGCCTCCAGCCGCTCCAGCAATTGACCGGGCACCGGAAGCGTGAGCCGGCTGGAGCGTTCGACCTGCTCAAGCTCATATCCGTGGGCCAAGGCAAACGCAGTTGCCGGGTCGTCCGCAGGCAGCGCCCCCGCCCCGGACTTCGCGGCAACCATGCGGGTTCCTGGCGGGACGGCGTCGAGGGGCAGTTCATGGAAGCCATCAAGCGACGTGCGACCATGCTTCCTGGCCGCGGCTTCCGCCTGATCCAGCAGCGCCCGCCCCACTCCCCTTCGCCGCCAGCGCGGGTCCACCAGGATGTCGATCCCGGCCGTGGCACGGTTCTCGCGCAGGGGCAGCGTGACCGAACACAGTCCCACTGCTTCCAGGCCGGCCCTGGCAAGGAACAACTGCCGTTCCTCGTATCGGTTGCCGTGCCAGTACTCCAGCGCCTCGGCCAGTGTGGGGCACCGCTCCAGGCTCCCCCACACAGCCATTGCGTGGGCCTCCTGCATGGCCTGGCACGCAAAGAAGTCCGCAAACGGCCCAGCGGCCGGACCTGATCCGTCCCGGCCGGCGTAGACGCCCCGCGGTGGAACGCCGACGGCGGCTATCACCACATCAGGATGCGGCCGGGAGGGCAGGGGGCCGGTTGGCACGGGCTGGTCCATGGGGCCAGCTTAGGCACAGTGTGCGGGCACAAAAGAAGACCGCCCCCGGCGCCTAAGCGTCGGGGGCGGTCTTGGGTCGCTCCGGAATCAATCCGGGGCAGGAACACCTATCGGGGACTACGCCTCGGTGAGCACCTTGGTGACGTTGGGGTCAACGGAGATGCCCGGGCCGAACGTGGTGGCCACGGTGGCCTTCTGGATGTAGCGGCCCTTTGCTGCGGACGGCTTGAGGCGCAGGACCTCTTCCAGAGCGGCGGCGTAGTTCTCGGCCAGCTTCACGGCGTCGAAGGAAACCTTGCCGATGATGAAGTGCAGGTTGGAGTGCTTGTCGACGCGGAAGTCGATCTTTCCACCCTTGATGTCGTTGACGGCCTTGGTGACGTCGGGGGTCACGGTGCCCGTCTTCGGGTTCGGCATCAGGTTACGCGGGCCCAGGACCTTACCGAGGCGGCCAACCTTGCCCATGAGGTCAGGGGTGGCAACGGCGGCGTCGAAGTCGGTCCAGCCGCCGGCAATCTTCTCGATCAGGTCGTCGGAACCAACGAAGTCGGCGCCGGCTGCGATAGCGGCCTCAGCCTTGTCACCCGTGGCGAAGACCAGGACGCGGGCAGTCTTACCGGTGCCGTGGGGCAGGTTGACGGTGCCGCGGACCATCTGGTCAGCCTTGCGGGGGTCGACGCCGAGGCGGAATGCGACCTCAACGGTGGCGTCGAACTTGGACGGGTTGGTGTCCTTGGCCAGCGTTACTGCCTCGAACGGTGCGTAGTGCTTGGTTGCATCGATCTTGGCGGCTGCTGCCTCATATGCTTTGCTGCGCTTTGCCATGCTGCTTATTTCTCCTTGTGCAGTTGTGGTCTGCGGACCGCGCTGGGCCCTGCCACAGTCGGCGACCCGGTTCGTTATCCGGCCCGGATGGCCAACATTTCAGTTTTTTGGTGCCGGTATCCCGGCGGTGCGGCCCGTCGTCGTCAATTACCCTGACGCCGGACAGCGGTGGGGGTGGTTAGCCCTCGACGGTGATACCCATGGAGCGGGCGGTGCCGGCGATGATCTTGGCTGCGCCTTCGAGGCTGGTGGCGTTGAGGTCTTCCATCTTGGTGGAGGCGATCTCGTTGACCTGGGCCTGGGTCAGCTTGGCAACCTTGACGGTGTGCGGGGTGGATGAACCCTTGGCAACGCCTGCAGCCTTCTTAATGAGCTCTGCAGCCGGCGGGGTCTTGGTGATGAACGTGAAGGAACGGTCCTCGTAGACCGTGATTTCCACGGGGATGACGTTTCCGCGCTGGGCTTCCGTCGCAGCGTTGTACGCCTTGCAGAATTCCATGATGTTGACACCGTGCTGGCCAAGCGCAGGACCGATCGGCGGGGCCGGGTTGGCGGCACCTGCCTGGATCTGCAGCTTGATGAGGCCGGTGACCTTCTTCTTGGGAGCCAATGTAGGGTCCTTCTCTCAATAACGTCCTGGGGCACAGGAGCGTGCCTCAGGTTTTTGGCCGCCATGGCGAGGCGGCCGGCCGTTCCGGTGCCGCTAAGCGGGCGGCGCCGGGACGAAATCTTGGGTTGTCAGATCTTGGTGACCTGGTTGAACGCCAGGGTGACGGGCGTTTCGCGCTCGAAGATGGAGACCAGCACCACGAGGGTCTGGGACTCGGGCTTGATCTCGGAGATCGTGGCCGGGAGGGTCTCGAACGGCCCTTCCTTGACGATGACCGACTCGCCAACTTCGAAGTCCACGGCCACGGGAGCCTGGTTCTGCTTGTTGACCGGCTTGCCCTTCTCGGCCTGCTCTTCTTCGAAGACAGGGGCGAGCATGGAGAAGACCTCGTCCAGGCGCAGAGGGACGGGGTTGTGGGCGTTGCCCACGAAGCCGGTGACACCGGGGGTGTGGCGGACGGCGCCCCAGGACGCGTCGGTCAGGTCCATGCGGACCAGGACGTAACCGGGGATGCGGACGCGGTTGATCACCTTGCGCTGGGCGTTCTTGATCTCCACGACTTCCTCCATGGGCACCTGGATCTCGAAGATGTAATCTTCCATGTCCAGGGTCTGGATGCGGGTTTCAAGGTTGGCCTTTACGCGGTTCTCGTAGCCGGCGTAGGAGTGGATGACGTACCAGTCACCTTCCTGGCGGCGCAGCTTGGCCTTGAACTCCTCAGCGGGGTCCGCGGCGGCGGTGGCTGCTGCGGCGGCAAGGGCGTCGTCGGACCCTTCTTCGCCGTCGGCATCCGAAGAGTCGGCGTCGGCTGCCTCTGCAACGTCGGAGGCGGCGTCATCGGATTCGGGCGTGGAGGACTCCACCTCGGACTCCGCACCGGCTTCTGCCGCGACGTCCGGGGATTCTTCCAGCCCAGTCTCGGTTACCTCGAGCTCCTGCTCAGACACTTGGTCTCCTGCTTCCTCATTGCCTAACATGCCTATTTAAATGGCTCAATTCCGCACGCCGCGCTTCCCTTCCGGTTCCCCGGGCGGAGCACGCGGCCTGCGGACCGTGCAGCCTTAGCTGTCCGTGGGGCCGGTCCCGCCGAAGATCCAGCCGACAGCGGTTCCGAAACCAATGTCCAGCAGGCTGACGATGACCATCATGATGGCCACGAAAACCAGCACCACGAGCGTGTAGTTGATCAGTTCCTTGCGGGTGGGGGCAACAACCTTCTTCAGTTCGCCGATGATCTGGCGGACAAAGAGTGCGATGCGGGCGAAGAAGTTTGCCTTGGCTTCCTTCTTAGCTGGGCGGCCCTTGGAGCTGCTGGCAGCTGTTTCGGTCACCTGGTCCTCGCTCATCTTTGCAATGGTGGATTACCCGGCCCTGATCAGAACCATGGTTGCTGCGCCTGTTCCGGGCTTTCGCCCGGAACAGCTTGCGCAGGGCAGACAGGACTCGAACCTGCAACCTGCGGTTTTGGAGACCGCTGCGCTACCAATTGCGCCACTACCCTATGGAGTGAATTCCACTCTTTGACGACCGGCCGCCAGTTTGAGCTGGGGCGCACGCCATCATCCGTGTTTCAACACCGGTGAACCATTCTACGCAAGAACTTCCCGTAGGTAAAACCGGCCCGCCCGGCCCAACCGCAGCCCGGCCTGAAACGTGCTGCGCAGGGCAGTCATAAATCAAAACCGGCACCCCGGTGGGTCCGGTGAACAGCATAGAGTAGAACTCGTCGAATCCCACATTCCAGCCTCCCGGCTGCAAGCGAAGAACGGACCTGCCATGTCTGCCGCCCGCGTTTCCCAACGCATTTCCGCAATTGCCGAATCCGCAACCCTGGCCGTCGATGCCAAGGCCAAGGCGCTGAAGGCAGCTGGCCGGCCGGTTATTGGCTTCGGCGCGGGCGAGCCCGACTTTCCCACTCCGGACTACATCGTCCAGGCCGCCATCGAAGCCGCAGGCCAGCCCAAGTACCACCGGTACTCCCCCGCGGGCGGCCTTCCCGAGCTGAAGAAGGCCATCGCCGAGAAGACCCTGCGCGATTCCGGCTACCAGGTCGACCCCGCCCAGGTGCTGGTGACCAACGGCGGCAAGCAGGCGGTCTACAACACCTTCGCCACCTTGGTGGACCCGGGCGACGAGGTCATCGTCCCCACACCGTTCTGGACCACCTACCCGGAAGCCATCCGGCTGGCCGGCGGTGTTCCCGTGGAGGTTTTCGCCGGGCCCGAACAGGATTACCTGGTCACCGTTGAACAGCTCGAAGCAGCAGTGACGGACCGGACCAAGATCCTGCTGTTCGTTTCGCCGTCGAACCCCACCGGCGCCGTGTACTCGCCCGAACAGGTTGCGGAGATCGGCAAATGGGCTGCTGCAAAGGGCTTGTGGGTGGTCACCGACGAGATCTACGAGCACCTGACCTACGACGGCGTGCCGTTCACCTCCATCGCCACCGCCGCCCCCGAACTGGGCGACAAGGTGGTCATCCTGAACGGAGTTGCCAAGACCTACGCCATGACCGGCTGGCGCGTGGGCTGGATGATCGGCCCCTCCGACGTCATCAAGGCCGCCACCAACCTGCAGTCGCACGCCACCTCCAACGTCTCCAACATCATGCAGGTGGCCGCCCTCGCCGCAGTGTCCGGCCCCCTGACGGCCGTGGACGAGATGAAGGTGGCCTTCGACCGCCGCCGCAAGGCCATTGTTGCCGGCCTGAACGCGATCGACGGAGTGGAATGCCCGACGCCGAAGGGCGCCTTCTACGTGTATGCGGACGTGCGCGGGCTGCTGGGCAAGGAATTCCCGACGGCGTCCGGCACCGCCACGCCGCAGACCTCGGCTGAGCTGGCGGCCCTGATCCTGGACGAGGTAGAGGTGGCTGTGGTCCCGGGTGAGGCATTCGGCCCGTCAGGGTTTGTGCGCCTCTCCTACGCCCTGGGCGACGACGACCTGGCCACCGGCGTCCAGCGCCTGCAGGACTTCCTGGGCAAGGCCCAGTAACGCCCCATCACCTTTCGCAGGAAAAACCGGAACGCCCCATCAGTTAGTGATGGGGCGTTCCGGTTTAAGGCCCGAAAGGTGATGGGGCGTTCTAGATTTCAGGTCAGGATCTGATGGGGCGTCTAGAGGAGGCGGCGTTCTGCGGCCCACTTGGTGAGTTCGTGCCGGCTGGATAGCTGGAGCTTCCGCAGCACGGCGGAGACGTGGGTTTCCACCGTCTTGATGCTGATGAAAAGCTCCCTGGCCACCTCCTTGTAGCTGTAGCCGCGGGCGATAAGCCGCATGACCTCCAGTTCGCGGGCGGAGAGCTTGTCCAGTTCGTCGTCGGCGATGTCCGCCGGAGCGGTTCCAAAGGCGTCCAGTACGAACCCGGCCAGGCGCGGAGAGAAGACAGCGTCCCCGCCTGCCACCCTGTGCACGGCATCGGTGATTTCGGCCCCGGAGATGGTCTTGGTGACGTAGCCCCGGGCGCCGGCGCGGATCACTGCCACCACGTCCTCCGCTGCGTCCGACACGCTGAGGGCCAGGAAGCGGGTGGTGGGCAGGAGCGCAGCGGAGCCGGCGATGACTTCCCGTCCGCCGCCGCCCAGGCCGCCGGGCAGGTGTACATCGAGGAGCACCACATCGGGCCGCTGTTGGGCGATGGCCGCGATGGCCTGTTCCACGGTGGCCGCCTCCCCCACCACCTGGATACTGGCGTCCAGGTCGGCTTTCAGCCCGGACCGGAAAATGGCGTGGTCATCCACAATGACCACGCGCACTGTTCCGGGCCGGCCCGCGTTTCCCACACCTGTCCCCTGGGTCGTGTTCATGATTTCCCTTCCGCATGTTCTGCTGCCGCCGGCAGCCTGAGCCGCACCTCGGTACCATTGCCGGTGCTGAGGATGGCGGCCGATCCGCCGTGCCGTTTCATCCTGCCGATAATCGACTCCCGGACGCCCAGCCGGTCTGCGGGCACGTCGCCCAGGTCGAACCCGGGTCCCCTGTCCTTGATGAAGATTTCGGCCTGCCCGTCCGAGGCCTCGAGGTACACCGAAACCGTTCCGCCGCCATGCCGGGAGGCGTTGAGCATGGCCTCGCGGCTGGCCTGGACCAGGGCCTCGTGCGCCTCGGTCATGGTGGCGTCACCAACGGTAACCACTTCCACGGCATTGCCCAGCAGGTCTTCCACCTCGGCCGCGACGGCCTTGATCCGGTCCGACAGCTGTCCGCTTTCCCGGCCGGGGTCCTGGAACAGCCAGCCGCGCAGCTCGCGTTCCTGGGCACGGGCCAGCCGGACAACGTCGTGCTCGTTGCCGGCACGCCGCTGGATCAGCGCCAGGGTCTGCAGCACGGAGTCATGGAGGTGCGCGGCAATCTCTGCCCGCTCCGTTTCCCGGATCCTGCCGGCGCGCTCGGCTTCCAGGTCGCGCCAGAACTTCAGGGCCCACGGCAGCAGGACCAGGACCACTCCACCCAGGACGGCGACGGACGCCAGCAGCGCCAGCCAGGTCTGTTCCCACGAGCCGGAGCCTGACACCATCACCAGGACGCCCGCGACCACCAACGCCAGCCCGGCAGCGAGCCGGCCCCATCCGCCGGCCTGGTCCGCTTTGGTCTTGTCGACCAGCCCTGCCCGCCGGGTTTCGTCCAGCTGCATCCACGCGATGGAGGCGCCGCCAAGGACCGCTGCGGCGGGGATCAGCGTCCCCAGGGACACGTCCACACCCAGCATCTGGGCGATCATGATGCCGGCCACCAGCAGGAGCCCGGCGCCGAGCAGGATTTCCTTGCCGTACCGCATGCCGCGCACCTTGAACCAGGGCGCACCGGCCGGACTTCCCATACCGTCCGTGCTGTCCGTGCCGCCCGGAACGGAACCGGCGGCACCCGCGGACGTCCCGCCGTCGGACGCTATTGCCTGCGCCGGCACCTGCCCGGGCTGGCTTACGGCAGGGGCAATGGGCGACGCCGGGCGGCGGGCAATGCGGCGTGCGGCCTCGTCAGCGGTGGGCACCATGATCCAAAGCCAGGCGTAGAACACCAGCCCTGCCCCGCCGGCGAATGAGGCCAGGACCATGGCCAGGCGGACGTTCTTCACCGGCCAGCCAAGGTGCACCGCCAGGCCAGAGCAGACACCGGCGATGACGCGGTCGCTGCTGCGCGCCAGTGGCGGCCGCGCCGGGAGGGTTGTCATGAACCAATCCAAACACGGATCAGGGTTGCCCGGACCGCTTCCCGGCCGTTCCCGGGGACAGCTCAGGGACCGTTCAGGGTTTCCCCCAGTAGAGCCCCGGCGGGCGCGAACGGCAGGATCGAGATATGAACTCGCAGAACCCCTCCCCCGACGACGAACACCCTGCAGGGCCCGTACCGGGCCCGGACAGCGGACAGCCCACCGAACCGCTGCCGTCCGCCGGTTCAACCTCCAGTGGTTCAAACCCCAGTGGTTCAACCTCCACTGGTTCAACCAGCGCTGGTGCACCGCCCGCTGATTCGGCGTTCGGTCCCGGCGCGGAAACGGGCGGCCAGCCTGGTGGCACCGCCGGCAGTCATGCCTTCCAGGGCCGCCAGGCACCGTCACCTTCCACGGACTTCTTCGGCTGGATCCGCAGCCACGGCATCTTCCGGGGGAACGACCGGTGGATCGGCGGCGTCTGCAGCGGAATCGCCCACCGCCTCAATGTTGACCCCATTATCATCCGCGGCGCCGCGGTGGTCCTGACCCTCCTGGCCGGCATCGGAGTGCTGCTGTACGGCCTGGCCTGGGCCTTCCTTCCGGAGCCCGACGGCAGGATCCACGTCCAGGAAGCCGGTGCGGGCCGCTGGTCCAGCGGCATGACCGGTTCCCTGATTGCCACGGTCCTTGGACTCACCGGCCTGGGTGGAGGCTACTGGGGCTGGAGCCATAACGGCCTCAGCGGCCTGCTCTGGACCCTCTTCTGGGTGGGCGGCGCCATCTTCCTGGTCTACTACCTTTCCCAGCGCAACAAGCCCCACCCCACGGCCGCCGGCCATGCATCCGCGTCCGGCACTGCCTACCCGGCCGCCCGGTCCGGCGTTCCCACGCCGTCCTTCTCCACGGGCACCACGTCCGGGCGCACGGCGGAGTTCCCGCCGGCACCCCCATACGGCAGCGCACCCGTAGTTCCCGGAGCCGGGACCTACGGCCAACCCGGCTACCCGGCCGGTGGCGCGGGGTCAGGCGGAACAGGTACAGGTGGCGGGGTCCCCGGTACCGGCGGCTACCCGGCACCCTGGGTCCCGCCGAAGCCGCCAAAACCCCATCCGGCCGGCCCCGGCGCGCCTGCCGTTGCCATCGCCACCGGCTCTGCCCTGCTGGTGGGCGGCGGACTCAAGGCCCTCGACGCCGCGAACATCATCGACCTGGGCGGCTCCGGCAATGCCATTGTGTGGGCCAGCGCGGCAGCGGTCCTCGGCCTGGGCATCCTGGCAGCCGGGCTCCGCGGCCGGACCTCGGGCATCCTGAGCCTGTTCGCGGTCATCGCCCTGGTCACCGGCGGCATCTACAACACCCTGGATGACGGCCGGATGCGTTTCCAGCAGGTGGATTGGAACCCGGCCAGCATCGAGGAAGCCCGTGGCGGCATCGACATCACCGCGGGCCGGGGAACCGTGGACCTCACGGACCTTTCCCCCGGCGCCCCCCTGACCTCCGACGTCGTGGTGCCCCTGGACATCACCGCCAGCAACGTGACGGTGGTGATCCCGCAGAACGTGCCCGTGGACATCAAGGCGGACATGACCATGGGGAACCTGAACGAGGCCAGCGGCCAGCGTGGCGGCACCACCACGCGTGAAAGCACCTACAACACGGACAAGCCAGGCAACCATCTGGTGGTCCAAATCGACGGCACCTTCAGCAACGTCACCATCCAGGAAGGCAACTGACATGGACAGCAGCAACATCCCGACGACGGCGGGCCAGGACAGCCTGGGCCCGGCACCTGCCAGGGTGGGAACGGTGGTCTGGGGACTGATCGTGCTGGCGCTGTCGGCCCTGATCATCGTGGCGCAGCTGGGCATCGTCACCCTCAACGGCACCTACGTGCTGATCGGGCTCATGATCGGCGCGGGCGTCGCCCTGGTGGTGGGCGGCCTGCTCTCGGCCCGGAAACGTGACAACGAACCAACTACAGGGAAGTCTTGAACCATGGATAAGTTCTTCAGCATCGTCAGGGGCCTCGGCCTGAAGCGCGGCCCGGAGCGGTGGCTTGGCGGAGTCTGCGGCGGCATTGCCGCCAAGCTCAATGTGGACGTTGCCTTTGTCCGTATCGCCTTCCTGCTCTTCGCCCTGCTGCCGGGCCCGGCTTTCGTCTTCTACCTCCTGGCCTGGGTGATCCTTCCGGACCAGCGCAACGACATCGTGCTCCAGACCTTCCTGGACCGGCGCTCCATCAACCGGCCCTGACCGGCCTTCATCCCCGTACCGGCCACAGCCCCCGCCAGTGAATCCGTTCACCGGACGGGGGCTTTTGCCTGCCTATGCTCCCACTGGTTCCGGCACATGCATGTAACCGGTTTGTGTCGTACCCCACACACCCCACTACACTTCTAGGTGAGCTCAGCGTGGCGCTCTGCCTGTAAACCTTCTTCTAGGATTTGAGCCGAACATGAAAATTGGAATCCTCACCAGCGGTGGCGACTGCCCCGGATTGAACGCCGTGATCCGCGGCGCCGTGTTGAAGGGCATCGCCATCCACGGCCAGGAATTCGTCGGTTTCCGCGACGGCTGGCGCGGCGTGGTGGAGGGCGACATCATCGACATCCCCCGCACCATGGTCCGCGGCATCGCCAAGCAGGGTGGCACCATCCTGGGCACGTCCCGCACCAACCCGTTCGAAAACGGCGGCGGCCCCGAAACCATCAAAGCCCATATGGACCGCCTGGGCATCGACGCGATCATCGCCATCGGCGGTGAGGGAACCCTGGCCGCGGCCAAGCGGCTCACGGATGCGGGCCTGAAGATCGTGGGCGTCCCGAAGACCGTGGACAACGACCTCGACGCCACCGACTACACCTTTGGTTTCGACACCGCCGTGCAGATTGCCACCGAGGCCATCGACCGGCTCCGCACCACGGGTGAGTCCCACCACCGCTGCATGATCGCCGAAGTGATGGGCCGGCACGTGGGCTGGATTGCCCTGCACGCAGGGATGGCCGCCGGCGCGCACGCCATCCTGATCCCGGAGCAGAAGGTCAGCATCGAGCAGATCACCGAGTGGGTGAAGGAAGCCCATGCCCGCGGCCGCGCGCCCCTGGTGGTAGTGGCCGAAGGCTTCGTCCCGGAGCACATGGAGACCCCGCACTCCGAGCGCGGCCTGGACACGTTCGGGCGTCCCCGCCTGGGCGGCATCGCCGACCAGCTGGCCCCCGAGCTCGAGGCACGGACCGGCATCGAAACCCGGGCGACGATCCTGGGCCACATCCAGCGCGGCGGCGTCCCGTCCGCCTTCGACCGGGTCCTGGCGACCAGGCTCGGCATGGCCGCCATCGACTCGGTGGTGGAAGGCTACTGGGGCACCATGGTGGCACTGAAGGGCACCGACATCCGCCACGTGGCGTTCGAGGAAGCGCTGGGCCAGCTGAAGACCGTTCCGCAAAACCGGTACGACGAAGCAGCGGTCCTGTTCGGCTAAGCCAGCGGGCCGCCCTAGGCTGGGACCATGACACTGGATCCCGGCTCCGCGGCCATCATCCAGCTGGCGTGGGCGCGCCGGCTGGGCCTTGACGACGACGCCTTCGGAGACGCACTGGCCTCCGGCGAACGGATAGTCCGCGCTGATGAATCAGCCAGGACCGTGGAGTTCGTGCGGTTGTTCGGAAGTTCCGCGCTGGTAGGCCCCCAGTCCGTCATCGACGCCGCCGCGGACATCCCCGACGAGGAGATGGCCCAGCATGTGACCCTCCTGAAGCTGACCCGGGAGCGGGGCGGCCACGGACTGGGGGCGGCAGCCCTGTTCTTCGCGGACGACCTGCCGCTGCAGCAGCCGTCCAAGGAACTGACGGTCTCGCACGGAAACCCCGAGGCGATTGAACTGGAGGGCCGCTGCCCGCCGGACGACGTCAACGAAGTGGGGCTTTCCGACCTCGAAAACCGGTTCACCATCGTCCATGAAATCGCTGGCAGGCGCGTCCCCCTCGCCTGCGGCGCTTATGGCGAGTGGGAAGGCCTGCTCGGCAACATGGGGGTCCTGGTGGATCCTGAATGGCGCCGGCAAGGCCTTGGGGCCCTTGCCGGCTCCATCGCCGCCCACGAGGCATTGGCGGCCGGCCTGACGCTGCAATGGCGTGCAGACGTCAGCAACACCGGCTGCCTTGCCCTCGCCCGGAAACTGGGGCTTTCAGCCGGCGGAATCCAGACCAGCGTCCACCTTCGCTGACGCCTGGCCCTGCCCCGGAGCTCCCCAGTTCTGGACCGGCTTCGGCTTGGCAAAGAACAGCGCAACGGCTGCCGCAACCAGCACCACCGCGGCGGGCAGGAGGATCGACTGCGCCATCGCCGTCGAAAACCCTGCGTGCAGGAACTCCGGCAGCGTACCGCCGCCCATGCCCATGCCCTCACCGGATGGGCCGCCCGGGCCGCCGGACGGGAGCTCGGCGGCCAGCCGCGACTGGATGAGGACGGCGATCGCCGCACTGCCCAGCACGGCGCCGAACTGGCGGGTGGTGTTGTAGACGCCGGAGCCCGCACCGGCCTGGCGCGGCGGAAGGTTCCGGGTGGCGGTTGTGCTCAGCGGAGCCCAGATGCCGGCATTGGCGAAGCCCAGCACGGCGCTGGGAAGCAAGAACAGCAGGATGGGCGTGTCCGGCTGCATCAGCAGGCCGTTCCACACCAGGGCGACCGCCATCAGCGTCAAGCCGGCGGCGGCCAGGTACTTGGGGTTGACCCGGTCCACGACCTTCCCCACCACGGGTGCCATGCCGCCCGAGATCAACGCCATGGGCACCATCAGCAGTGCCGACTGGGTGGGCGTCAGTCCACGGACCAGCTGGTAGTAGAAGATCAGGGGCAGGCTGAAGGAGGTCACGGTGAAGCCCACCATGGTGATGCCCAGATTGGCGAGGGAGAAGTTCCGGTCGCGGAACAGTCCAAGGGGAAGCAGCGGTTCGCCCTTGTTGAACCGCTGCCACGCCACGAATCCTGCGAGGACAACGAGACCGGCGATGATGAGGCCCCACACGCTGATGGGCCCCGTGATGGTGCCCCAGTTGTAGGTCTCGCCTTCCTGGATGCCGAAGACCAGCAGGAAGAGCCCGACGGCGCTCAGCAGCACGCCGGGGATGTCGAACCGGTGGGGGTGGGTGCTCAGGGCCGGGACGTTCCGCGTAGCCAGGATGAAGCCGACGACGCCGATGGGCACGTTGATGAAGAAGATCCACTCCCAGCCCAGGCCGTCCACCAGGACGCCGCCCAGGATGGGGCCCACCAGGGTTGCCATGCCGGCGGTGGCACCCCAGATCGCCATGGCCGCACCGCGGCGGTCGGGCGGGAAGATGCGGGTGATGACCGCCATGGTCTGGGGCGTCATGACCGCCGCGCCAAGGCCCTGCAGCACGCGGGCCGCGATGAGGGTTTCCACGTTCTGGGCCAGGCCGCACCACAGGGAGGCGAGCGTGAACACCACCAGTCCCAGCAGGTAGAGCCGCTTCGGCCCGAACCGGTCTCCCAGCCGGCCGGTGATGAGCAGGGGCACGGCGTAGGCCAGCAGGTAGGCGCTGGTCACCCAGATCACCGAGTTGATGTCGGCGTTCAGGCCCTCCATGATCCGGGGATTCGCGACGGACACAATGGTGCTGTCGATCAGGATCATGAAGAACCCGATCACCAGCGACCACAGCGCCGGCCAGGGCTTTTCTACGTTTTCCATCCGCTCATCCTTCTGAAGTTTTGTTGAAGAGCCGGGCAACGCCCGGGTGGCACTAGCCCAGCAGGTCCAAGATTTCCGTGCGGGCGAACATTTGTGCGGCGGCCCGCGCCGATGGCGCGCCGGCGTCCGGATCC
Source organism: Arthrobacter sp. NQ7 (assembly GCF_029581595.2). Lineage (NCBI taxonomy): Bacteria > Bacillati > Actinomycetota > Actinomycetes > Micrococcales > Micrococcaceae > Arthrobacter > Arthrobacter sp. NQ7. The sequence goes on along the minus strand of NZ_JARFXU020000001.1, from coordinate 486,910 downwards.
GCGCCGGCAGCCAGGAGGACCTGGGCCACGTCCGTGTAGCCCTTGAATGCCGCCCCGGCCAGCGGGGTCTGGCCGCGGTCGTTGGCGGAGTCGGCGTCGGCTCCGTGCTGCAGGAGCAGCTGCACCGTGCTGGCATGTCCGTGGTACGCAGCCAGCATGAGCAGGGTGTCGCCCGCGGAGTTTGTCATGGTGGCGGGAACCCCTGCGTCCAGGTAGGCACCCAGCATCGCATCGTTTCCCTCGCGGGCAGCCTGGAAAAGCGTGTGGGCCAGGGCCAGCGCGTCGTCGTCGTGCCCTTCCGCCGCACCCGCCTGCCCGTCCGTGGTTCCGGCGTTCTCAATCATCAGCGTGGCCCCCTCAGGAATCCGGTTTGGCGCCCCACAACCTGGCCGGCATCGGGGGCGACGATGAGCTCCTGGGCGGCGGGATACGGTTCATCGCCGTCCAGGACCGTCAGTATCTCATCCGGGGCAACGGAACGCTTTATAACTGCCAGGGCCACGGGGCCCATCTCGTAGTGCTGCGCCACCGAGGTCACCGTTCCCACCTTGCGCTCCCCCGCCATGACCGGGCTTCCGGCCGCGGGAAGGGTGTGCTGCGAGCCGTCGAGCTGCAGGAACACCAGCCGGCGCGGCGGGTGGCCCAGGTTGTGGACGCGGGCGATGGTTTCCTGGCCCTTGTAGCAGCCCTTGGCCAGGTGCACGGCGGTGCGCAGCAGGTCCAGTTCGTGCGGGATGGTCTTGTCGTCCGTTTCGGCGCCGATGCGGGGGCGCCAGGCGGCGATACGGAGGGCTTCGGCGGCGAGGACGCCGGCCAGGGCACGTCCGGCGACGGCGTCCTCGAGCCCGGCTGCGGGGACGAGGTACTCAAACCAGGGCCGCTCACGCCCGGGATGGTTTTCCTCCGTGACGGTGGCGTAGGAGTACCCGCCCGGGGACACATGCGGCCACGGATCCTGCCAGGCAAGGTGCGAGGACCATTCGGGCAGGGCCCGGGTGCTGCCGAGCACGGCCCAGTCGGCGGACACGTCCGCAATTTCCACGCGGAGCATGAACTTCATCCGGTTGAGGTACTCAGCCAGCGGTGCAGCTTCGGCGGCCTCCACGATCAGCCAGGTGGTCCCGCCGTCGTCCACCACCCGCGCGTCAAAGTCGATGCGGCCCTGGACGCTGAGGAGCAGAAGTTCGCTGGACTCGCCGGGCTGCAGGCCTGCCACCTGCTGGGAGGACAGGGTGTTCAGCCAGCTCAGCCGGTCAGGTCCGGTGACTGTCACCACGCCGCGGTGGGAAAGGTCGACGACGGCTGTTCCGGCGGCGAGGGCACGCTGCTCGCGCAGGGGCTCGCCGTAGTGGGCGGCGACACCGGCGTCCGGGCCGGTGGCCTCGACGGCGCCGGGGCGCGACAACAAAGGGCTGGGCGTAGTCATATGTAGTAGAAGTCCTTGGAAGCTAGCGGTATTCCGGGTTTTCGAAACCGAAGTGCGTGCCGGCCTTCCACTCGTTCGGCAGGTTGCCGTAAGCGGGGTAGCCGCCCGCGTCCTTCAGTGTCTTGGCCAGGTGCAGGAGGTTCCAGGTCATGAAGGTGGTGTTGCGGTTGGTGAAGTCGGACTCCGGGCCGCCGGACCCTTCGTCCAGGTAGCTCGGGCCGGGCCCCACGGGACCGATCCAGCCGGCGTCCGCCTGCGGCGGGATGCTGAAGCCGATGTGCTGCAGGCTGTAGAGGATGTTCATCGAGCAGTGCTTGATGCCGTCCTCATTCCCCGTGATCAGGCAGCCGCCCACCTTCGGATAGAACGCCCACTGCCCCTTGCCGTTCAGCTCACCCGAGTGCGCGTAGAGCCGCTCGATCAGTTTCTTGGTCTGGGACGAGTTGTCACCGAGCCAGATGGGGCCGGCCACCACCACGATGTCGGCGTCCTTGACGGCGGGATAGAGTTCCGGCCACTCGTCTGCGGCCCAGCCGTACTGGCGCATGTCCGGGTAGACACCGCTGGCGATGTCGTGGTCCACGGTACGGATCACCCTGGTGCTGACACCCTGTTTTTCCATGATGCGGCGGCTGATGGCGATCAGGCCGTCCGTGTTGGATGTCTGCGGGGATTTCTTGAGGGTGCCGTTGAAGAAGACGGCCTTCAGTCCGCTGTAGCCGCTTGGCGTTCCTGCTGGTTCCGTGCCGTCTTCCATCGTGGACCCTTTCCTGATCAGGAGACTCTGTGCAGGAAAGCGGAGGCGTGTGCCTCCAGCCCCTTTCCGCCTTCTCCCCCAGTAGCAACGTCCCACCGCCACAAAAGGTTGCCGTCCACCAAGCCGAAGATCCGGGTGGCGGCGCTGTATTCCTTGGAGTGGCTGCCGCGCATCACCATGTCGGTGGTCAGCTGGATCTGCGGGCCCTTGATCTGGCCGTAGTACAGCTCCGTGATCCCGCCGGGATGCGCGATGGAGACGGAGATATCGAAACCGCCGTCCTTGTTCCGCAGCGCTTCCACCTCGTCTGCACTCTTCAGCACCGGCACGATGTCCGCAGGAACCAGCCCGGGGCCGCCGTCGGCATCGAGCTGCTTGCGCTCGAGCGCCCAGAAACCCGTCTCGACGGTGAGCGGCCGCAGGCGGGTTCCTTCGTCGTCGGTCAGCCAGCTTTCGGCGCGGTACTGCAGGTACGGCAGGCCGTTGTGTGTGAAGGAGACGTGCTGCAGGAAGTGTTCCGAGTCCTCGTCGCCGCTGCCCAGCCGGCCGCGGCCCTCCCACTCACCGATGAGCCACGAGAGGGGAACGAGTTCGGGAGTCAGATCTGTTGGAATCTCAATGGGCATTGGCATTACCTCGAGAAACGGGCGGCCCGGTGAAAGGGGTGGCTACTTCTGGCCCTTGAAGAGGCGGTAAACCACAAAACCGGCGAACCAGGCCATGGACAGGCTCGCGATGCCGAGCAGGACAAGGAAGAAAATTTCAAAAGCAAGTACGGACATGGTGCCATCCTAACCCGTTAGTAGATGAGTAGTTTGTCTATGAAGTACGCGAGGGATCCCACAGCCGAAACCGGCGCGAGGCCCATGCCGAGGGCGGCCAGGATGTCCAGCGGTGCGCCGCGGAGCGTGGCAAGCCTGCGGAAGCTGGCCAGGACGGCTCCAACGATCACCCCGAAGACTGCAGCAGGCAGGACGGCGATGTCCGACAGGACCAGTCCCGCAAGGGGGCCGGCCAGGCCGGCAAGGACAATTCCCAGCGGCGCGATGATGTTGTCAGGCCACCGGATGAGCCCCGCCAGCAGGGCCACGGCCGCACTGACCGCCGCGACCAGCAGCATTTCGCGGACGCCATTGAAGCGGGCGCCGGCAATCCAGCCTGCACCCAGGCAGGACAGCAGTACCCCTGCGCAGCATCCGAGGGTGGACTCAAGCCGTTGCGCCTGGCCGGTCCCGCGGATCAACTGCACCACGAAGACGGCCATCATGCCCAGTGCCACGAAGGCCGGCGTCCAGTCCAGGTAACCGGGGGCGGGCGTCAGCGCGGCAGCCACCGCGGCCGCGGCGCCGGGCAGGGCAATGACGGCGGCGAGGGTCTTCCTGGCGGGGATGCGAAGGAAATGGGGCCATCCGATGCCCACGGCCGCGGCGATCAGGATGCCGACCACCATAAGAGCCTCCGGCGAGGCATAGACCCCGGCAACGATGGCAACGAGTCCGGCGATTCCGACGGCACCCACAGTCCAGGAGCCGAGCGAGCGCGCAGGTGCCTGCAATTCCGCGGTCATGCGGGGCCCACCCTGTGCTTCGTCGGTGCACTCACTGCGCTTTTCCCATCCTGGCATCGGCCGGAAGGCTGGTCCGCCCCCTCGTGGCAGGGCTGGTGGCCCTGGTTCAATCCTGCCTTATGTGAACCGCATATGTCGCAAAACGGACCCGTCCAGAGCGCGAATCTGTGGTCCGGAAGACGCCGCCGGGTATACTCAAAGTTCAGCTACGCTCCCTGCCGGGGCGGCTGTCCGGCGGCCTGCTGACGGATCTGGAAACCCTGGCAGGAAGCCAGTACCGGCCGGTGAGAATCCGGTTCAGTCGCCCAATGATGCGCGGACGGCCCTTGGAGGAACAATGTCGCACATCCTGTTACTGACCAACAGCACCGGTTCTTCGGTGGACATCCTGCCTGCCCTCGAATTGCTGAACCACCGGGTCCATATCCTCCCGGCCGAACCCACCGCCCTCCTTGAGACTGACCCCTGCGACATCGTCCTGCTGGACGCCCGCAAGGACCTGGTGGGCGCCCGCTCCCTCACACAGCTCCTGAAGGCCACCGGCCTCAGCGCCCCGCTGGTCCTGATCCTGACCGAAGGCGGCATGGCTGCCGTTTCCTCTGCGTGGGCTGTTGATGACATCGTCCTCGATTCCGCCGGACCTGCGGAGGTGGAAGCCCGCATCCGGCTGTCCGTTGCCCGCGCGGTGCCCGAGCAGGAAGACACCCCCAGCGAGATCCGTGCCGCCGGCGTCATCATCGACGAGGCAAGCTACACGGCCAGGGTCAACGGGGCGCCGCTGAACCTGACGTTCAAGGAGTTCGAGCTCCTGAAGTACCTGGCGCAGCATCCGGGCAGGGTGTTTACCCGCCAGCAGCTGCTCACGGAAGTATGGGGCTACGACTACTACGGCGGCACCCGTACCGTGGACGTTCACGTGCGGCGACTGCGGGCCAAACTCGGCGCAGACCATGAGAACCTGATCAGCACCGTCAGGAACGTCGGTTACCGCCTGACTCTGGTGCGCCAGCAGGAAGACGAGCTCACCGAGGCCTGAGCCTGGACCGCCGGCGGCGTATAGCCTTGGCTCATGACTCCAGCGCATCCGCAGAAGTGGCCCGTCCAGGTTGTCCGGGGCGGGGTTGACCAGCAGCTCCTGAAGGACTGCCGCGGCGTGCTCGCCGCGGCAGAGGAATCGGACGGCAACCCGTCCATCTCCGAACAGACCCTGGTGACCATGCGGGCAGGCGATTCCGGCGCGCACACGCTCCTGACGCTGGCCCTGTATGCCCCTGACGAGGACTCCGACCCGGCGACCGGCCAGGACCTGGCGGGCTTCGCCGTCGTGGTTGACGAGCCGGATGGCAGCGGGGTCCTGGAAATCGCGGTGCATCCTTCGTACCGTAACCAGGGCGTGGCCGACCGGCTGGTGGGTGCCCTCAAGGAGGTCCGCGGCTTTGACGGCCTCAAAGCCTGGTCCCACGGCAACCACGAGGCCGCGGCCGACCTCGCCGCCCGTTACGGCTATGCGCCGGTGCGTGAGCTGTGGAAGATGCGCATGACGACGGCGGGCGCGGACCTTCCCGACGCCGTTCTTCCGGCCGGGGTGGCAATCCGCACCTTTGTGCCGGGCCGGGATGAGGACGCCTGGCTGGCGGCCAACCGCGCCGCGTTCGCCCACCACCCGGAACAGGGGAACCTGACACGGGCCGACCTTGAGGCGCGCATGGCGGAGGACTGGTTCGATCCTGCGGGGTTCTTCCTGGCCGAAGACCGGGACGGCCGCCTGCTGGGCTACCACTGGACCAAGGTCCACCCGCGGCACGGCGATCACCCGGCGATCGGCGAAGTGTACGTTGTGGGCGTGGCCCCGGAGGCCCAGGGCATGGGCCTGGGCAAAGCGCTGACCATTGCCGGCATCCGGCACCTGCGCGACTCCGGGCTGAAGGCGGTCATGCTCTACGTGGACGCCGACAATGCCGCGGCGGTGGCACTCTACCGGCGGCTGGGGTTCACCCGGTGGGATATGGACGTCATGTACGGCCCGGCCGGCGCGTAGGCAGGGCGGACGGAACATTCCCGCCCTGGTGTAAAACAAGGGCCGGGGGCCGGTGAATGCTTGTAAGGTTGAAACCGGACCATGCGGGGCGGAAACGCCGGCGCAGAGCGCCAGTTATAAGGAGAAGCCATGAACCCGGAAGCCACCGGAACAGCCACGTCCAAGGATGTTGCGGTGCCAGTGCGGGCCCGCTTCGGCTCATCCGAGGTCCCTGCGTCCAGGGCCACCCAGGACCGCATCGACATCCCGGAGTTCGCCCCGAACCTGCAGCCCGAGGGCGATATCCGGCCCGACCGCTTCCTGGACCGTGAACTGAGCTGGCTCGCCTTCAACTCCCGCGTTCTGGAACTGGCGGAGGACCCCACCCTGCACCTGCTGGAGCGGGTCAGCTTCCTGTCCATCTTCGCGTCCAACCTGGACGAGTTCTTCATGGTCCGCGTGGCAGGCCTCAAACGACGTATCGCCACGGGCCTCGCCGTCCCCTCCCCCGCAGGCCTGAGCCCGGTTGAGGTGCTCGAAAGGATCAGCGAGGAAGCCCACCGGCTGCAGGCACGGCACGCGCAGGTCTACGCCGACCAGATCCGGCCTGCCCTTGCCTACGAGCACATCCACCTCATGCACTGGGAAGAACTGGACGAGACCGCCCGGCAGCAACTGAGTGTGATGTTCGCGGAAAAGGTCTTCCCCATCCTCACACCGCTGGCGGTTGACCCGGCCCACCCCTTCCCCTACATCTCCGGCCTGTCGCTGAACCTTGCCGTGGTGGTCAGGAACCCGGTCAGTGACAAGGAACTGTTCGCCCGCGTCAAGGTCCCGGACCAACTCCCGCGCCTGATTTCCATCGACGGACCGCGCGCCGGCGCAGTCCCCGGCCGGGTGGCCCGCTTCATTGCGCTTGAGGAAGTCATCGCCGTCCACCTGGACAAGCTGTTCCCGGGCATGGAGGTCCTGGAGCACCACACCTTCCGCGTTACCCGCAACGAGGACGTGGAAGTGGAAGAGGACGACGCCGAGAACCTCCTGCAGGCGTTGGAGAAGGAGCTCCTCCGGCGCCGCTTCGGCCCTCCGGTCCGGTTGGAAGTCACCAACGACATCAACCCCAATATCCGGGCGCTGCTGATCCGCGAACTGGGCGTGGAGGAGTCCGAGGTGTATTCGGTGCCGGCTCCGCTGGATCTTCGGGGCCTGTCCGTGATCGCTGCGATCGACCGCGCGGACCTGCACTACCCCAAGCACGTCCCGCACACCTCCCGGTACCTGAACGAATCAGAGACGTCCAAGGCCGCCAACGTTTTCGCCGCCATGCGCCGCCGGGACATCCTGCTGCACCACCCGTACGACTCGTTCTCCACCTCGGTGCAGGCGTTCCTGGAACAGGCAGCATCGGACCCCAAGGTCCAGGCCATCAAGCAGACCCTCTACCGCACCTCCGGCGACTCCCCCATCGTGGACGCCCTGATCGACGCCGCCGAGGCCGGCAAGCAGGTCCTGGCTTTGGTGGAAATCAAGGCCCGCTTCGATGAGCAGGCCAACATCTCCTGGGCCCGCAAGCTGGAGCAGGCGGGCGTGCACGTGGTGTACGGCATCGTGGGCCTGAAGACGCACTGCAAGCTTTCACTGGTGGTCCGCCAGGAAGTGGACGGGCTCCGCCGCTACTGCCACATCGGCACCGGCAACTACCACCCCCGCACGGCCCGCTACTACGAGGACCTCGGCCTGCTGACAGCCAACGACCAGGTGGGCGAAGACCTCTCCAAGCTCTTCAACCAGCTCTCCGGCTACGCACCGAAGTCGACCTTCAAGCGCCTCCTGGTGGCGCCCCGGTCGGTCAGGTCCGGGCTGATCGACAGGATCGAGACCGAGATCCGCAATGCCCGGGCCGGCGTGCCGGGGCTGGTGCAGATCAAGGTGAACTCCATGGTGGACGAAGCCATCATTGATTCCCTGTACCGCGCTTCCCAGGCCGGGGTGAAGGTGGACGTGGTGGTCCGTGGCATCTGTTCCCTGCGCCCCGGCGTGCCGGGCCTCAGCGAGAACATCACCGTCCGCTCCATCCTGGGCCGCTTCCTGGAGCACTCGCGCGTGTTCGCCTTCGCCAACGGCGGCGATCCCGTGGTGTACATCGGCTCGGCCGACATGATGCACCGCAACCTGGACCGCAGGGTGGAGGCCCTGGTGCAGCTGGCCAGCCCTGACGACATCACCTACGTCCTGGACCTCCTGAAGCGGTACATGGACCCGGATACCTCCAGCTGGCACCTCGACAACGAGGGCCGCTGGACCCGGCACCACCTCTCCGAGGACGGGAAACCGCTTGAAGATGTCCAGTCCTGGCTGCTGGCGTCCCGGCCGCGGCAACGCAGCCTGAGCCGGCGATAGGCAGCCGCTTTGTCGAGTGATGCACTTGTAGCCGACCAGACCGACCACCCGGGGGAACCTGTAGCCGTAACCGCTGCGGGCGCCATCCCGTGGCGGGTCAACAAGGACCGGCTCGAAGTCCTGCTGATCCACCGGCCCCGCTATGACGATTGGTCCTGGCCCAAGGGCAAGATCGACGCCGGCGAGACCGTTCCCGAATGCGCCGTCCGTGAGGTGTGGGAGGAGATTGGCCTCCAGGCACCGCTGGGGATCCCGCTGCCGCCCATCCACTACCACGTGGCCTCGGGCCTGAAGGTGGTGTACTACTGGGCCGTCAAGGTCACCAACGGCACCACGCTGGTACCGGACGGCAAGGAAGTGGACAGCGTCATGTGGTGCGCCCCCGAAAAGGCGGCCCGCCTGCTGTCCAACCCGTCCGACGTCGTACCTCTTGACTACCTGCGGGACGCGCACGAACAAGGCACGCTGGATACATGGCCCCTGCTGGTGCTCCGGCACGCCAAGGCCAAGCCGCGCTCGTCCTGGAGCAAGGCGGAGGGCGAACGCCCGCTGGCGGCCACCGGAACGAGGCAGGCACAGGCCGTCGGGCGGCTCCTGCAGGCCTGGAAGCCGATGCGGGTGGTCACCAGCCCGTGGCTGCGCTGCGTTGCCACCGTGGCACCCTATGCCAAGGCCAATGGCGCGAAGGTAAAACTGGCGGAGGGGCTGACCGAACACAAACACCAGCGCAGTCCCAAGAAGACTGCATCCGTGATCGAATCACTGTTCGACAAGCAGCGGGCCGTGGTCGCCTGTACACACCGGCCCGCCCTGCCGACCGTCCTCAAGCAGCTGGCCACGCACATGCCGGCACACCTGGCCAAGCTCCTGCCCGCCCGCGAGCCGTACCTGTCCCCGGGCGAGGTGGTGGTGTGCCATGTGGCCTGCGGCGGGAAGAAGCAGGTTGTGGCAGTGGAGCAGTTCAAGCCGTTTGACGACTAGAACTGCACCGACGCCTTGACCCCGGGGTGTTAACCGCCTTGACTTAGTGCACCAACGCACAGTTCTGGGGGGATTACGTGCCGGCTGCCATAATCGCTGTTGCCAACGAGGTTCCACCCATCGCTGTCGTGTGGCCGGTCCTGTTTGCCGGCGGGGTTTTCTTCCTCCTTCGCTCAATGATCCGATGGGCAGGGAGCCGGGATGTGATCGCCTCGGCCTCCCGGCACGCGTTGTGCACCGGAGTCATCGGCTGGCTGGCGAGTTCACTGCTGCCGGCCGCCAACGCGGGCATCCTTCCCGTACCAGGAACCCGCAACGGAACTGTTGAGATCCTGCCGGCCCTCGCGTGGCCGGTACTCGGCTGCCTGGCCGTGCACATCCTCGGCCAACTGAGCTATCTTCGGGCCCGGTTCCTGACCGGGCAGCCGCTGGAGGAAAGCCCGCGGCGCATCTTGAATGTCCTCCCCCGGCGCCTAGCCTGGACTACAGCGGCCATCTTCGCCGTAGCCGCAGCACAGATCGGATGGCTGTCCGTGCTTCCGGGTTTCGCTGCGCTGCCCTACACGTCACGCCCGGACGGGGCCGGTGGTTACGTCACCTTTGGCGGGGAGGGACGGATTCCCGGGGTTGAACTGGCTGTCTACCTTGCCGCTGCGCTGCTGGGCCTGGCCGCCGGCACCTTCGTTGTCCTGGCGCTGATCGCGCGCCGCAGGCCGTTACCCGGGCTCGCGCCCGGGCTTGACGGCGTCCTGCGGACGATCGCCGCGAATCGCCTCCTCTGCACGGCCGCCACGATTGCCGCCGGCCTGGCGGCCATAGCGGGGAACCACGCAGCCCGCCCCGACCCGGCTGCCGGCACAGCAAGCTGGTTCAACCCTGCCGGCGCCCTGAACCTGGCCGTCCTGCTGGTGATGCTGCTCTGGCCGCCGCCCAAACTGACGGCCCCGCAGCCACACCCCGGGGCCCGCGCCAAGGGCAATGGCTCCCGCCGCGTGCCCGAATCGCCGCGGGCCGCAGAGCCCCACCCAGTAGACTTGAGGCGTGAGCATCCCAACGCCCTATGAAGACCTCCTGCGCGATGTCCTGGCCACCGGCACCCATAAGTCGGACCGAACAGGCACCGGAACCACCAGTGTTTTCGGCCGCCAGATGCGCTTCGACCTTTCCCAAAGCTTCCCGCTGATCACCACCAAGCGGGTCCACTTCAAGTCCGTCGCAGTCGAGCTCCTGTGGTTCCTGCGCGGTGAGACCAACATCAAGTGGATGACGGACCAGGGCGTCACCATCTGGAATGAATGGGCGGACGAGGACGGGGACCTGGGCCCGGTCTACGGCGTGCAGTGGCGCAGCTGGCCCACACCGGACGGCGGACACATCGACCAGATCGCCGAGCTCATCGACAACCTGAAGTCGAATCCCGACTCCCGCAGGCACATCGTCTCGGCCTGGAACGTCTCGGAACTCAACGATATGGCGCTGCCGCCCTGCCACGCCTTCTTCCAGTTCTACGTGGCGGACGGCAAGCTCTCCTGCCAGCTCTACCAGCGCTCTGCGGACATGTTCCTGGGTGTGCCGTTCAACATCGCCTCATACGCCCTGCTGACCTGCATGGTCGCCCAGCAGGTGGGACTCGAGCCCGGCGAATTCGTCTGGACCGGCGGCGACGTGCACATCTACGAGAACCACATGGACCAGGTCCTCAAGCAGCTGGACCGTGAGCCCTACGAATACCCGCAGCTGAAGATCACGCGCAAGCCGGCGTCGATCTTCGACTACACGCTGGAGGACTTCGACGTGGTGGGCTACAAGCACCACCCCACGATTAAGGCACCGATCGCCGTATGAGCACCGAGAATTTCACCGATCCCCAATCCTTCACTGAGGAACTGGCCGCATCGATCACCGGCGTCGGGCTGGTGTGGGCGCAGACGTCCGACGGTGTCATTGGCAAGGACGGTGACATGCCATGGCACCTGCCCGAGGACCTGAAGCATTTCACCCGGCTCACCACCGGACACCCCGTCATCATGGGCCGCAAGACCTGGCTGTCGTTCCCGGACAAGTACCGTCCCCTGCCCGGCCGCACCAACATCGTCATCACCCGGCAGAAAAGCTGGGCCGGCACGCCCGAGGCGGAGGGCGCCGTCGTGGTCCCCTCCCTGGATGACGCGCTCCTGGAGTCGCAGTTTGTCGACGGCGGCGAGACGGTCTGGATCCTGGGCGGCGGCGACGTCTTCCGCCAGTCCACCGATCTCGCCAACGTCGCAGTGGTCACCACCATCGACGTAAAGGCCGACGGCGATACCTTCGCCCCGGAGCTCGGCCCCACCTGGGAGGCGTCCGCTTCCGTCCCGCCGGACGGCTGGCTGACTGCCGCGAACGGCACACGCTACCGCTTCACCAAATGGACCCGGACCGAGGGCTAGGAACATGCTGAAGAAACCCGAAACCCTGTTCGTCCTGGGCTACATGCTGCTGCCCCTGCTGGCTCTGCTGTCCGCGATCGTGGGGCTGACCATGATCCTGGGCGGTAACAAAATCGCCGGGGCCATCGTGCTCGTGGTGGTCACGCAGGTCTTCACCTTCGGCGCGTTCTTCGCGCTGCGCGCGCGGAAGGCAGCGGTGCTGGAGCAGTCGGACCAGAGCTAGCGCTTTTGGCAGCGGCATGGGGAGGCCGCCCCATCGCGGGTGGCTCGGTCCTGGCCTAGGCTGGGGCACGCAGCACTCTGGGGCTGTTGAATGAATATTGGGGGGAATCCTGGTGGCAGGAACTTTGTGGGGCGCCGACGTCGAGCAACTGCGGGCCCTCGCGCAGCAGTTCAACAAGACGGCCGACCTGCTGCAGCAGCAGTCGACGCAGCTAAGCAGCCAAATAAACAACAACCCGGCCTGGAAAGGCGCAGACGCCCAGCGGTTCCGGTCTGACTGGAACAGCAGCCACCGCACACTCCTTCAGCAAACCGCATCCCGGCTGCAGCAGGAATCCAAGCTGCTGCTGAAGAACGCTGACGAGCAGGAGCAGGCCAGCGGCGGGGCACCCGGCTCCGCGGGCGGCCCGGGCTTCGGCGGATCTGGCGGGCCAGGTTCCGGATCTCCCGCGGATCCTTGGGGGCCCGATTGGCTGGCCAAGGGTTCGCCGTTCCGGGACGGGTGGGGTTTTCGCGGCCAGATCAAGGCGGGCTTGGATCTGCCGAAAAACGTTTTTGGTTTGGGCACGATGGCCGCCAAAGGCCTGGACAGCTTTACTGATGTTGAACTCTGGGCCAAGCTTCCGGGCAAGAGCATCACTTACAATTTGCTGGATTCCGGGACAGATATCCTCGGACTCAAGAATCTTCAGAAATATATCCCGGCGCTCAACCAGTTCGGCGGAGTATTCAAAGAAAGCCCCTGGCTGTTCAAAGGCCAGGGCGCAATCCTGGAAGGCCTTGGAAAGGGCGGACTCGGCCGGGGCCTGGGCTGGGCAGGCGTGGGCCTGAACGCCTTCGACGCCGCCGGGTATGTCGCAGAAGGAAAATACGAAGAGGCCGGCTGGTCGGTCGCCAAGACGGCACTTGGCGTGGCCTGCTTCCTGCCGCCTCCCGCCGGAACCATCTGCACCGTAGTCAGTGCCGGAATTGCCATTTACGAGATCCCTGCGGTCAAGGAATTCGTCAACAGTGCGGCCAGCAACGTGGTGGACACAGTGGCCAGCGCCGTTAAGGATCCCGGCAAGTTCGTCGAAGACACCGGCAAGAACCTGGCAGACCTCGGCAAGAGTACGGCCAGCTTCCTCGGCTTCGGATAATTCAACTAAAGGACAAACTCGTGACAACCAGCACTGAACTCATCGAATCGCCGGACACGGCAGTCGGCTTCGGCTTTGCCGAAATCGCATACCTGATCAGAAGGTTCGATACCGAAGCCGCCAGGAAGTCCAGCCAGGTACTCCGTCTGGAAGAGGAAGTCAGGTCGGATCCGATCTGCATCGCCGGAAGTTCTTCCCTTCTGGGCCGAGGCTTTGCCGGCGTCGACGACGAACTTGAACTGGAAGGGCCGGCGGTGCCCGTCGCATACGCCCTGTCCAAGGCCGTCCGGTGGTCCGAAATCAGCCTGGTTGACGGGGAGAAAACCGATACCGTGGTGCACGTGGAGTCGGACAAGGTATCTCTGCTGATGCAGCCCAGAACGCTGGGAACTTGGTTCGTCTTCGCCCAGGACCCCGATGTCGACGGCGCAGATGCCGAACTGTTCCTCATCGAGGAACACAGGCAAACCCATCCCGAGGGGACCGCGTTCATCCGCGTTAAGTCGATCTCCGGTGAAGACCACCTGCTCATCCGACCAGATGGCCTCGGCTGGGCGGTGGGCAAAGTCATTGATCCCACAAAGGATGTCGAGGAAATCACCGGCCTGGACACAGCCGGCCTGCTCACCCGGATTCGGGCAACCCGGGGAGAAACCAAATGAGCAGCGAGGCGCCCCAACCCGAGCCTCGGGCACGGCGCAAAGGCTACTACAAACGCCAGATCGAATTGGAAGCCGGGAAGCAGGGACTGACGCCCGAGGAATTCGGGGTCTACAAGGGCTCAACCGGCAGCGCCATCAAGCCCATCAATTCGGCTGGCGGCCTGCTGTTCCTTGCTATCTTGATCTCAGTGTTTTCGGCTGTTTTCTGTGGAACGGCCATCATTCTGCTCACTGGCGAAGGGGTCACCAACTGGGTGCAATTCGTCATCGGCTGCGCCATTGTCATTGTCCTGGTGCCCACCTCATGGGCTTACTACTTCAAGGAGCGCAAGGCCGCACGCCTCCGGAAGGCGGCCGGGAAAACCCTTGAACCTCCTACCCGCCGCTCAAGCAGGCCGGACTGGTAGCAAGCTTGGGCGCACTAGGAGAAACGATGACCCACCTCCTCCGAAGCGCTGCCAGTGGCGACACCGTCCTGCACATGGAATCAGACCGGACAGAACTGCTGTTCCAGCCGCGCACCGTGCAGGCGTGGTTCATCATGCCGCTGGATCCAATGCTTTCGGCTGACGCCGCCAAGTCCTATGTGGTTCGAGACCATCTTAGGAATCATCCAGAGGGTGGTGCGCGCCGGAGGACCAGCGGCCCGCAAGGGCAGTGTGAACTTTTGGTGCGCAAGGAGGCAAAGGGTTGGGTTTGCGCAACGGTCGCCGGTGACGACGTTGGTCCTGCCACTGTGCCTCTAAGCGAGGATGGCCCTCACCGGTGCCTTGTTTCATTTCGATCCGGATTGCCCCTGACCGATGACTAGAACAGACAAAAAGAGGGTTAACTCCCTGCGCCCCTACTACTACGGGTACGGCAAGGACGACGTCATCAAGGCCTATACCCCTGAGGAGTGGGGTTTGGGCGGGTCCTCGGCCTACAGCTCCAACAATCCCACCCACAGCCTGGTGGTCCTGACCCTGATTGAAGTGCTGTTAACAGTCCCTGCGATCCTTGCCCCCATTCGGATGATTATCGGGGTCATCTATTTGAACATCGGAGCGTTTCTGCTGTGCCTCGTCTGCACGGTCCTCTTCACGGGCGGCTGGTTTTACACGCTGGGCTTGATTCGCGATGAAATTCAGGCACGTAAGCTCCGGCGGGCACGGGGACTTCCTAAGCCTTTGTACCAAGCCACAGATGATCAGGCGCGGAAATGGTTCGAGGAACGCCCCGGAACGTTGAAAATCACGCGGGAGAACTTCCCTAACAGCCGCCAGCCCTTCCCGGGCGAGCTCCCAACAACTTAAATGCTGTGCAAGGAACGGCCCGCACCGGAACCAGGAGCAGGACATGTCAACGAATGAACCCCACGACAAACATGAGGTGGCAGCCGGAGGAAATGAGAAGCGGATCCTCCACCCCACCGTGACGGGTGAACTGCACAGCTACTCACGGGAGGAACTCGGCATAGTCACAGCTAGTTCGCATGCACAGGTACGGTCCGCCGTGGGCTTTCTCATAATGGCGGTCTTTCTTGCTGCCGTGGCAGTCTTCTCCGTTTTCCTGGTTGCCGGACCGGCCACCAGGGGCGGAGACCCGATGTGGAGTGCGCTGTTCTTAACAGCAGCCGGAGTTGGCGGTGCCGTGTACGCCTTTCGCATGGCGAAGGTGGCCTCGAGGGCCAAGAGGCTCCGGGAGGAAAGGGGAATCCCGGAACCCAGCGCCCGCCAGTTTGATTGGGGCCAGGACCGGCATGGCCAGGCGTAGCCGGGACGTTCCCCAGGAACCTGGCTACGTTCCCTACCAGCCGCCGGAAGACCGAGTGCTGCACCGCCTGGGAGAGAACGGTGAGGTCATCGCGTACACGGAGGAAGAGTACGGAGTCCGGAAGGACGACGGTTTGGGCGTTATAAAACCCGTCAACTCCTCCGGGGGTTTATTGTTCCTTGCCATCCTGCTGACGGCATGCATGGGGGGACTGGTCTATTTCGTCGTCCAAATCATCATCCAAAATGCATGGGACATTGCTGGCCGGACTTGGTGGGTCTTTCCCGCCTGCATTTTTCCATTCACCGTGGCCTGGGCCAGCTACTTCAAGGAGCGCAAAGCAGAAAAGCTGCGCAGAGCCAGGGGCCTCCCGCGGCCCGTCGAATAGCGCCTTTGGTGCGGGCCGCCGTCGTATCTTTCTAAGCCGTCCACGGCGTGACGTAACCGACTGCGCCCTTCCGGATGCGAAGTCTAAACTGGACCAATGACTACAGCAGCTACCCCTTCCGTCGGCCTGGTCGGATGGCGCGGCATGGTCGGTTCCGTCCTCATGCAGCGCATGCAGGACGAGGGCGACTTCGCCAACATCAACCCGGTGTTCTTCTCCACCTCCAACGCGGGAGGTGCCGCGCCGTCGTTCGCTGACGGCGCCGGCACGCTCGAGAACGCGTTCGACCTCGACACCCTGGCCAAGCTGCCCATTATCGTCACCGCCCAGGGCGGCGACTACACCAAACAGGTCCACGGCGAGCTGCGCGGCCGCGGCTGGGACGGCCTCTGGATCGACGCCGCCTCCACCCTGCGCATGAACGACGACTCGATCATCGTGCTGGACCCCATCAACCGCGATGTCATCGACAAGGGCCTGGTCAACGGCACCAAGGACTTCATCGGCGGCAACTGCACCGTCTCCTGCATGCTCATGGGCCTCGGCGGCCTGTTCAAGAACGGCCTGGTCGAGTGGGGCACCTCCATGACCTACCAGGCGGCCTCCGGCGGCGGCGCCCGGCACATGCGCGAGCTGCTCAGCCAGTTCGGCACGCTCAACGCCGAGGTCAGCACGGAACTGGACGACCCGGCGTCGGCCATCCTGGACATCGACCGCAAGGTCCTGGCCCACCAGCGCACCGACATCGACGCCACCCAGTTCGGCGTGCCCCTGGCCGGCTCCCTGATCCCGTGGATCGACGCGGACCTGGGCAACGGGCAGTCCAAGGAAGAGTGGAAGGCCGGGGTGGAAACCAACAAGATCCTGGGCACTTCCGAGGAAAACCGGGTGATCATGGACGGCCTGTGTGTCCGCATCGGCGCCATGCGCTCCCACTCCCAGGCGCTGACTTTGAAGCTCCGCGAGGACCTGTCCGTGGCCGAGATCGAGAAGCTCCTGGACGAGGACAACCAGTGGGCCAAGGTGGTTCCCAACACCAAGGAAGCCTCGATGGCCGAGCTGACCCCGGTGGCTGCCTCCGGCACCCTGGACATCCCGGTGGGCCGCATCCGCAAGATGGAGATGGGCCCGGAGTACATCAGCGCGTTCACCGTAGGCGACCAGCTCCTCTGGGGCGCCGCCGAGCCGCTGCGCCGCATGCTCAACATCGCCACCGGCAACCTGTAGCTTCCAGCTGCCTCACGAGCGGCCCTCGCCCGCATAACCGTTGCTGCCTGGCAACGGTTATGCGGGCAAGGGCCGCTTTTGCGTTCCGGAATGGCGCGCCAGGAATGCGTACAGCCGTTGCCGCAGCTCTCCTGGCCGGTTCAGCTGCTGCCAATTGATCCGGAAGACTGCCCAACCCAGCTCCTGCAATGCGTTCTCCCGGCGCCGCTCCGCGAGCAGCACATCTGCCGCCGGCTTGTAGTCCGTGTACTTGGCGACGCCGTCGAACTCGATAATCACCCGGGCGTCGGGATCCGCGAAATCCGCCCGGAAAATGCCCTCGCGGGTGGTGATCCCAACCTGCGGTTCGAACATGCGCAGGCCAAGAGAATGCAGCATCAGCCTGGTCCGGGTCTCCCCCGGGGACTCGGACCGGGCATCCAGAACAGCCAGGAGATCCCAGGCCCGCCTGCCACCGCGGACCACTGGACTGTCGTTCAGCAGCTGCCGCATGGCCTCGATGGACGCACCCTTGCGCAGCGCGTGGTCACCGATCACAGCGGCCTTTTCCAAGGGCAGGATACGTGCACAGTCCAGCACGGTCCGCTCGGCACTGGTGGTAAGGACTTCCCGCCCGTCGGGCGTCCACAGTGAAGCCTTCTCAGCTTCCGCGAGCGGCAGCCTGTGAGTCCGGACGTCCCTTCCAGCGCTGGCCTTCGAGTTGGCGTACTGGGTTGTCACGTGCACGGCGGCACCGCCTTCCCAGACAAAAAGCCCCCGCAACAACGCCGCGCTCACGTGGCTGTACCGGGACCGGCCGTGGGTGGACTCGAAATGGGCCATCAGCCGGGCCTGGTCCCGGTCCCATTCTTTGAGCGCATGCCAGTTCCCGCTCCGAACGTAGGCTCCCCGCCGCAACCGAAGTACGGCACCGCTCTTCACGGCCGCCGTCAGCACACGGTCGTCCAGCCCGGCAGCCGACAACTGGTGGGTTGACGCAACCACTCGATCGGGCCATCGATCATCCACCAGGGCCCGCACAGCATTGGAGTTCATCCATCAAGGGTCGGCGCCGGACACCGGCAGCGGCAGCATCGGACCCCGCCATGTGGATGGCCACCACGATGAGCGGCCCGTGCCCGCAAAACCGTTGCTGCGCGCCACCGGTTATGCGGGGCTGGGCCGGTTATGTGGTACTGGAAGCCGCTCAGGCGGCCAGGAACGCCGTGTAGCGCCGGCCGGCCTTGGCCAGGGCGGCCTGCGCCGCAGGACCAAGGGGCCGGGCTTCGTCGAAGAGTTCGGGGACGACGGCGGCCCGCGGCCCGGTGCCCTTCAGCGCCCAGGTGCCAACCACCTTCCCCGCGGCAACCACCGTCTTCTTGAAGACACCGTTCCCGCCAGGCACGATCAGGTCGGAGTGCTCCGGCGCCAGGACGAGGCTGCGGTCCGTGTATCCCAGGACAAACTCATCAAAACCGGGCAGCAGGTGGACAGACCGCGCCCCGGGCACTCCGGACTCCAGGAGGACTGCCGCCTCCGGGGACAGCCAGTAGCTGGCACCCTGGAACTCCAGCTCCACCAACTCGTTCCTGACAACCTCCACGGCCCTGCGCACGTCGGTCAGCGGAAGCTGGGTCCACCAGGCGAAGTCGCGGAGGGTAGCCGGTCCGTGGCTCCGGACGTAGCGCAGCAGGAATTCCGCCATGGCTTCCTCCCGCTGCAGGACGCGCGAGGACGGGATCCACTCGTCGAACGCCGCGATCAGCTGCTGGTTTCCCGCGAGGGGCCCCAGGACCAGCCAGCCGTGCCGGCAGAGCGAGCCCAGGAGGTGGATGCCCCGCTGTCCCTGCGTAGGCTGCCCGCCATCATCGAACACCTTGAACAACGCAGGCCGGCTGAGGGGTCCATCGGCCAAAATGCGGTCCAGCGCCAGGTCACGGGCCTTCTCAACGTCTGTCCACGTGATCTCGAGCTGCCGGTGGCGCGCCGCAATGCTTTGGGTGAGCCGTTCGGCGGTCAGGTCCAGCATCCACCGCAGGTCCTCGGGGGCCACAAGATGCAGGGTTCCGCGCATCGGCCAGGACCGCACCACTGTGCCGGCATCAATGGCTGCCCGGACGTCGCTGATACCAGCCCCGGGCACGCGGGCGCCCACCGCCCACAGTGCAGCCTGCAGGTCCTGCGCCTGCAGGGCAGTCATCCACCGGACCAGCTCCGGCACTGAGGCGTCGCTGTCCCCCGCGAGCCGCTGGGAGGCCAGCCGGAGCCTGCCGATCATTCTGCCGTCGCGCAGGGAACCAGATGCAGCCATGCGCCCATCCTAGGCCGGGGCGCAGCGGCGCGGGCGGCTAGAGTTCGAGGCCGATGAGCAGCGGCTCCGGGTGGAGCCGGATGCCAAAGCGGTGTTCGACGCCGGCACGTACTTCCCGCGCGACAGCCACCATGTCGGCGGCGCTGGCGGAGCCGCGGTTGGTGATGGCCAGGGTGTGCTTGGTGGACAGCGACGCCCGGCCGCCGGCCACGCCATCGTCTTCCAGGCCGAAGCCCTTCCCGAAGCCGGCCTGGTCGATCAGCCACGCTGCCGAAAGTTTCACAAGCCCGTCCTGCCCGGCCGGGTAGCGTGGAGCGGATTCCGGCAACTTGTCCGCCACGTCGGCCGGCACGATCGGGTTGGTGAAGAAGGAGCCGGTGGAGTAAGTGTCCCGGTCAGCTGCGTCCCACACCATCCCCTTGGAAGCGCGCAGGCGGAGGACTTCCCGGCGGACATCGTTCGCGTAGGCGCGCTGGCCCACTTCCACATTGAGGGCCCGGGCCAGCTCGGCGTACCGGATCGCCGCGCTCATCCGCCCCAGCGGCAGCTGAAACTCGACGGTGAGGACCACGTACCGCGGCGAGCCGTTGACCGTGGTTTGCTTGAGGATGGAGTCCCGGTAGCCGAACTTCAGCTCGGAGTTGGTGAAGGTCTGCACGGCGTTCCGCTCACGGTCCCAGGTGCGGACGGCCGCGATGGTCTGGGAAACATCTGCCCCGTACGCACCCACGTTCTGGACAGGCGTGGCACCGGTCGACCCGGGAATGCCGGACAACGCCTCGATTCCCGACCAGGCGTGGCGTACCGCGTGCTCCACCAGCCTGTCCCAGTTGTGGCCGGCCTGCACCACCACGGCCACTCCCCCGCATGAGTCCTCGGCGTTGACCGTAAACCCCTCAGAAGCGATCCTGATGACGGTCCCGGGGAACCCGTCGTCGGACACCAGGAGGTTGGAGCCGCCGCTGACGATCAGGACCTGTTCCCCTGCGGCATCCGCCGAGCGGACCGCGTCGATGATCTCAGCCTCGGTACGGGCCTCGATGTACTTGCCGGCAGGGCCTCCGACGGCGGAGGTGGTCAGGGAGGAAAGAAGCGTGGAAGTCACCTGTCCACGTTACTTGAAAAGTTACTGCGGGGGCGCAGTACAACGCAGTAGCTAGGCCAGCTTCCGGGCCACCGGGGAGAGGACAAAGCTCATCGCGAGCATCACCATCACGGCCAGCAGCGAATGCAGGATGCCCACATGCTCGGCCAGCAGCCCCAGCAGCGGCGGCCCGCACAGAAATGCCGCATAACCGATGGTGGACACCACGGACACCCGGGCGGCAGCCATGGCGGGGTCGTCGGCGGCGGCGGACATGCCCACCGGGAAGCCCAGGGATGCTCCCAGGCCCCACAATGCGAGCCCCGCGTAGGCGAGCCACGGCACCGGCGCAAAGACGAAGATGCCCAGTCCCAGCACAGCCATGGCAGCGCACCAGCGCATCACGGGAACCCTGCCGAATCTGTCCAGCAACAAGGTTCCGGCGAACCGGCCGATGGTCATGAACGTGACGAAGAGGCCATAGCCGGCGGCACCGGCAGCATCGCTCTGCCCGTGGCCGTCGGCCAGGGCCAGCGCCACCCAGTCCCCTGCGGCGCCCTCGGCCAGGGCGAGGCCCAGCACCAGGACACCGAGCAGCAGGGTCCGGCGGTCCCGCCAGGCCTGGGCGATTTTCCGCTTGTTGTCCAGCGGCGCCTCCCCGGCGCCCGGGGCCGGGATCACCGGGATGGGCCCGGTACTGGGGTCCTCGAAGTTGTCCGGGGAATACGACCGTTCCCCCGGCAGCGGGGTGATGTCCGCGCGGAACCAGGATGCCGCCGTGGCCACCGATACGGACACGACGGCGCCCGCGGCGGCCAGGTGCCAGAACACCGGCATTGCGAGGGCTGCTGCAGCGGCACCGAGTCCCGCTCCGGCCACGGTTCCCAGGCTGAACGCCCCGTGCAGCCGGGGCATGATGTGCCGGCCGACGGCGCGTTCCACGGCCGCACCTTCCACATTCGACGCCGTGTTCCAGCTTCCCGTGCCGAGACCGATGATGGCCAGGCCAAGTGCGGTGGCCACCGGACTTGCCAGCACGGTTGTGCCAAAACCCGCCGTCAGCAGGCCTGCACCCACCATGATGCTGCCGGTCCGGATGGTGCGTTTGGATCCCAGCCGCAGCACGATGAGCCCGGAAGCGGAGACGGAGGCGAAGGAGCCCAGGGTCATGCACAGCAGGATGGCGCCGATGGTGCCCGGGCTGAGGTCCAGGGTGTCCCGGATGGCGGGCAGCCGGGACACCCAGGACGCGAAGGCCAGGCCGCTGGCGCCGTAGGCCACCACCACGGCGTTCCGCCAGTGCGTGACCTGCCCGGCCGTTGCGGTGGTTCCTGCAGGAGTGGTCAAAGGTTGCAGCTCAGGACAGCTTGACGAGGGCCTGGGCCTTCATCAGGACCTTCTGGCCCGCCGCCACCACG
Source organism: Arthrobacter sp. NQ7 (assembly GCF_029581595.2). Taxonomy (NCBI): domain Bacteria; kingdom Bacillati; phylum Actinomycetota; class Actinomycetes; order Micrococcales; family Micrococcaceae; genus Arthrobacter; species Arthrobacter sp. NQ7. The sequence continues at coordinate 465,151 of NZ_JARFXU020000001.1, read as the reverse complement.
GTAAGGTCCACGCGGGCGGTGCCCGCATCGGCGTCGAGCTTTCCGATGGTGCCGCTGACCTCGATGGTGGCGCCGGGCCGCTCGGTGCCGGTGGTGTCCTCGACCAGGACGGGCTTGGTGAAGCGGGTCTGGAAATCGACGACGGCGGCGGGGTCGCCCGCCCAGTCGGTCACCAGCTGCACGGCGGAGCCCATGGTGAACATGCCGTGCGCGATGACGCCGGGCAGTTCCACGCTGGTAGCGAAGGCCTCGTTCCAGTGGATGGGGTTGAAGTCACCGGACGCCCCGGCGTACTTGACGAGGTCGGTGCGGGTGACCTCGATGGTGCGGCTGCCGATCTCCTGGCCGGCGCTGAGTTCGTTGAAGCTGGGGCTCATGGTTACTGTCCCTCTCCGCGGACCAGGATGGATGACGTGGTGGTGGCGACCGGCTCCCGGGAGTCCCCGCCGCTGAGGGCGAAGATTTCCGAGCGGGTGGTGATCATGGCGCCGCCGCCCATGGCCCGGACGCCGTCGACGTGCAGCTCGGCTACGAGGCGGTCACCGGCGACGATGGGCCGGTGGTGGGTGAAGCGCTGATCGGCGTGGACCACGCGGGAGAAGTCGATGCCTGCTTCCGGATCCTCGATGAGCTGGGCGTCGGCCCGCTGGGCGATGATGATCGCGAAGGTGGGAGGCGCCACCAGGTCGGGATGTCCCAGGCCCCTGGCTGCGTCGACATCGAAGTGTGCGGGGTGGGTGGCCTTCACGGCTCGGGCGAACTCGCGGATTTTTTCGCGGCCAACGTCATACACCTCTGCGGCAGGGTAGCTTCGGCCCTGCAGGTCCGGATTGATAGTCATGGCTTCCAGCCTATCGCCGGCCTTCGCGGAACAACGCGCGCAACCCACTGGTATGATGAATTCATCAATCCATCAATCCGGTTGGAGTTCCTCCCTTGCTGTCTTCCGCCCAAGCGCCGCTGTATGAGATCAAAGCCAATCTGTTCAAGGGCCTGGCGCATCCGGCACGGATCCGGATCCTTGAACTGCTGGCCGCAGCTCCGGGGGAAACCGCCGCCGTCAGTTACCTTTTGGCGGAGACGGGCCTTGAAGCCTCGCACCTCTCCCAGCACCTTGCCACGCTGCGCAGGCACAAGGTTGTGACCTCCGTTCGCACGGCCAACGCCGTGACCTACCAACTGGCGCACCCGGGGGTCTCGCAACTGCTCGCGATCGCACGGACCTTCCTCCTGGACAGTCTGTCGGAATCGAACGAACAGCTCCGGCTGGCCCAGCAGCTGCAGGCGGAGCATCTTTCCCGCGGGCCGGTGTCGTGATCGCCGGCTCCGTCCCGGCCACCGTCCAGGCCGCCAGGAGGTTTACCCGGTTCCTCCCGTCCCGGCAGGACTACGCCGGCCTCCGCGCCTCGTGGCGCACGGACCTGCTGGCGGGCATCACCGTGGGGATCGTCGCCCTGCCGCTTGCCCTCGCGTTTGGCGTCAGTTCCGGCGTGGGGGCCGAGGCGGGGCTCATCACCGCCATCGTGGCGGGACTGGCGGCAGCGCTCATGGGCGGGTCACCGGTGCAGGTTTCCGGTCCTACCGGTGCCATGGTGGTGGTCCTCGCGCCCGTGGTAGCAGTCCATGGCCCAGGCAGCGTGGCACTGCTCTCACTCATGGCAGGGCTGCTGGTGTGCCTCATGGGATTCAGCGGCCTGGGCAGGGCCGTGGCTTTCATCCCCTGGCCTGTGGTGGAGGGCTTCACCCTCGGAATTGCGGCCATCATCTTCCTCCAGCAGATTCCGCTCGCAACGGGCACATCCGGCGTCCCCGGGCACAACACCGTCGTCGCTGCCGTTGAAGCTGCCTCCGCCGCACAGGCTCCCACGGTCCTGCTGACGCTGGCGCTCGTGGTGCTGGTCGCCGTCGTCATGGTCCTGCTGCAAAAGCTCTTCCGGGCCCTTCCCGCCAGCCTGGTAGCGGTCCTCCTGGCCACGGCGTCGGCCGAACTCCTGCAGCTGGACGTCCCGCGGATCGGCCCGCTGCCGCATGCCCTTCCCGCTCCGGCCTTGCCCACCGTGGACCTGGCCTCTGTGGGCAGCCTTGCCATGCCCGCGGCAGCAATCGCCGTCCTTGCAGCCATCGAGTCGCTGCTCTCAGCCAGGGTGGCCGCGGGAATGGCCGGACCGGACGGCAGGCCCACCGGACCCTACAGCCCGGATCGTGAACTGACCGGCCAGGGCCTGGCATCCATCGCCGCCGGCCTGTTCGGCGGCATGCCCGCAACGGGTGCCATCGCCAGGACGGCCGTCAACGTCCGTTCCGGGGCACGAACGCGCCTTGCCGCGGCAGTCCATGCGGTTGTGTTGCTGGGCATTACCTACCTGGCGTCCGGAATGGTCAGCCGCATCCCGTTGGCGGCACTGGGTGGGGTCCTGATGGTCACGGCCGTAAGGATGGTTTCCCGGCGCACCGTCGCCGCCATCCTGCGCTCCACGCGGGCAGACGCCGCGGTCTTCGTCCTTACGGCGGTCATCACCGTTGCCTTCGACCTGATCGTTGCCATCCAGATCGGCCTTGCCGCGGCGGCGCTCTTCGCGCTGCGTAAATTCGCCTCGCTCAGCGGCGTACAACGGGAACCGGTCCCCGGACCATCAGCCGAAGGGGATGAGCACATCGCCGTCCTGCGGCTGGACGGCGCGATGTTCTTTGGCGCCGCCGAACGGATCCTGCAGGAAATCAGCCAGGTCAGGGATGTCCAGGTTGCGATCATCAGGCTCTCGCAACTGCGGATGCTTGATGCTACCGGCGCGCACGCGCTGGTAGAGGTTATCGCCGCACTGGAACTCCGCGGCATCACGGTCCTGCTCAAGGGCGTCCGGCCGGACCACCTGGCCCTGGTGACCAATGTGGGGGTGATCCGTTCCCTGCGCCACCACAAACACCTGTTCGAGCACCTTCCCGATGCCGTGGAGCACGCCCGCAGCCATGTCCTGCGGAACGCCGCAGCTAGCGCTTGAGGGTTTTCCGGATCGCTTGCCCGCGGACCACGAGGCCGACGACGTGCAGCACGAGGCCCAGTCCGATCAGGGGCAGCGAGGCCATGGCAAGTGTTTGGTTGCCGCCGGTGTTGCCGATGAGGTTGAGGATGATGCCGACGCCGATCAATCCCATCGCGCTGAACACCAGGACTTTGTAGCGGGTTGGCGCGGTGGCCCAGAATTCGTTCAGCACCGTCCCAGTCTACCGGGCAGGCTAGAACAGGGATTCCTGGACTGCCGGCACCTCCGAGGCGTAGTCCCCCAGCACTATGTTCCGGGCGGCCAGCCGCGACAGGTTGACCACGAACCCGGCATCCGTGCCGTCCAGCTGCGCCAACGCGTTCTGCCCGCTCAGGGCCGCAACAGCGAAGCCGTGGCGTCCCCGTTCCAGGGGATGCGGATACGCGTGCCGGGAGTCGCTTCCATACAGGCCATCGGCATGGGCGGGCCGGACCCACTGTTCCGCCACGGTGTCAAAGCCCTCCACCGCGGTGCGGGCCAGGAGTTCACGCACCTTGTCGGCGGCGCCGGCGTTGACGGCGGCCAGCTGCGCGGCCGGAAGCGGCCGCAGCAGGCCCTCGGCCTTTGCCGCGCTGCGAACCTGCTGCGTAAGGCCCGCCCCGGCCGTCACCAGGTCCTCGAGGATCCGCACCACCCGGCCGTCGTCAGCCCGGGCAACGTATTGCGCGGCGGCGGCCCCCTGCTCGGCGAGCCGGTTCCATTTCCGCGGCCCGGACGCCGTTCCCACCTTGGTGGCGCCGCCGGCGAACGTGGCCACGTACAGCCAGTGTTCCTGCATCAAGTACTCGCGCAGGCCCGGCGTGACCCGCCCGCCGCGGTGGAAGTCGTGCATCAGGCGGGCTTCGTCCAGCACAAAGCAGCGCTCACACTGCTTGCCCCGTTCCGCCGGGGCGGCCCGCGAGCAGAGAATATGGCTGCGGGAGCTGCCCGGCTGGACACGGACGTGGCCCAGGCAGAACCTGCCGGAGTGCACCACCTCAAAACCGAGCCGGACCCCTGCGGCCAGGCTGAGCTGCCGGAAGTCACCGTCCGGTGACTGCAGGCGCAGGACGGGAGCGCCGGCGTCATCCGCTGGTTTCGAAGCCTGCGGCCCATCCCAAAAGACCCCGTGGACCAGATAGCGGGCATCGGTCACGGGGTCTCCTGAAGTGATGGGTGGGCGCTACAGCGCGGGCTGCACCCCAAAGGCCACCGCGAGCTTCATGATCTTCTCGGCGCGGCCCAGGCGGGGCAGGTCGGAGCCGTCACGGATGACGCGGCCGTTGGCTTCGAAATCGTTCATGAAGTCGGTGGCCCAGGCGACATCGGACGGCGTGGGGCTGATGACCTCGTTGATGACCGGGGTCTGGTCGATGGCGAGGCAGAGCTTGCCGGTCATGCCCATCATCACCGTGATGCCGGTCTGCTCGCGCAGGATGGGGTGGTTGGTTCCGACCGTGGGGCCGTCAATGGGGCCCGGCAGGTTGCCCACGCGGCTGGCGACGACCAGCTTGGCGCGCGGGTAGGCCATGGCCTCCTGGGTGGCGGCCATGCCGGTATCGCGGCGGAAGTCACCGGAACCGAAGGCCAGGCGGAACGCGCCCTGGGCCTTGGCGATGTGGTTGGCTTCCTCGATGCCGACGGCGGATTCCACCAGCGGAATAACGGGGGTCTTGCCGTCCATGCGGTGGTAGCTTTCCGTGACCTGGTCCGCCGATTCGGTCTTGGCGAGCATGACGCCCAGCAGGCCGGGGGTGCCGCGGAGGCCGGCGAGGTCATCGGCCCAGAACGGGCTGGTGGCGTCGTTGATCCGGACCCAGGCCTTGCCGCCGGCGGTCAGCCAGTCGATGACGTTGTTCCGGGCCTGGTCCTTCTGCGACGGGTCTACGGCGTCTTCAATATCCAGGATGATCGAGTCGGCGCGCGAGACGGCCGACTGGTCGAAAAGCTCCGTCTTCATGGCATTGACCAGCAGCCAGGAGCGGGCGATCTCTGCGGGGATATTGCGTTCCGGCCTAACGGTTTCGGCGGCGATGGTAGACGTCATGCTTTCTACAGTATCCGGCCTGCAAGCGGCACGGCGAAGAAAACGGCCAGCTTGTGAGGATCAATACGAACTAAACGCGTTGTGACTGCGTTTCCGGGCAGGGCAGGCAGCAGCAAGGACCGCCCTGAGGTCCATAACGGAACTTGCTGCTGCCCGATTGGTGGCTAGGGAATGTTGCTGCCGCGGGCGCTGATCCAGAGCTTGTACCAGTCGGCACGGGTGAGTTCCCCGGCCACCCGGGCGGCATCAGCGCAGGCACGGATCCGCCCGGGGTTGACCGTTCCGATCACCGGTGCGATTCCCGCCGGATGCTTCATCAGCCACCCCAGGAGGATGCCTTCACCCGAGGTGCCGTACTCCCCCGCAAGATCCGCCACCAGTTCTGCGGTGGCCGCCTCTGCGGGGGTGGGACTGTCCGGCTCCGCGCCCGTGTAAACACCCTTGGCCAGCGAGCCGTATGCCTGCAGGGTGACGTTGTTGCGGGTGCAGTACTCCAGGGTGCCGTGCGGGAAGCTGTAGTCCAGGTGCTCCGGGTGGTTGACCAGCACCTGGCTTTCCAGCCACGCCCGCTTGAGCAGGCTCATCTCCAGCTGGTTGGCCACGACGGGCACCTCCAGCCGGTCCTGCAGGACCTCGATCTGGGCGGCGGACATGTTGGAAACGCCCACCTGCCTGATCTTCCCTTCCGCCAGGAGCTGCCTGACGGCCGATGCCACCTCTGCGGGGTCCGCCAAGGGGTCCGGGCGGTGCAGCAGCAGGATATCCACGTAGTCGGTGCGGAGCCGTTTCAGGCTGCCCTCGACCCGTTCAAGGATGGCCTCCCGGCTGAGGTCATAGTGCGTCTGCAGGCCGCGTTCGTTGAGCCGGATGCCGCACTTGGTCTGCAGCCGGATCCGCTCCCGCAGGCCCGGACTGGCCGCGAGGACCTCACCGAACACCGCTTCGGACTTGCCGTTGCGGTAGATGTCCGCATGGTCGAACAGGGTGATGCCCGCATCCAGGGCAGCCTGGACGGCAGCGGCCGCCTGGTCCACATGGCCGGCACCATGCGGCTCCTCAGACCAGCTGCCGCCCAGGCCCATGCATCCATAGATGACTTCCTGCATCAGGAGGCCCCGTCCGGCCGGGCAGCCGGCATCAGCGCAGCCACGCGGTGGTGTTGGCCGGCAGCTTGCCGTCTTCCAGCGGCGCGCTGGAGACCAGCACCCCGCCGGCGGGAAGGTCGACGGCGGTGTTCCCAAAGTTGGTCACGGACTGCCAGCCGTTGGGGCGCTTGAAGTGCAGGACGTCCGGATTGCCGGTGTCCACCCATTCGAGTTCCTCGCCGGTCTGCAGCTCGCGGCGCAGTTTCAGTGCCTTGCGGTAAAGCTCAAGGGTGGAGCCTTCGGTTCCGTCCTGGGCCTCCACCGCGTACTTGCTGAACCAGTCCGGCTGCGGCAGGTGCGACCCGCCATCGCCGAAGCCGAAGGAGGTGCCCTCCACCTTCCACGGCAGCGGAACGCGGCAGCCGTCGCGGCCGATCTCCACGCCCTTGTTGCGGAAGAAGGACGGATCCTGGCGTTCGGATTCCGGGATCTCGGCCACTTCCTGCAGCCCAAGTTCCTCACCCTGGTAAAGGTAGGCGGAGCCCGGTACGGCGAGCATCAGCAGCGTGGCGGCGCGGGCGCGGCGTTCACCGAGTTCCACATCCAGCTGGTCCTTGGGTCCACCGGCGAGCAGCCAGTCCTTGCCGTCCTGGCCCTTCGCGCCGGCCTTCTCCTTCGCCACCTGCGGCAGGCCGTAGCGGGTGGCATGCCGGACGACATCGTGGTTGGAGAACACCCAGGTGGAGGAAGCTCCGGTGGCGGCAGCCTCGGCGAGGTTGCGGGTGATGATCTCCTTGTACTCCGCGGCGTCGAAGTCGGCCTGCAGCAGGTCGAAGTTGAACGCCTGGCCCAGCCCCTGCGGGCTGGCGTACCGGGCACGCCGGGTGGCGTGCACCCAGGCTTCGGCGACGGCGGTGCGGGGCGGGTTGTACTCGTTGAAGACCTCGCGCCACTCGGCATAGATTTCGTGCACTTCGTCGCGGTCCCAGAACGGGTGCGAGCCGTCGTCGAAACCGTCCACGCCGGTGTTCGCAGCGCTCAGCTCGAGCTTGGACAGCAGCGGCTCGGTGAGGTCCTTGGTGAGGGCGTGGGCCACGTCGACGCGGAAGCCGTCCACGCCGCGGTCGGACCAGAAGCGCAGGGTCTTGAGGAAGTCGTCGCGGATTTCCCGGTTGGACCAGTTCAGGTCCGGCTGCTCCTTGGCAAAGATGTGCATGTACCACTGGCCGGGGGTGCCGTCCGGTTCGGTGATGCGCTCCCAGGCGGGTCCGCCAAACACCGAATCCCAGTCCGACGGCGGGAACTCGCCGTTGGGGCCCTTGCCGTCCCGGAAGATGTAGCGGTCCCGGGCCGGGGAGCCCTTGGGTGATGCCAGCGCCTCCTGGAACCACTTGTGCCGGTTGGACGAGTGATTGGGCACGATGTCGGCAATCAGCTTGATGCCGGCCTCGTGCAGGGCCTTGGCCATCTCGTCGAAGTCGGCCAGCGTGCCCAGCTTGGGGTCGACGTCGCGGTAGTCGTCCACGTCGTAGCCGCCATCCGCCAGCGCGGAGGGGTAGAACGGGCTCAGCCAGACGGCGTCGATTCCCAGCGACTTCAGGTACGGGACCTTGGCGGTAATGCCCTTCAGGTCGCCGATACCGTCGCCATTGGAGTCCGCGAAGCTGCGGGGATAGATCTGGTAGACGGAGGCCTGGCGCCACCAGTTGGGGTCGGCCAGGCGGTCGGAGTCGGACAGGGTTGCCAGCGTGGCAGTGGTGGACAAGGACTGACCCTTTTCTTCAGTGCGGTTAATACGTAGTGCAGCTATATTGATATTGAATCTAAATTTACTTTCCCAAGTATTATCTGGTGCTTTGTACAGGAAGGTCAACAGCATGGCTGAACCCGTTCCCGCGACTCCCCAGCTGCTGCGGCGGGTCAGCGCCGGCGCAGTGCTGGAGTTCATGCGCGCCTCGGGTGCGGTGACGGTCACGGACGTCATGGCTGCCACCGGGCTGACCCGCGCCACCACCATCGCCGTCTGCGAGGATTTGGTCCGGCGCGGCTGGATCCTGGAGCGGGAGAACCAGCGCGAGTTCGGCGGCTACCAGAAGGGCCGGCCCGCCCGCCGGTTCGAACTCAACGAACGCGCGGGCGTGGTCCTCGGCATGGACATCGGCTACTCCAAGGTCACCGTGGTTGCCTCCGATCTCCGTGGCACTGTCCTGGGGCGGTCCAGCCGGCCCTTCCAGGCCGGGGAGGTGGGCTCCCGTGAACGCATCGCCTTCATCGACGGGGTGGCCATGGCCGCGCTCCACGCCGCCGGAGCGGAGCCCGGACAGGTGCTGGCCGTCTGCGCCGGGGTGGCCGCGCCGGTGGACCGGCACGGGGAGGTGGTGGCCACGCAGAAATTCTGGGGCCTTTTCGACCTGGGGCTGCGCCCGGCGCTCAAGGAAACCCGGGGCTGGACCGTACTGCTGGAAAACGACGCCAACCTCGCTGCCCTGGGTGACCGCTGGCAGGGCGCAGCCGCAGGGGTGGACGACGTCGTGGTCATCCTGGCCAGCGAACGCCTCGGCTCGGGCATCGTCGAGGGCGGCCGGCTGGTCCACGGCACCCGGGGCAGCGCGGGCGAGCTTGCCTACCTGGACCTGGTGGAAGGTGTGGGCGACACCTACGGCGTCGCCTACCTGGCCAGGACGTGGGCCGCCGAAGCCCTCGCCACGCCAGTGCCCACTGCCCTCCGGAACGGCGGGCACGGGAGGGTGGAGGCTGAGCACGTCTTCGCCGCCGCGGCCGGCGGGGACGCCGTGGCGGTGGGCATCCTGGACAGGCTTGCGGACAGGATGGCCCGGGTGGTGGGGACCGTTGCCACCATGCTGAACCCGGAGCTGGTGGTGATCGGCGGCGGCGTCGCCCAATCGGCGGACGTCCTGCTCGCCTCCATCACTGAACGCCTGGAGGATTTCACCGCCACTCCCCCGCGGGTGGCCGTGTCCCCGCTGGGCGACTCGATCGTGACGGTGGGCGCGGTGCGCTGCGCGCTGGACTACGTGGAGAAGAACTCCCTGGACCTGGAACTTCCTGCGCCGGTCATCCCCGCATAGGACCGCTCACTCAGGCATCACCATGGTGCGCAGGTCCAGCTGCCGGAGCACCCGGTCCGCCACTTCCGGGTCCATGCCCGGCTCGTTCCGGGCCGCCACCACTTCCTGCCTGGCCGCGTCCAGGGCGATGGTCTGCACGGCGATGGCCAGTTCGCGTCCCCGCTGGCGCTTCTCCGCCAACGGCTCGTCCCGCAGGCTGCCGTCCGTCAGCTCCGCATGCAGGCGGCGCATCCGGTCCTTGACCAGCGACACCTTCTCAGGGGGCAGGTCTTTCATGAGGTCATGTTGCTTCAGGGCTGCGACGGCGGCTTCCTGGGCGCGGGTTGCGAGCAGCCGGACGGCGTCGCGTTCGGCGGTGCCGTCCTCCGTTGCGTTCAGGACTTTCATGAGCCATGGCAGGGTCAGCCCGGGCAGGACCAGAGTTGCCAACAGTACCGCGCAGGCAATCACCAGCAGGTAGTCCCGCCCGGGGAACGGCGTGCCGTCCGCCAGGGTGAGCGGCAGGGCCAGCGCCAGGGCAAGCGTGGCCAGGCCGCGCATGCCGCACCAGGTAAGGATGAGGACTTCCTTCAGGGATGTGGGCTGGAGGAGGTTCCGGCGTTTCCTCGCGCCGAGGGCCAGCACTGCCAGCCACAGGAACCGGACCGCGAAGACCAGGACGCAGATTACGGCCGCCACCCCTGCCATGCCGAATACCGCGGTGCCTTCGTCCCGGACGACATGGCGGATTTCCAGTCCCACCAAGCCGAAAGCCAGTCCGGTGACCAGCAACTCCACCACGTCCCAGAACGCAGTCCGGGTGACCCGTTCGGCGGCGTCCTGCGGGCGCGCGTGGCGCTGCATCTCAAGGGCGGTGACCACCACGGCGATAACGCCGGAGGCATGGACTTCCTCGGCAAGGATGTAGGCGGCAAACGGCACCACCAGGGTGACCGCGCTGCGGGCCACCATGGAGCTGACCAGCCGGGTGACCAGGGCGATCAGCCAACCCATCGCAACGCCCACCAGGACGGCAAGTGCCGCGCCCACCAGGAACTGCAGGACGACGTCGGGCCGCACCTTGCTGCCGCCCACTGCGGCAGCGACGGCGGCCTGGAAGATGACGATGGCGGCGGCGTCGTTGAAGAGGCCCTCGCTTTGAAGGACCGTGGTCAGGCGGCGCGGCATATGCACGCGGCCTGCCACGGATTCCACGGCCACAGGATCCGGCGGTGCCACCATGGCGCCCAGGGCGATGGCGGCCGGGACCCCGATGCCCGGGATCATCAGCCATGCCGCCCCGGCCACCACGGCCGTGCTGATGACCACCAGGGCCACCGCCAGCATAATCAGCGTCCGCCACCTGACCCTGAACACGGCCCACGAGCTTCGCTGCGCGGTGGCGAACAACAGCGGTGGCAGGAAGATGGGCAGGATCAGTTCGGGGTCGATCTCCAGCGCAGGGAAGCCCGGGATGAACGTCAGGGCAACCGCCAGGAGGAGCATCAGGACCGGATACGGCAACCGCAGCCTGTCCCCCAGGCCCACGGCCACCACCGTGGCCAGGAGCAATCCAACGATGAGGGCAAGCTGATCCATCAGCCTCTTCCCGGCCCGCCGCTACGGGCGGGGATCCAGTGCCGCCGCCACGGGGAGCCTGCCGTCGCAGAACTCGATGGTCCGGCCCGCGGTGTGCGGCAGGTCCAGCACGGCCGCGGCCACGATCGCCGCGTTGACCCGGGACGTGTCAGCTTCCTCTTCGGGTGAGGGGTCCACATGGATCCGCCCGGTTCCGGGGCCGTCGGTCAGGGCACTTGGGCCAAGGATGGTCCATGCCAGGCCCGAGTTCCGCAGGTGCTCATCCGCCGCTGCCTTCGCTTCGGCGTAGGCAAAGAAGCTGTTGCTTTCCGGAACCCCGTGGTCCTTGCCGGCGCCGAAGTAGGACACCATGACATAGCGGTCCACGCCGGCCTGTTCCGCGGCGTCCATGGAACGGATGGCGGCATCACGGTCCACTGCATAGGTGCGCTCGGGATTGCCCCCGCCGGCACCGGCAGACCAGACCACGGCGTCGTGGCCCTTCAGCGCTTCGGCGATGTCCGCCGTCGTCGAATGTTCCACGTCCAGGACCGCGGGGACGGCACCGGTGGCAGCGACGTCAGCCGAGTGATCCGGGTTGCGGATGAACGAGGTGACCGAGTGGCCTTCGCCGGTGAGGAGTTCGGACAGGAGGAGGGCCACTTTCCCGTGGCCGCCGATGATGGCGATGCGTGTCATGCCTTCATTCTGCCTGCTGGGTCAACATCTGTAACGCACGTACACCACGCCGGCTGCGCCCTGGGCCCGCTCTTCCCGCAGGCATCACGTCCGGGTGGGCTCCCGGGACACCAGCGATTGCTGTCCCAGGGTCCAGAGGTTGGAAACCGTCCAGTAGACCAGGACGCCGATGGGAAAGAAGATCCCGCCCGCACCGAAGACCAGCGGCAGGACATAGAGGAGGATCCTCTGCTGGCGCACCAGCGGACTGTCGCTGTCCTGGCCGGCCATGGCACGGGAGGCTGCCAGCTTCTGCGTCACGAATTGGCAGGCGGTCATCACCAGGATCATGGCGACGGCGAGCACGGCCACCGCGGCGAGGTTGCCGCTGCCGTGCAGCAGGGAGGCCGACAACGGCGCCCCGAAGATGCTGGACGAATCGAACTGAACCACTTGGTCCGGGCGCATGGTCCCGATGCCTGTGCCCTGCCGCGCGGCGTTGGAGATTCCGGACAGTACCTGGAAGAGGGCCAGGAAGAACGGTGCCTGGATCAGCAGCGGAAGGCAGGCGGAGAACGGATTGGTGCCGTGTTTCTTGTACAGGGCCATCTGCTCCTGGGCCATGGCCTGCCGGGACGCCTGGTCCGTCCGGCCCCGGTACTTGTCCTGGAGCTCCTTCAGGTCCGGCTGCAGCAGCCGCATGCGGCGCTGCGCGCGGACCTGGGCCAGGAAGACCGGGATCAGCGCGGCACGGATCACCAGCACCAGGCCAATGATGGACAGCGTCCAGGTCCAGCCACTGGCCGCCGGCATGCCCGCGCCCGCCAGGAAGTCGTGGCATACGACCATTGTGGCGGACACGAGCCACCGGAACGGCTCCATCACCGCTGCCAGAATGTCCACCGAATCCCCCGTCCGCCAGTTGCTGCCAAGCTACTGCGCAATGGTGTGTCTTGTCACGACCCGCAGATTCCCTTCCGCACCCCATGGTCCATGTCGAGGCCCGGATGCGGGCAGCGCAGGTGAATATCCCTGGCGGGAATGGTTCAGCGCGTCGCTTGCGCCTGGATGGGCGGAGGCATCGTGCCCGGGAAACAGGAAAGCCCCCGGAATCTCGGGGGATTCCGGGGGCTTGGCCTGTAGCGGTGGGGAGGCTCGATCTCCCGACCTCACGATTATGAGTCGTGCAGTTCCGCTTCGTTTTTACTGCGCACATACGAACTTTTGTAGCCATTCTGTAGCCACCTTCTTTCTCTTCGCCACCTCCGTGGTTAAGCAACGTCGCCATTCAGCAGGGCATCCACAGCCCGTGCTGAGGAATGAGCATCGTGGGCGAAGAGTTGGGCGTACACGTCGAGCGTGGTTACTGCAGAGCTATGCCCGGCTATCTGCTGGACCACTTTCACGTTGGCCCCGGCACTGATCGCCAGGGTGACGGCGGTACGCCGGAGGTCGTGAAAGACAATCTCGGGGAACGTCGAGTCCAATGCCCGGCATCGTTCCACTGCTGGATGGAACACGCGCCGGGCAAAGTTGGAAGCCCTGAGTTGGGTACCGGTTGGCGAAGTGAACACCAGACCAGTGGGGGCCATAGGCCTCACGTGCACCTCAAGCTCACTCGCAACTGAGCGAGGGATAGGTACCGTGCGAGGCTTGCGCCCCTTGGTCGTCTCCCTGAACTGCAACCGCCCGTCCACCGGGACAAGGGTAGATCGGACGACAACCTCGGGGTTGTCGCCAAACATGAGGGTACCCGCCTTCAGGCCAGAGACTTCCGACCATCTCAACCCCGTGGTTCCAGCGAAGAGAATCAAGAGTTTGTAGGCATCGTGAGAGTGCCCGGCGTAGCGTCCGCCCGTGGCGGCCTGCTCCGCGAGCGCCATGAGTTGCGGGGCGGTGAGGGCGGCAGGTTCCCGTGCGGGCTCAGGGGTGGGTACGTTATTGATCGTGGCGTTACGTGCGGGGTTGGCGGCAAGGTAGCCCGAGTCCACCGCGTACTGCAACATCCTGCCGAGCTGCCGGTACGCCCGGCGTCGGGCGTCATCTGTGCTGAAGGTCGCCAGCCAGTCATTAATTACTGGAAGCTGCGGCCCTCCATGACCTGCTGGCAGGGCCTACAAGGGAGCAGGAAGCTAAGAGCGGTACCGGAGCGCCCTCTTTGAATTTGAGCCCATAAAGGGCCTGAGATCAAGTCTGCTTCTCAGCGTCCTCATCGTCTTCGTACCGGAACTCGTGTTGCAGGTCCTTGATCATCTTCCTCGCCAGGAACCAGAAGAGGATTGCCGCAATCACGGCGAGACCGGCCCACCAGAACCGCTCGGCCGTGGGGGCCTGCACAGCGAAGAAGATGAGGACAAGGGCAAGACCCGTAAAGCCGACTGCCTGCGCATTCCAATAGATCGTGCCGCGTCGCACTGTTGGATGGACCCACCCCTTCACAGAACCTCCTTAGTCCACTGACTTACGGAAGAACTTCAGCGTAAGCCGTGCATCTTCAAGCTCACAGAGGCTTGACGGGAAATTGATTGATTGTGGCAAGTGGGCAAGGCTAAGCCGCCGAACCCTTTGACGCGCTCCCGGAGCGCAGTAGCCATTTTGTAGCCACCGTGTGGAGATTCGGAGGGATTTCGGGGGAAACCAGGAGAATGCTCCACTCACCTGCATCTTCCCCCAAACAGGAAAGCCCCCGGAATCTCGGGGGATTCCGGGGGCTTGGCCTGTAGCGGTGGGGAGGCTCGATCTCCCGACCTCACGATTATGAGTCGTGCGCTCTAACCAACTGAGCTACACCGCCACGAATGAGAAAAACCTGCGTCAAGCCGGTCAAACCGCCTTGACGCAGGCCCTCATTCAGAGCCCCCCACCGGAATCGATCCGGTGACCTCGTTCTTACCAAGAACGCGCTCTACCACTGAGCTAGGGGGGCAACGAGTAAATACTCTACCGGAAGATTTCCGCACCAACAAATCGGCCCTCCGGGTGCTCCCACGATCCGGAATCGCGCACTTTTCCTGGCGCTTGTCGGTGGAAATTCCGCGGGATTCCGGGCCTGCAGAGGCCATGGAGCGGCGGGCGTACGACGGCGGAAGCCGCCGCCCGGGGCCCCTCCCCAAGGTCTTGGGCGCCAAATGTGTCGAGCCCCACACCGGCCGGACCTGGCCCCCGGTTAAATGCCGATGGGCCGGCTCGAAAGCCGGCCCATCGACGTCGTCAATTACTCAACGTCCGGAAGGTTTACCACTTGCCCTTGCGGTTGAAATCGCGGTGGCCGCTGTCACCGGCGCTGCGGGGCTTGCGGGAGCCATCGCCGTGGCCGGCGAAACGGGAGTCACCACGGTCGCTGAAGGAACGCTCGGAACGGTCGCTGTAGGAACGGCCGCCGCGGTCGGCGGAGGACCGCTCGCCGTCGTTCTTCCGGAATTCCTTCTTGAACCCGCCGTTGCCCTTGAAGTTGCCGCCCCGGTTGCCCTGGTAGGCGCCACGGTCACCGGAGGGCTTGCGGCCGTTGTCCAGCTCGAGGTGGATCAGCTCACCGCCGATCCGGGTGCGGGACAGTGCACGCAGCTGCTCGGCGCTCAGGTCCGCGGGCAGCTCCACCAGGGAGTGGTCCGAGCGGATGTCGATGCCGCCGATCTGGGCGGAGGAGATGCCGCCCTCGTTGGCGATGGCGCCCACGATCGAGCCGGGCATGACCCGCTGGCGCCGGCCCACCGCGATGCGGTAGGTGGCGTTGCCCTCGGTCAGGGCGCGGGTCGGCCCGCGGGAGCCGAAGCCGTCCTTGGAGCGTTCGCGCTTCTGGAACTCGGGCGCAGCAGGCAGTTCCTTGACCAGCAGCGGCTGCCCGCCCTGTGCCATGACGGCCAGTGCCGCAGCGATTTCTGCTGCCGGCACCTTGTGCTCTTCCTCGTAGGAAGCGATCAGGTCGCGGAACATCGAGACGTCCTCGGACTCGAGGGTCTCGGTGATGCGCTCGGCGAACTTGCCCAGGCGCAGCGTGTTCACGGTCTCGGCGGTGGGCAGGTGCATCTGCTCCACCGGCTGGCGGGTGGCCTTTTCGATGGCGCGCAGCAGGTACTTCTCGCGCGGCGTCATGAACAGGATCGCGTCGCCGTTGCGGCCGGCGCGGCCGGTGCGGCCGATCCGGTGCACGTAGGACTCGGTGTCGTGCGGGATGTCGTAGTTGACCACGTGGCTGATGCGCTCCACGTCCAGGCCGCGGGCGGCGACGTCGGTGGCCACCAGAATGTCGATGCGGCCTTCCTTCAGCGCGTCAACGGTGCGCTCGCGCTGCTGCTGCGGGATGTCGCCGTTGATGGCGGCAGCCTGGAAACCGCGGGACTTCAGCTTGTCAGCCAGGTCCTCGGTGGCCATCTTGGTGCGCACGAAGGCGATGACGCCGTCGAATTCCTCAACCTCAAGGATGCGGGTCAGCGCGTCCAGCTTGTGCGGGCCCATGACCTGCAGGTAGCGCTGGCGGATGTTGGTGCCCGTGGAGGTCTTGGTCTTGACCGAGATCTCGGCGGGATCGTTCAGGTACTGCTTGGACATCCGGCGGATCTGGCTGGGCATGGTGGCCGAGAACAGGGCAACCTGGCGGTCCTCGGGGGTCTGCTGGAAGATCTGCTCCACGTCTTCGGCGAAGCCCATGCGCAGCATCTCGTCGGCCTCGTCCAGCACCAGGTACTGGAGTTCGGACAGGTCAAGGGATCCCTTGGCGATGTGGTCGATGACGCGGCCGGGGGTGCCAACAACCACCTGGGCGCCGCGGCGCAGGCCGGCCAGCTGGGGACCGTAGGCTGAGCCGCCGTAGACGGGCAGCACGGTGAAGTCATCGATGTGCTTGGCGTAGGAGGTGAAGGCCTCGGCAACCTGCAGGGCCAGCTCGCGGGTGGGGGCCAGGACCAGGGCCTGGGTCTTGCGGGACGGGCCGTTGAGGTCGTGGAGTTCGGCCAGGCGGGACAGCGCCGGCACTGCGAATGCTGCAGTCTTGCCGGTACCGGTCTGGGCCAGGCCAACGACGTCGCGGCCTTCGAGCAGCAGCGGGATGGTGGCTGCCTGGATGGGTGAGGGCTTTTCGTAGCCGACATCCTGCAGGGCGGCCAGGACGCGGCCGTCGATGCCGAGGTCGGCGAACTTCACGGTGTTTTCGTCATCCTGCTGGGCCTGCGCGGTTGCGGGAGCTTCAGGGGCTTCACCGGCCGGAGCGGCCGCGGGAGCCTCAGCGGCGGCCACGGGAGCTTCTTCGATGACAGCGGTGGTTTCGTTCAGGTTTTCGGGCATAGGGAGATGTTCCTCATCCATAGGGGGCCAGGCGGCACTACCCGAGGTGAGCGGAGCCGCAGTACACGTGCCGATGGTGCCGGGCAAACGTTGACCGGCCGGTCACAGAAGTCCGGCGCTTTCGCAATCCCATGGCAGGACTTCGCGCTGCATCTCTTGGCTGCTATCCCAGCAGTCTGTACAGCGTTTTCTTTAGCCGGCTCTCCCTATGAAAATGCCCGCATCGCTTGCGCGGGCCCCAACACTTGCCAGTCCTGCCTCAAAAATTGGGCAGGAATAAGGGATTTCCGGAGTGGGGGATGTTTCAAGTGTAAGGCACGCAAGTGCCACGGTGCCAATCGGACGGACGACGGCGGCGGTGAGCTTGCGCACATGCCCCGCCCCGGGCGGGGCTGCTACTGCCCCAGCCGGCGCAGCAGCACCCCGAACTTGTGTGGTATTCGTCCTGCAGCCGGATCTCGCCGTCGGCTTCGGCACCCCGCAGGGCCGCGACCACGTCTGCATCCGGCTCGCTGAACCATCTGCCGATGGTGATGCCGTGGCGCGGGACGAACGTCCGCTCGATGGGATCCCCCGCCTGGATGCTGCCGGTGCGGATCACCCGCAGGTACGCCCCCACCCGGCCTTCCTCGGTGAAGCGCTTCACCCACTGGGGTTCCTTCATCCGCCGCTGGAAGGTGGCGCAGGGAACCCTGGGCGAGGTGACCTCCAGCTCGACGTCGGTCCCCACTTTCCAGCGCTCCCCAATCACGGCGTGGGTGGCTTCGATGCCGGACACCCGCAGGTTCTCCCCGAAAATTCCCGGCGGCAGCTCCCGGCCCAGGGCGCCGGCCCAGAAATCGGCGTCATTCTGGGAATAGGCGTAGACAGCCTGGTCTTCCCCGCCGTGGTGCACCCGGTTGGCCTGGACGTCGCCGCGGAGGCCCAGCTTGTGGACCTTGACGGGACCCCTGGCCGGGCGTTTGTCGATGGCCGTGACGCCCACGCTGCCCTGGTCACCGAGGAGCTGGTGGACGCGGCAGACGGCAAGCACAGAACCTGATTCCATGGCATCAGTCTAGGGTTTTCCCGCTGCACCGCCGCCCGGCGCCGGCCATGGGCACCTCTCCCCTGCTGCCGGGGCGGGTTCGTGCTCGCGGGCCGCACCGCCAGGGACTACGCTGATTCGAGACTTGCATGTGGGGGTGCAGTGCTGCGCCCAAACCGTTTAACAACTGAGGGGGACGCCGTGGACTCGGACGGGAAAGACCCGGAAAAGGATCCGGCAAACGGGCCCGAAAACACCGACAGCAGCGGCGGCAGCCCTGCCAAGCCACCGCCCTGGCAGGTCCCCAAGCCGGAGCTGCGGCCGGAACTCCTGAACGGGCCTGTTACCCCCGTGGATCCGTTCGCGCGCGAGCGGGAGAAGCAGCTCAACGAGGCGGCAGCGCGGAAGAAACGGTCCCAGCGGCGCACAGTGGTAGTTGGCTTGGGTGTTACCGCCCTCCTGGCCGGCACCATCACGGCAGTGGTTGCCAGCAACGAGGACGATCCCGAGTACGCGCAGGTGTGCTTCAACGACGAAACCGGCGAGCGCGTGGCAGACACCAACTGCGACAGTTCGGCCGGCCGCAGCGGCGGTGTCTACGCCTGGTACTTCTACTCCCGCGGGGCAAGCGTTCCGCCGATCGGGCAGAACCGGTCCACCGCACCGAACTACACCCGGACCATCCCCAGCGGCGCCAAGGCGTCCACCGGCTACAGCAGCAGCGGCGGCACGGTCAGCCGTGGCGGCTTCGGCACCAGTGCCAAGAGCGGGTCAAGCGGTGGCGGCGGCAAGGTCTCAGGGGGTTAACAAGTGAAGCGCATGTCCTCCCAGCCCCGCCCCGGCTGGAAGCAGAAGATCGAAGAACAGGGCCTGGTGTTCTCCACCACCACCATGGACGACGGCCGGAAGATCGAGTACTGGAACGAATCGGCCTACTACGAGTTCACCATGGACGAGGTGGAAACCCTTGAGGAGACCGCCGAAGAAATGCACCGAATGTGCCTGGAGGCAGCCAGGTTCCTGGCCACCGGCGCGATGGGCAGCATCGGCATCGGTCCCCAGGCCCTTGAGCTGGCGGCGGCCTCCCTGCAGGCCGGCGACGTGGACGTGTACGGCCGGTTCGACTTCATCTACGACGGGCAGGGCGGCCCAGCCAAGATGCTCGAGTACAACGCCGACACCCCCACCGGGCTCATCGAGGCCGCCGTTGCGCAGTGGTTCTGGCTGCAGGACGTCCACCCGGGGAAGGACCAATGGAACGGCATCCATGAGGCCCTGATCCGGCAGTGGAAGAAGTTCCAGTACCGCACGGGCATGAGCACCCTGCACGTGGCCCATTCTGAAGTGGAGGAATCCGGCGAGGACTGGATGACGGCGGCCTACATGCGGGACGTGGCCAGCCAGGCCTGCTGGACCACCATCGGCATCAACATGTCCGATATCGGCTGGGACCCCAACCTGAACCGCTTCGTGGACCTGGACAACTTTCTAATCAGCACCATCTTCAAGCTCTATCCCTGGGAGCTGATGATGAAGGAGCCCTTCGGCCACCGGCTGCTGGAGCGCGCCCACAACCCGCGCTGGGTGGAACCGGCCTGGAAGATGCTGCTCTCCAACAAGGCGCTGCTGGCCGCGCTCTGGCATCTGTACCCGGACCACCCGAACCTGCTCCCCGCGTACCTGTCCGATCCGGGTCCGCTCAAGGAATGGGTGGCCAAGCCCCTGCATGGACGCGAAGGCGACAACATCCGGATCCACGCCGACGGCATCCGCCTGGAGCAGCCCGGCGGCTACGGCCGCGAGGGCTGGTGCTACCAGCAGTACCACGCCCTGCCGGACTTTGACGGCAACCATCCTGTCCTGGGCCTCTGGGTGGTGGACGGCGAATCCGTGGGCTGCGGCATCCGCGAGTCGGACGGGCCCGTCACCGACTACTTCTGCCGCTTTGTCCCCAACACCATTGACGCGCCGGCGCCGCTTTCGGCAGTGGCCAATTCCACCAAGGCAGGTACCGCACTATGAACCCGGGAGCAGCATGAGCACGGACATGACGACGGCGGGCGGCCCCGGAGGCGCGCCCGGCACTCCGGTGCCCGCAAAGGGACTGCGGGCCGGGATCCTGGACCTGGGCGACTCCGTGATGCTGGGGCTGGCGTCCACCGCACCGGTGTATTCGCTGGCCGCCACGCTGGGCCTCATTGTTGCCGTCAACGGCGACTACACCCCCCTGGTCCTGGTGCTTGGGTTCATTCCGGTCCTGTTCATTGCCTACGCGTTCCGCGAGCTCAACAGCGCCATGCCGGACTGCGGCACCACCTTCACCTGGTCGCGCCGCGCGTTCGGTCCCTGGGCCGGCTGGCTCGGCGGCTGGGGCGTGGCACTGGCCGGGATCGTGGTCCTCGCCAACCTGGCCCAGGTGGCGGGGAAATATCTCTGGCTCCTGGTGGGTGACGGATCGCTGGCCGGCAACACGCTGCTGGTCACCGGCACCGGGGTCCTGTTCATCGTGCTGATGACGCTGGTGAACTACCGGGGCATCCGGCTGGGTGAGCATGTCCAGCGGGTCCTGACGTATGTGCAGTACATCGCGCTGGGCATCTTTGCCCTGGCCATCGTCTTCCGCATCGTTGGCGGTCCGCCGGAGGGCCAGGCCTTCGACGTCGAGTGGTTCAACCCGGTGGGCGCCTTCGCCGACCCCGGAGCCGTGGTGCACGGGGCTTTGCTGGCCCTGTTCATCTACTGGGGCTGGGACACGTGCCTGGCGGTCAACGAGGAGACGGAAAACCCGGCAACCACCCCGGGCCGCGGCGCCGTCATATCGGCGTTCGTGCTGGTGGCGATCTACGTTTCCGTGGCGCTCCTGGTGATGATGTACGCCACCGTGGGCTCAGAGGGGATCGGCCTGGGCAACGAGGCCAACCAGGACGATGTCTTCCTGGCCATGAAGGACGTGGTGCTCGGCCCCTGGGGCTGGCTGATCGTCGTCGCGGTGCTGGCGTCTGTCCTGTCCTCGACGCAGACCACCATCCTGCCCACGGCCCGCGGGACGCTCTCCATGGGCGTCCACGGCGCGCTGCCGGCCAGGTTCGCCGAGGTGCACCCGCGCAACCAGACGCCCGGGTTTTCCACCCAGGTGATGGGCGGTGCCGCCGCGGCCTACTACGTGGCCATGAGTTTCCTGAGCGAGAACCTGCTGGCGGACTCCATCAGCGCCATCAGCCTCTTCATCGCCTTCTACTACGCCCTGACCGGCTATGCCTGCTTCTGGTACTTCCGGGGAACACTGCGTGCGTCCGCGCGGAACCTGTGGTTCCGCGGCATCCTCCCCCTGTTTGGTGCGGTTCTCCTGACGGCTGCCTTCTTCATCTCGGCCGTGCAGATGTGGGACCCGGCCTACGGCGACACACAGATCTTCGGCATCGGCGGCGCCTTCGTGAGCGGCGTGGTGCTGCTGGCGCTCGGTGCGGTGCTCGCCGTCGTGTGCCGGTTCCTGCCCTCCACCCGCGGATACTTTGAGGTAAAGCCATGACCGCCGGCCCGTCCGACGTCCTGGACCTCGATTCCCTGCTGTCCGCAGAGGAACTGGACCTCCGGCAAAAGGTCCGCGACTTCACCCGGCAGCGGATTAAACCGGACATCGCCCGCTGGTACGACGACGCCGTCTTCCCCCTGGAGCTGGCGCAGGAACTGGGCGAACTCGGCGTCCTGGGCATGCACCTGGACGGCTACGGCTGCCCGGGCCGCTCCGCCGTCGACTACGGCCTGGCCGCAATGGAACTGGAGGCCGGCGACTCCGGCATCCGCACCTTTGTTTCCGTCCAGGGTTCGCTGGCCATGACGGCCATCCACACCTGGGGCTCGGAGGAGCAGAAGGAGGAGTGGCTGCCGCGGATGGCCGCCGGGGAGGTGATCGGCTGCTTCGCCCTGACCGAGCCGACCGCCGGTTCGGACCCTGCCTCCATGGCCACCGTCGCGGTCCGGGACGGCAGCGGGGACGGCGCCGGCTGGGTGCTCAACGGCACCAAGCGCTGGATCGGGCTGGCCTCGGTGGCCGGCGTCATGGTGGTGTGGGCCATGACGGACGACGGCGTGCACGGCTTCCTGGTGCCCGCCGGAACGCCGGGCGTGACGGCCACGCCCATCCGGCAGAAGCTGTCCATGCGCGCCTCCATCCAGTGCGACGTGGTGTTCGACGACGTCCGGCTGGGTCCCGGGGCCCTGCTCCCGGCTGCGCGCGGGCTCCGCGGCCCGTTCACCTGCCTTAACGAGGCCCGGTACGGGATCGCTTGGGGTGCCATGGGCGCCGCCCGGGATTCCTACGAGGCAGCACTGGATTACTCACTGGAGCGGCTGCAGTTCGGCAAGCCGCTGGCGGGATACCAGCTCACGCAGGAGAAGCTGGTGGACATGCTGCTCGAGATCCAGAAGGGCACCCTGCTGGCCCTGCACCTGGGCCGGCTCAAGGATGCGGGAACACTCCGGCCGGAGCAGATTTCGCTGGCGAAGCTCAACAACGTCCGCGAGGCGATAGCGGTGGCGCGGGAGGCCCGGACCATCCTGGGCGGCAACGGGATCACCGGGGACTATTCCCCCCTGCGGCACGCCGCGAACCTTGAATCCGTGCGGACGTACGAGGGCACCGACGAGGTGCATACCCTGGTCCTGGGCCGGTACATCACGGGCCTCGACGCTTTCCACTGACCCCAGGACCTAGGCCGAGAACCCGCCGTCCGCCTTGATCAGCTGCCCCGAAACCCAGCGGCCGGCCGGGGAGAGCAGGAACGCCACGGTCGCGGCCACGTCAGCCGGGGTACCCAGCCTGCCGGTGGGCTGCTGCGCCGCCAGGGCTGAGCGGACCTCGTCGTCCATCCAGCCGGTATCCACCGGACCAGGGTTCAGGACGTTCGCGGAAATTCCCTGCGGGCCCAGCTCACGCGCGGCGGCAATCACGATCCGGTCCAGCGCGCCTTTCGAAGCGCCGTACGGAAGGTTGAACGCCGTGTGGTCGCTGGTCAGCGCAACGACCGCGCCGCCGTCGTCCGTTGCCTGCCGCGCGAACGCGGCAATCAGCTGCCAGCTGGCGCGGGTGTTCACGGCGAAGTGCCGCTCAAAGGATTCCAGGCTGGTGTCCAGGATGCCCGAGTCGACGGACTCCGCGTGGCTGAGCACCAGGCCCTGCAGCGGCCCGGCCAGCTGCACGGCGTCGGCGACGAGCCTGTCCGGCACCGCGGGGTCCTGCAGGTCAGCGGGCAGCGTATGGACCGTGGCGCCGATGGCTTCGAGCTCGGCGGTCAGGCGGAGGACGTCGTCGGGTTCGCTCCCCCACGGCATGCGGGCGTCGTAGCCGGCCCAGTAGGAAATGACCAGGTCCCAGCCGTCCGCCGCCAGCTGCCGGGCGATGCCGGCTCCGATGTTCTCCAGCCGTCCGGCGCCGGTGACCAGGGCAACGGGGCGGGCAGGGACGGCTGCAACGGGTTCCATCCGACCAGCCTAGCGGCCGCCGGCGTCAGGCCGGCGCGGGCTCCGCTTCCTGCGGAGTGCGGTTCCTGCGGATGGTGGCGCTGATGACCGCGGCGATGGTGCACATGGCCGCGGCGCCAAACCAGGCGTAGGTGTAGTGGCCGGTGGCATCGCGCAGGGCGCCGGCGGCGATGGCGGCCGCGGCGGCGCCCAGCTGGTGGGCGGCGAAGACCCAGCCGAAGACCACGCTGCCGTCCGCTCCGAACGTCTCCCGGCAGATCGCCGCCGTCGGCGGGACGGTGGCCACCCAGTCGAGGCCGTAGATCACCACGAACACGATCATGCTGGGCTGGACCTCGGCGTTCAGCAGCAGCGGAAGCACCAGGAGGCCGATGCCGCGGAACTGGTAATAGACCGCGAGCAGGACGCGAGGGTTGAAGCGGTCGGTGAGCCAGCCGGAGGCGATGGTCCCCACGATGTCGAAGATTCCGACGACGGCGAGCAAGCCTGCGGCGGTGGTTTCCGGCATGCCGTGGTCGTGGGCGGAGGGGATGAAGTGGGTGCCGATCAGGCCGTTGGTGGTGGCGCCGCAAATGGCGAAGCCGGCGGCGAGCGCCCAGAACGTGCGGACCCTGCTGGCCCGGCGGAGCACCTGCAGGGCACGGACGGCGGCGTTGGGGCGGTCCCCCGCTGTTGTGGCGGGCTGTTCCACCGCCCCACCCTCCGCGGGAGCGGCTCCATAAGGCAGCACCCCTGCGTCGGCGGGCGAGTTTTTGAGGAACTTCAAGACCAGCGGCACCACGGCCAGGGCGCCGGCGGCAATCAGCAGCGATGCCTGCCGCCAGCCGGGGTCCTGCGCCAGGATGGCAATGAAGGGAAGGAAGACCAGTTGGCCCGCGGCGCTGCCGGCCGTAAGGATGCCGATCACCAGCCCGCGACTCCTGCTGAACCAGGTGTTGGCGATGGTGGCGGCGAAGACCAGCGCCATGGAACCGGTGCCCAGCCCGATCAGCAGCCCCCACGTGAGCAGGATCTGCCAGGACTGGTTGACCAGCACGGTCAGCGCGCTGCCCATGCCGATCAGGACCAGTGCTGTGGCGGTAACGGCGCGGATCCCGAAGCGTTCCATCAGCGCGGCGGCAAACGGGGCCGTCAGGCCGAACAGGACCAGGTTGATGCTGACCGCTGCCGAGAGGACTGTAGTTGACCAGCCGAACTCCTGCTGCAGGGGCACCATGAGGACGCCGGGGGCGGCCCGGAAGCCGGCTGCCCCGACCAGGGCGAGGAACGCCACGGCGGCCACGATCCAGGCGGGGTGCAGGCGGCGGCGCGGTCCGCGCGGCTGGAAGGCTTGGGCCGCCGGAATGTCGGCTGCTTCGTCCGGCAGGGTGCTCACTGTGCTGCTTCCTTCCCGGCTGCGGTGGACAGCCGGATGGGCTGTTCGGACCGGGACCGGCTGTGCCAGCTGGTGTTGGCCGCCGTGAGCCGCTCGCCGCATTCGGTGCAGGTGTCGGCCGAAGTGGTGGGTTTTCCGCAGCCGGCGTGGATCACGTAAAGGTGGGCCTGGTCCGAGGGCGCAGGCAGGTGCTTTTCCGCCCAGATGGTGACAGCATTCAGGACCGGGAGCGCATCTTCACCTTTTGGGGTGAGGACGTACTCCTGGCGGGTGCGGCCGCCGTCGTCGTAGGCCCTCTTCGCGAGCAGCCCTGACTCCACCAGGCCGGCCAGGCGTTTGGTGAGCACGGAGTCCGCCACTTCCAGCCGGGCCTTCATGGCGTCGAAACGCCCGTTGCCGAAGAAGACCTCGCGGAGGACCAGGATGGACCAGGGGTCACCCAGGATGTCCAGGCCTCGGGCCATGCTGCAGCTGCGTTGGGACCAATCGGAACGAAGAGGCATGCCTGAACCCTAACTGACTTCCCTAAAGAAAGCCAGCCCCCGCAAGATAACGGCAGTCCGGGGCGCGGACACTGCGATTGGGCCCACGCCCGCAGGGTTCCCTGGCCGAGCTTGCGAGGCGAGGGGGCGGGTGGGGACCATCTCGCGGGGAGGGGTTACGGGATCGCGGAGAACGCCTGCTCCAGGTCAGCGATCAGGTCCTCCACGTCCTCGATGCCGCAGGACAGCCGGAGCAGGTTCACCGGGACGGCCAGCTCAGTGCCCTTGACCGAGGCGTGGGTCATCTCCGACGGGTAATTCATCAGCGATTCGATGCCGCCCAGCGACTCGGCGAGGGTGAACACGGACGTGGACTCCGCCACCTTCCGGGCCGCTGCCTCACCGCCCTTGAACTGGACGGAGACCATGCCGCCGAAGCTGCGCATCTGCCGCTTGGCCAGCTCATGGCCGGGGTGCGTGGGCAGGCCCGGGTACAGGACGGCCTCGACTTCGGGCCGCTCCAGCAGCCATTCGGCCACGGCCTGGCCGTTGGCGCTGTGCCGGTCCATCCGCACGCCCAGGGTCTTCAGGCCGCGGGTGGTGAGGAAGGCATCCATCGGCCCGGACACGGCGCCGACGGCGAACTGGACGAACCCGATCTTCTCGGCCAGTTCGGCGTCCTTCACCACCACGGCGCCGCCAACAACGTCGGAGTGGCCGCCGATGTATTTGGTGGTGGAGTGGACTACGACGTCGGCACCCAGGGCGAGCGGGTTCTGCAGGTAGGGGGACGCGAAGGTGTTGTCGACCACCAGGAGGGCCCCGGCGTCGTGCGCTATCCCGGCGAGCGCGGCGATATCGGTGATCTTCATCAGCGGGTTGGATGGCGTCTCCACCCACACGAAGCGGGTCTTGTTGGCAGCGACGGCGCTGCGGATGGTGTCCAGGTTGGCCATGTCCACCGGGGTGTTGCCGATGCCCCAGTCCCCCAGTACGCGGCTGATCAGCCGGTACGTGCCGCCGTAGGCGTCGTTGCCGAGCACGATGTGGTCCCCGGGGCGGGTCAGTGCCCGGATGAGGGCATCTTCCGCGGCGAGCCCGGAGCTAAAGCTGTAGGCATGGGTGCCGAGTTCCAGGGCGGCGAGCTGTTCCTGCAGGGCATCGCGCGTCGGGTTGCCGCCGCGCCCGTACTCGTAGCCGCTGCGCAGCCCGCCAATCCCGTCCTGCGCGTAGGTGGAGCTGAAGTGCAACGGCGGCACCACCGCTCCCGTGCGGGGTTCGAAAGCCTGTCCGGCGTGGACGGCGCGGGTGTTGAAGCCTTGGTTTTCGGAGGCGGACATGGTGCTCCTTTGCGGGGAAACGTGCAGGGGTTCAGTGGCTGAGGTAGGCCAGCAGGTCGTGCCGGGTCAGGATGCCCACGGGCGCGCCCACGAAGGTGACCATGAGGGTATCCGAGTCCGAGAGCAGTTCCCTGGCGGCGGAGATGGTTTCCAGCGATCCGATCACGGGCAGCTTGGGGCCCATGTGCTCGGAGATCTTGTCCGTCAGCTTTGCTTCGCCGCGGAACAGTTTGGCGGTCAGGGTGCGCTCGTCCACGGCACCCAGGACTTCGCCCATGACCACCGGCGGTTCCTGGGAGAGGACCGGGATATGGCTGACGCCGAACTCGGTCATGATGTTGATGACGTCGCGCACGGACTCGTTGGGGTGGATGTGCACCAGGTCCGGGAGCTCGCCATTCTTGGACTTGATGACCTCGCCCACGGAGGTTTCCTCCCCACCGGAGAGGAAACCGTAGGACCGCATCCATTGGTCGTTGAAGATCTTGGCCAGGTAGCCGCGGCCGGAGTCGGGCAGGATGACGACGACGACGGCGCTTTCCGGCAGGTCGCGGGCCGCCTGCAGCGCGGCGACCACGGCCATGCCCGAGGAACCGCCCACCAGCAGGCCCTCTTCGCGGGCCAGCCGCCGGGTCATGGTGAAGGAATCGGCGTCGCTAACGGCGATGACCTCGTCCGGGATGGACTTGTCGTAGTTGGCCGGCCACATGTCCTCGCCCACGCCTTCAACGAAGTAGGGCCGTCCGGTGCCGCCTGAGTAGACCGAACCCGCGGGGTCCGCGCCGATGATCCGGACCACGCCGCCGTCGGATTCCGGCCGGTGCGCCGAAACCTCCTTCAGGTAGCGGCCGGTGCCGGTGATGGTGCCGCCCGTGCCGGCGCCGATGACGCAGTGGGTCACCCTGCCGTCGGTGTCCCGCCAGATTTCGGGACCGGTGGTCTTGTAGTGGCTGCCCGGCGCGGCCGGGTTGGAAAACTGGTCCGGCTTGTACGCGCCCGGGGTCTCGCGCGTGATCCGGTCGGAGACCCCGTAGTAGCTTTGCGGGCTTTCCGGCGGAACCGAGGTGGGCGTCACCACCACTTCGGCGCCGTAGGCCTGCAGGACGGCGCGCTTGTCCTCGCCCACCTTGTCCGGGACCACGAAGACGCACTTGTAACCCTTCTGCTGGGCCACGAGGGCCAGGCCTACGCCCGTGTTGCCCGAGGTCGGTTCCACGATGGTGCCGCCGGGCTTCAGCTTGCCCTCGCGTTCGGCGTCCTCGATCATCTGCGCCGCGATGCGGTCCTTGATGGAACCGCCGGGGTTCAGGTACTCCAGTTTGACCAGGACGGTGGCCCTGATGCCCTCGGTGACGTGGTTGAGCTTGATGAGCGGGGTGTTGCCGATGAGGTCCAGGACGGACTGGGCGTACTTCATAGATACAAAGCTACCGCTTCCTGCGGGCCGTTCCCTGCCGGGGGTGCGAGGATAGGCCGGTGAAGCAGTTCGCATGGCTGAAAGCCGCCCGCAGCTACCTGCTGCCCGGCGCTGCCCTGGCCGCAGGGGCGGCCACTTTGGCCGCCGGGGCCCTCCCCCTCCCCGCCTTCGGGGAGCTTGCGTCCCGGACCATCCCCATCCTGGCCTTCGTGCTGGCGATGTCCCTGGTGACCGAACTGGTGGACGAGGCGGGGTTGTTCAAGGTGCTGACGGACCGGCTGGCCGCCTTCGGCCGAGGACGGGTGTTCTCCCTGTGGCTGCTGGTAGTGGCCGTGGCGGCGGTCTCCACCGTGTTCCTTTCCCTGGATACCACGGCCGTGCTGGTTACTCCCGTGGTGGTGCTCCTGGCTGTCCATGCCCGGATCCCGCCGCTGCCGTTCGCCCTGACCAGTATTTGGCTGGCGAACACCGCATCCCTGCTGCTTCCGGTGTCCAACCTGACCAACCTTCTGGCCCAGGACCGGCTGGGCCTGAACCCGTTGCAGTTCGCGGGCCTGGTGTGGGCTCCGGCGCTGGTGGGCCTGCTGGTTCCGGTCGTGCTGCTCTGGCTGGCTTTCCGGCGGGACCTGCGGGGAACGTACGGGCCGCAGCCTGCGCACCGGGTGGGAGACCGGCTCCTGCTGCGGGCCGCGGCGGCCACCTTGCTGATACTGCTGCCCGCCCTGGTGTCCGGGGTTCCGGTGCAGTATCCGGCCCTTGCGGCCGCGGCCGTCCTGCTCGCCGTCTTTGCCTGGCGGCGGCCGGCGGTCCTGCGCTGGTCGATGGTGCCGTGGCGCCCGCTGATGCTGACCGTGGGCCTGTTCATGCTGATGGAGGCCCTGCACGCGCACGGGTTGACCGACCTGCTGGCGGGGGTGGCCGGGGCCGGGGACAGCCTGCCTGCCCTGCTGCAGCTGGCCGGGGTGGGAGCGGGGGCGGCAAACGCCGCAAACAACCTGCCGGCCTACTTGGCGCTGGAACCGGTGGCCGGCTCCCCTGCCCGTCTTGCCGCCCTGCTGATCGGAGTCAACCTGGGCCCGCTGGTAAGCCCCTGGGCATCCCTGGCCACGCTGCTCTGGCACGAACGGCTGCGGGTGCTGAATGTTCCGATCCGCTGGGGCGGGTTTGCCCTGGCGGGACTTGTGGCCGTTTTGCTGACGGTTCCGTTGGCCGTCCTGGCGCTCTGGCTGGCGTCCGGGGCGCCCTGAGCGTACCGGTCAGCTGCCCGCGGCCGCGCCGCCTTCGCCGGCGGGAAGGTTCTCCCAAAGGCCCAGCACGTTTCCTTCCGGATCCCTGAAATAGGCGGTGTAGCCCATCCCGGGAATCTCATTCCTGGGCACCACCACCGAACCGCCCAGCTCCTCCACGGCCTTGAGGGTGGCGTTGATGTCCGGCACGTCAATGGTGATGACCGGGCTGGTGATCTGCCCATCCCTGGCCATCATTCCGCCGTTGATGGCTCCTGGAGTTGTTGATTGCCCGGCGTCGTCCATTCCCGTGGTGATGACCATGGTGTAGTCCATGCCGGGCACCGGTTCGATCCGCCAGCCCAGTGCCTGCCGGTAGAACTTCCTGGCCCGGTCCTGGTCGTCGGCGGGGATCTCGAAATGCACTACTCCACCCATGGTGGCCCTCCTTTTTTCGCACCGCTTTTTTCGCACCGCTTTCTTTGCACCGCGGCGATCGTAAACCCGGGTTCCAAGGAGGAGAAGGGACTATGGTCCCGCCGCTGTCGGCGGTCCGTGGGACGATGGGAAACATGACGATCGCAGAGGCACCTCCCCGGCTGGCGGCCGCGGCGGACATGTCCGCGCGGTGGTATCCGGGGGCGCCATACAGCCTTTCCCGTACCCTCGGACCGCTCCTGCGCGGCAACAGCGATCCATCGTTCTTCGTGCAGGGCGACGTCATCTGGAACGCGTTGACGACGGCGGCAGGCCCGGCAACACTGCGGCTCGCCCCCGCGGGCGGTGAAGCGGGCGGCCCGCTCGTGGACATCCAGGCCTGGGGCCCCGGCGCCGCGGCAGCCGTGGCAGCAGCGCCGCGCCTCCTCGGGGCCGACGACGACTGGCAGGGCTTCGATGAACCGTCCTTCCACGCCACGCTCCCCCGGATGGTCCGCGAGGCGCGGCGGCGCAGCATGGCCATCCGGCTGCCTGCAAGCGGACGCATGGTGGATCAGCTGGTGCCGATCATCCTGGAACAAAAGGTGACGGTGATCGAGGCGCGGCGTGCCTACCGGTACCTGGTGCATCGATACGGGACTCAGGCTCCCCCCGCCGGGACGTCCACGCCTGGCGGCCTGGTCGTGGCGCCAACGGCCGAACAGTGGCTGCAGGTTCCCAGCTGGGAGTGGCACAAGGCCGGGGTGGGGCCGCAGCGGTCGGCCACCGTGATGCGGGCGCTGCGCTCCGCCGCGGCACTCGAACGCCTCGCCACGCTGCCGGCCGCGCTCGCCGCGGAAAAGATGCAGGTCATCCCGGGCATCGGGGTGTGGACTGCCGCCGAGGTGGTGCAGCGCACGCACGGCTGCCCGGACTCCATCTCCGTGGGCGACTACCACCTCGCTGCCTATGTGGGGGCAGCGCTGACCGGGCGCAGGACCGACGACGCCGGCATGCTCCGGCTGCTGGAACCGTGGCGGGGGCACCGGCAACGCGTGGTCAGGATGATCCAGGCCACCGGTTTCCGCAAGCCCACCTTCGGCCCCCGGATGACCATCCAGGACCACCGGGGGCACTGACCGGCGCATCCTTGTTGCGTCTCTTCCGCACATCACTGCTTGATCCGCCCTGCGATGGGTACGGCCACAGGTGACAGCCTCCCGCGGGGGCGGAACGCGGCACCACGACGGAAAGGACTCCAATGGCTTCCCCTTCAGGCAGCTCGGACCCGGCAGCAGATGAAAAGGTGCGGCTCCAGCTGGCCATCTTCGACGTCACCCGGGAGGCTGACGGCAGGAGCCTGGCCGAGATCCGGGAGATGCTGCTCGCCGCCTTTGCGCGTTACGAAGTGGAGCCGCCGCCGGCAACCTGGGTGGAGTCGGTGGCGTCGTCAGCCTTCTACGGCGAGCCGTATATCGTGGATCTTTCCGCGGCAGTGGCGGCGGACGCCTTGGCGCCCGCCCCCGACGGAGACGTGCGCGAACGGCTGGCCGCCCGGCGCGAACTCCAGCAGGAGAAGCTGCCGGCGGATATCTTCCCGGCGCCATCGGAGTGGAACGTCCCGGTCACCGAAGCCGCGGACGGCAGCACCCGCACGGTCTCGCTGACCAAGTGGGACAGCGGCGTGGTCCTGGCCGTGGCCGCGCTGGCGGCAGCGGTGGTGGCCGTCATTGCAGTCCGGGCAGGCACCTCCCGGCGCAGGGCGGCAGCCTAGCCCCGGAGAGTCAGAGCCCCAGCCGGGCCACGGCCTCCTCCCGCATCTGCACCTTGCGGATCTTCCCCGAAACAGTCATGGGGAAACTTTCGCGCACCTCCACATAGCGCGGGATCTTGTAATGCGCCAGCTTCCCGCGGCAGAACTCCGCGAGCGCCGCAGCGTCCAGCGGGTGGGCCCCCGGCTTGAGGATGATGCAGGCCATGAGCTCCTCGCCGTACTTGGGGTCAGGGACGCCGATCACCTGCACGTCCTGGATGGCAGGGTGCGTGTAGAGGAACTCCTCGATTTCCCGGGGGTAGATGTTTTCACCGCCGCGGATCACCATGTCCTTGATCCGGCCCTCCACCACCACGTAGCCGTCCTCATCCATCCGGGCGAGGTCGCCGGTGTGCATCCACCCGTCGGCGTCGATTGCCTCTGCGGTCTTGTCAGGCTGGTTCCAGTACCCGGCCATGACCGCGTAGCCTCGGGTGCAGAGTTCGCCGATCTGGCCGCGTTCCAGTTCCCCGCCGGTGGCGGGGTCCACGATCCGGCTTTCCAGCTGCGGCATGGTGCGGCCCACCGTCTCGGTGCGCTGCTGCAGGGTGTCGCCCTTGCGGGTCATGGTCGACACCGGGGAAGTCTCGGTCATGCCGTAGCAGATGGCCACGTCCACCATGTGCATTTCCGAGATCACCCGGTTCATCACCTCGATGGGGCACAGTGAACCGGCCATGACGCCGGTACGGAGGGTGGAGAGGTCGTAGGAGGCGAAGTCGGGCAGTGCGAGTTCGGCGATGAACATGGTCGGGACTCCGTACAGCGAGGTGCCGGCAAAGTCCTGGACTGCCTCCAGGGCTGCCGCCGGCGAAAAGCCGCGGCCGGGAATGATGGTGGCGGCGCCATGGCTGAGCGCGTTGAGGTTGCCGATCACCATGCCAAAGCAGTGGTAGAACGGCACCGGAATGACCACGCGGTCCCGCTCGGTGTACCCCAGCAGCTCACCAATGGCATAGCCGTTGTTCAGGATGTTGTGGTGGGTCAGGGTGGCGCCCTTGGGGAACCCGGTGGTGCCGGAGGTGTACTGCAGGTTGATGGGGTCGTGCGGGCTGAGCTCGGCCATGCGGGCTTTCAGGGCAGCATGGCCGACGTCGTCCGCGCGCCTGAGCAGTTCGGTGTACGTGAGTTCGGCGTCGCCTTGGGGGCTGCCGGCGTCCAGCGCATCCAGCCCGTGGTCCGGGAGGAAGACCAGTTCGTGCAGGTCCGGGCAGGTCAGGAGTGCCTGGCGGGCCATGGCCACATAGTCGCTGTTCTGGTCCGACGGTGCGGTGAACAGCATGCGCATGCCGTTCTGCTTGACCACGAACTCGAGTTCGTGGCTCCGGTAGGCCGGGTTGACGTTGACCAGGATGGCGCCGGCCTTGGCGGTGGCGTACTGCAGCAACGTCCACTCGGCGCAGTTGGGGCTCCAGATGCCCACCCGCTCCCCCTTGGCCACCCCCACTGCCAGGAGTGCCCGTGCCAGCCGGTCGACGTCGTCGTTCATCTTGGTGTAGCTCCAGCGGCGCGCATCCGCGCCCGGCACCGGGGCGGCCTCGATCAGGGCGTCATGCAGCGGGAACTGCGCGGCCACGCGTTCAAAGTTCGCGCCAATGGTTTCCTCCAGGAGCGGGACGTCAGTGTCCCCGGCTGTGTAAGCACGCATGCTGGCACGCTACCAACCCGATGGCGGCAGGAGAAGGAGGACAGGGCCGGAAGCCGGCGCAACACGGCCGGAACGCCCCATGGCGCCCGGTATTGTGAAATCCATGAGTGCACCCATTGACCTTGTAGCAACGTTCATCCCCAACGAGGGCGAGTTCTTCCGCGTGAAGCTGGCCTTGGAAATCGCGATCGATGAGGTGGTGAAGGAGCCCGGCTGCATCCGTTACGAGCTCACCGAAGCAACCGAGGAGAAGCTGGTGCTGACCGAACAGTGGGCGTCCGAGGAGGATCTGGACAAGCACTCAAAGGGCACCGCCGTGCAGGACCTGAACGAGTCGCTCAGCGCGCTGCTGGCCGAACCGGTCACGGTGGAACGCGTCTGAGGCAGACGCAAAAAGTGCAGGACCTCCGGTGGGAGGTCCTGCACTTTTGCTTTAAGGGGTCTTAGAAATCCGGGATCTGCGTGCCGTCCTGGGGACCACCCTGGGAACCGGCCGGCTTTCCGGCGGAGGCCGCCGCTTCCTCCCGCTGGCGGGCCACATGGGCGTGGACCTCTTCCATGTCCAGCGCCTTCACGGCGTCCACCACCTGTTCCAGCTGCTGGGCGTTCAGCGCGCCGGGCTGCGAGAACACCAGGACCTTCTCGCGGAAGGCCATCAGCGTGGGGATGGAGGTGATGCCTGCCTCCGCGGCGAGCTGCTGCTCCGCTTCGGTGTCCACCTTGGTGAAGAGGACATCCGGGTGCTTCTCGGAAACTGCCGCATAGGTGGGGCCGAACTGCTTGCAGGGGCCGCACCATTCTGCCCAGAAATCGACCAGGACAATGTCGTTGCCTTCGATCGTCGCTGCGAACTGTTCACCTGTGATGTCAAGGGTTGCCATGTGTCCACGGTACGCGTCCCGCCGGTGCGTGTCGCGGTTGTTCGCTCCCCGCGTCATTGGGAATACGGGTAAGGACGACGGCGGCGGAACGGTTAGGAGCCGGCGCCCCAAAGGTGCGGGGCGGGTGTGCGGCTGCCGGGGAGGGCGCTGGAGGCGCGCCAGTCGTGGATCCAATCCGGGAGCACGAGGTCGGCCGGAGGGGCGCCGAATTCGGCCATGATGTCCTCCTGGCTGACCGGACCGGCCTTGGTGACCAGCCGGGTGGCGATGTAGGCACGCGCATAGATCTCGCCGTCGGCCACCATGCGCTGTTCGAAGTAGATCGCCTTGGTGTCCAGCCCGATGATCCGGGTTTCGATGGCGTACTCCTGCCAGAGCTGCAGGGACTTGCGGAAGGAGATGGTTTCCGCGGACACCACCGGGCTCCAGCCGCGGCGGCGCATCCGCTTCCAGACGCCGCTGCGGACCATCAGGTCGAACCGGCCCAGGTCCATCAGGGACAGGTACATGCCGTTGTTCACATGCATGGCGATGTCGATGTCCGTGGGCAGGACGCGCAGCGGCAGGGAAGCCGGGTCCCACACGGACAGCGGCTGGCGGCGGCGGGAGCGGAAGAGCATCAGGAGGGTTCTCAGGAGCAGGTGCATGCGTCAATGTTACCCGCCAGTAACATTTTGCGGCAGGTGCTGCGCGGCCCCTCCCCCGTAGGATTTCCTGCATGACGCAGCAACGCTACCGGGCCTTGGCGGAGTGGCCCCTCATGGCTACGGCGCTGGTTTTCCTTGGTGCGTATGCCTGGCAGGTGATCGGCCGGGTGGAGGGCAGCGGGGCAGACTGGCTTGAAGGGCTGATGTGGGCAACCTGGTGCGTCTTCGTCCTGGACTACGCCGCGAACCTGTGGCTGGCGGAGAACCGCAGGCAGTGGTTCGTCCGGAACCTGCATGAGCTGCTGATCGTGGCGTTGCCGTTCTTCCGGCCCCTGCGCCTGCTGCGCCTGGTGACGCTGCTGTCGGTTCTGCACCGGACGGTCGGCGAAACGCTCCGCGGCCGGGTGGTGACGTACGTGGCATCCTCCGCAGCGCTGCTGGTCTTCGTCGGCGCCCTGGCGGTGCTGGATGTGGAGCAGTGGGCGCCGGACGCCAGGATCACCACCTTCGGCGATGCCCTTTGGTGGGCCACGGCCACCATCACCACGGTGGGCTACGGGGACATGTACCCCGTCACGGCCATCGGGCGGCTCGTGGCCACGGCGCTCATGATGAGCGGCATCGCGGTCCTGGGTGTGGTGACCGCGTCCATCGCCTCCTGGCTGGTCCAGCGGGTGGAGGATACGGCTGAGACGGTGGCCGAGGCCGTAGAGGAGCCGTTGCGCATCGAGGTGACCGAACTGGTGGCTGAGATTGCTTCGCTCCGGCGCGAGATCGCGGAACTGCGGGAACGCCGGACACTGTAGCCCGCCGCAGCCCCTGCGTCCGGCGCCCCAACGCGTGCTGCGGTTGCAAGGGCGCGCGGGGGCAAGTATCCGGGCTTCGCGGCCTGAGTAGCGGCGCCGCCCCCGGCGGGTAGCGCAGCCTGAAACTCGGGTAATTCCTACTGGTGCCTGCGCTGCGGCGTCATTCCTAGACTCGGGATTCCTAGGACCAAACATGCACTGGCAGGTCCCCCGGGTGGCTTCCGGGAATGCCCGCCTTCACGCGGAGCTCCGCATTTTCTGGGTATGCGGATGCCTCCAACCTGTGCCGCCTGCGGCTTCGGCAGATGCCGGGGCCGGCGGCGCACCACATCTCGATCCGTCCGGCGACCTGGCATGCCCCAAAGGCACTGCCTGGCCGGACCGTACCCGGATGGGCCTACCCATGAAACAGAAAGAATTCACCTCACCCGACGGCACGAGCAGAAGCTTCGCCACCGACGAACCAAGGACGGACCTTAACACCGTCCGCCCGGCCATCAGCAACAAGTTGTGGGCCGGCATGGCAACAGCGGCCGTGGTGGCCGCAGTGGGAGTGGGCGCCATGGCAGCGCCTCCCGCCACCTTCAGCGGCGGGGCCACGACGGCGGCCCAGGTGGCAGAGGCCGCTGCACCGCCGGCAACAACTACGCCCACCGAGCCCGCACCGTCCCGCGCCGGCAGCCAGGGTGACGAGGCTGCCGCACCGGCTGCCGCAGCTCCGGCGGCCGAAGCAGCACCGGCAGCGCCGGACCCGGTTCCCGCCCCCGCCCCGGAACCTGCCCCCGCTCCGGCACCCGAACC
Organism: Arthrobacter sp. NQ7; assembly: GCF_029581595.2. Lineage (NCBI taxonomy): Bacteria > Bacillati > Actinomycetota > Actinomycetes > Micrococcales > Micrococcaceae > Arthrobacter > Arthrobacter sp. NQ7. The sequence continues at coordinate 429,034 of NZ_JARFXU020000001.1, read as the reverse complement.
GGCCGGTGACCCCAATCTGTACACCGTGGCGCCGGGCGACACTGTCGGCGCGATCGCCGCCAGCCATGGCGTGGACATGAACGCGATGCTGGCGGCCAACGGACTGAGCGCCTACAGCATCATCTACCCCGGCCAGGCACTCCTGCTGACCGGTCCCCCGGTGGCGGTGGCGGCACCTGCCCCGGCTCCGGCGGCTGCGGCACCCGCGCCGGCTCCTGCCGCCGCCCCGGCGCCCGCGCCGGCACCCGCAGCGCCCGCCATCCGGACCATCTACGTTGCCGGCTCCGGCGGCCAGGCCATGGTGGACGCCTGCATCGGGCCGATCCACTTCACGCCGAACGACGGCTACTCGCTGTTCATCACCGAGCACGACTTCTGCGGCGGGTGGGCACGGTTCTCCGGCATCGGCGTGGGCGAGACGGTGAGCATCCCCGGCTATGGCACGTACACGGTGACCGGCCGCGGAACAGTCCCCAATCCAGGCACCACCAACGATGTGATTGCGGTCTTCGGCGGCTTCCCCCGGGCCATCCTGCAGACCTGCATCCCGGGCACCAGCCAGATGCTCCTGATCGCACTGAACTGATCCGCCCAGCCAACACTTCACAAGCTTGTCCGCGGGTCCGGCCCCCAAGGGGTGGATCCGCGGACAAGGCCACGATGCGCCGCCGGCGCTACACGCCGTGCCGCTCCGAGATGTGTTCAACCAGTTCGCCCACGCGCTGCTCGGAGTAGTTGCGCGCGATGTCGCCCTGGCTGATGATACCCACCAGCCTGTGGTCCGAGATCACGGGAAGGCGGCGGACCTGGTGCTTCTCCATCATGTCGATGGCAGCGTCAACATTCGCGTCGGCATCGATGCAGTACGGCTTGCCCGAGGCGAGGTCGCGGGCCATCATCTGCCCGGGATCGCGGCCGGCGGCGACGCACTTGAGCACGATGTCGCGGTCGGTGATCATGCCCTTGAGCTTGCCGTCGTCCCCGCAGATCGGCAGGGCGCCGCAGTCGAGGTCCATCATCATCCGGGCCGCGTCCACAAGGGACTCGCTTTCACCGATGCATCGCGCATCCGTGGTCATGAATTCACGTACAGCACTCATTGGCTCCTCCTTCATCGATGGATTATCGACGCAGGGCATCGGGCGCGTGCGCCGATTCTGCCAGACTACGCCCGCACCACCTTGGTGTCGACGGCGATTTGCGGCTCCGCGAAGGCCGGCCGCCACGGGCGTCGGACAACAAAAAACCTCCGGAACCTGATGGTTCCGGAGGTCTTTCCTTGGGTGGCAGATGAGGGATTCGAACCCCCGTAGGCGTTGCCAGCTGATTTACAGTCAGCCCCCTTTGGCCGCTCGGGTAATCTGCCGAACTTCAAAGAAGTACCCGCCGATGCAGTGTTCGGAGCGTCCGTTTCCGGGCCGTTCCGCTTCAGTAACCGCGGGCAAGACAACTTTACAGAACTTCCGCCGAAGAATCGAATCGGGCTCCGGGATGCCCCCGAAAGCCAGCACCGGCGCGGAAAACCCCGGGGTCACGAGCCGCCGAGGATGCGCCCGGCAAGCTTGGCCTCGAAGCTTAGGGCCTGCTCCTCGGTAATCTGGTTCAGCTGCACGGCCCGCTGCAGGTCCGCCCGCACCCCGTCCATCCGGGACGAGGCATCCGCCGCCGGGCTGAAGATGATGGAGGCCGCCACCGCAGCTGCAGCCACGGATGTCGCCGCCGTTGCCACCGCCCCCGCTGCTGCTGTCGTGGTGCGGGTGACGTAACGGGCGGCTTTGCGGTGCATGGTGTTCCCTTCGAACTGCGGTACAACTGCTCCAACTTTGGCCGGCGCTCCTTCGTTCCTTCAGGGTGTCCGCTGAGAGGGAACTGTGAATCCCGCACCCCCACCCGCCCGTGCATCCGTACTAGGCTGGATGGCAGTGATTTAGGCCCTGTTCCCGCGCAGGGCTCCCATCAACAAAGGAGAGTCATGGCAGGCGAGTCAACGTTCGACGTCGTAAGCAAGGTGGACAAGCAGGAAGTCGCCAACGCCCTCAACCAGTCGCAAAAGGAAATTGCCCAGCGCTACGACTTCAAGGGTGTCGGCGCGGAGATCGACTTCAGCGGCGAGAAGATCCTCATGAAGGCCAACTCGGAGGAACGCGTCAAGGCCGTCCTGGACGTCTTCCAGTCCAAGCTGATCAAGCGCGGCATCTCGCTGAAGTCCCTGGACAGCGGCGAGCCCTACGCCTCCGGCAAGGAGTACCGCCTGGAAGCTTCCATCAAGGAAGGCATCGCCCAGGACCTCGCGAAGAAGATCAACAAGCTCATCCGCGACGAAGGGCCCAAGTCGGTCAAGTCCCAGATCCAGGGCGACGAACTGCGGGTCTCCTCCAAGTCCCGCGACGATCTGCAGGCCACGATGGCCCTGTTGAAGGACTTCGACGAAGCCGACCTGCAGTTCGTGAACTTTCGCAGCTGATCTCCGCGCCGCGGTTTTCGACGCGCCTACAGTTTTCCGCTGCAGCTGAAGGCCGGCGCACCCCATATTCGGGGTGCGCCGGCCTTTTTGCGTGTCACGGGAACGCCCCGGGCGGCCCGGGGACGGGCCTCGTAACGTGGATCGGATTACGGCACATTTAGTTTGCGTAATCATCCATGGCAGGTAACCTCTTCCTTAGGACTGCCTAAGTAAGGGCAGCCTGAGCGAAAGAACACTTCATGACTGCCAACTTCCTGATCGGCCTGCGCGAAGGACTCGAAGCCACCCTGGTGGTGGTCCTCCTCATGGCCTACCTGGTCAAGACGGACCGCCGCCACCTCATCCCCCGGCTCTGGGCCGGGGTTGCAGCCGCGGTGGCGGTGTCGGCCGGATTCGGCGCGCTGCTCACCTTCGGGCCCAAGGGCCTCACGTTCGAGGCGCAGGAGGCGATCGGTGGCGGCTTGTCCATCATCGCCGTCGGTTTGGTGACGTGGATGGTCTTTTGGATGGCCCGCACTGCCCGGACGCTGGGACGCGACCTGAAGAGCCGCGTCGACCGGTCCGCCGGCGGAGCCGGCTGGGGCCTGGCCGTGGTGGCCGCGATTGCCGTGGGCCGCGAAGGCCTGGAAACGGCACTCTTCCTCTGGGCGGCTGCCAAGGCCACCGGCGAGTCCACGCAACCTCTGATCGGCGCCCTGCTGGGCCTGGCCGCGGCGGCAGCGTTCGGCTACCTGCTGCACCGGGGCGTGCTCAAGGTCAACCTCTCGCGCTTCTTCACCTGGACGGGCGCGGCCCTGATCGTCATCGCCGGCGGCGTCCTGTCCTACGGCATCCATGACCTCCAGGAAGCCCGCATCCTGCCGGGACTGCACTCGCTGGCCTTCGACATCAGCGCCGCCGTCCCGCCGTCGTCCTGGTACGGCACCCTGCTCAAGGGCACCGTCAACTTCTCCCCGGCCACCACGTGGCTGGAAGCTGCGGCTTGGCTGCTCTATGTAGTACCGGCGCTGTTCCTGTACCTGCGCACGCACTTCAAGCCACTGCCGCCCAGCACTGCCCCGGCCGGAAACGGGACCCCCGCCCAGACCCCGGCCGCTGCCTGACCCCTCACCGCCACCCCGCACCCAAAGGAATACCCCATGCCCGGCTTCACCCTGCCCCGGAACCCCATGCTCCGGACCCGCCAGCCCGGAACTTCCCGCCCCGCCATCCGGAACACGCGTACCGCACTTGCCGCCGCCGCCGTCGCCGTCCCGCTGGTCCTCACCGGCTGCACGGACAACACCAAGGCCGCGGACAGCTCAACCGGTGCCATCGAGGTTGTCAGCTCCAACACCGAGTGCAAGGTCTCTGCCAGCAGCGTGCCCAGCGGAAACCTCACCTTCTCCGTGAAGAACGAGGGCACCGAAGTCACCGAGTTCTACCTGCTGGCAGCAGACGGCCTGCGGATCCTGGGCGAAGTGGAGAACATCGGGCCCGGGCTGACCCGCAACCTGGTGGTCACCGCCCCGGCAGGCACCTACACAACGGCCTGCAAGCCGGGGATGGAGGGCGACGGGATCAGGGCTTCCCTGGACGTGACCCAGTCCGGAAACCAGCCGTCGGCCGATGCGGATTTCCAGCACCTCCTGGATACCGCCACCACGCAGTACGGGTCCTACGTCAAGGACCAGAGCGAACAGCTGCTCACCGGCACCGAGCAGTTCGCGGCGGCGTTTGCGGCCGGCAATGCGGAGCAGGCGCGCTCGCTCTACGCTGCCACCCGCCAGCACTGGGAACGGATCGAGCCCGTGGCAGAGTCTTTCGGGGACCTTGACCCGCAGCTCGATGCCCGTGAGGCGGACCTTGAACCGGGCCAGGAGTGGACCGGCTGGCACCGTGCCGAAAAGGACCTGTTCCCGCCGGCCGGTTACACGGCCATGGCGCCGGCGGAACGCTCCGCCATTGCAGACCGGATGGTCGCCGACACCAAGGACCTGGTGGAGCGCACGCGCACGCTGGAGATTTCCGCGGACATGCTGGGCAACGGAGCGAAGGAACTGCTGGATGAGGTGGCCACCGGGAAGGTGACCGGCGAGGAGGAGATCTGGTCGCACACGGATCTCTGGGACTTCCAGGCCAACGTCGACGGCGCCCGCATCGCCTTCGAGAGCCTGAAGCCTGCCCTGCTCCAGAAGGATTCCGCCCTGGCAGCCTCGCTCGATGAGAAGTTCGCCGCGCTGCAGGCTGAGCTGGCTACGCACGCCCAGGGTTCCGGCTTCACTTCCTACGACAAGCTGGCTCCGGAGCAGGTCCAGAAGCTGGCGTCCCTGGTGGACGCGCTCGGGGAACCGCTGTCCCGGCTGACCGCCGCGGTGGTCCTGTGACCGGCTGCCCCTTTGGCGGCCGGCCGCCGGAAACGTCCGCACCCCGGGGTGACGCCGCCGGAGAACTGCAGCGGGGCGCCGCGGACAAGGAGCAGCCGACGCCGGGCGCACGCTTGAGCAGGCGCGGCCTGTTTGGCATCGCCGGGCTGGGCGGTGCTGCCGCGGGGCTTGCGGCAGGTTTCCTGGGCCACGACGCCGTCGCAGCCTCCGCCGCCCCTCCTGCTGCCGACAGCCCGGTGGTTCCCTTCCACGGCGACCACCAGGCGGGCATCACCACCCCGGCGCAGGACCGGCTGCACATGGCCGCGTTCGACGTCACCACCACCAAGCGCGACGAACTCATCCAGCTGCTCGAGGACTGGACGCAGGCCGCGGAAGCCCTGACCCAGGGCCGCCCGGCCGGCGCGACCGGCGCGGTGGACGGCCCCTACGGAGCCCCTCCCGAGGACACCGGCGAAGCCCTGGACCTCAACGCCGGCAAGCTGACCCTGACCTTCGGTTTCGGTGCCGGCCTGTTCGAGAAGGACGGGGTGGCCCGCTTCGGCCTGGACGGGCGGAAGCCCGAAGCCCTGATCGACCTGCCGCACTTCCCCGGCGATGACCTGGATCCGGCCCGCAGCGGCGGCGACCTGGTGGTGCAGGCCTGCGCCGATGACCCCCAGGTGGCCGTCCACGCGATCCGGAACCTGGCCAGGATCGGCTTCGGGAAGGTGCGGGTCCGCTGGTCCCAGCTGGGCTTCGGCCGGACCTCGTCCACGTCCCGGTCCCAGCAGACGCCGCGGAACCTCTTCGGGTTCAAGGACGGCACCAACAACCTCAAGGTCGAGGATGAACAGCTGCTGGACCAGCACGTGTGGGCAGCAGCGGCCCGGCCCCAGGATGCCTGGATGGCCGGCGGCAGCTACCTCGTGGCCCGCCGGATCCGGATGCACATCGAAATCTGGGACCGCACCTCGCTGGGCGAACAGGAAGGGCTGATCGGCCGGACCAAGGGCTCGGGAGCGCCGCTGTCCGGCGGCGGGGAGTTCACCGAACCCGACTTCACCCGGCAGGGCAAGGCCGGCAAACCGCTGATTCCGCTCGATTCGCACGTGCGGATGGCCCACCCCAACCAGAACAGCGGAGTACGGATGCTGCGCCGGGGCTACAACTACACCGACGGTTCCGACGGCGTGGGGCACCTGGACGCCGGACTGTTCTTCATTGCCTTCGTCACCGATCCCCGGACACACTACGTCCCCATGCAGATGGCGATGGCCAAGGGCGACACGCTCGCGGTGGAGTACCTGAAGCACACGGGCTCCGGACTGTTCGCGGTACCTGGCGGGGTCAAGCCCGGCGGCTTCATCGGCGAGGGACTCTTCGCGTAAGGGGCTCTTCTTGTAGCCTGACCGCCCAAGCCGGCCCCGCCCCGCCGTCGTCCGCGACGCGTAAAAGGCTCAACGCTGCGCAGGTTCCTTAACGCACCCGAAATACCAGGGGCGCCAGGGAATCTGCGCAGCGAAAATGAAGGTGCGCGTCGCCGGGCGGCGGCGCGGGTCGCTGGTGGAGTAAGGGCGCCGGCGTGCAGGCCCGACGGCGGGTTCCCGGCTACAGCTGCCGGCCGGCCATCCGTTCCAGCCGGGCAATCCGGTCCCGCATCGGCGGGTGCGTGGCGAACAGCTTGTTGATGGCGCCGCCGCGGAACGGGTTGGCGATCATCAGGTGCGAGGCGTTGACCAGCCGCTGGTCCTGCGGCAGGGGCGCGATGCTGACGCCGCGCTCGATCTTGGCCAGGGCCGAGGCGAGCGCCAGCGGATCGCCGGTGAGCTGCGAACCGTCCTCGTCGGCGTCGTACTCCCTGGTGCGGGAGATGGCCATCTGGATCAGCGACGCCGCGAACGGTGCAAGCAGGGCCATGGCGATCATGGCCAGCGGGTTGGCGTTGCGCCGGTCCCCGCCGCCGAAGAACAGCAGCATCTGCCCCACGGAGGTGATGACCCCGGCGACGGCGGCCGCCACCGACGAGGTGAGGATGTCCCGGTTGTAGACGTGCATGAGTTCGTGGCCCAGCACGCCGCGGAGCTCGCGTGCATCCAGGAGCTGCAGGATGCCTTCGGTGCAGCAGACCGCCGCGTTTTGCGGGTTCCGGCCGGTGGCGAACGCGTTGGGGTTCATGGTGGGCGAAACGTAGATCCGCGGCATGGGCTGGTTGGCGCGCGCCGAGAGCTCCCGGACGATCTGGTACAGCTGTGGCGCCTGCGCCTCGGTGACCGGGAAGGCCTGCATGGACCGGATGGCGATCTTGTCGCTGTTCCAGTAGCCGTAGAACGTGGTGCCGACGCCGATCAGGGCCATGATCCAGATGGGCGCCGAACTGCGCGTCCCGACGCCGATGAGCCCGCCAAGGCCCAGCAGCACTGCCCACAGCACCCCGAAAAGGGCCGCGGTCTTCAGGCCGTTGTGGTGGTTGTGCACGTTTCCTCCTCACTACTGGAACGGCTTGCTAGGGCACCGGGTTCCGCGCGTCGTACCTGCGGAAGCCGGGCTGCAGTTTCGCCGCCAGCCATGCCCCCGCGATGCACAGCACACCGCCGAACAGCAGGACCCAGCCCTCATTGAGAATCCTAGTCGCGCCGCCGGCCAGCAGGTCTCCTATCCGGGGGCCGCCGGCAACCACCACGATGAAGACGCCCTGCAGCCGGCCCCGCAGGTGGTCGGGTGCCGCGGCCTGCAGGATGGTGTTCCGGAAGACGCTGCTGATGGAATCCGCAATGCCGGCCAGGGCGCAGCAGACGGCGGCCGGCGCCAGCCACAGTGTCGTCCCGCCGTCCGGTGCGGGGCCTGCGAGCAGCACCACCAGGCCGAAGGCGGCGATGGATGCGCCCCATCCCATCACGGACACCACCACGGCGGTCCCCTGGCGGCGCACGCTGCCCAGGGGACCGGAGAACAGGCCGGCCAGGAAAGCCCCGACGGCGGTGCACGCCAGCAGGATGCCCACGGTTGCTTCTCCGCCGCCCAGCATGAGGGCCGTGACGGCGGGCAGCAGCGCCCTCGGCTGGGCCAGGACCATGGCGATGAGGTCGATGATAAAGGTCATCCGGAGGTTGGGCCGGGTGCCGAGAAAGGCGAAGCCTTCGATGACGGAGCGGACCCCTGCCTTGTGGCTGCTCCCGGTAGGTGCCATGGGTGGAAGCCGGTACACGGCCCAGAGGACGAAGGCGAAGCTGGCGAAGTCGATGGTGTAGGTCCAGCCGAACCCGAACCAGGCCACCAGGAGGCCCGCCAGCAGCGGCCCGGCGGTCATGGCAAGCCCCAGGGACAGCATGCTCAGGGCGTTGGCGGCGGGCAGGAGTTCCTTGCGCAGGAGCATGGGGATGATGGCGCTGCGGGCCGGCTGGTTGATGGCCTGCGCCCCGCTTTGCAGCGCCACCAGGAGATACAGCACCCACACACTGCCCAGGTGCAGCCAGGCCTGAAGCGCGATCAGGCCGGTGGTGAGCCACAGGACGGTGGTGGCCAGCAGGGCTATCCGCCGCCGGTCGTGCGCGTCCGCGATGGACCCGCCCATCAGGCCACCCACCACCAGGGGAACCAACGCAAAGATTCCCAGCAGGCCAACGTAGAAGCTGTCCTGGGTCAGCCGGTACACCTCCAGGCTCACGGCCACCAGGGTGAGCTGGCTTCCGACGGCGGACACCGCCGTGCCCAGCCACAGCCTGCGGAATGCGGGGCTTTCCTTCAACGGAGTGACATCGGCAAGTAATTTCCCCACCCCGTAACAGTAATGGGCGACACGGAAAGGTTAGCCACGCCTTATTGTGAGTTGATCAAAATAAGTGTTTCAATGGAGCCATGACGGAGCACTTTGACGGCCAGGACGCATGGGCCGCAGCCCTGCGCGCACACGGCCGCAGGGTGACCAGGCAGCGGCTGGCCGTGCTGGCCGCCGTCGAACGCCACCCGCACTCCCCTGCCGAAAGCATCCTTGCCGCCGCCCGGGCGGAACTGCCGGAACTGACGGCCCAGTCCGTCTACGTTGTCCTGGGCGACCTGACGGACCTGCACATGCTGCGCCGCTTCGAGCCGCCGCACTCCCCCGCGCTGTACGAAACCCGGGTGGGCGACAACCACCACCACGCCATCTGCATCAATTGCGGACGCGTGGAGGACGTGGACTGCGCCGTCGGCCACGCCCCGTGCCTCACGCCGCACTGGAACCCGGACGCCAAGCCCATGACCATCCAGATCGCGGATGTCATGTACCAGGGCATCTGCCAGGACTGCCAGCAGGCCCAACAACTTCCTCCCCACAATCCCTCGCAAGAAAAAGAGAAATAGGAGAACAATGACTGCCGTTTCCACAACCCAGTCAGGTGCGCCGGTTACATCCGATGCACACTCGAAGTCAGTTGGTGCCGATGGTGCCATCATCCTGACTGACCACTACCTGGTTGAAAAGCTCGCCCAGTTCAACCGTGAGCGGGTTCCGGAGCGCGTTGTGCACGCCAAGGGCGGCGGTGCTTTCGGCACGTTCAAGACCACCGAAGACATCTCCAAGTACACCAAGGCCGCGTTCCTGCAGCCGGGCGTCGAGACCGAGATGCTCATCCGCTTCTCCTCCGTCGCCGGCGAGAACGGCTCCCCGGACACGTGGCGCGATCCCCGCGGTTTCGCCGTGAAGTTCTACACCACCGAGGGCAACTACGACCTCGTGGGCAACAACACCCCCGTCTTCTTCATCCGCGACGGCATCAAGTTCCCGGACTTCATCCACTCGCAGAAGCGCCTGCCGGGCACCCACCTGCGCGACGCCGACATGCAGTGGGACTTCTGGACCCTGTCCCCCGAGTCCGCCCACCAGGTCACCTGGCTCATGGGTGACCGCGGCCTGCCCGCCTCCTGGCGTGAAATGCAGGGCTACGGCTCGCACACCTACCAGTGGATCAACGCCGAGGGCGAGCGGTTCTGGGTCAAGTACCACTTCAAGTCCAACCAGGGCGTGAACTCCATGACCGGCGAGCAGGCTGAAGCCCTGGCCGGTTCGGACGCTGACTTCTACATCCGCGACCTGTCCGAGAACATCGAAGCCGGCAACTTCCCGTCCTGGGACCTGCACGTGCAGGTCATGCCGTACGAGGATGCCAAGACCTACCGCTTCAACCCGTTCGACCTGACCAAGGTCTGGCCGCACGCTGACTACCCGCTGATCAAGGTGGGCACCATGGAGCTGAACCGGAACCCGGAGAACTACTTCGCACAGATCGAGCAGGCCACCTTCGCGCCGTCGAACTTCGTGCCGGGCATCGCCGCCTCGCCGGACAAGATGCTGCAGGCCCGCATCTTCTCCTACGCCGACGCACACCGCTACCGCGTGGGCACCAACCACGCCCAGATCCCGGTGAACCAGCCGAAGAACCAGGTCAACAACTACAGCCAGGACGGCGCCGGACGTTTCCTGTTCAACGCCCCCTCGGTTCCGGTCTACGCCCCGAACACCTTCGGCGGCCCAGCTGCCCTTGAGCCGCAGAACCCGGCCGGAGGCTGGGAGAACGACGGCGAGCTGACCCTCGCCGCGCACTCCCTCCACGCCGAGGACGGCGACTTCGTCCAGGCCGGCGCGCTGTACCGCGAGGTCTACGACGAGGCCGCCAAGGCCCGCTTCCTGGACACCATCACCGGTGCGGTGGGCGGCGTCAAGCGCTCCGACATCAAGGAACGCGCCATCCAGTACTGGACCAACGTCGACGCCGAGCTGGGCGCCAAACTCCGCGCCAACCTCGGCGTGCCAGCCGCCTCCGATGCTGAGGCAGCCAACAAGATCGGCTAATCAGGCTTCCTGCCTGCTGAACTGATAGAACACCCCGTCACGGGCTTCCGTGGCGGGGTGTTCTGCTGTCCGGCCGCTTTTGCACATACGGCGGCGGGGATCTGGCCGGTTGCGGCCGGCCGCCCTAGGCTCCGTAGATGAACACTTTCGCAGGCATCCCCCTCGAGGCCTTCCGCTTCTACGCGCAGCTGGAGGACAACAACAACCGCGATTGGTGGCTGGAACACAAGGCAACGTACGACTCATCGGTCAAGGAACCACTCACCCTCCTGCTCTCCGAGCTGGAGCCCGAGTTCGGACCGGCCAAGCTTTTCCGCCCCAACCGCGATGTCCGCTTTTCACTGGACAAGTCGCCATACAAAACTGCCCAGGGAGCATTCGCTGCACGCCAGGAAGGCGTGGGTTTCTATCTCCAAATCAATGCCGACGGACTGTTGATCGGTGGCGGCTACCACTCCCATACCCCCGCCCAGCTGGCACGGTTCCGTGCGGCCGCCGACGCTTCCGCCAGCGGCGCCGCCCTGCAGGACATTGTTGATGCCGTGGCCGGCGCCGGTTTTGCCATCGAGGGCGAGAAGTTGAAAACCGTTCCGCGGGGATTCGACAAAGACCATCCCCGTGCCGAACTGCTCAAGCACAAATCGCTGTCCGCGGGAATCGAGGTGGGCCAGCCGGAGTGGGTTTCCACACCCGCCGCGAAGGAGCGGATCGCGGAACGGTGGCGGCAGCTGCGTCCGCTCGTGGAGTGGGTGGGCCGGTACGCTGCACCCTGACCCATTGCCGCCGGTTCCCGTGGCGCGCTGGCCGCAGGTCCGGTGGAGAGGCGCCGAAAATGCGGCTGCCCGCCCGGCGAAGGCCGGGCGGGCAGTTCAGGAGGCGGCAGTTCAGGAGATGTGGGTGGCGGGCCGTCAGGTGCGGCTCAGCTCATCCTCGTCGTCCCTTTCAGCGGCGGGGGCTGCCGCTGAACCCGCGGGGCGGTTAACGCTGGCGTTGGCCTCGGCGAAGCGCTCATTGAGCCGGGAGTGCCGCTGCCCGTAGGCGAAGTAGATCGCCAGGCCCAGGACCAGCCAGAACGCGAAGAAGATCCAGGTCTCCACGGCAAGGTTGGTCATCAGGTACAGGCAGAGGACTGCCGAGACGATCGGCAGCACCTTGCCGAACGGAACGCGGAAGGCCGGCTTCAGGTCCGGGCGCTTCCGGCGGAGCACCAGGATGCCCAGGCTGACCACAACGAATGCGGAGAGCGTGCCGATGTTGATCATCTCCTCCAGCAGGTCCACGTTGGTGAGTCCTGCCACCAGGGCCACGGCGGCACCGCAGATGATCTGGAGGCGGGCCGGGGTGGAGCGTTTGTCGCTGGTCTTGGACAGTGCCCGGGGCAGCAGGCCGTCGCGGCTCATGGCCAGCACCACGCGGGACAGCCCCATGAGGAGCACCATGATCACGGTGGTCAGGCCCACCAGTGAACCGAAGGCGATGACCTTGGCGGCGGACGTGTCGCCCACGGCTTCGAAGGCGGTGGTGAGGGTGGGGCTCTTGGCCTCGGCAAGCTGCGTGTAGGACACCATGCCGGTCAGGGCCAAGGAGACGAGGATGTAGAGCAGTGTCACCAAAGCCAGTCCGCCGAAGATGCCGCGGGGCAGCGTCTTCTGCGGGTTCTTCACTTCCTCGGCCGAGGTGGCCACCACGTCGAATCCAATGAAGGCGAAGAACACCAGTGCGGCACCGGCGAAGATCCCCATGGTGCCGTACTGGGCGGGCGCGGCACCGGTCAGGAAGCCGAAGAATGACTGCTTGAGGACATCGGCGGCCCCGGTGCCTGCCGTGGGCTCGGCGGCCGGAACGAACGGCGTGTAGTTCTCGAACTTCACATAGGTGAAGCCCACCACGATCACGAACAGCACGACGGCGATCTTGATCAGGGTGAAGATGTTGCCCACGCGGGCCGAAAGCTTGGTGCCCAGCACCAGCAGGACGGTGAAAATGGCCACGATCAGGAAGGCGCCCCAGTAAAGGTCAACGCCGCCCAGCGAGATGGCGGGGGGAACGTCCAGGCCGGTGAGCGCAAAGACCTTGCTGAGGTAGATGCCCCAGTACTTGGCAATGACGGCGGCGGCGGTGAACAGTTCAAGGATCAGGTTCCAGCCGATGATCCAGGCAAGGAGTTCGCCCATGGTGGCGTAGGTGAAGACGTAGGCGGAGCCCGCTACGGGGATGGCGGTGGCGAACTCGGCGTAGCACATGATGGCCAGTGCGCACGTGACGGCGGCGATCGCGAAGGAGACGGTCACGGCGGGGCCGGCAAAGTTGGCGGCGGCCTTGGCTCCAACGGAGAAGATGCCGGCGCCTACAGCAACGGCGACGCCCATGATCATGAGGTCCCAGGTGCTGAGGGAACGCTTGAGCTTGCGTCCGGGCTCATCGGCGTCGGCGATCGACTGCTCGATGGATTTTGTCCGCAGAAGGTTCATAGGGGGTTCACAATCCTGGTTTGTGATGGAAACAGACCTATCAACGATAGTGTCCATCCACTGGACGGCCCCAATCGTCCCGAATAATGAGACGGTCCGTTTGCCGAACTTTGTTCTGCCAAAAGGTGCGGGACCCTCCTTTCGGAGGGTCCCGCGTGCTTTCGGCCGAACGGCGCAGGATTGCTGAAGCGCGCCTCCAACCCCGCCGTGGTGCTGGCCCTAGCCCGGCCAGTCCACCAGCGTGGACCTGATCAGGAACCGTTTGCCTTCCGGGGCTTCCACCGAGAAGCCGCTGCCCCGGCCCTGGACCACGTCAATGGTCAGGTGCGTATGGCTCCAGTAGTTGAACTGTTCCCGCGACATCCAGAATTCCAGCGGCAGAGGTTGCAGCCCCTCCGCCAGGTCGAACAGCCCCAGCAGGACGTCCGAGTCGCCCGTGATGAACTCCCCCGCCGGGTAGCACATGGGCGAGGAACCGTCGCAGCAGCCCCCGGACTGGTGGAACATGAGCGGGCCGTGCCGGTCCCACAGCATCCGCAGCAGGTCCACGGCAGCGGGCGTGAGCGCCACCCGGGAAAAGTCTTCCCCGGGCAGCGTCACGGCGGCATCAAGCCGGTCGGGGGCCATCAGAACCTCAGGACCACGCGGCCATCGATCTTGGCGTGCTTCATCTCGTCCAGGACCGCGTTAACCTCGGCCAGCTCCCGGACGGAGACGGTGGGATGGATTTTCCCCTGGGCATAGAAGTCCAAGGCCTCGTCCATGTCCTGCCGGGTGCCGACGATGGAGCCGCGCACCGTCAGCCCCTTGAGCACGATGTCGAAGATCGGTGCCGGGAAGTCGCCCGGCGGCAGGCCGTTGAACACGATGGTTCCGCCCCGGCGCGCCATGCCGATCGCCTGGCCGAAGGCGGAGGGGTGCACGGCCGTCACCAGGACGCCGTGGCAGCCGCCGGTTTCCCGCTGGATGACCTCCACCGGGTCCTCGTGCAGGGCGTTGACCACCACCTCGGCGCCGTGTGACTTGGCCAGGGCCAGCTTGTCGTCCGCGATGTCCACGGCAGCAACCCGCAGGCCCATGGCCACCGCGTACTGGACGGCAATGTGGCCCAGCCCGCCGATGCCCGAAATGGTGACCCACTGCCCCGGCCTCGCCTCGGTCATTTTCAGGCCCTTGTAGACGGTGACGCCGGCGCAGAGCACCGGCGCCACCTCGACGGGGTCGGATCCCGCCGGTATGCGCGCCGCGAAGCGCGAGTCCACCAGCATGTACTCCCCGAAGGAGCCGTCCACGCTGTAACCGCCGTTCTTCTGCGCCTCGCACAGTGTTTCCCAGCCGGTGCGGCAATACTGGCAGTCCCCGCAGGCGGACCAGAGCCAGGCGTTGCCCACCAGGTCGCCCACGGCGAGGTCGGTGACGCCCTCTCCCAGTGCCACCACCTCCCCCACGCCTTCATGCCCGGGGACGAAGGGCGGGGCGGGCTTGACCGGCCAGTCCCCTTCTGCGGCGTGGAGATCGGTGTGGCAGACGCCGGTGGTGAGGACCCTGACCAGGGCTTCGCCCGGTCCCGGTGTTGGGATGTCGAGGGTCTGGACCTGCAGGTCCTTGCCGAATTCGGTTACTACGGCTGCTTGCATTGTCGTCGTCATTGGCGATCCTTGCGTTGTGGTGGTCGGTGGGGATGGGGTGTGCTGTGCGGCCTAGAAGAAGCCCAGCTTGTTCTCGTCGTAGCTGACCAGCAGGTTCTTGGTCTGCTGGTAGTGGTCCAGCATCATCGCGTGGTTCTCACGGCCGATGCCGGAGGACTTGTAGCCGCCAAACGCGGCACCTGCTGGGTAGGCGTGGTAGTTGTTGACCCAGACGCGGCCGGCCTGGATTTCGCGGCCTGCGCGGTACGCCACGTTGCCGTTGCGGGACCACACGCCGGCGCCGAGGCCATAGAGGGTGTCATTGGCGATGCCCATGGCGTCGTTGTAGTCGCTGAATTTTGTCACCGCCACCACCGGGCCGAAAATCTCCTCCTGGAAGATCCGCATCCTGTTGTGGCCCTCGAACACGGTGGGCTGGACGTAGAAGCCGCCGGCCAGGTCGCCGGGAAGTTCGGCGCGGGCGCCGCCCGTGAGCACTTTGGCACCTTCCTGCTTTCCGATGTCGATGTAGGACAGGATCTTCTCCAGCTGGTCGTTGGACGCCTGGGCGCCAACCTGCGTTTCGGTGTCCAGCGGGTTGCCCTGGATCATTTTCTCCACCCGGGCCACGGCGTCCGCCATGAAGGAGTCGTAAATCTCCTCCTGCACCAGCGCGCGGGACGGGCAGGTGCAGACTTCGCCCTGGTTGAACGCGAACAGCGCGAAGCCCTCCTGGGCCTTGTCGTAGAACGCGTCGTTCTCCTGTGCCACGTCGCTGAAGAAGATGTTGGGGCTCTTGCCGCCCAGTTCCAGGGTGACGGGGATGAGGTTCTGGCTGGCGTACTGGCTGATCAGCCGGCCGGTGGTTGTCTCGCCGGTGAAGGCGATCTTCCGGATCCGGGAACTGGAGGCCAGCGGCTTGCCGGCCTCCACGCCGAAGCCGTTGACGATGTTGAGCACCCCTGCGGGCAGCAGGTCCCCGATGAGTTCCACCAGGACCAGAATGGAGCTTGGCGTCTGCTCCGCGGGCTTGAGCACCACGGTGTTTCCGGCGGCGAGCGCGGGGGCCAGCTTCCAGACGGCCATGAGGATGGGGAAGTTCCACGGGATGATCTGGCCCACGACGCCCAGCGGCTCGTGGAAGTGGTAGGCGGTGGTGTTCTCGTCCAGCTGGGAGAGGCTGCCTTCCTGGGCCCTGACCGCGGAGGCGAAGTAGCGGAAGTGGTCAGAAGCCAGCGGCAAGTCCGCGTTGAGGGTTTCCCGGATGGGCTTGCCGTTGTCCCAGGTTTCGGCCACGGCGAGCATTTCGAGGTTCTCGTCGATGCGGTCGGCAATTTTGTTCAGGATCGCGGCGCGCTCCGCCACGGAGGTCTTGCCCCAGGAGGGTGCCGCCTTGTGCGCGGCGTCCAGTGCCAGTTCGATGTCCTCCGCCGTGCCGCGGGCAACCTGGCAGAATGCCTTGCCCGTCACGGGGGTGATGTTCTCGAAGTACTGGCCCTTCACCGGGGCCACCCACTCGCCGCCGATCCAGTTTTCGTAGCGGTCCTTGAAGGTGACCTTCGAACCGTCGGTTCCCGGCTGTGCGTAAACGGTCATGTGCTGAGCTCCTTTGCTGTGCAGAAGGCTGGCCCACAGGGGTGCCTGCCATTGCAGTAAGCGTAGGAGCGGGGAGGTTGCAGCCAGGTTGCAACAATGCGATCCAGGTCACACAAGGCGACGCCGGTGCAAACCTAGGCGCGGAGCTCGGCTTCCAGCTTTTCGATGTCAGCCACAACGGCGGCCCGCTTGGGTGAGCGCGGCGGCAGGAGGCGGAGCGCGGCACGGCGGATGCCGACGTCGTCCCTTGCCTCGGGCAGGGCAGCGTACTTGAGCAGGGACTCGGCGCTGCCGTCCGTGAGGACCGCTTCCCGGAGCAGGGATGAGACCCTGGCCCTCAGCTCGACGATGCCGGGGGCCTCGGAGCGCGGGAGCACCTCGCCGCGGTAGATCTCCAGGGCGATCCGGTGCGCCCCCCGCTGCAGGCAGCTGAGCACCTGGCCCGTGTCCGGCACCAGGTCGATGGGCAGCCGGTAGGGGCGGGAACCCGGGACGGCGTCCGGGCTGAGCTGCTGGACCACCTTGCGCAGGCGGACCATCTCGGCCCGCAGGGTGATGGTGGAGCCCTCCCCGGGGTACAGCAGCAAGCCCAGTTCCTCGGCGGTGAGGCCCTCCGGGTGGGTGCTGAGCAGGGCGAGGATTTCGCTGTGCCGGGCGGACAGGGCGACCGTCCGGCCGCCGAGGCTCAGCAGGGCCTGGTCGCGGCCCAGCAGTTGCAGGCTGTTCCGGTAGAGGCTGCCTTCCGCGGCACCCCCGCCGTGCGCGGCGCCGGCAGCCGGGGAGCGCCGTCGTGCTGGTTTCCTGGCCAGCTCCGCGGCGTGCTGCAGGCGCTCCACCCGCAGCTGCGCCTGTGCGGCGGCCACCGTGGCCTCCACCAGCGACAACGTATGGGGCGCCACCGCGGTGTCCGTGCCGGTAATGTCCACGACGCCGAGCACCGCACCGGAGTCGGGGTCATGGAAAGGCACTGCGGTGCAGCTCCAGGGGTGGACAGTGCGTTGGTAGTGCTCAGCGCCGGCGATCTGGATCCCGCGCCCCAGGGCCAGCGCCGTGCCGGGCGCGCTGGTGCCGACGCTGGCCTCGGACCAGTCCGCCCCGGGGACGAACATCATGCCTTCGGCGCGGCGCTGCAGGGCAGGGTCGCCGTCCACCCACAGCAGCCTGCCCACTTCGTCTCCCACGGCCACCAGGAGCCCGCTGTCGTGGCTGGGCTGGACCAGGAGCTTGTTGATCACGGGCATGATCGCGGCCAGGGGGTGCTGCCGGCGGTAGTCCTCCAGTTCGGCCCAGTCCAGGGCCAGCGGCGCTGCCGGGTTGTCGGGGTTGGCTTTGAAGCCCGCTGACCGCTGCCAGGATTCACGGATGAGTTTGCGGAGCCCGGGGATTTCAGGGGTACCGCCGCCGAAGCTATCGTCCGCGCCCTGCTTCGGCCCGGCGCCGCCCAGGCGCTCGTGGCCCGCAAGCGCGGCACGCTGGCGCGGTTCGGGCTGGAGCAGGTTCGTCATCGAACTCCCGGGAGGGTGCAGGGGTGTGGCGGCTATTCTAACCCTGCCGGTACGGAAGCCGGCAGGGCGCCGGTTATCGGGCCGTGCGTGGCAGCCGGACCAGTTCCTCCAGGGCATCCGCGCCGGCAGCAGCACCGCCGGCGGCCGCGTATCCTTCGGCAACCCGGCGTGCCCCCGGTGCCTTCGTGAGGGCCTGCTGCACGGCCGCCCTCAACCGGTCCGGCGTGAGGTTTGTCCGGCCAAGCCTCACGCCGGCGTCTGCGGCTACCACCCGTGCGGCCACCTCGTGCTGGTCCCGGCCGAACGGGACCACCACCACCGGCACGCCCTTCGACAGCGCCTTTTGGGTGGCGCCCATGCCGCCGTGCGTGATGGCGACCGCGGCGTGGTCCAGGACCGGGCCGTGCGGGACGAAGTGTTCCAGCCGGGCATTCGCCGGAACAGGGCCGAAGGCGTCGGTCCCGGATGCCCGGTGGGCGCCGGCGGACCCGGTGCGGGCAGCGGGCAGGGTGGCGACGATGGTGAAGGGTTCAGCGGCCAGGCCTGCCAGCGCCGCCCGGACAATGGCCTCGTCAGCCTGGTATTCGGAGGATGTGGTCACCAGGACCATGGGTTCCGTGCTGTCCCGGAGCCATGCGGGCGGCTCGGCGGGCGGTTCCCAGTCCAGCGCGCCGATCATCCGCACATCCGGAGCCCAGTCCGGATGGGGGTATTCGAACGGCTCAGACGTGGTGACGAGCATCAGCGGCGCGGTGCGGAACATCTCGTCGGCACCGCCCACCGGCGGGAGCGTCCCGCCGGAGAGGTCGGCGCGCAGTGCATTGATGCGCGGCAGCATCAGCTTCTCCACGGCGCCGATCACCAGGCGGCGCACCACGGCGTCACGGAGCGTCCCGAGGGGCCCGGACATCGGAAGCAGGCCGGGTCCGAAGGGAGGAGTTCCGCGCGACTGCAGCGGCGGGGTGTAGGGGCTGAACGTGGCCCAGGGCAGGCCGGATTCCTCGGCGGCTATCCTGGCTCCCCACGAGTTGATGTCCACGAGGAGCAGGTCCGGGCGCACCGCCATGGCTTGGCGGAGGTCCGGGGCATCAAACCGTGCCCGCGCCGCGAACGTGTCCACACTCGAGGCGAGGGCCTCCTTGGTTGAAGCCGCCGTGTAGTCGTGGGCCTCGATGTCCATCAGCCGCCCGTCCACCGGCCCGGTGTGCAGGCCGAGGGCAGACAGGGTGGGAACGTGCTTCGGAAGGGTGCGGACGTGGACTTCGTGGCCGCGGGCCTTCAGCTCCAGCAGTAACGGAACCATCGGGAACAGGTGTCCAATGGCGGGCGAGGTGTAGGCAAGGACGGTGGACATCACGGCCTCCGGGTCAAGGGCTCCAGCATTTCGATCAGGGAAAGTGCCACCTGGTCGCGGCTGAGCCCGGCATCGAGGCGCAGCAGTTTCCACGTGTAGACATCGCAGATGGCGACGAACTGGGCCAGCCGGCGGCCGTGGTCCGGCGTGCCGGCCAGCGGTTCGAGGAAGGGCCCGAAAACGCGGTCGCACCACTGCCGGTGCAGGTTCCGCCCGGCTGCGGTGATCCCGGCAAGTACCGGGGAGGTGTGTTCCTCGGCCAGCATTTTCAGGGCCAGGGCGCCGGTGGTCTCGTAGTGGTCCACGAGGTTCCCGACGGCGGCACGGACATTGCCGGCAGGGGCGGCGCCGCGTTGGCCTGCCACCCGCGCGGAGACGGATTCGGCAGTGGCGGTGATCAGTCCCATCCGGTCACCGAAGCGGCGGATCACGGTCTGGACTGTTACGCCGGCCTTCGCCGCCACGGCGTTCAGGGTGAGGTCCGCGAGGGGACCTTCCATGAAGAGGTCCTCGGTGGCCTGCAGGATGCGGCGGCCGGTTTCGGCAGCAGCGGAAGCACGCTTCCGGGCGTCGTAGGGTCGGCTTTTCACGCCGTCCATATTCATGTTAATCATACTAACTCGAATATGGGCGGTCCAACAGGGCCTGGGGAAGTTTCCTGCGGGCGGGTCAGCCGCGGGAAATGCGGATCATATCCTCGCGCGGAACCACCTTGATCCGCTCCCGGACCACATGGTCCAGGCCCTCGGGGCCGGTCCAGGCGGCGCCCAGGCCTGCCTCGTGGGCATCGAGCTTGTTCCAGCCTTCCCAGGTGGTGTACTCGATGCCGCGCTCTTCAAGCAGGTCGATGATGGCCTGGGGGTCGGGGTTTTGTGCCGCCGGCAGGTTCAGCCGGTCCTCCAGCAGGAACCCGATGGTTTCCAGCGCATCGCCCTTGGTGTGCCCGATCAGGCCGACAGGGCCGCGCTTGATCCACCCTGTGGTGTAGATGCCAGGGACGGGATTGCCCTCCGCATCCAGCACCCTGCCGCCTTCGTTGGGGATGACGCCGCGCTTGGCGTCATATTCCAGTTCGTCCAGGGCGGAGCCGTGGTAGCCGATGGCGCGGTAGACGGCCTGGACCGGGTACTCGATGTACTCCCCCGTGCCCTTGGCGTTGCCGGTCCCGTCCAGCTGCATCCGCTCGAACTTGATGCCGCCCACTTTGCCCGTGCCGTCGTCGAGCACTTCAACGGGGCTGTGCAGGAAGTGCAGGTGCAGCCGGCGGGAGGAGGGATTCTCCGACTCGGCGTGCTCTTCCACCAGCCAGTTGGTGAGGGTGTTCACCATGGTCTTGACCTGGTTGTTGGTGCGGATTGCTTCATCCGAGGCTTCGTCGAATTCAAAGTCCTCGGGGTAGAGGACGATGTCGACGTCGTCCATATGGCTGAGCTCGCGCAGTTCCAGCGGGGTGAACTTGACCTGGGCGGGGCCGCGGCGGCCGAAGACGTGCACGTCCGTGACGGGCGAGGCCTTCAGGCCGGCGTAGACGTTGTCCGGGATCTCGGTGCTGAGCAGTTCTTCGGGGTGCTTGACCAGCATGCGGGCCACGTCCAGGGCCACGTTGCCGTTGCCGATGACCGCGATCTCCTTGGCGTCCAGCGGCCATTCGCGCGGCACGTCCGGGTGCCCGTCGTACCAGGACACGAAGTCGGCGCCGCCGAAGGAGCCCTGCAGGGTGATGCCGGGAATGTCCAGGTCCGCGTCCTTGATGGCGCCGGTGGAGAAGATCACGGCGTCGTAGAAAGCCCGGAAATCGTGCAGGGTGAGGTCCCGGCCGTAGGTCACGTTGCCCAGGAACCGGATGTCGCCGCGGTCCAGGACCTTATGCAGGGCGTTGACGATGCCCTTGATGCGGGGGTGGTCCGGGGCCACGCCGTAGCGGATCAGGCCATAGGGCGCAGGGTAGGCCTCGAAGAGGTCGATGCTGACCTGGAAGTCGCCGTCCTTGACGCCGCTGGACTTGGTGAGGATGTCCGCAGCATAGACCCCTGCCGGTCCCGCGCCGACGATGGCGACGCGGAGGGGACGGTTGGCGGCGGTTTCGCTGTGGTTGGACACCGGGAGCCCTTCTGAACTGGTCCTGCTCATGATCCATGAGGGTGCGCAGCGTGGTGCTCCGCACAGTCCCCCATTCTAGTTGGCGGCAAGTGCCACCACCTTGCCTTCGCGGTACAGCAGCGCCCGGAGTTCGGCCTCCGCAGAGTCCAGGCGCTTCGGATCGATGGTTTCGCCGTCGTGGTAATGGTCCAGCACCCTGGGATCCACGTAGCTTTTGCGGGCGATGGACGGAGTGTTGCCGAGCGTTTCGGCGGCCTCGTGCATGGCGCGGCTGATGGCCCGTTTCCGTTTCGCGGCCGTGCGCTGCGGACCGGTGCGTGCCAGGCTCGCCGCGGCCGCGACGGTACCCCGCAGTGTCCGGAAGTCCTTGGCCGTGAAGTCGGAACCCGTGCGTTCCTTCACGTACGCATTGATGTCGGCGCTGGTGACCGGGCGCCACGTCCTGCCCTCCTTATAGGCCAGCAGCCGGGCGTTCGGGCCGCGGCGCTTAAGCAGGCGCAGCAGCACGGCGAGGTCGGGGTCCCGGATTTCCGATTCCCAGTCCTTGCCGCTCTTGGCCGGGAACCGCAGCATGATCCGGTCCTTGCGCACCTGGACGTGGGCGCAGAGCAGGGTGGCCAGGCCCCGGCTGCCGTTCTCGTTGGTGTACCGCTCGGAACCCACCCTCAACGAACCGCTGTCCAGCATCCGGAACGCGCCCGCCAGGACCCGCTCCCGGGTGAAGCCTTCACTGCGCAGGTCCATCGTGACCAGGCGGCGGGCTGCCGGCAGCGATTCGGCCAACTGGAGGGACCGGTCGAACTTCACCCGGTCCTTTCTTTCGCGCCACTCCGGGTGGTAGATGTACTGGCGCCGGCCCACCGCGTCCACACCGGTTGCCTGGATATGGCCGTTCTCGAACGGGGCAATCCATACATCGGTCCACGCCGGTGGAATGCCGATGCTTTCCAGCCGGTCCCGGACGGGTCCCGGCGGCAGGGTGGACCCGTCCAGGTCGCGGTAACTGAAGCCCTTGCCGGCAGGGACCCTGCGGTAGCCGCGGCCGGAGGCGTTGCTGCGCCGGAGCCTCATCGGGCCTGCTCCGGGATACGGGCACGTGTCATGAAAGCAAGCCTACTGACTATTTTTCCGTTTTCCCGCCTGCCTGCTGGAATACCTGTCCGGCGGCTGCTGTTATGGACATCGTGCCCATGCCAGAAGGAATCCCCGCCACGTCCGTAGCCACCTCCCCCACCGGCGCTTCCCCGGCGCCGGGCTCCGCGGCGGATACCCCTTCAGCCAAGGGTCCCGGGCCCATGGCAAAAGAGACGACGGCGGGAATGCTGTTCGGCATCGGCGCGTACGTCTTGTGGGGGCTGCTCCCGCTGTACTTCTTCATTCTCATGCCCGCCGGCGCCGTCGAAATCGTGGCCAACCGGGTGGTGTGGTCACTGCTGTTCTGCGCCCTCCTGATCACCGTCACCCGGGCATGGGGCGTCCTGGGCACCGCCCTGAAGGACCGCCGGGTCTTCGGCTCGCTGGCACTGGCGGCGTTCCTGATTGCCATCAACTGGCTCACCTACACCTACGGTGTCACCACCGGGCAGGCCGTGGAAACGTCCCTGGGCTACTTCATCAACCCGCTGGTCTCGGTCCTGCTCGGCGTGCTCGTCCTGAAGGAAAGGCTGCGCCCGCTCCAGTGGGCAGCGGTGGGCGTCGGGTTCGTGGCGGTGGGGGTCCTCACCTACTCCTACGGGAAGCTGCCGTGGATCGCGCTGACCCTGGCATTCAGCTTCGGCCTGTACGGCTTCGTCAAGAACCGGGTGGGTTCCAGGGTGGATGCCATCACCAGCCTCAGCGTGGAGACCATGGTGCTTGCACCGCTGGCTGCGGTGGCGATGGTGGTGCTGGCGGTGAACGGCAGCTCCACCCTGGCCTCGGAAGGTCCCGGGCACTTTTGGCTGCTGCTGGCGTCCGGCGTGATTACCGCCGTCCCGCTGCTCTTCTTTGGCGCGTCCGCGCGGCGCCTGCCCATGACCACCATTGGGCTGCTCCAGTACTTCGCCCCCGTCCTGCAGTTCCTGGTGGCCCTGCTGGTATTCCGGGAGGCCATGACCGTTGAGCGCTGGATCGGGTTCGGTGTGGTGTGGCTGGCCCTGCTGCTGCTGACCCTGGACATGCTGCGGACCGCCCGCAGGAACTCGGTGGCCCGAAAGGCAGCGCGCCGCCAGGTTGCCTGACCCGCCCCACGACATCCTCCACCGAGGCACTGCGAAGACACAGAAGGTGGGCTCCCGGCCGGGAGCCCACCTTCTGTGCGTTGCGGGAGGAGTGTTCTGCCTAGGCGTTGGCCTTGATGGCGGCGGCCAGGACTTCGAGGCCGTCGGCCAGCAGTTCGTCGGTGATGACCAGCGGCGGCAGCAGCCGGATCACGTTGCCGTAGGTGCCGCAGGTCAGGATGATGACGCCTTCCTTCAGGCAGGCGGCGGCAACAGCCTTGGTCAGTTCCGGGTTCGGTTCCTTGGAGCCGGCCTGGACAAGTTCAATGGCCAGCATGGCACCGCGGCCACGGACATCACCGATCACGGCGGTGCCGGCAGCAGCCAGTTCGGCCTGCAGGTCGCGGAGCCGGCCGAGGGCGAGTTCCTCGATGTGGCGCGCACGTCCGTTCAGGTCGTATTCCTCCATGGAGCCGATGGAAGCCAGCGCGGCGGCGCAGGCCACCGGGTTGCCGCCGTAGGTTCCGCCCAGGCCGCCCGGGTGGACGGCGTCGAGCAGGTCGGCGCGGCCGGTGATGGCGGACAGCGGCATGCCGCCGGCGATGCCCTTGGCCATGGTGATGATGTCCGGGACGACGCCTTCGTGGTTGACGGCGAACCATTCGCCGGTGCGGCAGAAGCCGGACTGGACCTCGTCCGCGATGAAGACGATGCCCTTCTCCTTGGCCCAGGCTGCCAGCGCCGGGAGGAAGCCTTCGGCCGGGACGATGAAGCCGCCTTCGCCCTGGATGGGCTCGATGATGATCGCGGCCACCTGGTCGCCGCCGATCTGCTTCTCGATCATGGTGATGGCGCGCTTGGCGGCCTCGGCGCCCGTGATGGCGGGGTTTTCCTCGCGGTACGGGTAGCTCATGGGCATGCGGTAGACCTCGGGCGCGAACGGGCCGAAGTTGGTCTTGTACGGCATGGCCTTGGCGGTCAGCGCCATGGTCAGGTTGGTACGGCCATGGTAGGCGTGGTCGAAGGCGACGACGGCGTCCCGGCCGGTTGCCAGGCGGGCCACCTTGACGGCGTTTTCCACGGCCTCGGCACCGGAGTTGAAGAGGACGGTGCGCTTTTCGTGGTCGCCCGGGGTGAGGCGGTTCAGCTGCTCGGCGACGGCCACGTAGCCCTCGTAGGGGGTGACCATGAAGCAGGTGTGGGTGAAGTGCTCCACGGCTTCCTTCACGGCGCCGACGACGGCGGGATCGGACGCGCCCACGCTGGTGACGGCGATGCCCGATCCGAGGTCGATGAAGGAGTTGCCGTCGACGTCATGGATGATGCCGCCGTCGGCGTCGGCAACGTAGACCGGGACGCTGGAGGCGACGCCGGCAGCCACCACGGACTTGCGGCGTTCGGTCAGTGCCACGGACTTGGGGCCCGGGAAGTCGGCCTGGACGTTGCGCTTCTGCTCCAGGCGGTAGGTGATGTCTGATGCGGTGGTGGTCATTGGGGTTCTTTCTTTCTACGTTTCCGGGGTTTCGGCAGGCTCGGCCGGCGGGGAATGGTCAGGCGTCGAGTGCGGACATGACGTGCTTGATGCGCGTGTAGTCCTCCACGCCGTACATGGAGAGGTCCTTGCCGTAGCCGGACTGCTTGAAGCCGCCATGCGGCATTTCGGCGGTCAGCAGGATGTGGGTGTTGATCCAGACGGCCCCGAAGTCCAGGTCGCGGCTCAGCCGCATGGCGGTGCCGTGGTTGGAGGTCCAGACGCTGGAGGCCAGGGCGTAGTCCACGTCGTTGGCCAGTTCCACTGCTTCGGCTTCGGTGCTGAACTTCTGCACGGTGATGACGGGGCCGAAGGTTTCCTTCTGGACCACGTCGTCGGTCTGCTTTGCGCCGGTGATGATGGTGGGCTCGAAGAAGTAGCCCTTCTCCCCTGCCCGGTGGCCGCCGGTCTCGATGCGGCAGTTGGCCGGCAGGTTCTCCACCACTGAGGTCACCGCGTTGAAGTGGTTGACGTTGTTCAGCGGGCCGAAGTAGTTGTCCTCGTCGTTCTGGGAGCCGGTGTGCAGGGTCCGGGTGTGCTCCACCATGGCTGCCACGACGTCGTCGTGCACGGACTCCTCCACCAGCACGCGGGTGATGGCCGTGCAGTCCTGGCCGGCGTTGAAGAACGCAAACTCGGCGATGGCCGCAGCGCTCTTCTTGATGTCGGCGTCCTTGAAGACGATGGCCGGGGCCTTGCCGCCCAGTTCCAGGTGGGCGCGCTTGAGGCTCTTGGCGGCGCCGGAGGCGACGGCGATGCCGGCCCGGACGGACCCGGTGATGGAGACCAGGCCAGGGACCTTGTGCTCCACCATCATGGCGCCGGTTTCGCCGGTGCCGAGGACCACGTTCAGGACGCCTGCGGGCAGGATGTCGCCGGCCAGGCGGGCCAGCACCAGGGTGGATTCGGGGGTGGTGTCGGAGGGCTTCAGGACCACGGTGTTGCCGGCAGCCAGGGCGGGGCCGATCTTCCAGATGGCCATCAGGAACGGGTAGTTCCACGGGGCCACCTGCGCCACCACGCCAATGGGTTCGCGGCGGACGTAGGAGGTGTGGCCCTCGAAGTATTCACCGGCGGACTTGCCTTCGAGGATGCGGGCGGCACCGGCAAAGAAGCGCAGCTGGTCGGCTCCGGCGGCCACCTCCTCGGAGGCAATGAGGGAGCGGACCTGGCCGGTGTTGCGGTGCTGGGCTTCGACGAGTTCGTCGCTGTTGGCCTCGATGGCATCGGCGAGCTTGAGCAGCATCAGCTGCCGCTGGCCGGGCGTGACGTGCTTCCAGGTCCTGAAGGCGTCCTTGGCGGCCGCCATGGCGGCGTCGACGTCTGCCTGCACCGAAACGGGGGCGTGCGCCACGACCTCGCCGTTGGTGGGGTTGACCACGTCCAGCAGGGTGGTGCCGGCGGGGGTGACGAACTTCCCGTTGATGAAGTTCTGCAAGGTTTGGACCACGGTGTGCAACCTCTTTCGTAAGGGCCATCGGCGGCCGGGCGGGCACCAGGACGGATGGATGGAACTGCATTGAGCCTATGCCAGCGACCTATGCGGGTGAATAGCCACCTGCACACCCTTCCGGAACAGGTTTAGTGCGGTTGCCCAGCTCACGTTTATCCTTGCTTCATGGCCATTTCCCTTGCTGCCCTGGTGGGCGTGACGTCCCTGAAGCTGTCCAAGGCGGGCGTCGCGGAGACCACCTGGAACCAGGACATCAACTGGGTGGCGGTTACCGAGCTTGAGGATCCGCAGCGGTTCCTCAACGGCGGCGAGCTGGTGCTCACCACCGGCCTGCGGCTCCGGTCAGCGCCCGAGCAGCGCCGGTTTGTCCGCCAGGTGCAGCGCGCCGGAGCGGTGGGCATCGGATTCGGCGTCGGGCTGTCGCACGAGGTGGTGCCCCCGGCCCTCCTGGCGGAAGCCAACCGCTGGGGCCTGCCGGTGGTGGAAGTACCGTATGAGACCCCCTTCATCGCCATCACCAAGCTCGTGGCGGACGCGCAGTCTGCGGACCACTACGCCAAGCTGGAACGGCTGATCGCCGGGCACCAGGTGCTGGCCCGGGCGCTGCTGACCGGCGGCGGCCTGGCCGAGCTGCTGAAGAACCTGGGCGGCATGCTGCGCACGGACATTGCCCTCACCCAGTTCACCGCCCAGCTGTACAACAGCAGCACCGCCGGCCCGTCGGCAGACACCTGGTCCAGCTACCCCGTCCCCACCGGGCGGCGCGACGCCTGCACCCTGTGGGTGCGCCAGCCCTTCGAGGACACCGGCATCATTGGTTACGCGCAGAACCTGATCAGCGTGGAGCTGAACAACATGGTCAAGCAGCGCCAGGCCCAGCGCGCCCTTTGCGGCCAGGTGCTGGAGGACGTGATCCACGGGGCGCTGGAGACCAGCGAGGCCCAGCGCCGGCTGGCCGGCGTGGGCGTGAACAGCACCCGCAAGAATGTGGTGCTGCTGGCCGTGTCGGCCGCCCACGGCAAGGCCCTGGGGAGCACGTCGGTGCCGCAGGAGCTGGAGAAGGCCGTGGCCGCCGTCGTGGGCAAGGACCTGGTGCTGGTGATTAACGACGACGGCGGGACCGCGCCGGCGCTGGCACGGAAACTAAGCGACCACCTTGCCGAGGCGGGCATTCACGCCACGATCGGCATCGGCGGTGCCTACACCAAGCCGAACGGACTGCGCTGGAGCTACTTCGAGGCCCGTGATGCCGCCAACCACGGCCTGCCGGTCAACGAACCCGAGCGGCTGAGCCTGACCTCGCTGCTGCTGGCCAGCGAGGACGTGCCGTTGGCGGACATGGCGCACGAGTCCCTGAACCCGCTGCGCTCCTTCGACGCCTCGCACGGCTCCGAGCTGGTGGCCACGCTGGAAAGCTACCTGAACAACAACGGCTCGGTGGCTGCGGTGGCCGAGGAACTCACGCTGCACCGCAACACCGTGCGCTACCGGCTGGCCCAGATCACCGAGCTGACCGGCTACGACCCCGCCGTCACCGCGGACCGCGTGCAGCTGTGGCTCGCCCTTGCGGTGGCCCGCCTCTCGGCCCGGCAGGGCAAGTAACGCCGCAAGTCACATAGGCGCACCTGCCGTGCCGGTCCGTCAGAGGACCCCGTGGCCCAACAGCTCGCGCGACTTCTTCCGCGCCTTCCGGTAATCGGTCCGGGCCGCCTGCATCTTTTCCTCCTGCAGGTTCAGCAGCTGCGCGTAGATCCCGGCGGTGGCAGCCTCTCCGTACTCCGCCGAAAGGGCGGCCAGCAGGTCACGGGCCACCACCGCATCCTGGAACCGGCCGAGGATCTTCTGCTGCCGGCGGGCCGCCTTGGCCACCTTGCCGGCGCTCTTCCCATGGACCAGGGCGGCCGACTCCGCCACGTGCCGGAGCCGCTTGGCATCCTTGCGCACCCGGTGCAGGGCAAGTTCCTGGTCCCTGCCGCGCCTGGCGTCCTTGACCGCCTTGTGCGAGCGCCGCAGCCGCTTGGCGGCTTTGTCCACTGCCTTCGAGGCGGCCCGCCGTCCCGGCTTTACCGCGTCGGCACGCACCGGCGGGTTGTCACGGAAATCCTCAAGCTTGTCCAGGAGCCGGAAGTAGCGGGCCGATTCCAGCGCTTCATGCAGCAGGCGGTACCCGGCGTCGAAATCGCCGCCGGCGCGCTCCTCCACCGTGCTTGCGGCAGCGGCAATCCCGTCAGCCGGGGGCAGTTCGCCCAGCTGGTCACGCAGCTGGGACCGCAGGATTTCGGCGTCGCGCGGCCGGCCGAGCAGTTGCCCCAGCCACTTCAGCTCGCTGCGCAGCTTCCGCACCGACGACGCGCGGTAGAGCCTGCCGTACGCGGCCAGGACCGAACGGATGCGGCGGGTGGCGGAGCGCATGTTGTGGACGGCTTCGGGTTCCTCGAGCCGGACGGCGGCGTCCCCGGCGAGGATCTGGTCGATCTGCGCGGCCACGTAGACGGTGACGACGGCGGCCGCCGGGGCACGTTTTCCCGCCAGGAGCGCCGGGGTGCTTTCGCCGCCGCCGCTGTCGGGAGCCTCCGCAGCGGCGGCGCGCTTCCCGGCTTTCTTGTCGGTGCCCAGGGCGCGGGCCAGCTTGGAGGCGTGGCCTGCCGGCCGGGCGCCGGCAGCGGTGAGCAGTTCCTCCACCGGTCCGAAGAGGTCCGGCTTCCCGTGGACCAGTTCCAGTTCCCATTCGCGCCACTGCAGGGCGTCCCCGGCCCCGTCCTCCAGCCGTACGGCCGTGACCTGGTCATCGGCGAGGTCGGCCAGGTGCACGCCGTCCTCGCCGTACAGCGGGTGGGTGGTGCGGCGGGTTTCCAGCCGCACCACGGGTGCGGGCACGGCACCGCGAAGGTAAGCCTGGAGGTGGGGCAGCAGGGCGTCGGGGACGACGTCGGGCCGGCCCAGGGGTGCGTGCAGTTCCGTCCGCTGCTGGGGCCCTTCCCCGGCCAGGGGGGCTGCCGGCGGCAGCTTCAGGTGCCAGCCGGCGTCTTTGCCGCCCGTGCGGCGGCGCAGCGTAATGCGCCGGGCTGCGAGGGCATGCTTGGGGGTGTCGAAGTACACCGCCTCGAGGACGTCGGTGTGCGGTTTGCCGGTCCGGGCCACCCCGGCGGCCTGGTCCAGCGGCGGCACTTCGGCGCCGGCATCGACGTCGTACTTCTTCTCGATCTCCAGTCCCCGGGAAGCCTCCACAGCCGTCCTTCCGCACCGCCTGGTCCGCGCCAGGCCCTCCGACAGTCCCTTGGAAGTCTATTCCAGCCGTCCACGGCTGGAGAGGTTCGCCACAAAACCTCAAACATCAAACGTCTAACCTTTAGAGTGGACAGTATGCCCGCCACTCCCCCCGCTTCCGCGCCAGCAGCCGCCCACGCTCCCGCCACCGGCACGGCTGCCCCGCCCAGTGCTGCCCCGCCCAGCGCCGCTCCCGGCGGTGCGGCTCCTGCGCGGCCGCGCTCCGCCGTCGTGTTCGGCGTCATTGCGCTGGTGCTGATCGGGCTCAACCTTCGGGCGGGCATTACCGGAGCTTCGGCGCTGCTGCACGATCTCCAGGCGGTCCTGGGCTACGGTGCGCTGGTGGCGGCCATCATCCCGTCCATTCCCACGCTCTGCTTCGCCCTGGCCGGCGCCGCCACCTCCTGGCTGACGGGCAAACTCGGCGTGGAGAAGGCCATCCTGCTGTCGCTCGCGCTGCTGGCCGGTGGCCTGCTGTTGCGCGGCATCCCCGCCACCGGAATGCTCGTGGCCGGCAGCGTGGTGGGCATGTCCGGGCTGGCTGTCTGCAATGTGGCCATGCCGTCCTTCATCCGCGAGCACTTCGCCTCGCGCACCTCACTCATGACGGCCGTCTACACGGTGACCATGACCACCGGCGGCACGCTGACCTCCGTCCTGGTCGTTCCGCTGGCCCAGGCGCTGGGATCCCCGTCCGCCGCCGTGGGCGCCGTGGGCATTGCTGCCGTGGCCGCCTTCCTGGGGTTCCTTCCCGTGGCACTGCACGCCCACCGGCACGCCGCCCCGGCCATGGCCCTCCGGGTGTCCCCCTGGCCGCTGCTGCGGACCCGCAAAGGGCAGCTGCTCACCGCGATCTTCGCCCTCCAGGCCCTGCTCGCGTACGCCCTGCTCAGCTGGTTTCCCTACATGCTCACCACCATGGGGCTGGGCGCTACGGACAGCGGGCTGATGTCTGGGTTGATGCAGCTGGTCTCCGTTCCTGCCGGCATGGTGCTGATCGCCCTCGGAGCCCGGCCCGGCATGCTGCGGCCGGCGTTCTACCTGGTGAGCACCACCATGATGGCCGGCATCGCGGCGCTGCTGGTCCTCCCCGTGGGGCTCGCCATTATCCCCGCCGTGCTGCTGGGTTTTGGCCTGGGCATCTTCCCGCTGGTCATGGTGATGATCAGCCGCAGCGGTACCAGCACGGCGGAGACCACCGCGCTGTCCACGCTGGCGCAGTCCTCGGGTTACCTGCTGGCCACCGTGGGCCCGTTTGGCATGGGCCTGCTGCACAGTGCCACCGGCGGCTGGACGCTGCCCCTGGTCCTGCTGCTGGTGCTGGCACTTGTCCAGATCGTGGTGTCCCACCTCATTACCCGCCCGGCCATGGCCGGTAAAGCGTCCGGCACCGCCAGCCGCCGGACCGCGGCAGGAAGGAAGTAGCAGCGTGTCCCTGAGCCCCTCTGTCCGTCCGCCGCTTGCCGCTGAAGTGACCGCCAAGCTGCGGGAAATGGTCCACTCCGGCGAATGGCCCCTCAATGGCCGGATCCCGCCCGAGCCTGAGCTCATGGCCAAGCTCGGCGTGTCCCGCGGCACCCTCCGGGAGGCCGTGAAGGCCCTTGCGCACGGCGGCATGCTCGAGGTCCGGCGCGGCGACGGCACTTATGTGCGCGCCACCAGCGAGATGTCCGGCGCGGCCCGGCGGATGTACCAGGACCATACCGAGCAGCACATCCTGGAGGTCCGGCTGGGACTGGATACCCAGGCCGCCCGCCTCGCCGCCCGGAACGCCACCGCCGGGGACATCACCGAATTGCGCGCCTTCCTGGCAACCCGGGACCACGCCTGGAACCAAGGGGACTTCGGGGCCTGGGCCGACGCCGACTGGCAGTTCCACGAAGGCATCGCCCGGGCTTCGGGCAATCCGCTGCTGCATGAGCTCTACGCCAGTTTCGGGACCGTGTTCCACCAGGATCTGCTCACCCAGCAGCCCCGGCCCGGCTTCAACGGGCTTCCCCGGGACGGCCACGAAACCCTGCTTGAAGCGTTGGAGCGCCGGGACGAGGACGCGGCAGTGGCCACCGTGAACCGCAACCTTAATTCCTGCGCGGAGTGGCTCGCGGAATAGTGCCCTGCCGGCCGGCTACCCGGTCTCCCCTTGCGTCGCGGAAATTCCCTGGCGCGGCGATACACGGGGCGCGTCACGGAATCTCCGCGTCCCGGCTGCATGTGCGCAGCGAGAAGCCAGACGTGCGGCGGCCCGGCACTTTGGTGCCGGGCCGCCGTCGTAAGCTCTGTGTTCTTTACCCGTCCTAGTCGCGGCGCAGGCCCGCGAGGACGTTCTTGGGGCGCTGCATCTCTCCGTGCTTGGCGCCAAGGACGATCACCAGGCCGGCAAAGCCGGGGATGATCCACTGCAGGAACTTGAGCTGCTGCTGGGCTGCCTTCAGTTCATCCGCGGCTGCACCGTGCGGCTCCGTTGCACCTTCGGCGCCCTCACCGGCAAGCTTCTCCACCTTCTTGCCCAGGATGCCGGAGTAGAGGGTCACGGCGGCGCCTGCCACGGTGACGGCCGTCTTGATGACGGTGTCGCGGGCCACGCCCTCCTGCTTGGCGATGCGGCCCTTGTTCTCCCAGGCGATCGCCAGGTCCGCCACCAGGTGGGAGGCGAACGCGGCCGTCTGGAACGGGGCCCACTTCATCCAGCCGGCGCTGGAAAGGCGCGTGCGCTCGGCCGGGTCCTTGGCCTGGGCCGCCGCGCCGTTGAGTCCGATGGCACCCATCAGTGACCCGCCGAACCATGCTGCTGCCGTCAGGTCGTGAACTGAACGGGCAATGAGATTTCCTGCCATGATGCGCATTCCTAACGTTATGAACTGGTTCCGGTTGCCGCTGTCCGCGGCCTTAGCTTGCTGTGTCCCATCGAGGTAGGGTGCGCCCATGGTAAGCACACTTACTAATATTACGAAAGCCCGGCCGGGACAGAGGCCGACCGCGTAATATCGTCGCCATGGGAAACACAGGGACATTGTTCGGCTGGGCCTTCGGCGATCCGGCCCGCGAAAGTGACGGCGGCTACGTTGACGGCCTGCAGCGCGAGGCGTTCGGCAACGCAAAGGAAACAGCGAAGGCCAAGGGCGTTGACGTGGTGGCGGGATCCGAGGTGTTCACCGTCCTCAGCGCAGATGATTCCCTGGTGGAGCTGGACAACGCCCCCGGCCAGCTGGTGGTCCGGTGCACCGTACACGTTGAGGGCCCCGGCGCGGAGAAGCTGCGGGCCGAAGGGCCCATGAACGGCTAGGTAATGTCCGACGGCGAATCCACCCTCAGCCAGGCAGCAGACGCTGTCGAGGAGGCGTCCAACCATAAGGTCCTGGACGTCCTGGCGCGCGCCGGGTTCGCCGTCATGGCCCTGCTCCACATCATCGTGGGGGTGATCGCCATTGCCATCGCGTTCGGCCATTCCGGTGAGGCCGAGGCCACGGGTGCCATCGCGCAGCTAGCCGACAACCCATGGGGTCCGGTGGTCATGTGGGGCTGCGTGGTGGCGTGCCTGGGCCTGGCGCTGTGGCAGGCCAGCGAGGCAACCCTGCGGATGCGCGGCGAACCACGCAAGGACCGGATCGCGAAACTCATTTCCTCCGGCTTCCTGGCCATCGCCTACGGCAGCGTGGGGCTCAGCTTCGCAGGCTTCGCCGTGGGCCTGCGCGGCGACTCCGGCGACAGCACACGCGACTTCAGCGCGGCACTGATGGACCAGCCGCTGGGACTGTGGGTGCTGGTAGCGGTGGGGCTGACCATCATCGGCATTGGCGTCTACTTCGTGGTCAAGGGCGTCTCCCGCGGGTTCAAGAAAGAGGAGCTTTTCCACTTCAACGGAACACGGCGGGGCACGGTCATCGATTCCCTCGGCGCCGTGGGCCATGTGGCCAAAGGCGTTGCCCTGGGCCTTACCGGGCTGTTGTTCATCATTGCCGCCGCAAAACACAGCCCCGAAGAAAACACCGGCCTCGATGGCAGCCTGAAGGCGTTGCAGGGGCATCCGTTCGGGCCCACGCTGCTGGTGGCGATCGGCGCCGGCTTCATCGCGTACGGGATCTTCGCCCTGATCAGGGCCCGGTTCGGACGTATGTAGTCCTGCGGTTTATGGGTAGGAAGGACGTATGACCCAGCAGCTGAGCCTTCTCTCCGCCGTCACCGGAAGCGCCGGGCAGGCCTTTGCTGCCCTGTTCCGGCTCCTGAAAATCGCCCGGCCCGACCGGCCCATCCACCCCGAGGGACTGGGGCTCGCCGGGACCCTGGCCAGGACCGGCAACCCAGCGGGACCCAGCGGCATCGACTGGCTGGACACCGCCGGAACCGACCAGGTGGTAGCCCGCTTCTCGCGGTCCCTGGGGCTGCCGCAGGCGCTGCCCGACATCCTGGGCCTCGCGCTCCGCGTTTCACCGTCGCGGGGTGCGGACGCTAAGGGTGCGGACCCCGGGGGCACCCACTTCAGGGACACGGGCGCCGGCCCCGCCGACTCCCGGGACACCGCCGCCGGCCCCGCCGACGTCCTGTTCGCCTCCACTGGCTGGGGACTTCCGGGCCGGTTCCTGCTGATGCCGCGGCTGGATGTTGCCGGAGCGGCCATGACCACGCTGATGCCGTACCGCGGCCGGAACGGACCCGTGCTGTTGGGGCTGCGGACCCGGAGCCTCCCGGCCGGATCCCTTGCCTCCGGCGAGTGGGTGCTGGCCCTGCACTGGGCGGCGCCGGGTGGCCGCTGGCGCAAATGCGGTGAGCTGCGGCTGACCGCGGGAGCCGACCCTGCGGACATCCCGCTGCGGTTCGACCCCCTCGAAAACCAGCCGCCCGGAGCCCGGACGTACGCGTGGAGCCGGCGGCTGCGGAAGCCGTCCTACCGGGCCGCCCGGCGGCCCACACCTCCCGCCGTCGGACGCCCGGCGGAACCGGCCCCCGAGCAGAGCACCACCGGAAGGAACTCCATGTCCACCGTCTCGCAGTTGTTCGAATGCCCCTCCGCGGACGTCTGGCGGGTCATCGCCGACGGCTGGCTGTATTCAGGCTGGGTGGTGGGCGCCTCCAGGATCAGGGACGTGGACGCCGAGTGGCCCGGGCTTGGAGCGCACCTCCACCACTCGGTGGGCGCCTGGCCGCTGGTGATCAACGACAGCAGCCGCGTCACCGCTGTGGAGCCCGGCCGCACGCTGGAGCTGGTGGCGCGCGGCTGGCCGATGGGCGAGGCCAAGGTGGACATCACCCTTGAGGACCGGGGCAGCCAGTGCCTGGTGACCATCGCCGAAGATGCGATCCGTGGCCCCGGCAAGCTGATGCCGAAATTCCTGCGGGACCCGATGATTTCGGCCCGGAACCGCGAGACACTGCGCCGCCTGGAACTGATGGCCATCGGGGGCGCAGGCAAACCCAAATAGCGCAGGCGGGTTAAACCGTTAAAAGCAGGAACCGCGGCACCGTCCGGTACCGCGGTTCCTGCTGTTCCAGCTCCTAGACCTGGGCGGACACGCCGTCACGCGAGATGTCCACCATGTCCTCGCGCGGCACCACCTTGATGCGCTCACGGGTGACCTCGACACCGTGCGAGCCGCCGGCCTCCGTGGCCGTCGCGCCCAGGGCGAGCTCGTGTGCGTCCAGTGCCAGCCAGCCTTCCCAGGAGGTGAACTTCACGCCGCGTGAATCGAGGAGGTCAACGACGGCGTCCTCCGCGGGAACGGTGGCGACGGGCAGGTTTTCGCGGTCTTCCAGCAGGTAGGTCACGGTCTCCAGGGCGTCACCCTTGGTGTGGCCGATCAGGCCCACCGGTCCGCGCTTGATCCAGCCCGTGGCGTAGAGGCCCGGCACATGCTGGCCTGATGCATCCAGGACGCGGCCGCCGTCGTTCGTGACGACGCCCTTCTTGTGGTCGAACTCGACGTCCGGCAGGGCGGAGCCGAAGTAGCCGATGGCGCGGTAGACGGCCTGGACGGGGTAGTCCACGAACTCGCCGGTGCCGCGGGCGTTGCCGGTGCCGTCCAGTTCGGTGCGCTCGAACTTGATGCCGGCCACCTTGCCCGGGGTCTCGGCGTCGTCGTAGATCTCCACCGGGCTGTGCAGGAAGTGCAGGTGCAGGCGGCGGGAGGCCTTGAGCTCGGAGAGGTCCTCGGGCTGCTCGGCGATCCAGTTGGTGAGCGTGCCCACCATGGTCTTGGTCTGGTTGTTGGTCTGGATCTGGCGGTCCGATTCCTCGTCGAACTCGAAGTCCTCCGGGTACAGGATGATGTCCACGTCCTTGGAGTGGGACAGTTCGCGCAGCTCCAGCGGGGTGAACTTGACCTGGGCGGGGCCGCGGCGGCCGAAGACGTGCACGTCCGTGACGGGCGAGGCCTTCAGGCCGGCGTAGACGTTGTCCGGGATCTCGGTGGTGAGGAGGTCGTCGGCGTGCTTGGACAGGACGCGGGCCACGTCCAGGGCCACGTTGCCGTTGCCGATCACGGCGATCTCCTTGGCCTCCAACGGCCATTCGCGCGGCACGTCCGGGTGCCCGTCGTACCAGGACACGAAGTCGGCGCCGCCGAACGAGCCCTCCAGCTCGATGCCGGGGATGTTCAGGTCCGCGTCCTTGATGGCGCCGGTGGCGAAGATCACGGCGTCATAGTGGGTGCGCAGGTCCTCGATGGTGAGGTCGGTGCCGTAGTCCACGTTGCCGAAGAAGCGGATGTCGCCGCGGTCCAGTACCTTGTGCAGCGCGTTGACGATGCCCTTGATGCGGGGGTGGTCCGGCGCCACGCCGTAGCGGATCAGGCCGTAGGGTGCCGGGTAGCGGTCAAAGAGGTCGATGCTGACGGTCAGCTCGCCGCTCTTGACGGCTTCGCTCTTGGTGAGAATGTCAGCGGCGTAAACGCCGGCCGGGCCGGAGCCCACGACGGCGACGCGCAGCGGACGTTCGGCAGAACCTACGGAGGTGCTTGATGACACGGCTGTGTTCCTTTTGTTCGGTCTTAGGCGGTGAGGACGCGGGGCTTGTTCGGGGTGGTGGTGCTGTAGTCAGCGGTTTTGAAGTGCGACGGCGCGAACGGGCTCACGCGCACCACGTCACCGATGACAATCACGGCAGGATTTGCGACGCCGGCCGCCTGGGCCTGGTCGGCGATGGAACCGAGCGTGCCGATGGTGACGCGCTGGTCCGGCAAATAGCCGTTTTCCACGATACCAACAGGGGTGTCGGCGGGCAGTCCGGCTTCGCCCAGCGCGGACGCGGATTGGCGCAGCTGGCCGACGCCCATCAGCAGGACGATGGTGTGGTCGGCGCGGGCGGGGACCTCGGAGAGTTCCTCGTGGCCGGTGACCACGCTGAAGCCCTTGGCCAGGCCGCGGTGGGTGACGGGAATGCCTGCCGCGGCGGGAACCGAGATGGCGGAGGTGACGCCGGAAACCACTTCCACCTCCACGCCGTGCTGCCGGCAGTATTCGGCTTCCTCGCCGCCGCGGCCCAGCACGTAGGGGTCGCCGCCCTTGAGCCGGACCACGCGGTGGCCCTTGAGGGCTTCCTCCACCAGGACGCGGTTGATCTCTGCCTGCGGCACGGGGTGGTGGCCGGGGGTTTTGCCCACTTCAATGACGCGGACGTCGGGGGCGAGTTCGTTCAGGAGTTCCCGCGGGCCGAGGCGGTCGGCCACCACGACGTCCGCCTGGCCCAGGAGGCGGCGGCCGCGGACGGTGATGAGGCCGGTGTCCCCGGGTCCACCGCCGACGAGGGCGACGCTTCCCCGGTGCGCACGGCGGCGGCGCAGCGGCAGGTCGCCGGTTTCCAGGGCCGTGGCGACCGCGTCACGGACGGCCATGGCGCGGCGCGGGTCTCCCCCTGCGTTGACGGCGATCTTGACGTCGTCCACGTGGGCGACGGCGGGGGTCCAGGCGGCAGAAGCTTCATGGTTGGAGGCGTTGACGCACCAGACCCGCTGCGCCTCGGCGTCGGCCGATACCCGGGCATCCACCCCGGGATCCCCGGTGGCGGTCTGGACGAACCAGACGCCGTCGACGTCCTTGGAGTCATACGGGCGCGCTTCCCAGGTGAGCAGGCCGGCGTCGGCCATGTCCTGCAGCGCGGGTGAGGCAACCGGAGCCACGACGGTGACGACGGCACCGGCGTCGAGCAGCCCCTTGGCGCGGCGGGCAGCAACGGGGCCGCCGCCCACCACCAGCACGGGACGGCCGAGCAGCCGCAGCGCGGTGGGGTAAATATCCTGAATTGCCATGGATCAACGGTAGGTCCGCGTCACATTCGCCCACAAAGGCCGAGCAACACCAGTTCACGCAAGGTAATGCTGCGTCACAAACGTTCCCTAGCCGCAGGTGGCAAGGAACTGCCCCCTGCGGACGATGAGTCGCTCCAGATACCGCGCCAGGAAGAGCCGCTCGACGGCGCGGCCCAGGAAACCAAGCGGCGCGCTGAACTCCACCCTGTCGATCATGACGCTTCCCGTGGCCGTCGGCGCGAAGTCGTGGACGTGACGGAAGGCCTTGAAGGGGCCCTTGACCTGTTCGTCCGTGAAGCTGTGCGGGTAGTCGAAGGCGGTAATGCGGCTGGTCATGGTGAGCGGTATGCCGAAGTGCGTGGCCCGCCAGGTGACGTCCTGGCCGTCGCCGATCAGTCCGCTGGTGACGCCTTTCACGGCCCGCTCCCCCGCTTGTTTTTGGGAGTCGAGGTGCAGGTCGATGTTGCGCGCCCGGTCGAAGAGCTGCTCCACGGGGAGCGCGGATACGGTGCGGCACTCGAAGCTCGCGGTCATCCGGCCAGTCTGCCACCGGTTCTTATCGGGCGTGACGCAGTTGCGTGATTTTCGGGCCTTTGCCGACTGGCAGCCCCCGTGGTTTGGGGGCCAAGGGCGAGGGGACGGCTAAAAGTGGCGCAAACGCGTCGGGACAGCAGAGAGCCCGACGGCGGGAGGTCGCCGTCGGGCTCTTGCGGTGCGTTGGGAGGGGGTTTGGTCAGCGGGTGCTGCCGGCCAGGAGGCCCCGGCGGCGCAGGAGCCGTTTCTCGATGGGTCCGAACACCAGGAGCTCGATGAGGATGCCGACGCCAAGGATCAGCAGGATCGCAGCCATGACCACGGACATATCGGACAGCGTGCGGCCCTGGTCGAGGAGGGAGCCCAGGCCGAAGCCGATGGTGCCGCCCACCGCGATGATTTCCGCGGCCATGAGGGAGCGCCACGAGAACGCCCAGCCCTGCTTGAGGCCCCCGAGGTAGCCGGGCAGTGCAGCGGGAAGGACCACCTGCAGGGCCATCTGCAGCCGGTTGGCCCCGAGGACGGTGCCCACGCGCCGGTATTGCGGCGGGATCTGGTCCACACCCGAGATCAGGCCGTTGATGATGGACGGGATGGCGCCCATGAACACCACGAAGTAGACGGTGGCGTCGGTCAGGCCGAACCAGATGATGGCCGCCGGGACCCATGCCACGGACGGCAGCACCTGGAGGCCGGAGATCAGCGGACCGAACGCACGCCGCAGCGGTGCCACCTGCGCCAGCAGCAGGCCCACCGGCGTGGCGATCGCCACCGAAATCAGGAAGCCCACCACCCCGCGCTGCAGCGAGGTCCACATGGATTCCTGCAGCTTGCCTTCATTCCAGAGCGAGCCCATCTGCGCCACCACGTCCAGCGGCCCGGGGACCAGGTCGCGGCGCTTCACACCGAGCGACACATAGAACTGCCAGACCAGCACCAGGACCACCAGAGCGGCCACGGGGAGCAGGATCCGGCTCCAGTCGATCCGGTGCTTGCGGTCGGCGTCGGACTGCAGCGAATCCAGGCCGGACTCAAGCTCCCGAAGGTCCTCATTCCCGGTGGACGTCCGGGTCAAAGCGGCATGCACGTGTCGGGTTTCGGTACCCGTGGTTTCGACAGGCTCAACCACCGGCTCCTCCTCGACCATGGGTGGGTTACTTGGCATGGCGGCGAATCTCCTCCCGCAGCCGGGCGGTGATGACCCCGGTCAGCTGGCCGGCGAGCCCGGCGTCGGTTCGGTGTTCTTCGGTGACGGCCCATTCCTGGACCACGCGGCCGGGGCGGGACGACAGCAGCAGCACGCGCTGGCCCAGCCGGACGGCTTCGCGGACGTTGTGGGTGACGAAGACGATGGTGCGCCCGGTTTCCTTCCAGATGCGTTCCAGCTCGTCGTGCAGCAGGTCGCGCGTGATGGCGTCCAGGGCGGCGAACGGTTCGTCCATGAGCAGCAGCTGCCGGTCCTGGGCCAGTGAGCGGGCCAGGGAGACGCGCTGCCGCATGCCGCCGGAGAGTTCGTGCGGGCGCTTGTCCCCGGCCGAACCGAGGTGCACCAGTTCCAGGAGTTCCTGGGCTTTGGTACGGCGTTCGGCCTTGCCCACGCCGCGCAGTTTCAGCGCGAGCTCGATGTTTTCACGGGCGGTGAGCCAGGGGAACAGGGCGGCGTCCTGGAACATGAAGGCGGCACCGTCGCTGGGCACTTCCAGGGCGCCCGACGTCGGCGCTTCCAGTCCCGCGATGATGTTCAGGAGGGTGGACTTGCCGCAGCCGGAGGCACCAAGGAGGGCAACGAACTCGCCCCTCCCGATGTTGGCGTTGACGTCGTCCAGGACCGGGGCGCCGTCGCCGAAGCGCTTGCCCAGGTGTTCCAGTACCACTGGCATGGTGGCGTCCTTCAGTAGTTGGGTTGGTCAGTCCTGGCCGAGGCCGGCCGCTGAAATCTTGTCGGTGCTGCCGGTGACCCCGTTGAGTGCGCGGAGGTCGAAGAGGCCGT
The DNA here is from genome assembly GCF_029581595.2 of Arthrobacter sp. NQ7. Classification (NCBI taxonomy): domain Bacteria; kingdom Bacillati; phylum Actinomycetota; class Actinomycetes; order Micrococcales; family Micrococcaceae; genus Arthrobacter; species Arthrobacter sp. NQ7. The sequence goes on along the minus strand of NZ_JARFXU020000001.1, from coordinate 388,528 downwards.
TGATGTCGGCGTTCCTGGTGGTTCCTGCATCCACGCCGTCCTGCAGCAGCTTGGGGTAGCTGCCGGCCAGCGGGTCGAGGGTGAAGGTGATGTTCGCCAGCGACCTGGCCAGGACATCGTTCGGCAGTGCCGCGCCGGCGGTTTCCTGCAGGGCGGCGTTGATGAGGTTCGCCTTCTCGTCGGCCGGGGCCGAGTTGAGCCAGGCCACCGACTCCGCGTTGCCCTTGATCAGGGCTTTGACGGTGTCCGGGTGGTCGGCGGCGAACTTCTGGTTCACGATCAGGATGGTGGTGGGGAACTCGCCGGGCTTGCCGGTGCCGGTTCCGTCCCACAGGTCTTTTTCATCCACCAGGACTTTGGCTCCGGCGGTGAGCACCAGGCGGGACGCCCACGGTTCAGGCAACCACGCGCCGTCGATCTTTCCGTCCTGGAACAGCTTGAGCGTCTGGGCGTTGTCCGTGGGGTTGATGGCGACGTCGCCGCTGCCGTCCACGTTGGTCTTGTAGCCCTGCCTGGTCAGCCAGGCCCGGAGCGCCACATCCTGGGTGCCGCCGAGCTGCGGCGTCGCCAGGGTCTTGCCCTTCAGGTCCGCGGCCGAGGTGATCCCCGGCTTGACCACCAGCTGAGCACCGCCGGCCGCGGCGCCGGCAATCACGCGCACGGACTGGCCCTGGCTTTTGGCGAACGAGTTGATGGCGGGGTTGGGGCCGATGTAGGCGGCGTCGATGGCCCCGGCGTTCAGGGCTTCGATGGCGGCCGGGCCGGCGTTGAAGGTCTCGGTACTGAGCCGGGTGCTGCCCAGGGCACCGGCCAGGAATCCCTTTTTGACGCCTACCAGGGCGGCGGCGTGCGTGACGTTGCCGAAGTAGCCGAGCTTCAGTTCGGCGGCAGGGCTGGGCTCGGCAGCCTGGGCCTCGGTGTTGCGGGAGACGTTAGACGCCACAATGGCCCCAAAGGCGATCAGCAGGACCAGCCCGAGGGCCAGGGCAGCCTCGATGGCACGCTTGCGCTTGGGGACCGCGCTTTCGCCTGCCACGATGCGGGTCATCCCGGGCTTGGAACTAGTCATTGTTTCACCATAGGGAGTGGCCCAAACCCGTTCAATGAAGCGGAAACGGGGGGTCACGCACGTTCATCTAGCGTCACATTCGGCCGCGCTGCTGCCCGGTTTGGCAGGTTCAGTTGCCTTTGACGTTGACCAACTGCCGCAGCTTGTGCCGCACCCTGACAAGGTCCGCGGCGTCCTGCATCACCTGGTCGATCGGCTTATAGGCGGCCGGGATCTCGTCGATGAAGGCCTCCGACGCGCGGAACTCAATCCCGCGCATGGCCCGCTTGAGTTCCTCCAGGGTGAAGGCCTTGCGGGCGGCGTTGCGGGAGTACTCCCGGCCGGCGCCGTGCGGGGACGAGTTCAGTGACGCCGGGTTGCCCAGGCCTTCCACCACATAGGACGCCGTCCCCATGGACCCGGGAATCAGTCCGGGATCGCCCGGCGCCGCTTTGATGGCACCCTTCCGGGACACCCATACCGACTTCCCGTAATGCGTCTCCTGCTCGGTGAAGTTGTGGTGGCAGTTGATCCGTTCTCGTTCCCGCACCGGGCCGCCTACCCAGCGGCTGAACCGGGCCGTCACGCGGTCCATCATTTCCTCCCGGTTCAGCAGCGCGAAGTGCTGGGCCCAGCGCAGCTCGGCGATGTAGCGCTCAAACTGCGGAGTGCCCTCGTCCAGGTAGGCGAGGTCGGGGTCCGGCAGGTAAATCTGGTGCTTCCTGCTGACGTGCTGCGCGACGCCGATGTGGTGCTGGGCGATCCTGTTGCCGATGCCCCGCGAGCCCGAGTGCAGGAAGAGCCACACGCCGTCGTCCTCGTCCGCCGACACCTCAATGAAGTGGTTACCCGAGCCCAGGGACCCCAGCTGCAGTTCCCACTTGTCGACGTACTGCCCGGGGTTGAAGCCGGCCTTCGCGGCCCGGCGCTTCAGCTCGGCAATCCGCGGCTCCGCCGTGGCCAGGACTTTCCGGTTGTTGTGCCCGGCGGACAGCGGAATGGCCCGTTCGATGTCCTCCCGCAGGCTCTTCCGGTCCTTGGGCAGGTCCTTCACCGAGTACTGGGTGCGGACCGCGATCATGCCGCAGCCGATGTCCACACCCACTGCCGCGGGGATGATGGCGCGCAGCGTGGGAATCACGGAGCCCACCGTGGCCCCTTTGCCCAGGTGCGCGTCCGGCATCAGCGCCAGGTGCGGGTAGATGAACGGCAGCCCCGCCGTCATCACTGCCTGTTCGCGGGTCTTCTCATCCAGGATGGACGCCCAGTTCAGAAGCTTGGGACTGATGGTTTCCACAGCCGCCTCCCGCCGCGGTGACCAGGACTAGGGTAAGTCCTAGGCTAACCCCGCCTTCGAGAGGAGAAGCAGCCATGGTCAACGTCCAGACGGACATCCACATCAACAGGCCGCGCGCCGACGTGGCGGGCTTCGCGGCGGACCCGGACAACGCCCCCCGGTGGTACGTCAACATCCATTCCTCGCAGCGGCTGGACGGCGGCCCGTTGGGCACGGGCTCAAAGGTGGCCTTCACCGCGAAGTTCCTGGGGCGGGAGCTCAACTACACCTACGAGTTCGTGGAGTACGTCCCGGGTGAAAAGCTGGTGATGCGCACGGACCAGGGACCGTTTCCCATGCAGACCACCTACACGTGGACGGACGACGGCGGCGGGACCCGGATGACCCTGGGCAACAGCGGGAGCCCCTCGGGTTTCTCCCGGCTGGCCGGGCTGGTCATGGAGCCGATGATGCGCCGCGAGAACCGGAAGGACCTGGAGCGGCTCAAGGCGATCCTCGAGGGACGGCAGTAGGCCCCGGCCCTGGACACGACAAAACCGCGGCTTGTTCGCGTGTCCGTCCCTTGAAGGTTCGGATCTGCGAACAAGCCGCGGTTTCGGGGGCAGGACCTAGATGCTGTAGCGCTCGTCCTCGTGGTCGCCCGGGTGGTCCTTGACCAGGCCGGCGGCCAGCGTGTTGCCGTCCAGCGGATCGATCACCAGGAACGCACCGGTGCGGCGGTGGTGCAGGTAGTTCTCCAGCGGCAGCGGTGCGGCGAGCCGGAGCTGCGCGTGGCCGATGTCGTTCAGTTCCAGGGTGGACGCCGGCTCCAGCTTGAAGGAGGCCAGGTCCAGCTTGCCGGTGACGTTGCGGACCATCGCCTGCACGGTACGGGTGCCGTGCTTGACCAGCACCTTCTGGCCTTCCCGGAGGGGCTTGGGCGAGAGCCAGCAGAGTGCCGCGTACAGATCCGCGGAGGCTTCGCGGACGGTGCCGGCAGCAGCGATGGTGTCTCCGCGCGCGACGTCGAACTCGTCCGCCAGCCGGATGGCCACGGACTGCGGCGCGGCGGCTTCCTCAAGGGAGGCACCGGAGAAGTCGATCCCCACCACGGTCGTGGTGCGCGGGTCCTGACCGGGAGTCAGGACGGAGACCTTGTCGCCCACCTTCACGGAACCTTCAGTGATCTGGCCGGCGTAGGCGCGGTAGTCACGGAAGGCCTCAACGTCCAGGCCCGCGGCCACGGCGTCCGGTGCGAGGGCACCCTGCGGCCGGATGACCAGCTGCACGGGGAAGCGGAAGCTTTCCAGGTGGCTTTCCAGCTCGTCGGCCGCCGGGAGGGTTTCGAGGACCTCGAGCAGGGCCGGCCCGGTGTACCAGGGGGTGCGCTCGGAGCGGTCCACCACGTTGTCGCCGTCGAGGGCGGACACGGGGATGACAAGCAGGTCGCTGATGCCGTCGGAGCCCAGGCCCAGTTCGCGGCCCACCTGCTGCACGTCGGCTTCGATGTCGCGGAACACGGATTCGCTGAAGTCCACCAGGTCGATCTTGTTCACGGCCACGATCACGTGCGCCACGCGCAGCAGCTGCAGCACGGACAGGTGCCGGCGGGTCTGCTCCAGGACGCCCTTGCGGGCGTCGATGAGCACGACGACGGCATCCGCGGTGGAGGCGCCCGTCACCGTGTTCTTGGTGTACTGCACGTGCCCGGGGCAGTCGGCCAGGATGAAGCTGCGGCGGTCCGTGGCGAAGTAGCGGTAGGCCACGTCGATGGTGATGCCCTGTTCGCGCTCGGCGCGCAGGCCGTCGGTCAGCAGGGCCAGGTCGATTCCGCCCTTGTCTCCGCCGAAGCCGCGGTCGGCCGAGGTGCGGGCGACGGCGTCGAGCTGGTCGGCGAGGATGGCCTTGGAATCGTGGAGGAGGCGGCCCACCAGGGTGGACTTGCCGTCGTCGACCGATCCTGCGGTGGCGAACCGGAAGAGGGTGGTGGGCAGGGCTTCGTTGATGGATTCGGCCGGAATCTCAGAAATCGTGGTCATTAGAAGTACCCGTCCTTCTTGCGGTCTTCCATGGCGGCCTCGGAGATGCGGTCATCTGCGCGGGTGGCGCCACGTTCGGTCAGGGTGGAGGCGGCGACTTCAACCACGACGTCGGACACCGTAAACGCGTTGGACTCGACGGCGCCGGTGCAGGACATGTCGCCCACCGTGCGGTAGCGGACGGTCTTGGTGATGACTTCCTCATCCGGGCGGGGCTGGGACACCTCGCCCACGGCGCGCCACATGCCGTCGCGGGCGAAGACCTCGCGCTCGTGGGCGTAGTACAGGCCGGGAAGTTCAATGTTCTCGCGCTCGATGTAGCGCCAGATGTCCAGCTCGGTCCAGTTGCTGATGGGGAACGCACGGACGTGCTGGCCCACGGTGTGGCGGCCGTTGTAGAGGTTCCACAGCTCGGGGCGCTGGTTGCGCGGGTCCCACTGGCCGAACTCGTCACGGAGGCTGAGGATGCGCTCCTTGGCGCGGGCCTTGTCCTCGTCGCGGCGGCCGCCGCCGAAGACGGCGTCGAACTTGTTCTGCTGGATGGCGTCCAGCAGCGGGACGGTCTGCAGCGGGTTGCGGGTGCCGTCGGCGCGCTCGGCGAGTTCGCCGCGGTCGATGAACTCCTGCACGGAGCCCACCACGAGCTTCAGGCCCAGGCGCTCGACGGTGCGGTCGCGGAAGTCGATGACCTCGGGGAAGTTGTGCCCGGTGTCCACGTGCAGCACGGGGAACGGCACCTTGCCCGGCCAGAACGCCTTGGTGGCCAGGTGCAGCATCACCACGGAGTCCTTGCCGCCGGAGAACAGCAGCGCGGGCTTCTCGAACTCGGCAACAACCTCGCGGATGATGTGAATGGCTTCGGATTCGAGGGTGTCCAGGCTGGACAGGCGCGTGGTTACGGCGGTGTCAGTCACCTGGGTCTCCTCGGAAAGGGATGTGCTCATACGTGAAGTCCGCATTCTGTCTTGTCGGTTCCTGCCCAGCGGCCGGCGCGGGGGTCTTCGCCGGGCGCCACCTTGCGGGTGCAGGGCTGGCAGCCAATGGAGGGGTAACCCTGCGAGAGCAGCGGGTTGACGGGGAGGAGGTTGTCCTCGGAGTACTGGACCAGCTGGTCGAAGGTCCAGGCTGCCATCGGGTTGACCTTGACCAGCCCGTTCTTCTCGTCCCAGGTGATCAGCGGGGTGTTGGTGCGCGTGGGGGCTTCGTCGCGGCGGACGCCGGTGAACCAGAGTTCGTAGCCGGCAAGGGTCCGCTGCAGCGGGGCCACCTTGCGGAGGGCGCAGCACTGGGCGGCGTCCCGGGCGAAGAGGTCCTTGCCCAGCAGCCGGTCCTGCTGCTCCACGGTGTTCTCCGGCAGCACGTCCACCACGTTGACGCGGAGGTTCGCGGCCACCTCGTCACGCGTGGCGTAGGTTTCCGGGAAGTGGTAGCCGGTCTCCAGGAACAGGACGTCGACGCCGGGCATCTGGTCCGCCACCAGGGCGGGCAGGACGGCGTCGGCCATGGAGCAGGCGACGGCGACCGCGGGCAGGTCGAAGTTGCGCTCCACCCAGGCGATGACGTCGCGGGCGGGGGCGTCCCAGCCGAGCTCGGCGGCGCCGGCTTCGGCGAGGGCCTTCAGCTCTTCGACAGGGCGCTTGGCCGGTGCGGGTGCGAGATGCTTTGCCATTACTGCAGTGCCTCCTCGTCTGCTGCGTGGGCCCATTCGGCGAAGGTCTGGCCTTCGGCGCGGTCGGCGACGAACCGGCGCACCACGCGCTCCACATAGTCGGGCAGGTCGTCGACGTAGACCTTCAGGCCGCGCACGGTGCGGCCCAGGCCGGCTTCCTCGCGGTCGTTGTTGGCCAGCCCGCCGCCCAGGTGGACCTGGAAACCCGGGGAGGGATCGCCGTCGGGCGTTGGCAGCATCATGCCCTTGAGGCCGATGTCCGCGGTCTGGATGCGGGCACAGGAGTTGGGGCAGCCGTTGATGTGCAGCGACAGTGCCTGCGGCAGCTGGCCGGAGCCGGCGAGGTCGGCCAGGCGGCGTTCCAGCTCGGCGACGGCGGTGGCGGCCGTGTACTTGGTCTCCACAATGGCCAGCTTGCAGTACTCGATGCCGGTGCAGGCGATGGTGCCGCGGCGGAACACGGACGGCCGGGCGGACAGGCCAAGGGTGTCCAGCTCGGTGATGAGCGGCTCCACCTGGTCCTTCTCGACGTCCAGCACCACAATCTTCTGGTGCGGAGTGGTGCGCAGGCGGTAGGAGCCGCGGGCCTCGAGGGTGTCGGCGAGCTTGACCAGGGCGGCGCCCGAGAGCCGGCCGGCGATGGGGGTGGCGCCGATGAAGAACTTGCCGTCCTTCTGCTCGTGCACGCCCACATGGTCGCCGGGAGTGGCCGGCTTAGGGGCGGCGGGACCGTCGGCCAGCTTGTAGCCCAGGTATTCGTCCTCCAGGATCTGGCGGAACTTTTCCGGGCCCCAGTCGGCCAGCAGGAACTTCAGGCGGGCCTTGGTGCGCATGCGGCGGTAGCCATAGTCCCGGAAGATGCTGGTGACGCCCAGCCACACGTCTGCGGCCTGGTCCGGCTGGACGAAGGCGCCCAGGCGCTTGCCGAGCATCGGGTTGGTGGACAGCGCGCCGCCCACCCAGAGGTCGTAGCCAACGCCGAGCTCGGGGTGACGGACCCCCACGAAGGCGCAGTCGTTGATCTCGTGGACCACGTCCTGGCTGGGGTGCCCGGTGATCGCGGTCTTGTACTTGCGCGGCAGGTTGGACAGCAGCGGGTTGCCGATGAACCGCTCCCCCAGCTCGGCGATGAGCGGGGTGGGGTCGATGATCTCGTCCTTGGCGATGCCGGCGACGGGCGAACCCAGGATGACGCGGGGCACGTCGCCGCAGGCCTCGGTGGTGGACAGGCCCACGGACTCCAGCCGGTTCCAGATCTCGGGGATGTCCTCCACGCGGATCCAGTGCAGCTGGATGTTCTGCCGGTCCGTGAGGTCGGCGGAGTCCCGGGCAAAGTCCACGGAAATCTGGCCGATGACGCGCAGCTGCTCGGTGGTAAGGGCACCGCCGTCGATCCGCACGCGCAGCATGAAGTACTTGTCCTCAAGCTCGTGCGGCTCAAGCGTTGCGGTCTTGCCGCCGTCGATCCCGGGCTTGCGCTGGGTGTAGAGGCCCCACCAGCGGAAACGGCCGTGCAGGTCCTGGCCGGGGATGGCGTCGAAGCCTTCCTTGGCGTAGATGGTCTCGATACGCTCGCGGACGTTCAGGCCGTCGTCTTCCTGTTTCCAGGTTTCGTTGGCGTTCAGCGGCGTCTTGCCGTCCACTTTCCACTGCCCGTGCGGTTTTGCAGCGGGGCGGGACGGGCGTGCGGGGCGCTTGGCGGCAGCGGAGTCCGCCGACGCTCCGGCTAGAGCTGTATCAGTCATGCATCGACTGTAGGGCGACGCCGAATAGCGTCACAAAGGCCCGGAAACGCTAAGTCACCTAGGGAAATATTTCGTCACGAAACGCCGGACGGCCTTGAAGAAGCCTCCCTGCTGTGCATCGGCGGGCACCTCGATGGGGGCTGCGGCGGGAGCCGCGGGGGCGGCCTGTCCGGGGGCCTCGGCGGGGGTTGAATTCATCCGGGCGACGGCGGCGTCGTACCTATCCAGTGCAATTTCGGCCAGCACGCGGGAGGGCAGCAGCGGCGCGGTCACGACGTCGGCACCCGCCTTGGCCAGCTGGTCGTGGAAGAAGCCCGGCGCCAGGAAGTACGAGGCAACCACCACGCGCCCGCCGACGTCGACCGCCCCTGCGGACTCCCCCGCCCCGGCACCCCCGGCAAGTTCCTCGCGAAGCATGGCGACGGCGTCGGGCACGGACGGCTTGGCGGACGCACCGTAGGCGGCCACGATGCGGTTGGACCGCAGCTCCCGCAGCTGGCCCACCAACTCCTCCACGCTGACGGCGGCGTTCGGGTTGGAGGAGCCGGCCGCGGCCAGCACGATGACGTCGTTGTCCGTGGTGCCGGCCTCCCGCAGCCGCTGGTCCAGCAGTTGGGCGAGCCGCGGGTCGGGACCCAGCGGCGCGGCGGCCGCACTGCCCGGACGGCTCTTCACGGCACGGGCAATATCCACTTTCACGTGGTAGCCAACGCTCAGCAACAAAGGAACCACGACGGCGGGTTCCCCGCCCGGCAGGCCCGCCACCACGTCCACCAGGTCGGGCTGCTGGACGTCCACATACGCCTCCCGGACATCCAGTCCGGGGCGGAGTTCGGCGATGGCGGCGCGCAGGGCGTTGACCTCCGCGGCTCCCTGTGTGTTGGACGTCCCATGGGCGCAGGCGATCATGATGGGGCTGTTCATAGGGGTTAGCGTAACGTTGGAGCCGCCCTGTCCGCCCTCTTTGAATTGCCGGGACGCTCCATGACATTCGCCTTTGACAACTCCCCGGTGTGGCTGGATCTGCTGGGCGTGTTCTTCTTTGCCGTCTCGGGCTCGCTGCTGGCCGCGCGGAAGCAGATCGATATTGTCGGATCCCTGCTGCTGGCCTCCCTGGTGGGGCTTGGCGGCGGCGTGATCCGCGACATCATCCTTGCCGTGGTTCCCGCAGCCTTCACCAACCCCGCGTATCTGGTTCCGCCGCTGCTGGCCACCGTGCTGGTGTTCTTCCTGTTCTCCAGCGTCCAGCGCTACACGTCGCTGCTGGTCCTGTTCGACGCCGCCGGCCTGGCGCTGTTCTGCATGACCGGCACGCTGAAGGCGCTGGCCACGGGGTTGAATCCGGTGGCTTCGGTGCTGCTGGGAGTAACGACGGCGGTGGGCGGTGGCCTGCTGCGGGACATTACCGCCAACGAGGTTCCGGAACTGTTCAACCCCAAGGACATTTATGCCCTGCCCGCGTTCCTGGGCTCCTTGTTGACGGCGATCCTGTGGGTTTTCGGCGTGTTCAACGTCCTCACGGCGGCAGGCATCGCGGCCGTGGTTTTCACGTTCCGGGTGCTTGCCTGGCGGCGCTCCTGGCAGGCGCCCCTCGCGGTGCGTGGCTGGCAACGCCGGGCGGCCGATCCGGGCCTCTGAGGGTTCGGCGCGATGTCATTTTGGGGCCCTCCGGATTGGCTAGGATATGAGCATGACTGACATGTTCCTCGAGAAGTTCCGTGCGCTTGTTCCGAAGTATCTCGAGGATGAATGGCAGGAAGAGGACGGCCTGACGCCCGAGGAGCTGGACAAGGCCCTCGCCGACCACCAGTTCCAGATCCCGCTGGTCCTGCGCGAGTTCTACCTCGCCCTGGGCGGCTGCGAGGACCTGATGGAGGCGTACCACTACTTCTGGGACCCCGAGGAGCTCGAGGTCGATGACGAGGGCTTCCTGATGTTCCTCGAGGATGAAGAGGAACAGTTCACCTGGGGCTTCCGCGTAGGCGACCTCGGCGTCCCTGACCCCATCGTGTACCGGCGCAACAATGCCCGCGGCCAATGGAAGTCCGAGGAAGGGACCTTCTCCGAGTTCGTCTTCGACATGTTCGAGTGGGCGTTCGAGGACGAAGAGGAAGAGTAAGGGGCTTCCTTCTCTGGGCCCGCTGCCTTCAGCGTAAATGCGTCATCTATAGGTCATTTCAGGATCAGGCCTCCGGGATTGCAGGGGTTCACACCCTCTGCTGGCCTATAAATTACGCAAACGTGTTGCCGTCCCGGTTGTTCGTTGGCCTTCGCCACCTGCGCAACACCGCCTGGACTTCTGCCACCATGGCGTCGGGACGGTGGATGACGTCGTCATAGTAATAGCGCAGCACCAGGTAGCCCCCGATGATGCTTTGGTTGTTGCGGCGTTGGTCCCGCTTGACGGATTTTGGTTCGAAGTGGGTTGAACCATCTGTCTCCACCACCAGGCACTCCTCCACCAGGAAGTCCACTTCGCCTACTCCTGCGATGTAAACATGCCGCCGGAGCCGCAGTCCGGCGCGAGCAAAGTGGACATTTGCAAGTACCTCAAGCACGGAGTCCGCTCGGGGAATCACCAGGTCCAGCACCGATCGTGCCCGCCCGTTCCGGCGCCCCTGGCAACGCCCGTAAAGGAAATCAAGCGCGATGTCACCGCGGCCCACAGCCGACTGCACCATCACCAGCGCCTCAAGCTCCGGCAGGCAATGCAGCGCATGCAAAAGGACGTCTGCCAGACCCAATGCAGGCAGCCAGGAATGGCGCGGATGTTTGGGGCGGCCGTGGTCAATGACGCCAGGCGTATGTACGGGGTGGCTCCGGCTGACATGCAGGACGGCTGGATCGCCGAGGGTCCACAGGTCGTAGATCGGCGCTGCGGATAGACAAGTGAGCCGCCCGCCGGCGGCCACAGCCCGGACAGCGCGTTTGTCGCCGGGCAGCGAGTACACACCCCGCCTGATTTTCAGCACGAGGCCAAGAGCTACCGCCCGGCCCACCTTGGTACGCGTGAAGCCGGCCTTATGCAGCTCCAGCGATCGAGCAGCTCCGCCGCGCCTGGCCAGGTAGTCGCAGATATCCATCCTTCATCGTGCGTGGGGGGAGCACTCGCGGGAGCAGAGGGATGTGTCCATGTGGATAAGCGACAACGAAGCGGCCGACCCGTTGTGCGTAATTTACGCGGCGCAGCAAATCGAGGGTGCGCGTAAATACGGGGCTGGCACCTCGCGGCGAAGCCATAAGTAACGCATTTGGGGTAGGACCTCCCCCGCGAAAACTCTTTGACAGGGGAGTTACACGGGGACTTGCGTATTGTGACAAAGCTGTCATAAGCTATTCACGGATCCGCTAAACGCCTCCGGCGGGTCTGATGCGAACGGAGAGACAGCCCCGGTTCACAGCAGCTTCGGTTGCTGCGGACCGGGGCTGTCCCGTTAACGCCCCATCCATCGATTGCTCCGTAGTTGTCGTTATGGCGCGTCAAAACGACAACTACAGAGCAATCGATGAAGAGAAGAAGCCCGGCCCCACCTGGACAACCAAGGGAACCGGGCTCCTGACAGACCCAATCAGCTGGCGCGGTCCACCACGGCCAGCGCGAAGTTGGACAGCGACTCCTTGACCACGCCCTCGGGCAGCGGAGCCAGGGCGGCGATGGCCTCGTCGGCCCAGCGGCGCGCCACCACCCACGACTCTGCCGTCACGGGGTGCTCGCGGAGGCCGGCGACAGCGGCGGCGAGGGCCTCGTCCGAGGACAGGTCGCCGTCGATGAGCCTCAAAAGGTCGACGGCGGACTGGTCGCCGTCGGCGGCTGCCTTGCGCAGCAGCAGCACCGGCAGGGTGGGAACTCCTTCGCGCAGGTCGGTTCCCGGGGACTTGCCGGACTTGACCTTGACGCCGGTGACATCGATGACGTCGTCGGCCAGCTGGAAAGCCACGCCCACCTTCTCGCCGTATTCCACCAGGATGTCCTCGAAGGCCTCGTCGGCGCCGGAGAAGATGGCACCGAACTGGCCGGAGGCCGCCACCAGCGAACCGGTCTTGTCCGCGATCACCGACAGGTAGTGCTCCACCGGGTCCTCGTCCGGCCGGGGGCCGACGGTTTCGTGCAGCTGGCCCAGGCACAGGCGCTCGAAGGTGCGGGCCTGGATTCCGAGTGCCCGGCCGCCAAGCTCGGACACCAGGATGGACGCGCGGGCAAAGATCAGGTCCCCGGTGAGGACGGCCACGGAGTTGCCCCACACCTCGTGGGCAGTCGGCGCTCCGCGGCGGAACGGGGCGGAGTCCATGACGTCGTCGTGGTAGAGGGTGGCCAGGTGGGTCAGTTCAACCACGACGGCGGCCTGCACCACCGCAGGCAGGGACGCGTCGCCGAGGTGGGCGCAGAGCAGCGTCAGCAGCGGCCGGATACGCTTGCCGCCGGCTTCCACCAGGTGGCGCGACGTTGCGTCAGCCAGGGGATCCGAGTTGGCGATGGCTTCGCGGAGCTTCTTCTCCACCTTGGCCAGGTTGGTGGTGATGGCAGGGCCCAGTTCATCGTCCGCTGCGATGGCCGCGAAGCCGGCCGGCAGCTGGAGTCCCGTGGCGATGGCCGTGGTGTTGAGGCTGGGTTCGGAGTCCGGCAGGCCGTGCCCGGCGTGCGTCCAGCTGTGGTCTGCGGATTTGGTCACGGGTTAACCCTAACTTTTTGTTGCGGATACCGCTGGTTCGGAGCTGACGGGGTATTGGATGTGGCCGGAACCAGCGATTCCAGGACGCGGATCACCCGGTCCTCGAAGCCTTTCGCGGAGCTGTCCGTGAGGTTCGCCAGGAGCCGCACCACGAACCGCATCAGCACGGGGATGGGCATTCCGGTCCGCAGGGCCAGCTTCATGACGGCGGGCTTGCCGATCAGCGCGGCGAAGGCCCGGCCGAGGGTGAAGTGCGATCCCCACTGGTCCCGCACGTAGTCCGCGTACCGCGCAAGGTGCGCGTCGGCGTCGTACGTTCCGCCCGAAGCAGCCATGCGTGAGGAGGCGTCGATGATGAACTCCGCGGCGAAGCGGGCCGACTCCATGGCGTAGGAGATGCCCTCGCCGTTGAACGGGGACACCATGCCGCCGGCGTCGCCGATCAGGAGGAGCCCGGGTGAGTAGTGCGGCGTGCGGTTGAAGCCCATGGGCAGGGCGGCACCGCGGATTTCGCCCACCTGGTTTTCCGGCGTGAAGCCCCAGTCGGCGGGCATGCCGGCGGTCCATTCGCGCAGGACCTGCTTGTAGTCGAGCTTGCCGAATTCCTTCGAGGAGTTGAGGATGCCCAGGCCTACGTTGGAGGTGCCGTCGCCCACGCCGAAGACCCAGCCGTAGCCAGGCAGCAGCTTGCCGTCCCGGCCGGGGAGCTCCAGCCAGCCCTCCATCCAGTCGTCGTTGGTGCGCGGGGACGTGAAGTAGGTGCGGACGGCGACACCCAGCGGGCGGTCGTCGCGCTTCTGGAGCCCCATGGACACGGCGGTGCGGGTGGAGTTTCCGTCGGCAGCGAGCACGACGTCGGCGGGAAACTCGAGCGTCTCCCCCGTCTTGCGCCCGGACTCATCAAGGAGCGCTGCGCGGACCCCGGTGACGCGGCCGGCGTCGTTTGTCAGGGCATCGGTGACGCTGTGCCGCTCAAGGATGGTGGCACCGGCGGCCTGTGCGTGCCGGGCCAGTTCCTCGTCAAAGCCCAGGCGGGTGCGGATGAGCCCGTACTGCGGGAAGTCGGACACCTCGGGCCAGGGCAGTTCGATGGTGCGGCCGCCGGCGATGAGGCGCAGGCCCTTGTTCCGGCGCCAGCCGTCGTTCTCGGGGTGCGGCAGGCCGAGCTTCTGGATCTCGCGCACGGCACGGGGCGTCAGGCCGTCGCCGCAGACCTTCTCCCGCGGAAACGACGTCTTCTCCAGGACCGTGACGTCCAGGCCGGCCTTGGCGAGGTAGTACGCGGCGGTGGACCCGGCGGGACCGGCGCCGACAATCAGAACCTTCACAGGTCAGCGGACGATGTTGCGGCGCAGCTTGGCCACCGGGCCCTTGTGCGCGGCGATGGCGGCAGCGGCGCCGTTGGATGCCGAATTCGCGGGCTTGAACGCGCGGTGGACCGCCACGATGCCGCCGGTGAGGTTGCGGTAGGTGACATTCTCCCAGCCGCTTTCCTGCAGCCAGGCGGCCAGGTGGTCCTGGTCCGGCCAGGCGCGGATTGACTCGGCGAGGTAGACGTAGGCGTCCGGGTTGGAGGCGACTTTGGTGGCGATGGCGGGCAGCGCGCGCATCAGGTACTCGGTGTACATGGTGCGCCACAGCGGGACCACGGGCTGGGAGAACTCGGCGATGACCAGGCGGCCGCCGGGCTTGGTGACGCGCAGCATTTCCTGCAGCGCCTTCCTGGGCTCGTTGACGTTGCGCAGGCCAAAGGAGATGGTGGTCGCATCGAACGTATTGTCCGCGAACGGCAGGTTGGTGGCATCCCCTGCAACGAAGTTGATGTCCGGCCGCCGGCGCTTGCCCACCTTGAGCATGCCAAGGGAGAAGTCACAGGCCACTACATCTATGCCGGCGTCGGCATATGGCTCGCTGGAGGTACCGGTGCCGGCCGCGAGGTCCAGGACGCGCTGGCCCTTGGAGACTTCCATCGCGTCCACCACGATCTTCCGCCAGCGGCGGGTTTGCCCCATGGAGAGGACATCGTTGACGACGTCGTATTTCGGTGCGACGTCGTCAAACATCGTGGCTACTTCGTCCGGACGCTTATCCAAGGATGCTCGGTTCACCATGACATTGTCTCAAATGTTCCCGGAGGTCCTGACCAGCCCCGCCAGGAATGGATCCCTACTGGGTTCTATCCAGGCCACACAGTAAAACTCAGCAGAACACAGTAAGTTGGAGCAATCATGACGAGCACGCTCCGCACCTTGACATTTCCCCTCAACGGACACCAATACTCCGGGGGACTGCCCTCGTTTCTGGTCCGGGACGACGTCCTCTGCTGGAGCCGCCGCGAAGCCGGACTGGCAGGCTTTGGTGAGACCGCGCGCTTCACCGCCACTGGTCCCGACCGGTTCCTGGAGGCCGACATCTGGTGGCGGCACCTGGTCCTGGAAGCCGAGGTGACCGACTCCGTGGAGCTGCCCGGGACCGGTCCGGTGGCGTTCGGCTCCTTCGCTTTTTCCAAGACCTCCGCCCATGAGTCCCGGCTGATCGTGCCGGAGATCGTGGTGGGCGTGCGTGACAACCAGGCCTGGCTCACCCAGCTGACGTTCGACGACGGCCCCCTCACCGAGGAGACGGCCCTCGCCGCCCTGGACAGGTGGCTTGGCAGTGGTGCCGCCGGCACTCCGGTCACCGAAGGAACCGGCGAAGGCGCGGGTGAAGGCGCGACGGCGGCAGCGGACTCCGCCGGGGACGGCACCAGGGTGAGCGTGCCCGGCACGGCGGGGGGCGCCGTCGTACGCCCGCTCCGGCTGGCGGCCGGCGCGACACTGCATACCGGATCGCTCAGCGAGGAAGCCTGGATGGACGCCGTGGCCGCCGGGGTTGCCGAGATCCGCACGGGCGCGCTGGAGAAGCTGGTGCTGGCGCGGGACGTAGTGGCAACCATTCCTGCCGGCGTCCATGCCGCGGATGTGCTGCGCGAGCTCGCCGCCCGGTACCGCGAATGCTGGACCTACGGCGTGGACGGGCTCGTGGGAGCGACGCCGGAAATGCTGATCCAGGTGGAGGGGCGCACGGCGCAGGCCCGGGTTCTCGCCGGCACCCTGGACCGCCGGGACGCCCACGGCGAGGACGGCGCACCGATGGATTACGCAACGCGGGTCCTGGCCGGCTCCGAGAAGCAGCGGCATGAGCATGAGATCGCCATCCAGTCGCTGACCAGGCAGCTGGCGCCCTTCTCCGAGGCCATGAACGCCCACGATGAGCCCTTCATCCTGGAGCTGCCCAACGTCTGGCACCTGGCCTCGGACGTCAAGGCGGAACTCACCGAGGTGGAGGGCCACGTGCCCACCTGCCTTGCCCTGATCAACGCACTGCACCCTACGGCGGCAGTCTGCGGAACACCCACGCTGGTGGCGGGCGAGCTGATCCGGAAGCTGGAGCACCTGGACCGCGGCCCCTACGCCGGGCCGGTGGGGTGGCTGGATGCGGCAGGCAACGGTGAGTGGGGAATCGCGCTTCGCGGCGCCGTGATCGAATCCCCCGAGACTGTCCGGCTGTATGCCGGCTGCGGCATCGTGGACGGTTCGCAGCCGGAGGCCGAGCTCGCGGAGACGTGGGCCAAGTTCCGGCCGATGCTTGAATCGCTGGGCATCAGCAGCTGAAGTTTTACCCCTATCCGGGCGATGAGTCTGGGATGACAGACTATTCCCTTCCTTGAAGGCTTGATTTTGCCCCCGATACAGTTATCCAATAGTGAAACTTAGTTGCGTGTGACGTACCTCTCTTGTTGAGCGTTACACTATAAGCCGCGTTAGTACCTCATAGCCCCTGCAACAAAAGGTAAGAAATGCAGACTCCCCGTACCCTCCTGGGCACTTCCAAGCTGACTGCCGCCACCATGATCGCCATCAGCGCCCTGGCCCTCTCAGCATGCACGAACGCCTCGGAAACGGGCCCCTCCAGCGCGGCCACTTCATCCGGCAGCGCGGCCGCCAGCTTTGACCCCACCACCGTCAAGAAGGACGATGCCCTGGCCGCAATGGTTCCGGATGCCATCAAGTCCAAGGGCACCATCACAGTGGGCTCGGACACCAGCTACGCCCCTGCTGAGTTCCTCGGTCCGGACGGCCAGACGCCTGTTGGCTACGACGTTGACATTGCCAAGGCCATCGGAGCCACCCTGGGTCTCAAGGTCCAGGTGCAGACTGCAGAGTTCACCGGCATCCTCCCGGCCCTTGGCCCCAAGTATGATCTGGGCATCTCCTCGTTCACCATTAACCCGGAGCGCCTCGGCGCGGTGAACATGGTCAGCTACTTCAACGCCGGCACCGCCTGGGCCGTCAAGAAGGGAAACCCCAACAAGTTCTCCCTGGATGATGTTTGCGGCAAGTCCATCGGCGTGCAGACCGGCACCGTCCAGGAAGACCCGGACCTCGCCGACCGCAACAAGAAGTGCGTCGCCGACGGCAAGAAGCCCATCGACATCGTCACCCTGAAGAACCAGACGGATGTCACCACGCGCCTGGTCAACGGCAGCATCGACGCCATGGCAGCGGACTCCCCCATCATCGGCTACGCCCTGACCCAGACCAACGGCCAGCTGGAGAAGCTGGGCGACGTCTACGATTCCGCTCCGCAGGGCATCGCCGTGGCCAAGGCTGACACCGCCTGGGCAGAGGTCATCCAGAAGACCGTCACCAAGCTGATGGAAGACGGCTCCTACAAGAAGATCCTCGAAGGCTGGGGCAACTCCGAAGGCGCCATCTCCAAGTCCGAAGTTAACCCGGCGGTCAAGTCTTGAGTTTTCGGGTAACCGACGACAAGTCAGGTGTTCACATGCACGGGCAGCATAAGGACGAGGCACCGGTACTGAACAATCCGGTACCGGTCCGCCACCCCGGCCGCTGGGTCAGCGCTGCCGTCATCCTCCTCCTGGTTGCAGGTTTCCTGCAGAGCATGTTCACCAACCCCAACTTCCGTTGGGACGTCGTGGGCACCTACATCCTGGACGTCAAGGTTGTCCAGGGTGTGGGCTGGACGCTGTTGCTGACTGTCGCTTCCATGGTTTTGGCCATCGTCCTGGCCATTCTCCTGGCGGTGATGCGGCAGTCCGACAATCCGGTGTTCCGCTGGACCAGCTGGGTCTGGGTGTGGTTCTTCCGCGGCACCCCTGTCTACACGCAGCTGGTGTTCTGGGGACTGGTGACGGTTCTCTATCCTGCGATCACGCTGGGGATCCCGTTCGGACCGGAACTGTTCAGCTATGCACTCTCGGATCCCAGCAAGGGTCTGATTCCTGCCATCCTCGGTCTTGGCCTGAACGAATCGGCCTACCTCGCGGAAATCTTCCGGGCCGGCCTCAAGTCGGTTGACAAGGGGCAGCAGGAAGCCGCCGAGGCGCTCGGCATGTCCAAGGGCAAGATCATGTGGCGGATTATCCTGCCGCAGGCCATGCGGATCATCGTTCCGCCCACAGGCAACGAGACCATCGGCATGCTGAAGACCACTTCCCTTGTCCTCGCGGTCCCGTTCACCCTGGACCTGACGTTTGCCACCAATGCACTGGCAAACCGTATCTACCTTCCCATCCCCCTGTTGATCGTTGCGGCATTCTGGTACCTCCTGGTGACCAGCCTCCTCATGGTGGGCCAGCACTACCTTGAGGCCTACTACGGCAAGGGCGTGGACAACCTCGCCCCGGCGGCGGTGAATCCTGCCGCGGCCAAGGCAGCCGGTGCCGGCGCAGATGCCCAGCACTCGATGAAGACGGACTTCCCCGAGGAGAGTGCACGATGACGGTCACAGCAGAAATGCCGCTGGTCAAGATTGAGGGCCTCCATAAGTACTACGGGCACCACCATGTGCTCCGGGGTATCGACATGACGGTCAAGCAGGGCGAGGTGTCGGTGGTGATCGGTCCTTCCGGGTCCGGCAAGTCCACCATGCTTCGCTGCGTCAACCTGCTGGAGACCATCAGCGCAGGGCGGATCTCCGTAGGCGGCCAACTGATCGGCTACCGCGAGGTCAACGGCAGGCTCCACGACCTCAAGACCAAGGAGATCGCGGCCCAGCGCCGCGAGATCGGCATGGTGTTCCAGCGGTTCAACCTGTTCCCGCACAAGACGGCGCTCCAGAACGTCATGGAAGCACCAATCCATGTGAAGGGACAGTCGAAGTCCGAGGCCCAGAAGCGTGCGCTTGAGCTTCTGGACCGCGTGGGCCTCGGTGACCGTTCCGGCCACTACCCGTCCCAGCTCTCCGGAGGACAGCAGCAGCGGGTAGCCATCGCCAGGGCCCTGGCCATGGAGCCCGAACTGATGCTCTTCGACGAGCCCACGTCGGCGCTTGACCCGGAACTGGTGGGTGACGTGCTGAACGTGATGAAAGACCTGGCAAAGTCCGGCATGACCATGATCGTGGTGACCCATGAGATCGGCTTCGCCCGCGAAGTGGGCGATACCCTGACCTTCATGGACGGCGGCGTGGTGGTGGAATCGGGCGATCCCCGCGAGATCATCGCCAACCCGCAGCACGCACGGACCAAGGAGTTCCTCGGCCGCGTGCTCTGACGCCCCGCTAATTCATTTTCGACACGCAAATGCCCTGTCGCTACCGGCATATCGGTAGCGGCAGGGCATTTCCGCGTCAGCGGCTAGTTTGCGCGTCGGCAGCTACTGCCCGGCCAGCACGCCCTCGACGGCGGCGGCCACCGCTTCCTTGATCCGGGCGTGGAGTTGCCGGAGGTGCCGGCGGTCCGTGCGGACCTCCACGATGGTGCGCCCCTGCACAGGCTGGCCCAGCGCTTCGGCGAGTCCCGCCGTCGTGCTGACCAGTGAATGGCCGACGCCGTACGCTGCGGCGAGTGCCGCGATGTCCGCCGAGTGCGGGGTTCCGAAGAGGCGTTCGACGGCGTCCCCGTAGCGGCCGCCCTCCTCGACTCCCCCGTGCTCGAGCAGCCCGAAGATGGCACCGCCGGAATCGTTCAGGACCACGATCCGCAGGTCCGGCTGTTCTTCACCCGTGCCGAGGAGGAGCCCGCCGGCATCGTGCAGGAAAGTCACGTCGCCCATCAGCACCGTAGTTTCCTGCCGGCCGCCCAGCGCGATGCCGGTGGCGGTGGAAACAGTGCCGTCGATGCCGGCCAGGCCTCGGTTGGCGTACACGGTGGCGGCGGGATCCGGAGCGGGCAGCCCGGCCAGATCGACGTCCCGGATGCCGTTCGAGGACCCGAGCAGCAGCTGGCCGCGCGCATGCTTCCAGACCAGGGACGCGACCGAGGGACCGGTGGCGGCCGCCCCCGCGGATACCACCTGGTCCAGCGCGTGCTGCGCGGCCGAGCCGGCCAGGAGCCAGGTGTCCAGCCAGGCCGGGGTCCCGCGCCCGGCGAATTCGGCGAGGTCGGCCAGGTTTTCCAGCGGCAGTTCCGTACGCCGTCCGGGTTCGTACCAGGCCACGGGCACTGGCTGGTAGAGGGCTGACTCGATATCGGCCCGGGCCAGGAGGGCAGCCACGGGGCGGGACAGCGTGGGCCGGCCGAACAGCACCACACGCTCGATCGGCTGCGCCGAGCCGGACCCGAAATGCTCCAGCAGCAGCCGGTAAGGCCCCAGCGCGTTCGGTCCAAAGCGGGCATTGGAGGATGGTTCAGCGAGCAGCGGCAGGTTATGGGCGCGGGCGAAGGCCTCGGCGACCGGCCCGGCGTCGTGCCCCGCCAGCACCACCGTCCGCCGCTCCGGCATGGAATCGGGGGCCGGCGGCAGGTTCATGACCAGCGGCTCGGTGCCCACCCGGTAGCGCTGACGCTCCACCACATCCGGCAGCCCCTCGCCCGCGGAGGGAACCAGGGGGTCGCGGAACGCGAGGTTGAGCTGCACCGGGCCCGGCGGCAGGTCGGGGAACGCTCCGGTGGCTGCCGAGATGGCAGTCTGGACGGCGCGTTCGGGGCTGGTCCCGGCAGGAACGTCGGCGGCGAACCGGACCTGCTCGCCGAAGAGGTCCGGCTGCACGGTGGTCTGGTTGGCGCCCGTCCCGCGCAGTTCCTCGGGCCGGTCCGCAGACAGGACGATCAGCGGCACGGCGGCGTGGTTGGCTTCCATCACCGCGGGCATCAGGTTCCCGACGGCGGTCCCGGACGTGGTGAGCGCGGCGGCCGGCGACCCGGTGGACAAGGCCAGGCCCAAGGCCGTGAAGCCGGCGGACCGCTCGTCAATGCGGACCAGCAGCTCAACGCGGCCGGCCGCCGAAGCCTCGGCCAGCGCGTACGCCATCGGGGCCGACCGCGAACCCGGCGACACCACCACGTGCCGCACGCCGCCGTCGAGCAAAACCTCGACGGCGATCCGCGCCGCAGCCAGCGCGCTCAGTTCAGGCGCGTCCACCTCGGGGACATTCGGTGCAGATTCGTTCGGCAAAGTCACCCAACCAGTCTGCCACCCCCCGACGCCCCATCACTTCCTGCCGCAAAACACCCGACGCCCCATCACCTCCTGCCGCTGTGGACCGGAAGGTGATGGGGCGTCACCGAAAAGCCCACGGAAGGTGATCGGGCGTCCGGGAGGTTAGCCGCGGAACACCTGGACCACGGCGGGACGGGGCGCGCGCACCATGCCCGGTGCCGGCGTCGTGCCTGCCGGGACGTAGTCCGGGAAGAAGGAGTGCGGAGCCTCGAAGGTGCCTTCCTCGCCCGGGTGCTGGACGGAGACGAACACGGTGCGCTCGTCATCGCGGATGACCGGGCCGCAGGTTTCGGCGTCGCGCGGGACGGACAGGAACTGCTCCACCTTGCCGCGCTCGGCGCCGTCCAGGGTCACTTTGAAGAGGCCATCGTTGTAGCCGATGCCGGAGGGGGCGCCGTCGGTGGAGATCCAGAGGTTGCCCACGGAGTCGAACGCCACGTTGTCCGGGCAGGAGATGGGCGAGACCTTGTCCGCCGGGTAGCCGGAGAAGTAGGTGACATCGCCCTGCGCCGGATCGCCGCAGACCATCAGGAGGGTCCAGTTGAACTTGGTGGACGTCTGGTCGCCGGTTTCGGTGATTTCCACGATGTGGCCGTCGCGGTTCTGCGTGCGCGGGTTGACCTCCGTGGCGCCTTCCTTGGTGCCGGTGCCGCGGTCGGAGTTGTTGGTGCAGACAACGTAGACCTTGCCGGTGTGCAGGCTGGGCTGGACGTCCTCGCAGCGGTCCATCTTGGTGGGGCCCACCTTGTCCGCAGCCAGGCGGGTGTACACCAGGACCTCTTCGACGGACATGCCGGGAACCGCGGACTTGCCGCCGACCACCAGCGGCAGCCACTCGCCGGTGCCGTCAAAGGCCCCGTCCGAGGGGAGCGCCCCGGTTCCGGTGATTTCTGCTGCCGGTGAGTTGCCGGTGAACTTGGCGACGTAGAGGTCGCCCTCGGACAGCAGGTTCATGTTGTGCCTGCGGTCGCCCTCACGGTACTTGTCCGCCGAGACGAACTTGTAAAGGTAGTCGAACTTCTCGTCGTCGCCCATGTAGGCCACCACGTGGCCGGATTCGGCCACGATCACATTGGCGCCCTCGTGCTTGAAGCGGCCCATTGCAGAGCGCTTCTTGGGCGTGGAGGTGGGGTCGAACGGGTCGACTTCCACGATCCAGCCGAAGCGGTTGGCTTCGTTTTCGTAGCCGGCGTTGCGGGTGTCGAAGCGGGGGTCATCGAGTTCCCACTGGCGGGCGGTGGGCTTGGCGGTGAGGCCGTAGCGCTTGTCGGTGGCGGAGGTGCCGCCGGCAACGAAGTAGCCGTTGAAGTTCTCCTCGCCGGAGAGGATGGTTCCCCACGGGGTGGTGCCGCCGGAGCAGTTGCCGAATGTGCCCTTGATGGCGCGGCCGGACGGGTCGGCCACAGTCTTGACCAGCGCGGAGCCGGCAACGGGGCCGGTCAGTTCGTAGGTGGTGTCCGAGAGGTAGCGCCGGTTGAGCGGCGCACCCTTGACGTAGCTCCACGGCTTGGTGGTGTTCTGGCGCTCCAGTTCCACCACGGCCAGGCCGTGCGCGGCGCGGCCGATGGCACGGGTTTCCACGGGGTCGTAGCCGGCGGGCACCATGATGTTTTCGTTGGTGTACTCGTGGTTGGTGAACAGCACGGCGCGGCGGCCCTTGCTCCCCGGGATTTCCACGATGTCCGTGTAGTCGTTGTTGTAGCCGAACTGGCGGGCCTGGGCGGCGGCGGTCTGGTTGTTCAGGTCGAAGTCAGGCGAGTCGGCGAACAGCGGGTCGCCCCAGCGGATGATTGGCTGCCAGGTGAAGCCCTCCGGCACCGTGAACGCGTCAACGGCCTTGTCGACGGGCTTGATCGCGGTGAACTGCAGCTTGGAGTTTCCGAAGCCTTCCTTGGCGGCTTTGGACAGGCCCGCGGCGGAGGCAGGTTGGGCGGAGCTTACGGCTGAACCGAGGGCGACGGCGAGGGCACCGGCGGCGCCCAGGCCCAGGGCGGCGCGCCGGGACAACGTGGTGGAGGCGATGTCGCGGAAGTAGCTGTTGGAACTGGTGTTGCAAACATCGCCGGCGCAGGCGTTGTCGCATTTGAGCGCGCAGGTGACGGGGCTGCGCTTGCCCTTGGTATGGCCAAGCATGGGCAGCAGGGTGAACTTGCGGGCAGTTTCAGACATGGGAACCTTCCAAGGAATCTCACTGGGGTGCCCACCCACCCTTCCAGCCGCTTCCTACGGGACCCCATCGATTGGATGAAGTTCCGGTGAACTGCCCGTGACCCGCAGGAACATTGCCCAGTCCCTCATCGATTGCTGCGTAATTGTCGTTGTGGAGCCCCACAACGACAATTACGCAGCAATCGACGGTTTAGGCGGGAAGAAGGCGCGGACCGGCAGCAGGAGCCCGAGCAGCGAGAGCGCTATGAAGAGCACCTGGTGGACGTGGTCATCGCCTGGCGGGAGGTTCCCGATCAGATGCACCAGCCAAAAGAACGGGTAGAACCAGAGTGCATACCAGGCCCACCGCTCGCGCCGCCGGTACGGCACCAGCACGATCAACATACCGAACAGGCCCAGTCCTGCAGAGGCCAGCCCGTCCGCACGGTACACACCGGCATTCCCGTCCGGCGGAAACAGGGCAACCACCACACCGAACACCAGGATGCCCACGCTGACGGCAGCGAGGCAGAGCCACCCTAGCCGCACTGTCAGATTCACCCCGCGCACACAGCCACCCTACTGCCCGGTGGTATCGCTGGGCGCGCGTGTCAGCTGGTGAGGTGGGCGTGGACGCGGCGGAGCCGGGCCAGCCACCAGTCCCGGCGTTCGGGCGGCGCCGCGAACCGCTCCAGCAGCCCGGCGTCGGCGGCGGCGTCGCGGAGCCGGATGGCGCCGTCGTCGGCCACCAGCGGGTCCAGGGTGATGTCCGATTCGAACAGCGACACCGTCCCCAGGCCGCAGGCGTAAGGCAGGTCCGGCAGGGCGGCGGCGAGCGCCAGGCCGGCGCGGATGCCCACGGAGGTGTCCAGGGCGGAGCTGACGACGGCGGGAAGTCCGGCCTGCGCCACGATGTCCAGGGCACGCCGCACTCCCCCAAGCGGCGCCACCTTGACCACGATCAGGTCCGCCGCGCCGGCGCGGGCAACGCGGAGGGGGTCGGTTTCCTTCCGGACGCTCTCATCCGCCGCGATCAGCACGGGAGTCCCGGCATCCCGCAGCCGGGCCCGGACCTCGGCCAGGCCCTCGATGATGGGCACGGGCTGCTCCGCGTACTCCAGTCCTATCGGCGCGAGCCGCGTCAGCGCCTCCACCGCCCCCGGTACGTCCCACCCTCCATTGGCATCGACGCGGACGGCAGCCTCCGGCAGCGCGGAGCGGACCGCCCGCAGCCGGGCGACGTCGTCGTCCAGCGACTGCCCCTGCTCCGCCACCTTGACCTTGACGGCGTCCACCCGGCCGAACCGTGCCAGCACGTCCGGCACCCGGTCGGCGGAAACGGCCGGAACCGTGGCGTTCACCGGCACCACGGAACGCAGCGGGGCCGGAAAACCCTGCCACCCCGCCTCAATGGCGGCGGCCAGCCAGCGGGAGGCCTCGGCGTCGCCGTACTCCGGGAACGGGCAAAACTCGCCCCAGCCCAGGGGGCCGCGGAGCAGGAGGGATTCCCGCTGCATGATGCCGCGGAACTTCACCCGCATGGGCAGGCTGACCACGAAGGCGGCCGCCAGCAATTCGTCCAAGGGGGGGATGCGGGAATCGGAGGCAGGCATGGATTCACTGTACCGGCGCCGCCGGAACAGGCCGCCCGGGCACCTGCGCTATGTGGACAACCTAGATCCACTTGTTGTGCTTGAACGCCAGGTAGAGGACAAGGCCCATGGCCACCATCAGCCCCAGAGCGTAGGGGTAGCCGTAGGTCCAGGACAGCTCGGGCATATTGGCGAAGTTCATGCCGTAGATGGATGCCACCAGGGTGGGGGCGAACAGGATGGCCGCCCAGGAGGAAATGCGCTTGACCTGCTCGTTCTGTTCGAAGCTGGACTCGGTCATCCGCTGCATCTCGTCGTTTTGGCGTTGGGCCACCAGGGCAGCGTTGACGGCGAGCGCGTTCTGGAGCAGGGCCCGGAAGGAGGCCACGCGCTCATTGAGCCGGAGGACGTGGTCCAGGACGTCCCGGTAGTGGTCCCGAAGCTCGGTGGCTTCACCACGGTCCGGAGCACCGGCCATCAGGGCCTGCAGGATACCGGCCAGCGGGCTGGTGGCCCGCTGGAACGTGATGACCTGCCGGGACAGTTCGTAGATGCGGCGGGAGACGTCCGGGTCGGCGCCAAAGAGGTCGTCCTCGATCTCATCAATGTCGTTCTCGAGGCCGGCCACCACCGGCTCGTATTCGTCCACCACCTGGTCGAGGATTCCGTAGAGCACGGCGTCGGGCCCGAGGGCCAGGAACTCCGGCATGGACTCCATCCTCCGCCGGACCTTGGCGAGGTCCGGGGACTCGGCGTGCCGTACAGTCACCACGTACTCATCGCCGACGAAAACGTGGATCTCGCCGAAGTCCACCTTTTCCTCGTCATCCCGGTACCGTGCCGGCCTCAGCACCAGGAACAGGCACTCGCCGTAGTGCTCCAGCTTGGCCCGCTGGTGACCGGCAAGGGCGTCCTCCACGGCAAGGGCATTCAGGTCGAACTCCTCGCCCACGGACTGGAGTTCCCCGGCGTCCGGCCGGTACAGCCCAATCCATGCCATCCCCTCGCGCTGGCGGAGCAGGAAGTACGTCTCATCAAGGTCTTCCGGGTCCTCCGTCCGGACGCCATTGACGTAGACCGCGTTGTCGATGATGGTCACTGTCCGGCCTCCGTGGCCCGCTCCCGCTCCCAGTCGTCCAGCAGCGCCGGCATACGGGATTTGAGGAACCGGTAGAACCTTGCCATCTCCGCCACCCGGGCCCGCGCGGCCGACCCCTCGGGCAGCGCTTCGGCGGTGGCATCGGTCAGGGCCGCGAGCTTTTCGTATACCGGGCTGTTCCGCATGGACACCACGTACCACTCGTCCTCGTGCAGGGCGTAGAGGTCGCGGCGGCTTCCTGGCTGCGACACCCGGTGCACGAAACCCACGGTCTGCAGGTACCGCACGGCCCCCGACACCGCCGCGGCACTGGCCCCCAGCCGCTCAGACAGTTCCGCGGCCGTCAGGCTACCCTGCTCGGAGGACACCAGGGCCAGCAGCGCACGTGCGGGCATCTTCGGGAACCCGGCTGCGGCGAAAGCGGCTGCCGTCCGCTCGGCAGCGGCAGCGGCGGCGGCAGCGGCAGCGGCAGCGGCAGCAGCAGCAGCAGCAGGATAGCCGTCCGTTGAAGAAGGGGCCACAGCCTCCACCCTGGCACCGGTGCTCATGCCGAACCCACCTCCCGCCGGCGCATCGCCGCAACCGCCAGCGCCCCGGCCAGGAGGGCGATGGCCAGCATCCACCACGCCCCGCTCCAATCCGTGGCGTCCCCGTGCGGCACGGGCGTGTGGGTGAACGGCGACAGGTCGCGCAGGCTTTGGTCGATGCCCAGCATGCCGCCGAAAATACCCAGCAGCACGCCCAGGGCCAGCAGTGCCCAGCTGGTCCCGATGGCCGCCGCCGGCCACAGGACGAACACCAGCGCCGGAAGGGCGAGGTAGATCAGTGCCGCCGGCAGCTGGGCCAGGGCGGTCTGCCACAGCGCATCTGCCGGCATGGACTGGTCGCCGGAACCGTTAAGCGTGGCCCAGGCACCCACCCCCGTCAGGCCCACCACCAGCACCACGGCCCCCGCGCCCAGCAACAGGTAGCCGGCCAGCCAGCGGACCCGGCCGACCGGAACCGAGAGCAGGAGTTCGGCTGTTCCGGCCGCCTCCTCCTGCCGCATCCGAATCACCGCCTGCAGCGCGCAGGCCGCGGCCAAGACGCCGGCCATGGAGAAAAGCACCGAGACCATGAGCTGGGTGAGCGAGACCCCCTGCGCCTGGAGCATGGCCCGCATGACGGCGGTGATGTTGGTGTCCGGGGTGTCGACGGCGGCAATCGCCTTTCCCAGCGAGCCCGCCAGCAGCCCCAAGGCCAACCCGCTGAAACCCCAGCCGATGATCGATCCGGACTGCAGCCGGAGGGCGAGGGCCACCGGACTTCCAAGTCCGCGGCGGGCGGCCGCGCGTCCCGGCCGGGCACCCCAGATGCTGGCGCCGCTGTCCCGGCTGCGGAGGATGAGCCAGGCGGCGGCGATGCTGCCGGCACCCAGTGCCACCGGCAACAGCAGCGGCCAGCCGCGGTCTCCTGTGTAGGCATAGGTCTGCTGGCCCCATCCGATGGGCGAGAACCAGCTGGCCGCCCCCTCGGTCATGGTGGTCCCGTCCGGGCCGGGCGTGCCGGTGGCATCGCCGATGCCGCGCAGCAGATAGGCAAGGACAACCAGGGCAGCAGACACGCCGTTCGCACCGCGGGAGGTCCCCATGAACTGGGCCACCAGCAGCCCGACGCCAAGGAAGGCGAAGCCGACGGCGCCCGTTGCGGCGCCCGCGATCAGGGAACCCTGCGGGTCCAGGCCTTGGGCCGCGAACCCGGCGGACACCGCGATCGCCACGAGGAGGTTCGCCGTGGTCCCGTGCAGCAGGGTGGCGGCGGACGGCAGCAGGCGGCCGGCCGGCGTGGCGGCCACCAGTTCCGCGCCGCCGCTTTCCTCGTCGGCACGGGAATGGCGTACCGCCAGGAACGTACTCATCAGGCCCGCCAGCAGGGCGAGGAAGGCGTAGATCAGGAAGAACGTGAACGCGCCCTGGTCCGCCCCGCGGGGCAGGCCGCGCAGCAGCAGGATGGCCGGGGTGGCAATGGCCACCTGAAGGATTTCGGTCCGGCTGGCCACGTTGCCGTAGGTCTGGGAGACGGCAGCCGCCGCGAACACCGCAAACGCGCCGATGGCCACCACCCAGCTCAGGAGCTGCCAGCGGTCCCGGCGCAGCCGCTGACCCCAGAGGACCAGGAGGACTCCCATGTCAGCTGCGCCCCCTCGCCCCGAGAAGGTGGCGGCGGGCCGCCCGGCCGCCGTCCTCAGCGGGATCCACGGCCCCGGACGCCGCGGAGGCGTCGCCATAGTGCCGCAGGAACAGTTCCTCCAGCGACGGCGGGACGATTGTCAGGCCCTGCACACCCAGGGCGCCCAAGGCGGGCAGCACCTCGGCGATCCGGTCCGAGTCGGCGCTGAACCTGACCCGGCCGGCGTCGACCGTCAGGTCGTGTACGACGCCCAGGCGGGCCAGGGCGTCGGGGTCCAGCCCGTCCGCCGCAAAGGACACCTCCGACCTGGTGAGGTGCCGCAGCGAATCCAGCGTGCCGCCGTCGACAATCCTGCCGGCGCGGATGATGCTCACCCGGTGGCAGAGCACCTCCACCTCGGACAGGATGTGGCTGGAGAGGAGCACGGTGGCGCCGCGTTCGACGGCGGCGAGCAGCTCGCGCCGGAAGACCTCCTCCATGAGCGGGTCAAGCCCGCTGGTGGGCTCGTCCAGGAGGTAGAGCTCGGCCTCGGTGGCAAGGGCCGCGATCAGCGCCACCTTCTGCCGGTTGCCCTTGGAGTAGGCACGCCCCTTCTTGGCGGGGTCGAAGTCGAACACCTGGCACAGGCGGTCCTTCCGGCGGCGGTACGCTTCGCCGTCGGCCGTACCGCCGCGCAGCCGCGACAGCAGGTCGATGGTTTCGCCGCCCGACAGGTTCGGCCACAGCCGGACGTCACCGGGAACGTAGGCCAGGTGCCGGTGGAGTTCCACGGCCTGGGTCCAGGGCTCGAGGCCCAGGACGGTGGCGGACCCGGAGGTCGCCTTGGCCAGGCCGAGCAGGATTCGGAGGGTGGTGGACTTTCCGGCGCCGTTGGGGCCCAGGAAGCCGTGGATTTCACCGCGCCGGACGTCGAGGTCGAGTCCGTCCAGGGCCCTGACCTTTCCAAAGTGCTTGTGCAGGTTCGCCGTGTGGACAACGCTGTTCATGCCTCAAGTCTTCGAAGTTTTCACAACTTTGTGAAGGTACTAAAGTCCCCCGTATGAGCCCTGACAAACCCGTGCCCAGCCAGCAGGCAACCCGCGGGTCCTCGGCACCGCTTTATGCCGCAGGGTTCGTCACCGCCTTCGGCGCGCACAGCATCGCGGCGGGCCTGGGCGCGGAGAGCGGCAACATCGGCCTCAGCCTGCTGAACCTCGGCATCCTGCTGGCCCTCTATGACGTCGCCGAGGTCTTCCTGAAGCCGGTCTTCGGCGCGCTCAGCGACCGTATTGGCGCCAAACCCGTAGTGGTCGGCGGCCTGGCCGCCTTTGCCGCCCTGTCACTGATCGGCCTTGGCGCGGCGGACCCCCTGGTCCTTGCCCTCGCCCGGCTGGGACAGGGCGCCGCGGCCTCGGCCTTTTCACCGGCGTCGTCCGCCATGGTGGCCAGGATGGCCCGCGGCGGCAAGGCCGGCACCTACTTTGGCCGCTACGGATCCTGGAAGAGCCTGGGCTACATCATCGGGCCGCCACTGGGTGCCGGCCTGATCCTGGCGGGCGGCTTTCCCCTGCTCTTCGGCGCGCTGTCCGTGCTCGCCGCGGTGACTGCGGTATGGGTGCTGGTGTCCGTGCCGCATCTGGCGCCGCTGCCGCGGAAGCGGTACACGGTGATGGACCTGGCGCGGCAGGTGGGCGAGCGCCGTTTCCTGGTGCCCACGCTGGTCCTGGCCGCCTCCACCGGCGCGCTGGGTGCCGCCGTCGGCTTCCTTCCGGCGCTGGCCACCCGCCATGGCCTGGACGCCCTTGCAGGTACGGCGGCGGTGAGCGTGGTGGCGCTCGGCTCGGTGCTGACCCAGCCGTGGATCGGCAGGTTGCGGGACCGGCACGCGGTCACGGACAACAAGGGTACGACGGCGGGCCTGCTGCTGATCGCTGCAGGCGTGGGTTTGGTGGCGGCTGCGCCGGGCGTGGTCACCATTTTCGTTGCGGCGGCACTGGTGGGCACCGGAATCGGTGCTGTCACTCCCCTGGGCTTCGCGCACCTTGCCGACACCACGCCACCCGAGCGGATGGGCCGGACCATGGGCTCGGCCGAGCTGGGACGCGAACTGGGCGACGCCGGCGGCCCGTTGCTGGTGGGCGGCATCGCCACGGCAACCGCGTTGCCTTTCGGGCTCGGCGCGCTGGCCCTGCTGGTGGCGGCGGCAGCGATCCCCCGGCTCGACCCGGTCAAACCCGCCGCCTGAGCGGCCTTCCAGCTTTCTGTGTCACCCTTAACCGCGATGACTTCTTCACGGCAACTATCCACCAGGACTCCTGCCCGGCCCGCTCCGGGCTCGGCCTTCCTGTTCGTGCTGTCCACCCTGGCCTGCATTGCCGGACTCGTTGCCACCTACTACTTCTTCGTCCAGACCACCACGGGACAGTTCATTGACGAGTCCGCGCTGGTGGAGGCTGTGGAGATCCATGGCCCCGCCGGCAAGGCCGCCACCCGGTTCCTCGACTGGCTGCCCACCATCTCACTGGTGATGGCCGCCGTCGTGGTCCTGTTTGTGACCGTGATCCGGCGGCACTGGGCCGAGGCCGGGATCGCCGTGGCCGCGTGCGTCGGCGCCAACATAGCCACCCAGGTCCTGAAGGACCTGCTGCCGGCACGCCCGGATAAAGGCGTGCTGACGCTGGAACTGAATTCGCTGCCCTCCGGCCACACCACTCTCGCGGCGTCCGCAGCCGCCGCCGTGTTCCTCATGGCATCACCGCGCTGGCGCCCGATGGCTGGTTTCGTTGGCGGCACCTTTGCCATCGCCTCCGGGGTGTCGACGCTGATCAACCAATGGCACCGGCCTGCCGACGTGGTGGCCGCGTTCCTGTTGGTGGGCGCGTTCATGATCCCGGCCGGGTGGCTGATCCTGCGCCGCGGATCGTGGAACGAGTGGGACGGGTTCGGCGGCCACATCGGCTCGGCCCGGATCTGGCTCACGCTGCCGGTGCTGATCGGACTCGCCTCCGCCGGGGTGGCGGTATATTCGCTGATCCGGATCGCGCCCAGCCCGTGGCAGGAAAGCAGTACCACCAACTACTTCTGGGCCGGGATCTCCCTGATTGTGATCGCGGGCTACCTGGCCACCGTTGCCACCACTTCCCTGTTCGCCTTCGCCGCGCGACGGCGGGACGTACCCAGGCTGTAGGGCCTTCAGGCCATGCACGGCCTGCCCTAGCATGGAACACCGGCCGGCGGACGACTCTTGAGGAAACCTTGAGGAATTCGACCCCCTAAGCTTGAGCCGCCCCAGGCATAGTGGCAAGTGCTTGGCCGGCGTTTTGAAGTGGGCGCCGCCAGGCACACCCCTGTTCGCGCTCCCTCGTCCCCGAGGGAGCGTTGCAGTTTAAGGCGCAGGTTCCAGGGCGCCGCAGGACCTGGTTACAGGGCGTCCAGCCGCTTGCGCAGCAGGCAGAACTCGTTTCCTTCCGGGTCCTGCAGCACGTGCCATTGCTCGCCGCCGGCCTGCCCCACATCCGCGGGCCGGGCCCCGAGGGCCAGCAGGCGTTCCAGCTCGGCGTCCTGGTCGCGGTCCACCGGGTTGACGTCGATGTGCAGCGGAAGCCTTCCCACCCGCGGATTGGTGCTGGGGCTCAGGATGATCGTGGGCTGCGGTCCGCCGAATCCCGCGTCCGGCGGCCCGATTTCGATCGCCCCGTCCTCCCGGTCGAGCTCCACGTAACCCAGCACGTCACTCCAGAACCGGGCCAGCAGTTCGGGGTCGGCGCAGTTCAGGACAAGTTCACTGATTCGGCATGACATGGTGCCAGTGTACGGACGGCCGGCCGGTGGGCTGGTGCCGGACACGGGGCATTGGGTACGACGGCGGCAGATCCTTCCCGGGGCCGTGCCACCTTCGGCGCGGGTCACCGTCCGCGACGCGCATCTCCTCTTTCGACCCGCATATTCCCCTGCGCGGCCCGGATAACAGTGGCGGAAACAAAGCTGCGTATCGGTGGTGAATATCCGCGTCGCTGCTCCAGCTCGGCGGGAGGCGGTGCCGCTGCGTGGGGGGTTTTGCAGCGGCACCTTCTTCCACCGAGCTGGCGGTCCAGGGCCGGTTAGAAAGCGGTGGACAGGCAGGTGACCTTGTCGCTGTTGTTGCCTTGCTCCAGCGCCACTTTTGCCGTGGCCGTGCTTTGGCTCTGGTCCGGGTAGGTTGCCGTGACGCGGATGGTCAGTGGCGTTGTTGTCCGGTTGGCCAGCACGATCTGCGAGGTGATCGTCAGGGCAATGGTGCTTGTCGTTCCAAGGCTCACGGATTCGTTGTAGGACGGCCCGTAGGTTCCGTTGGCCTGGAGCGCAGCGTAGGTCAGGGTGGTGGGCGCCTTCGATCCGGCAGCTGTCAGCGTGGCCACTTTCTGCGGACTGTCGTTGGTGCAGGTGAAGTTCGAGAACCCGGCCGTGGGCCAGGTGCCCGATGCCGTGACGGTCATGGTCGCCGTCGCGCTCTGTTGCCAGAGTGCCGAGGCCGACGCCCCGCCAATTCCCAGCAGCACCGTGAGCACGAACGCGCCGAGGGCCAGGCCTGCGCCGGGAAGGTTACGGAACTTCTCCATCTATTCCACCCCAGCGCCCGGGGCGTCGTGCGGTTTCCGGGCTTTGCGCACCGACGTGTAGACGGTGATCGCCCCGTACCCGATCAGCGCGACGGCCGCGACGACCGTCCACATTCCGCGGTCCGAGTTGCCCAGGAAATTCGCTACGAAGCCCACATACGGGACGGCGTAAAACAGCTTGCCCTTGACCTGGATGGCGCGCACCGGGTTGGGGTCATTGGCGCCGTTGTTGTCGCCCTTGGTGATCAGCGTCTTCTCGCCCGCCTGGGTGGAGCCGAAGCCGACGATCCGGTGCGTTTCCACCTCGGGCTTTCCGGAGTACAGCTGGAAGGTGATGACGTCGCCGTACTTGAGGTCCTCGAACGGTGCCGGCTTCATCACCATGAAGGTTCCTGGCGGAAACTTCTGGGCCATGGAGTTGGTCAGGACCGTATAGGTCTGCGAGCCGGTCGCCACCGGCACCACGATGAGCACCAGGGCGGCAAACAGTGCCGCCAGCATGACGGCCATGCTGGCAAGACGTCCGACGACGGCCCAGGCACCGCGGCGTATACGTCCCGGCCGCGGAGTGGTTGCCGGCGTTTCCCCGCGGTTCCCAGGATCGGTGCCACCACCCAGGAGTCGTTCGGTCAGGTCAGCAGCCACTGGGCACCCCGCAAAGTTGACGTGCGGTGAGTTGGAGCGAGATGTTCACTGCCTGTCCTTTCACTGTGGATGGGGCGCTGGAGCTGAGGCTGACCTGGAAGCAGAAGACGGTGGTCCCGCCCTTGGCAACCGTCGGCGAGACGAGCCCGCCCGTACCCACCGGCGCAAAGCCGGTGGCGGTGCTGCACTCCGCCGAGGATGTTGCGTTCTTGGCGTTGACGCTGACGTAGCCGGCGAGGGCTCCGCCATTGACGTTTGCGATGCTGGGCTGGCTGGCCGTGATCGCCGTGTTGAACTGGCCGCCGGCGTTGGTGGTGTTGGTGACCACGACGCCGCCGTAAACGGAGGTGCCGGGACCGAGGGTCCCTGCGGGAGACAGCGTGAGCGTGGCTGCCGTCCCGTCCGCGAGTGTCATCGTCGTCGTCTGGCCTGTGTTGACGGCTGTGAGCCCCGTATCGAAGGATGCCGACGACACAATTCCCGGCGAGGCGGCTGCCGACGCACTCCACAACGCGTACGTTCCCTGCACCGTTAACAGGCCCAGGAGCACTGCCGCGGCAGCCAGCGCGGCCGCCTGCAGTCTGCGCTTGATGCGCATGGTCTCCTCCTGGTCCTGGTCCGCTGTGGTTGCCTTGGGCGGGTGGCTGGTCAGCAGCCACCCGCCTTCGGTGATCAGGAAAGGCCGGGCTGGGTTACCTGGGTCAGCTGGAATGCCACGTTGTTGAAGTTGTAGCTCACGCTGGTGTCCGCGCGGCCAGCGGTGCTGGAGAGGAACTCGAAGGTGATGGTCGCCGTGACCGTCTGGGCGGACCCCGTGGCCTTCAGCGGGTTGGCGACGGCAGTGCCGCCCAGGGTGAGTGCAGGACCACTCACGGATACGTTGGCCGGGGTGAAACCGTTGGTGGCGGTGATGCCGGTGGTGGCAACGTTGGCGGCCATTTTGTCTCCGACAAGGGTCACGGTGAGGTCCTGGGTGAAGGTGAGCTTGTCACCGGGGACCACCTTGTAGGTGGTGATGTCGATGGTGGCACCGGTGCGGTCCTTCCAGACGCCGGCAGCGGTCTTCGCGACGTTCAAGTCGCCGGAAACGATGGTGCCGGGAGCTGCGGTTGCCTCGGCGTTCCAGTTGGCCAGCGTTCCGCCGCCGCCCAGCAGCAGTGCGGCACCTACGGCGATGGCTGCGGTTCCCTTGATCAGCGTGCTGTTCTTCATGATGTCCCCTCAGACTTTGTTGGTGTGGTGTGGTCTAGCTGGGGACAACATTGCATGGCCAAGCTCAGGAAGTGAGGGGGTAAAGAGTCAACAAATGCTCAAGGTATTTGAAATTTCAACTAGGGCTTGACCTGCGCTTTTACTGTCCGGGCCGTGCCGGCTGTCACTGTCCTGCAAGGGCGGCACAGAGGACGGCCAGGGCATTGCCGCGCATCACGTCGAACGCCTGTCCAGGAGGGAGCCCCGCGACGTCCCGCAGCCACACGTAGGGTTCGATGCCGGCGACAGAGCGCAGCCTGACGGCGAGGGCGGCGGTGTCGCAGCCCGGTTGTGCTGACTCCAGCGGGGACAGGGCATCCCGGTACCAGGCGATGGCGCGGCCGCCGCGAAGCGTGGGGCGCGAGGTGCCGGGCGTGAGGGACAGCCGCAATGCGGCGCGCAGCTGTGGTTCCCAGGTCCGGATGAACTCGAAGTGGGCGTCCAGGGTGCGTGCAAGGCGGGCATGCACGTCCGACGGCGGGTCCTCACCAAGCAGCGAGCCGGCTCCGGCTTCGGGGAGCGCGGCGTGCAGGAGCGCCTCCTTGTCCGGAAAGTACCGGTAGGCAGTGGTCCGGGAGATGCCGGCGATCGCCGCCACTTCCGCCACTGACGGATCACGCCCGGCTTCGAGTTGGTCCGCAGGACGCCGACCAGGGCCTCGCGGGTACGCGACTTTTGCCTGGTCCTCCCGCTCAGCAAATATTTCTCATTGTGGTGTCCGGACACAGCTTTTATGATACCTACGTACCGTTATGGTACGCACGTCCCATGAAGCATGTGAGGGGTTTACCGTGGCCGATCCCATTGCAGTCAATCCGCAGCATTACCGGCTCGTCTTCGAAAATGAGCGGGTCCGCGTCCTGGAGTACACGGACGGCCCCGGTGACAGCACCGGCACCCATTCCCACCCGGACAGCGTGATGGTGACGCTGAGTTCCTTCGCCCGCAGGCTGCGTTCCGGAGACCGGGAGGCCGACGTGGAGCTGCTGGCAGGGCAGGCCCGCTGGCTGGATGCGCAGGAGCACTCCGGAACGAACATCGGCTCAACCCCCACCCATTGCCTCTTCGTGGAACTGAAGGAACCCCTCGCCGCAGCAGCCAGCGAGCAGCATGCCGGCCGCCTGGGCCCGTCCACATCCTGACCCCGCACGTCCGGAAGGAAGCAGTCCCGGAAGGAAGCAGTCCCCAAGGAAGCAGGGCCGTAATCACGTGCCGCTGTCCGGTGCCGGGACCGTACGGAGCAGCAGCCGGCACCAGGCGTCGGCCAACCATGCCGCAAACTGGTCGGGACTCCAGCCGCGCTGGTCCACCAGCAGGACCCAGTACTCCGGCCCGTTCATGCTCCACACCGCGTCGGCGAGCTCGGCGGCCGGGCGGTCCGCGCGGAGCTCCCCAGTGGCGGCCAGTTCGTCCACGAACCGGCGCATGTTGGCCGCACGCCGGTCGGAGATCTCGCGCCACAGCGCGGCACAATCGGGATCGGTGCCGGCGGCATCCCGCAGCGCCACATAAACCGGCGCCAGGCGGGGCTGGATACCGGCCAGGGCCTCGGCATAGATCCGGATCTTTTCGCCCGCATCCGCGGCATCCCGCACGCGGAGGACGTAGTCGCGGCGCTCCGCCGGCACTGCCTGGCCGGTCCCTGAGATGGCCGCTTCCACCACTTCCCGCAACAGGTCCGGCTTGCGCCCGATGGTGGCATAGATAGTGTCGACGGCGACCCCGGCCTGCCGCGCGATGGCCGCCACGGTGGTGGAACGGTACCCCTCCCCCACGAACAACCCGCGCGCGGCAGCCAGGACGGCGTCCCGGGTTGCTGCTGCCTGTTCCTTGCGCCGGGGCGAGTGGTAGCGGCGTGCCGGGGCATTGACTTCGTTCATTGCCGGACCTAGCCTTAATTAATCCGAATATGCTTCGGACGAATTCTAGCAGTACTCCGGCGACGCCGCGCAGCGGCGACGGGCAGAAGGGCAGGCCATCATGTCAGAACACTTCGACACCGTGGTGATCGGCGGCGGCCAGGCCGGTCTGGCCATGGGCTACCACCTGTCCCGCCTGAAGCGTCCCTTCCTCATCCTGGATGAAAATACCAGGACCGGGGACAGCTGGCGGACGCGCTGGGACTCCCTGAGGCTGTTCACTCCGGCGCGCTATGACGCCCTCCCCGGCAGCCGCTACCCGGCGCCGCAGTGGTCGTACCCAGCCCGCGAAGAGTTTGCCGATTACCTGGCAGGGTATGCGGACCGGCTCAGGCTGCCGGTGCGGCACGGCGTCCGCGTGACCAGCCTCAGCCACAACGGGCGCGCCTTCGTCGTCCAGGCTGACGGCGTGGTGTTCGAGGCGGACAACGTGGTGGTGGCTCCGGGCTGGGACCGGAAACCCAAGGTGCCCGAGTTCGCGCGGCAGCTCAGCCCGGAGCTCCGCCAATTGACCGCAGGGAGCTACAGGAACCCCGGGGACCTCGCTCCGGGCCCGGTCCTGGTGGTCGGGGCCGGCAACTCGGGCGCGGATATCGCCCTCGAGCTTGCCCCCATCCATAAGACCTACCTTTCCGGCCGGCACCCGGGGGAAATCCCGTGGCCCATCGACGCCACGGCGTCCAGGCCCCTCACGCTGGCTGTCTTCTTCGCCTTCTCGCACCTCCTGACGCTCAACACGCCCCTGGGCAGGAAAGCCCGGCCACAGATCCTTGCGCACAGCGGACCACTGGTCAGGGTGAAGAACCGGGATCTGGTGCGCGCCGGCGTCGAACGCGTCCCCCGGACGGAAGGCGCCCGGGACGGGTGGCCGGTGCTTGCGGACGGCAGGACCCTCGAGGTCTCCAACGTTGTGTGGTGCACAGGGTTCGGGCCGGACCTGGACTGGATCCAGCTGCCGGTGTTTGGCCGGGACGGGCAGCCGGATCAGCACCGGGGCGTGGCCGCGGCGCAGCCTGGGCTGTTCTTCCTGGGCGCCACTTTCCAGCAGTCGCTGGCATCCTCCATGGTCCACGGCGTGGGAGCCGACGCGGCGTTCATCGCGCAGCACATTGCCTCCCGGACACCGGCAGCACCAGAGGCCACGCAGGCGGCGGACGCGGTCAGGCCGGAAGGTTCAGCTGCTCCACAATGATCCTCGCCGTCTCGGGATCGCCCAGGATTTTGAAGTGCCCCGCCACGGGCAGTTCAATGTTGGTGGCGCCGGGCAGCACGCTCCCCTCCGGAATGTGCGGATCGAAGGGCCCGTAGATGGACGTGATGCGGCCGTTGATGGCCAACTCGCGGGACATCTGGAGGGTCAGGGCGTTCCGCGGCGAGAAGATCCGCAGGCTGGGCAGCAGGATGTACCGGGCATAGCGCGAACCGGAAAACGGGGCGCAGACGGCGATCATCCGGTCGATCCGGTGCCCGGGATCCAGCTGCAGCATGGTGTATTTGCCGATCAGGCCGCCCTTGCTGTGTGCCACCAGGATGGCATCGCGCAGCCCGGCTTCCTCCAGGTGCTGGGCCACCAGCCGGGCGGCGTCGGGCACCTTCAGCTTGTTGCGCTGCAGGACGGTGACCACGTGCACGGGATGTCCGGCGTCGTGGATCACCTGGATGAGCGGCATCATGAACTGCCAGTTTTCGTAGACGCCGGGAATGATCACCACGGGGGCGCGGGTTCCGTTGCGGAACGACCCCGGCTGCACGCGCGACAGGAATCCGCGCACCTGCCAGGCCGCGGCGTACACATAGTCCTGCGCCCACCACACGGCTTTCTGCAGTGGACTGATGCGGAGCTCTGCGCCAGGGTCACTCATGTGTTGAGGATAACGCGCCCCTGCGACACTTCCTGCGAACACCACCAGCGGCACGTCAAGCCAGGGCCAAACCCTGCAGGCTTTCCGCCAGTTAGAGCCCCGCGCAGGCGTCGTCGACGAGGCGCCGGGCAAGATTCAGGGCGCGCTTGCCGTAGAGGGCGCCGTCGAGAACCGCGCCCGTGGCGTAGGCCCCGTTGAGGACGATGAGCAACTCTTCGGCCAGCTCATCCGGATCACGCACTCCAGCCTCGACTGCAAGGGATTGGAACCAGTCCCGAACTTGCTGCTTGTGTCCCACCGCCGCCAGGTGCGCCGGATGGTTTCCCTCCGGGAACTCCGTGTTCGTATTCAGCATCGGGCACCCGCGGTAAGTGGCGCCCGCGGTGTCCTCCGCTAAAACCCGAAA
The DNA here is from genome assembly GCF_029581595.2 of Arthrobacter sp. NQ7. Classification (NCBI taxonomy): domain Bacteria; kingdom Bacillati; phylum Actinomycetota; class Actinomycetes; order Micrococcales; family Micrococcaceae; genus Arthrobacter; species Arthrobacter sp. NQ7. The sequence goes on along the minus strand of NZ_JARFXU020000001.1, from coordinate 349,966 downwards.
AACGGCCATGAGCTTTTCCCGGGGTTCGTTGCATTCGTCGGCCACCTGCCGCATCCGCTCAAACCAGGCATCCGCGCGCCCCTGTACATATGCCGTAGCGAGGGCGTCCTTGGTGGGGAACTGACGGTAGATGGTGGCGTTCCCCACCCCGCACTCCTTGACCACGGTATCCATTCCCACCGCACGGATCCCCCGCTGGTAGAACAGCCGCGTGGCCACCTCAAGCACATTGCGCCGGTTCTCCTCGCCGCTCTTGCGTGCCACGGACAACCCACCTTCCACGTTCAAAACCACATGTCCTGCCTCCAAGTTTGACAGACGGATCGATCCGTCACAAACTTGTGAACGTTCCGTCACATACGGCGGCACCCACCAGCAGATAGGAAACCACCATGAAGATTGCCGTCCTTGGAACCGGCGTTGTAGGCCGCACCCTTGGCGCGCGGTTGGCAGAGCTCGGACACGCGGTGACCATTGGTACCCGCAGCCCCGAAGCCACACTGGCCCGCACGGAGCCCGGCGCCATGGGCACCGAACCCTTCGCCGACTGGGCCGCAGCCAACCCCGGCATCACACTGGCCAGCTACGCCGGCGCCGCCAGCGGGGCAGAGCTCATCGTCAACGCCACCACTGGCAGCGCCTCCCTGGATGTCCTGGCGCAGGCGGGCCGCGAAAACCTCGACGGCAAGGTCATCCTGGACATCGCCAACCCACTGGACTTCAGCCACGGCATGCCGCCGACCCTCTTCGTCAAAGACACCGATTCGCTCGGTGAACAGATTCAACGCGAATTCGCCGGCGCCCGCGTGGTGAAGTCGCTCAACACCCTCAACGCTGACCTCATGGCACGGCCGGGTACGCTTCCCGGGAGCAGCACCGTCTTCGTCTCAGGAAACGACGCTGACGCCAAGCACACGGTCACGGGGCTGTTGAAGGATTTTGGCCACGAGGACGTCATCGACCTCGGTGACATCTCCACCGCCCGTGGCACGGAAATGCTCCTCCCCGTCTGGCTTCGCCTCTGGGGCGCACTGGGCACCCCCGCGTTCAACTTCAAGATCGTTCGCTGACCCGGTTCGCCAAGGGGACTAGCATGGCATCCATGGATGGCACCGTGGCGATGGTGACAGGCGCGGCGAGCGGCCTGGGTCAGGCTGTGGCAACCGGTCTCGCACGCGAAGGCGCACTGGTCGTCGTAGTTGGCCGCTCACCCGCCCGCGCGGAAGCGGCAGCGAGCGCCATTCAGAGCGTCCTCCCTTCCGCCCTCCTGGAGCCACTGGCCTGCGACCTGTCGGTCCAGTCCTCGATCCACGCCGCGGCGGCTGACCTCCTCTCACGCCACGGCAGGCTCGATGTCCTGGTGAACTCGGCCGGAGTGTTCCGTAAGGAGCGCCAGGTAACGCCGGACGGGCTGGAACTGACGTTCGCCACCAACGTCATGGCATACTTCCTGCTCACCAACCTGATGCTTGACGCGCTCAGGAACGCCGCGGCGGTGGCAGGCACGGCCCGGATCGTGAACATCGCATCAAAGTACGGCAACACCAGAGTCAACTTCGACGACCTCCAGACCGCCAAGGGCCGGTACAGCTACCTTCGTTCCACACCACCCACCATGCTCGCCCGCGTTCTCCTCACGCAGGAGTTTGCCGAACGCCTGCGGGGCTCAGGCGTGGTGGCCAACGCCGTCCATCCGGGGCTGGCCAAGAACACGTCACTCCTCAAGGACGTTGGCGGCCCGTTCCGTCTGCTCACCAACATCTTCGGTGCACCGGCAGAAGAAGCGGCAGACACCGCCCTCTGGCTGGCGACATCAAGCGAAACAGCGGGAGTATCCGGGAAGCTCTGGGCGAAACGCAGGGAGCTTGGTACGCCGGGCATGGGATCGGACCCGCAGGCCCGCAAGCGCCTGTGGGACGCCTGCGCCGGCCTGGCCCACTTGCCGTGACTTGCGGGCGTCAGTAGTTCCGGCGGTGCTTCAGGCGGGGAATTTCGACGGCGAACACGGCCGCCGCCGCGAACCCCAGGAGGCCGGTGGCTGAGATCCCCGGGCCAAGCGAGGCGAGCGCCGTGACCCCGGAGAGCAGCACCGGTCCCCCGGTTGAGCCGGCATCCGCCATGAAGCGCCACAGGCCCAGGAACTGGCCGCGGCCGCGGTCCGGCGAGAAGTCGGCGCCGAGTGTCATCACCAGCCCGGAGCTGATGCCGTTGCCGAACCCGATCAGCAGCGCCGCCAGCAGGAGCCCCGTGAAGGACCCGGTGAGCGGAATCAGCAGCAGCGCCGTCCCCATGAGGAGGGTCGATGGCACCGCCACCCACTGCCGTCCCTTGCGGTCCATCAGCTTCCCGGCGGGATAGAACACCAGCATGTCGATGGCACCGGACAGCCCGTAGACCAGGGACGCGGAGGTAGCGTCCATGCCCAGGTGGTCGGCCCAGAGTGGAATCACCACCTGGCGGGAGGAGCGGAGGGCGCTCAGCAGCAGGATGCCTACGCCCAGCGAAAGGAACACCCCGGCGTGCGAGACCGCCACGCTCCGGAGCGTCGGCTGGGGGCCGGCATCCCTGCCGGGCTGGCCGTCCGGCGCCGCGAGGTCAGGGATGGTGAGGGAGAGCAAAGCGGCGGCCGCCATGGCCACCACGCCCACCCAGTAGGCACCGGCCAGCCCGAAGAACTGCATTACGGCAGCCCCCGCGAACGGCCCGATGAAGACGCCGATGCGGTTGACGCCGCCCAGCGTGGACAGCGCCCGGGCCCGGAAGGCCACGGGCACGGCCTCCGTCAGGTACTTCTGCCGGGCCAGGCCGAACACGGCACCGGACATTCCGACGACGGCCATCGCCACGGCCAGCAGCCACAGTCCGTTCGGGGCCAGGGCAGCAGTGGCAGCGGCCACCAGGGCCAGGCCGGCGGCGACGGCGGCCCCCACAATGGACCAGCGCTCACCGAAACGGAGGGTCACCAGGGAGGCCGGCAGGTTGAAGAACCAGGATCCCAGGCCAATGAGGGTAACGATCAGTGCTGCCACCGCCACGGAGGCACCCAGCCCGCGGGCGGACAATGCCACCACCGGAAGGATGGCGCCCTGGCCGATTCCGAAAAGCAGCGTGGGGCCGAAAGCGGCCACGGCAATACTGCGCAGGCTGAAGGGCTGGGGATCATCCGGGGAAGTCATCAGATTTATCCTATGGCCGGCTCCTTGCTCCACAGGGTCGGGTGTGACTCACCGGACAAGGCCATTGCTGCCCGGCGGGAAGGTCCTCGGGCGCGCGGCGGGAAAATCCTCGGCCGCCCGGCGGCCAGGGCCAAAGGCGCCCGGCTTAGCGCGGTCTGGGCTCGAACCCGGCCAAGGCACGGAAGAGGTTTACCAGCTCAACGATGGCGCCGATGATCGAGCCCGCGATTCCGAGCACCAGGAACACCCGGACCAGCACCGGCCAGCCGGGCCAGTTGCCGCCGAAATCGAAGGGGAAGACCTCCCATAGCCGGAGCAGCGCCGCCAGGCCTATACCTATCGACACCAGGTTTCCGAGGGCCAGGAGGGCCCTGGAGCGGATGACTGCGCACACCAGGTTGACCACGATTCCTGCGACCAGGGTTGCGTTGATGAGGTCCAGCACGCGGTCCATGTCCGCAGTCAGGAAGGGCACGATCCGCCAACCCGGCCAGATGTTGATGCCGTAGAGCAGCAGGGCGTTGACCACGGCGGAGCCGATGCTGCCGCCGCGCGTCCGGCTGGTCGAGGTCCTGTCCGCCATGCCAACAGGGTCGCCCTGGGTGCAGCCGGGCCGGAAGTGCCGAAGGTCCCAGCAGCCCGCCTGGGAACCGGTACTCCGGGAACCGGTCCTCCGGGAACCGGCGGCCGCCCGGACCGGCCGACGAGGCCTCCTCAGAAGCCCGTCAGGACTTCCCTGGCTTTGCCGTTGACTGCCGCGTTCACCAGTTCCTCGGCCACGATGTGCAGCTTGACGTTGGCATGCTGGCTGCAGGTGGCCAGCATCTCGAAGGCTGCCGGAGGTTCAACCCCCTGCAGCGCCATGATGATCCCCTTGGCCTGCTCAATCACGGCCTTGTGCGCGTAGGCGCCCTCAATTGCCTCCGTGGCTGCCTGCTGGGATTCGATGCGGAGGCTTTGGGTTACGTCCACCATGAACCCGCGCGCCTGCTCCACGCGCCCGGACGCTGCGGGCACCGCCTGGAGGGCCGAGAAGACGCGCCGCTCCCTTCCGCGCACGTCGATGATGCGGTGCAGCAGGGCGCCCTGGCCTCCGGACTGCAGCAGGTTCTTCCACAGGGCAAGGATCGGTTCACGGTCCTGTGGGTGTTTGTGGGACATCAGCAGTTCGAACGTGGGAACCACTTCCCCCGGGCGCAGCCCGTGGATGCCGAACATCCCGTCGGACCATTTCATCTTCCCGGTGGCGACATCCAGTTCAAAAGTGCCTGAGGGACATACCGTGCCGGCCTGGAGAGGAAAAAGGTAGGTATCAAGGTTTGACCACATATCTTTCTCCAAAGTTGTCTTATCTCCCCCTCGGTCGGCTGTCGGCATCACAATAGCCCAAATTCCGTTCCTGCGAAGCAGTCGAAAGACCCTGGGGCCCGCAAAAACGGGGGTCACAAACGCGCCCGCGAGGAGTAGCGTTCGCCTTATGGGGCACTGAAGCGCGTCCCAATCCAAGGGGAGGTCAATTCATGGGTGAAGTATGGATCCGCACGCTGGGCAACGGGCTGGTCCGCGCAGACCGGGTCACCGAAATATCATCCACCCGCGGGTCCCTTCATGAGGACCAGGGGTTTTCACTCAAGGTCATCGTGGACGGCAAGGGCCACGTAGTGATCGACGACGGCGGGCTGCAGGGTTCGCTGCCGGAGCGGCTGGAGTATGCCAGGCATGTGGAGGACGCCTTGCTGCTGGCCATTGACGAGGCGAACGGGAGCGATACATCCATGGTGGTCTCGTACGAGCCGGAGCGGGAGCGCTGGTCGGCTGCTCCGGTTTCAGTATTAACGGGACGGCTTCCCGAAGTCGTCTGACGCCGGAACGGCGCAGGACAACAGGAACCACGGCGGACTGCCCGGGCAGCCGAGGGTGCCCGGGCAGCCTCTCTAGCTGTGGGTCGGCTCCTCCACCAGTGCGGTAGCGATGCTTGCTGCATCTTCCAGTGCTGCCAGGAACCGCTCGGCGTCGAGGGCCGCGGCACACCCGGTACCCGCGGCGGTGATGGCCTGGCGGTAGCGGTGGTCCACGGCGTCGCCGCAGGCAAAAACACCGGGCAGGTTGGTGCACGTGGTGGGTGCATCGACCTTGATGTAGCCTTCGTCGTCCAAATCCACCTGGCCGGCCACCAGTTCGGTGCGCGGCAGGTGCCCGATGGCCACGAAGATGCCGGTGGCGCCCTGGTGCCTGGTTTCGCCGGTGCGGGTGTCGGTCAGGGTGACCCCGGTGACCTTGCCGTCGCCGTGGATGGCGGTCACGGCTGAGTTCCAGGCGAAGGAGATCTTGGGGTTGTCCTTGGCGCGCTGGGCCATGATGCGGGAGGCGCGCAGTTCACCCTTGCGGACCACCACGGTCACGGACTTTCCGAACCGGGTCAGGAAGGTTGCCTCTTCCATGGCGGAGTCGCCGCCGCCCACCACAATGATGTCCTGGTCCCGGAAGAAGAACCCGTCGCAGGTGGCGCACCAGGAGACGCCGTGGCCGCTGAACTTTTTCTCCTCCGGCAGCCCGAGTTCCTTGTAGGCGGAGCCGGTGGCCAGGATGACGGCGGGTGCCTCGTAAGTCTCCCCGGCGCCGGTGACCACACGCTTGACGGAACCTTTGAGATCAACCGAGGTGGCGTCGTCGTACTCAATGCGCGCGCCGAACTTTTCCGCCTGCTGCTGCAGCCCGTCCATCAGCTCGGGGCCCTGGATGCCGCCGGGGAAACCCGGGAAGTTTTCCACCTCGGTGGTGTTCATCAGCGCACCGCCGGCGGTGACGGACCCTGCCAGGACCAGGGGGTTCAGGCCGGCGCGGGCGGCGTAGATTGCGGCGGTGTAGCCGGAGGGGCCGGAGCCGATGATGATCAGCTGTTCTTTGCTCATGGAGTGTCCTTCGGTGGCGGTACTACTGGGCGTCCGCGTGCTGCGCGGGCAGGAGTTCGGTGATCAGTTGTTCAACGCGTGCCTTGATCTCATCACGGATCGGACGGACGGAGCCAACGCCCTTGCCGGCCGGATCCTCCAGCACCCAGTCCTCGTAACGCTTGCCCGGGAAAAACGGGCACTCGTCACCGCATCCCATGGTGATCACCACGTCCGATTCTTTCACCGCCTCGGTGGTCAGCACCTTCGGCACCTCAGCGGACATGTCGATACCCACCTCTGCCATGGCTTCGACGGCGGCCGGATTCACCTTCTCCGCGGGCTGGGAACCGGCCGAGCGGACCTCAACCGCTCCCCTGGACAAGGAGGCGAGGAATGCCGCGGCCATCTGTGACCTGCCGGCGTTGTGGACGCAGACAAAGAGGACGGACGGCTTATGGGCGGGCGGGATGGTCATGCGGCGCTCCTGAAACTGATAGCGGTCTTCGCAGGTGTAACAAACATCACCGTGTTGCGTGCATCACATTCGTTGCCTAATCTAATGGAGGCTCATGCAAACGGGCCATTGCAAGAAGCTGCAGCGTTGCAGCCAATGCCGGGGAAGGCTTTACAACTTGAACTCTAAGCTGAACATCGTAGTACGGGTGGATCTGGATCACAGCAAGGCCCAGGTGATTGCAAAGGGGCACATCACCGTCCATAGCATCAACGCACTGTATGTCGTGGCAAAACGCGCCAACTCCCTCAAGGGGGGCCTGGACCTGGAACTCGATATTTCCGGAGCCTGGGTGGATGAGGAAGCGCTGGATATGCTCCGCTCCGCCTCCGAGTCCAGGCAGCTGCCCGCCATGATCGATCCGGCCCAGCAGCCATGCACCCTCAGCGTGCTGGCCGGCCGGCGACATCCGCGTCCGTCAGCAGCCAGCCTGGCTGCATAAAACATTTTCCGGCCCCTCGCCGCGCCCAGGATTCGGGCCAGAGCCGGCCGACAATTTTCGAACTTCATCTCCATAACCCGAAGTGCAGCTGCATCTGAAGAGACGGATGGCTGCGCTTCAGGGTTTGCGGAGCATGACACCAATCGGGGCCTGCCTGAGGCAGGCCCCGCCCCTACCTGATTTTCGGGCTAGACGATCCTCTGGCCGTCGGCCAGAAATTCCTGAAGTTCCGCCGCACTAAGGCCTGCGGCCTCGCTGAGTGCCTCCTGGCAGGCGCCGAGCCGTGACGCGTTCCGGAGGGCAGTGCCAAACCGCTCCTGCGCCGTATCAAGTTCCCACTGAATGCTTTCCACCCTGGCCGACGCCAGGCGGACGGCCTCGAGCGGATCGCCGGCCGGGCCACCGTCCATCCGGTAACCGCAGGCGCAGCACCACTCGGACGAACCCAGCTCCAGCGGCGCCCATCCCAGTGAGGCGATGGGAATGGGAGACTCGGTCATTGCCACGCCGCAGTGGAAAGGCGCGCCCGGTTCAGGAAGCACCGCGGCAACTGCCGGCTGGTGCGGGAGGACTTCATAGGTATCCGCGGGAGTTGACTGTCCCGGCGCCTGAGGTTCAAGTACTGCAGTCATGCGATCCGCCATCCGGTAGTTAACTAACAATGTAGCTAGTCTAACTAGGATTATCCCTTTGTCTACCGGACAGTAGCGCCGGCCGGGGAATTCACCGCATCCACTGCTTCACGCATGCGCATCAGGAAGTGCATCACGGCCCGGATTTCCTCCTGGGACAGCGATTCGGCAGCCTCAAGCATGCGGGTATGCATCTGGTTGAGGTTGTGCCGGACCTCTTCGTCGGCGCCCGGGGTGGGCCGGAGGATGACCGCGCGGCGGTCGGACGGGTGAGGTTCGCGGGTGACGTAGCCATTGGCCACGAGCCGGTCAACGAGGCTGGTCATGGAGGCGGAGGTGATCCCCAGGCGGGCAGCGAGTTCCGTGGGCCGGATTCCGGTGCCGGCGGCGTCGGCGTCGATGAGGTAGCGCAGGGCCAGGAGGTCCGTCTCCCCCATCGCGACAGACGATCGGGTCCGCCTTCTCATGGCGGTCTCTGACGTACGGAACTCGCGGAGGGCGTTGATGACATCAACCGCTCCGGGCTGGGCGCCTTCCGTGGGCGGGTACCTGTATCCTTCGCTTGCACCATGCGGGTTCATGCGAATTCCTTCGATATCCTACTTGCTTGGCTGTCTAACAAACCTATGGTAGCCCACTCTGCCTCCCACCACCTCCACAACGTCGGGCAGCCCGTCCAAGTACCCGCGCAGGTGGTGCGAAAAAGTAGAGTACCGGCTACTCGTGCCGCGCGCGCACCCTGCTAATACATTGCAATGAAACCCGCGGCACCAGGGCCAAGGGACATGACGGGATGGGGGTGCAGGGTGGCAGGTGGCGGCCCGGCGAACAACAGGGAGCCCGAGCGGCAGGGATTCCTCCTGGACCTGGTGACAGGGGCCGACGGCGACGCAGAGTCCCTGCAACGACTTACCGATGCTGCCGCGCGCTGGATCAGCACGACGGCGGGCACAAGAATCGAGTGCGCCGCTGTCCTGCACCGGCAGCGCGCCTGTTATGCCACCGCCGGGAGCACGCCGGCCGCAGCAGGGCTTGCCGCTTCCGAGGACGAGCACGGGGATGGACCTGCAGCGCTGGGTTCGGCCCTGGCAGCGCCGGCGGTCATCAACCATGCCGGCTCCCGGTGGCAGGCATACCGGAAGCGCCTGCTGGACAACGGCTTCGGCTCCGCCCTAGCAGTCCCCCTTGAACTGCAGCCGGGCTCCGCCGCTGCCCTCATCCTGCTGGGCCCTCCCGGTTACGGGTTCACGGCCAAGGTCATCGGAGAAGCAGCCTGGCTTGGCGGGGTGGCGTCGCACAGCCTCAAGCTGGCGCTGGATGTGCACGGCATCATCCGGGCCGGCGACAACCTGAAGCAGGTATTGGAGAGCAGGACCAGCATCGACGTGGCCTGCGGGGTGCTCATGGCACAGAACCGCTGCTCTTACGCGGAAGCGTTCAGCAAGCTCGCCGGCACCTCGCGGCACCGCAACCTCAAAGTACGCAGCGTTGCGGACAGCATCCTGAAGGCCATGCCCAGCGGCCTGCCCGCGACGCGGTTCGAGCCGCCGGCCTTCGCCTAGGGCAGGCGCGTTACAGAAGCTGCCATCCGGGAAAATGCCGTAGCGCAGCATGAACGCCACCCGCATCCACCCGGGGCAGGCGCTTCACAGAAGCTGCCGCCCGGAAATGCCGTGCCGCCGTGTCAAACTAGTGCCGGGCCCGTGCCCGGATCAGGCCTGCTGCCACCAGCCCTGCGCATCCGAGTGAAGCCAGCATGCCGCCAAGAGCCACGAAGTAATCGGTAATGGTCATTGTCCTGCGCCCCTTCCCTACTGCCTACTGCGGTGATGAGCCCAAACTACGCCGCGAATCTCAGCGTTGACTGAAGGATCGCGCCGGGTTTTGGTCAAGATCCGGTTAAGAAGGGCTGCGGCGATCCACATACTTTCGGCCGCGAACTTCTCTTTGCGGGGCTGTTCCGTATTATTCATGCATGTGGACAAAACAAAGCCAGTGCTTCTGCCCCACGTGCGGCAGGACCACCAATCACGTCACCCATTTCCATAAGGACGACGCCGGTTCCCTGGTTGCTGACGTCCGCTGCGTTGAATGCCCCGAGACAGCGGGAGCCGTCGCCTAGGTGTTTTTCTTCCCCGAAGACCCCCGTTTACTGCTGCCGGCAACGGTTGAATGCGGCCGCACTATCGCGAAGACGGCCAGTGCCGCCGCCTGGACAACCGTTATGGTGACGGCCAGCGCCGGTACCGACTGTTCGTAGAGCAAGCCGATAAGCAAGCTTCCCGCCAGCCAGGCAAGGCCGTAGCAGGCCGTAAACATTCCATAGGCACTCCCCCGCCGGGCTGCCGGTGCAAGCCCTGCCACGCCGGCCCGCATGGTGCTTTCCTGGACTCCCATGGCTGCTCCCCACACCAGCGCCCCCACTACGGCCAGCGGGGCGCTGTTGCTGAAGCCCAGCCATGGAACCGCGGCGGCAAGGACCGGAAGGACCAGGAGTACCTTCAACCCCACCCGGTCATAGAGCCAGCCGGAGAGCAGTGCGGCCACGGCATCCACGCCCATGGCCGCCGCGTACAGGACCGGAACCAGGGCCGGCGCAAGGAGTCCTGTGGCCACCGCATGGAAGGAGAGCAGCCCGAATGTGGCATAGCCGAACATCGTCAGGCTGCTGAAGGCGGCGTAGAGCCAGAACTGGCGGGGCATCGGGGTGGCAGCGGGCGCGGCAGCCAACACGCCTGCCGGAGATGCGCCATCATCCATGCGCACCACGGTTTCGAAGGCGCCGGGATCAGGGACCCTGCGCTTGAGCCGGAACAGGATCAGCATCGCCACAAGACCGGGAACGGCCAGCAGCAGGAAACCCGGGCCGTAGCTGCCGGAGAGCGCCAGGGCCGCACCCACCAGCAGCGGGCCAACGAACGCGCCCGCCTGGTCGAGGGCTTCATGCAGCGCGAAGGCCTTTCCCCGGCCCAGGGAGGATCCGGCCTCGGCGAGCATGGTGTCCTTCGCCGGACTCCGGACTGCCTTGCCGAGCCGTTCGGCCAGGACCAGGAGGCAGGCGATCCACAGTGCATCGGTGATGCCCAGCAGGGGGACGGACAGTGCGGTCAGGCCGTAGCCGCTGATCGCCAGGGTCCACCGCAGGGCGGGCCGGTCTGCGAGCCGCCCAAAGACCAGGCGGAGGACCAGGGCCACTGCCGCACCGGCCCCCGTCACCACGCTGACCAGGAGCGCCGAGGCGCCGAGCGTGCCAAGGTACGGTCCCGTGACGCTGCGGGCACCCTCGTACACCATGTCCATCAGCGCACTGACAATCCCGAAGACCAGGATGAAGCGGATGGCGGTCATGGGCACCGCGGGACCGGTCCCCCCGGCGCTACCGCTGGTACTCATGCTCCCTGGGCTGCTTTGCGGTGCCGCCGCGGCTGTCCCGGCCCCGCGGGGCCGCGGCGGCGTGCAGGGCTCCGCTGGCAGGTGCCTGATCGGGACGGGTTACCGCCAGGATGACCCCGATTCCGGCAAGGGAAGAGACCATGGCCGAGCCGCCGTAGGAGATGAACGGAAGCGGCACGCCGATGACCGGCAGCAACCCGCTGACCATGGCGATGTTGATCACCGCCTGGCCCAGGATCCAGGTAATCACGCTGCAGGCGACGATGCGCGAGAACGTGTCCGTGGTGCGGGCGATGGTCTTGAAGACAGTGATGGCCAGGATGGCGAAGAGGCCCAGGACCAGCAGTGTCCCGGCCAGGCCAAGCTCTTCGCCCAGGATGGAGAAGATGAAGTCGTTGTGGGCTTCAGGGATCCAGTTCCATTTCTGCCGGCTCTGGCCCAGGCCCACGCCGAACCAGCCGCCGGAGGCAAGGGCGTAGGCGCCATGTTGGGCCTGGTAGCCCATGCCCTGGGCGTCCTCCGCGGATCCCATGCCGAGCCAGGATGAGATGCGGCCCATCCTGTTGCCGCTGGTTGCTGCAAGCAGCAGGGCCGCCACCACGCAGATCATGCCTGCCACCGAGAACACCTTCATCCGCACGCCGCCGTAGAACATGGTGGCGGCCAGGATCATCATGATGATCATGGTGGTGCCGAGATCATGCCCCAGCGCCACGACCAGCATGATCAGTCCGCCCGCAGGACCCAGGGGAACCACGGCATGTTTCCAGTTGGCCAGCAGCGCCTGTTTCCGGTCCAGGATGGCGGCGGCCCACACGATCAGCGATAGCTTGGCGAATTCTGATGGCTGTGCGGTGAAGCCGCCCACGCTCAGCCAGTTCCGGTTGCCGTTGACGGACATACCGAGCGGTGTGAACACCAGGACAAGGGCGATCAGGGAACCTATCAGCAGCGGCCAGCCCAGACGACGGATCCGCCGCACGGGCAAGCGGGCCAAGACCAGCATGATCACCACGCCGGCCACGGTCCACATGGCCTGCTTCAAGGGGAGATCGTACGGATTGTTGCCTTGTGCCACGGATTCAACGGACGACGCCGAGGCCACTTCCACGAGTCCGATTGCGGAGAGCGTGAGGACCACCGCCAGGATAAGGGGCCGCAGGCGTCCCGGGGAGTCATCTTCGAGCCACACCGCTACTTTGCCCAGCCCGCGCCGGGCAGGACGGCCCGTCGCGCGCTGCTTTTGTCCTGTATTCATCTGTCCGTTCCTCAGCCTGCACACCAGGACTTCCCCCATGGCCGGGCCCAGCTCCGGGGCGGTACCGCCGAGAAGAAAGAGTACGCCTCCCCACGCCGATGATGGCGGCAGCAGGGCCGCGCGCCTGATCGTTCTGAGGGAATTGCCAGCTAAGGCCTGTAGGGTATCCGAAACCCATCCCCTCCCGAAGGTCATTTTGCCGTGTTCGGTTCCAGAAAGTCCCCCGGCCAGGATCAGGTTGGCTCCAGCCCGAGTGCCTATCCCGGCCAAGGTGAGCTCTATGCCGCCAGTTCCCGCCACCGCCGGCCTGCCCGCCGGGTACCGCGCTGGCTCAAAGCCGTTACGGCCGTGGTGTCGGTCCTGCTCCTGGGCGCCGTGGCTTTCGGCGGCTACTGGGCCTGGCGCCTGCAGTCCAACATCAGCACGTCCGAGCTGACGGCGGGCGGGGAGCGGACCGAAGGTGCCGTTAATGACAGCACCGACCGGCTGCAGATCCTGGTCCTGGGATCGGACACGAGGGACGGAAGCAACAGCCAGTACGGCAGCGCCGAGGACTCCTCCGGCTACGGGCAGTCCGATGTGATGATGCTGTTGGACATCTCCGCGGACAACAAGCATGTGAACGTGGTCAGCTTTCCCCGCGACCTGCTGGTCGATGTTCCGGCCTGCACCGATCCCAAAACCAAGCAGGCTTATCCTGCGCGGCAGGACGTCATGATCAACAGCGCCATGGCGCAGGCTGGAATTGGCTGTGCGGTGGACACCGTGAACAAGTTGACCGGTTTGGAAGTGGACCACTTCATGATGGCTGACTTCAATGCGGTGAAGGAGCTGTCCAACGCCGTGGGTGGCGTGGAAGTATGCGTCAGTGATGCCGTGCACGATCCGGACAGCGGCCTGAACCTGCCCGCCGGCACATCGCAGGTTCAGGGCGAACAGGCCCTGGCATTCCTCCGCACGCGGCATGCATTCGCCAATGGCGGGGATTTGGGGCGCATCCAGGCCCAGCAGGGATTCCTGGCTTCGCTCAGCCGAAAGCTCAAGTCCGAGGGCACGCTGGGAAACCCGCAAAAGACCCTCACCATTGCCGATACCATCACGAGGAACCTGACGGTCGACTCGGGCCTGTCGTCCATCCCCTCCTTGCTGACTATCGCCAACAGGCTGAAGAACATTGACCCCGCCAATATCAACTTCATCACCACGCCAACAATGCCCGCGCCACAGGACCCCAACCGGCTCACCCTTGCTGAGCCGGCGGCGTCAACCTTCTTCACTGCGTTGCGCAACAGCCCGGACCTGAGCCAGCCCGCCCCGGCATCCCCAACACAAGCGCCCGCAACGCCCGCGGCGCCCGCCTACGACAAGTCGCTGCAGCCGATCTCCGTCGCCAACGGCACCGGCTTGGCGGCCCGGAGCAACGCGATTGCCGGGCTGCTCTCTGATGCAGGCTTCACGAAGCTGACCAAGTTCCAGGCCCAGACGCAGGACAAGACGATGGTGTACTACTCGGCCGGGTTCGAGGATGTGGCCGCCGACGTAGCCGTCCTGTTTGGACTGCCGGCAAGCAGCGTCCAGCAGGTTGGCAATATCCAGGGCGTGCAGCTCTACGCGGGCACCGATTTCACCACCGGCACCAAACCCACCGTGCCGCCGTCGACCCCGGATTCCCCGGGTGGCGTGGTGGCACAGACCGGCAGCGACCAGACCTGCCAGTCGGCCAACCCCACCGGCTACTAGGCGACGGGCTGCTCTGCGAACGCGGTCGCGGTGTATCGGCGGCCGGCCCGGCTTCCAGTCCGGGGGGATATGCGAGCCGGCGCCGATTCCAGCTATTCCGGACCGGCCGGTTGTCCTCCCCACCGGTGACGGCAGACCGGCCGGCCCGGCTTCCAGTCCGGGGGATGGCGAGCCGGCGCCGATTCCAGCTATGCCGAACTGGCCGGCCCGGCTTCTAGTCCGGGGGGATGTGCGAGCCGACGCCGTTTGCCTCAGGACAGGGCCAGCTGTTGAACGAAGGCCTCTTCCACAAGGCTCCGTTCTCTGCGTGGCTCGGTTCTCTAATTGGGATCCGTTGCTTGATTTTGCTGCGCACGCGAGGCAGGAACCCGGGAGGCCAGTGGGGTGGCTCCCAGTCCTGGTGTTCGCTGGCGTAATAGCGGCCTGTGGGTGAGGTCCAGCCGGGTGGTTCGTTTTTGGTCGCGGGGCTGGGTTTCCAGCCGGTGGTGTGGCGTAGTTTGTGGTGTTTGGGGCAGGGTTGTCCCAGGTTGCTGATCCCGGTGGTGCCGCCGTTGGCCCAGCCGAGGAGGTGGTCGGCCTCGTTGTCCAGGGAGTGGTTGCTGCAGCCCGGGAACGGGCACTTGCCGTCCCGCATCCGCAGCCACGCCCGCATCGCTTTCGTGAGGCGGTAGCTGGTCCTGCCGATCTCCAGCGGCGCTCCGTCCCGTGGATCCACCAACACCCGGTAGAACGAGCCGGCTCCGTCCGCGATTAGTTCCCTCGCCATGGACGGCGGGACGGGCCCGTACCCGTCCAGCATTGCCGGTTCATCGGTCAGGCCCAGCAACGAGAACACGGGAACGGTGACCAGCACCTGGGCCCTTATTGATGTCGGCGGGACATCTGTTTCTTCAACGCTCCCGGCAGCGGTACGGCAGTCTCCCCCGCCGCTGCTGTCGCTGTGGCGGGCCCGGGCGCCACCGGCCGTGGCGGGGGAAGCATCCGTGCCGGTGGACGTCGTGCTGGCATCCCTGCCGGCGGACGTCCCGTGGACGTCCGTGCTGGCTGCCGTCTTGTGGGCGTCCGCGCTGGTTCCAGTCGCGTGGGCGTCCGTGCGGTCTGATGTGCCGCCGCCCAGGACAGTGGCAGCAAACAGGTCCGCGCGGAGCTGGGTCAGGGTCCGGCGTTCGTCCGGGCCCTGCAGGGCACGGGCGACGGCGGTGAGCCGGTTCCAGCCCGCCACCGCCTGGTCCGCGGGCAGGCACGCGCTAAGCCAGGCCATTCCGTCCCGGTCCGGCCGGAACTCCACCCGCCGTTCCACCACCCCCTGGGCGTGCCGCTTCTCGATCGACTCCGAGTGGTGGCGTTCCCTCCAGGACCGGGCCTTGACCCGGAACCGGTGCGCCGGCAACTGCCCCACCGGGCACCCCCGCGCCGGGTCTGGGGCGTCGGGGTCCAGGAAATGGGCTTCCAGCGCCCCCGCCCCCGCGGCATCCAGGCTGGCGGTTTCATCGGCCATCACCACCGCGTGCTGCCAGGAAATCGTCCCGGCCTGCAAAGCCTCCAAGGTCCGCGGCAATGAGGAAACAACGGCGTGCGAGGTGGCCAGGAACGACCCCGCGGCCCGCGGCCCCAACGCCAACACACACCCGATCTCGGCCGTGACCGCCATCTCCTGCGCCACCACCGGCACATCCGGGCCCGCAACGGCACAAGCAGCCTCCGAATACTTCACCGCGGCCTTCGCCTTCAACCCCGCGAACCCGGCCTCCACCTCCCGCGCACCAGCCAAAATATCCAGGCACCTATCCGCCAAACCACCGAGAGGGTCAGCTGCAGAAAACGGCACCGAACCGGCCCCATCCAGCTCAGCATTCAGCACCGCTATGGCAGCCCGGATCTCCCCGAACGCCTGAGCCACCGCCGCTGTCCCCATAAACCCATCATCGCAAGGGGGTCTGACAATCACAGGGCCCACGTACCTATCCCGGCCACGGATCCCGGGCCCCGGCAAATGAATCCATGTTTGCGTGAATACATCGTCGGCTGTACTTTGGGGACATGCAGACCGTCACGCAGGCTCCGGTGCTGGCCCGTTTTGGCTACGCCGTATCGGACCCCACCCGCGCCCGTGTCCTCCTGGCCCTCGCGGAAGCGCCGTCCTATCCCTCGGATCTGGCGGACAGTCTGGGCGTCTCCCGGCAGAGCATGTCCAACCACCTGACCTGCCTGCGCGGCTGCGGCCTGGTGGTTGCCGTCCCCGACGGGCGGCGCAGCCGGTACGAACTGGCCGACGCGCGGATCGGCCATGCCATCAAGGACCTAATCAACGTTGTACTGGCCGTGGATCCGGCCTGCTGCGCCCCGGACGGAGAGTGCCTGGCATGACCACCGCCCTCTACCTTCCCACCATGGAACGCCGCCGGGTACTTAGCCGGCGGATCAGGCTTTTCGCGGCCGCGACCATCACCTACAACATCATCGAAGCGGTTGTGGCGTTGTGGGCGGGCGGCACCGCGGACTCCTCGGCCCTGATCGGCTTCGGGCTGGATTCCATCATCGAAGTGGCATCGGCCGTGGCCCTGTCCTGGCAATTTTCCGCCAAGGATCCGGAGCGGCGGGAACACGTGACCCTGCGGATCATCGCAGTTTCGTTCTTCGCCCTGGCCGCGTTCGTGGCCGTCGACGCCATCCGATCCCTGGCTGGTGCGGGTGAAGCGCAGCACTCCGTGCCGGGCATCGTGATCGCGGGCCTGAGCCTTGCCGTCATGCCGGTCCTGTCCTGGGCACAGCGGCGTGCAGGACGCGAACTCGGTTCACGGACGGCCGTGGCGGATTCCAAGCAGACCCTGCTCTGCACCTACCTTTCTGCTGTGCTTCTGGTGGGCTTGGTCCTGAACAGCACCCTGGGCTGGTGGTGGGCCGACGCCGGAGCGGCACTGGTGATCGCCGGCATCGCCATCCGCGAAGGCGTCAACGCCTGGCGCGGGGACGCGTGCTGCGCGGTTCCCCACGCCGCGGACCTCGGCGGACAGGAGGACGCGTGCTGCGCCACTCCCGGCGCCGCAGCACCCGGCGAACCGACAGACACCTGCTGCCCCGCTCCGAGCACCGCAGCACCCGCCAAAGCAGAAGACCCCGGCGAAGCGGCCACGCTTCCGGGGACCACAGAAGGGGACGGCTGCTGCCCGGGCTGCTCCAGCACGGCGGCCACGTCCGCCAAACACCAACCTCTGGGCCTGCCGATCGTCCGGAAGGGCTGACCGGTGGGCAGCGGCCACAACCATAGCCACAGCGCGGACGCCCACAGCCAGCGGGGCAAACTCCTGCTGGTTTTCGCCATCACGTTCACGGTGATGGTGGCCGAGGTGGTCGGCACGGTCCTCACGGGCAGCCTGGCGCTGCTGGCCGACGCGGGACACATGTTCACCGATTCGGCCGGGCTGCTCATTGCGGTGATTGGGGCGTCACTGGCCCTGAAACCCGCCACCTACAAGCGCACGTGGGGGTACAAGAGGGCGGAGATCATCGCAGCAGCCGGCCAGGCCGCACTGCTGCTGGGCGTCGGCGGGTTCGTCATCGTCGAGGGCATCCGCCGCCTGGTTGAACCACCCGAGGTTGGTGGGCCACTGATGCTGTGGTTCGGCGTCGTGGGCCTGGCAGGCAACGCGGTGGGACTGCTGGTGCTCGCTTCCGCGCGCCACCACAGCTTCAACATGAAAGCGGCCTTCCTTGAGGTGCTCAACGACGCCCTCGGCTCAATCGCGGTGATCGTGGCCGCGCTGGTTATTGCGCTGACCGGATGGACCCGGGCGGACGCCGTCGTCTCCCTGCTCATCGGCGTGCTGATCATTCCCCGGACACTGAAACTGCTCCGGGACACCGTGAACGTGCTGATGGAGAGCACTCCGCCGGGCCTGGACCTGTCCGAGGTCCGACGGCACATCCTGGCGCTCCCGCATGTCATCGACGTGCATGACCTGCATGCCTCCCTGGTCGCCTCAGGCGTCCCCGTGCTCTCCGCGCATGTCACCGTCCAGGATCAGTGCATGCGCGACGGGCACTCGGCCACCATCCTGGCCGACCTGCAGCGCTGTGTTGCCCAGGACTTTGACGTCAGCGTGGAGCACTCCACCTTCCAGATCGAACCCGCAGCCCACCGCGACCAGGAAAGCATCCCGCACTGACGGCGCAGCCGCGCCAGCGGCACCCAAGCCGCCTGCCGCCGTCGGCCCCGAACACTGTGACACCGCACGCCGGCAGGTCCGGGCTCCCCGCCCTACGCCGGCACGGACTCCTTGGCCCGTTCCGGGGCGGAAGGCACGACGGCGGGATCCAGCCTTTTGTTGGCCCAGCGGCGGAGCGGCCGCTCCACGCAGCGGAAGGACGCGTAGGCCAGCAGCACGGTGAGGACGGCGGTCAGGGCGATGCGGACGGGAAGGTGCGGGATGAGGGGCATCAGCAGCAGGTAGACGGGCAGGTGCCAGAGATACAGGCCGTAGGACAGGTCGCGGCCGGGGCGCGCCAGCCACGGATGGCTGAGGAGGCGCGACAGGAAACCGGCCGGCTGCAGGACCAAGGAGCCGATCAGGATTGCGGCCAGCAGCGCGAGCGCCGTGGGTCCGGCCGTCCAGAACGCGTTGAACCACGGGCCGGGAGTGTCGGGTTCCTTGAGCAGGAACAGCGCTGCCACCAGCGCGAGGCCGGCGGGGGCAGCGGCCCAGCGGGCTGCGGACACGAGGACGGTGTGGAGCCGGGAGCCCTGGCGTACAGCGGTGAACAGCAGGGCAAGGGCGCAGCCGACCAGGAGTTCATCGGCCCGGGTGTCCGGTCCGTTGTAGATCCGGTCCAGCGGTTCGCCGGCAGTGACCAGCAGGAACCGGTTCAGCACGAACGCGCCGGCCAGGGCCACCGTGGCCAGGGCTGCCGTGCGGATCTTCCAGAAGCGGAGCATCACCAGCAGGAGCACCGGCCACACCAGGTAGAACTGTTCCTCCACGGCCAGGGTCCAGGTGGGCCCCAGTGTTTCACCGGCAATCGAGTCGCCGAAAAAGCCAAAGTGCGCCAGGTTCATCACGTAGGCGGCCGCCGGCAGGACAAACCCGGCCTGGCCACCCCAGCCCGACCCGGGAAACACAAGACCGGTGGCCACAATCACCGCGCAGAGCGCCAGGAGCGCAGGCCACAGCCGGGCCAGCCGCTTGGCATAGAAGATGCCGAGATGGAGCCTGCCGGTGGCAAGGCGCTCCTTCATGATCAGCAGGGTGATCACGAAGCCGCTGAGCGTGAAGAACACGTCCACGCCGATGGATCCGCCCGGCATGGAATCGGTGGCGGTATGGAAGAAGAACACGCCCGCCACGGCGATGGTCCGGAGCCCGTCCAGGGCATGCTTGCGCCCGGCGATGACCCCTGCTCCGGGTGCCGAGGGCCTTCCTGATGCTGACACTTTTGCGCTGCTTATCCTCAAAACCACTAAGCAAGCATATATAACGTTTCCATAACTGCGCTGGGTGGAGGCTGGGCGCCGGCTGAAACTGCGGCGTCCGTCGGCCCTTGTTTCCGGGTAGTTGGCGGCGCAGAACTGACGATGCTGCACCGGAGTCCGGGAGCCAGCCACGCTGCTGGCTCCCGGAGCGTAAGGCGTGGATGTGGCCCACCCCCGAAAACTGGTTTCCCTTGGGCCACATCCGCGCCGGCTATGAGGGCACGGCCGTGCCGGGAGGTGGCTGGTGCGTGGCAGGGGCGGTCATGGCTTGGTCCTTCGACGGCAACTGAAGGCCGTCTGCCTGACCCGGGGTCAGCTTACAAGACCCGCCGCCGCTGCAATAGGGGGTTCAGCCGTAGTTTTCGCTCAATTACCCCGTATTAATGGATGTGTGGCGGACGGCCCCGGGTTCCTGGACCGGCCGGCCAAACCAGGAGGCAAGGGCATCCGCCAACCCGTCCGCGGAGCCTTCGCCCACCCAGGCGACGTAGCCGTCCGGGCGGACCAGGACTGCCGCCGGGGCGGCGACCTTGCCCAGCACGGGAAGCTGCCACGCGCCGTCGTAGGTTGCGGTGACGTGCTCTACGCGCCCTGACCAGCCGCCCGCCTGCAACGTTTGGCCGCCGAACTCCAGCAGCACCGGCCGGGCCCGGTGCAGCAGTTCGTAGACCCGCATGGAGCCGCGCGGGGTGGAGATGTCCAGGTCCGGCATCCGGCGGCCCAGCAGCGGGTGGCCCGTCCCAGGGTGGTAGGAAACGTCCAGGCCGGAAATGAGTGCGGCGACCGGCGTGCCCGCCCCGTCGACCCGCAGGACCTCGTCGAGCAGTCCCCGCAGCGCCTCCTGCCGGGGGTCGGCTTTTTGGAAGAGGGACTGTGCCATGGTGTACCCCAGCGCCCTGGCCCCGGCGGGATGGCGCTCGGCATGGTAGGTGTCCAGCAGGCCTGCACCTGAGATTCCCCGGACCACCTGCCCCAGCTTCCAGCCAAGGTTCACGGCGTCCTGCAGTCCCAGGCCGATGCCCAGCCCGCCGGTGGGTGAATGGACATGCGCGGCGTCACCGGCCAGCAGCACGCGGTCCTTCCGGTAGGACTCCGCCTGCCGGGTGGCATCCGTGAACCGTGACAGCCAGATGGGGCTGTGCACGCCGAAATCCGTCCCGAACACGTCCGTGAGGGCCTGCCGCAGGTCCTCCATGGTGGGCTCGGCGGCCGGACCCAGAGCAGTCTCGGTAACCACTACCCGCACGATCCCGTTTCCCATCGGGTAGAGCCCGTGGATTCCTCGGGCGTCCACCTTCCCCTGCTGCGCGGGTTCCCCGGCAACCTTGACCTCGGCGATCAGGCTGCTGCGGGTCGCGTCCGGACCCGCCATCGGAATGCCGGCAGACCGCCGCACCATGCTGCGCCCGCCGTCGGCGCCCACGACGTACCCGGCCCGCACTGGACCGGCGCCGGCAAGCTCAACGTCCACGCCGTCGTCGTCCGCGGAAACTCCGATGACCTCCACGCCGCGCCTGATCGGCACCCCAAGCTCCTCCACCCACTCCAGCAGCAGCCGCTCGATATGGTTCTGGAACAGAGCCAGGGTGTAGGGGTGGCGCGTGGGCAGGCTGCCCAGGTCCAGCTGCGTGCCGCCAAAAGAGGCCGTCTGGACGGTCTTGCCTTCGGCGAGGAACCGTTCCGCGATGCCGCGCTGGTCCAGCAGCTCGATGCTCCTCGAATGGATCCCGCCGCCGCGGGACCCGGCCAGTTCCTGGGAAGGCCGCCGCTCCAGGACCAGCGCGTCCACTCCCGCCAGCCGGAGTTCCCCCGCCAGCATCAGCCCGGTGGGCCCGCTTCCCACAATCACTACCTCGTGCATCCCAGCCTGTCCCCTCGTTCGTGGACCGCCAGTATGCGCCAGCCCCGGGCCCTTGCCGCAAGGCCCCCTGCGCGCGGTACCTTGGAAATGGAAGGGGAATTTCCCTGGCGCTGTCGATCTCCGCTTCCCTTGTGCGTCGTATTGGTAGAGGCTCCAGTGAGGAGCCTTTGAAGCCAAGCGAACGGAGCACAAAGATGTCCAAATACCTGATCCTGATCTACCAGGACGAGTCGGTGGCCAGGCAGGCCGAGGGCGAATCGATCAGCGCCAGCTACCAGGAATTCATGCAGCGCCGCGGTTCCTCCCTGCTCAGCGGAGCCGCGCTGCATCCCTTCTCCACGGCGACGTCCATCCGGCGTGACGGGGCCGGCGGCTTCCTGGTGACGGACGGCCCGTTCATCGAGTCGAAGGAAACCCTGGGCGGCTACTACCTCATCGAGGCGGCAGACCTCGACGAGGCGATGGAGATTGCCAAGGAGGTTCCCGCCGGCGTCGGGGTAGAGGTGTGGCCGGTGCGGGTGGTCAGCTGATGCAGCGGGCTGCCGGCACGGAGGTTGCCGCCGCGGTGGCGGATGCGCACCGCCGCGAGTGGGCCTTTGTGCTGGCGGCAACGGTGCGCGTCGCGGGTGACATCGACACCGCCGAGGAAGCCGTCCAGGACGCGTATGCCAGTGCGCTGTCGGCGTGGGGCTCGAGCGGGATTCCAGGGAATCCGGGGGCATGGCTGACCGTGGCGGCCCGACGGCGGGCCCTGGACATGCGCCGGCGTGCGGCTACGGCGCAGCGGGCCCTGCCCAAGCTGCTGGACCCGGAGGAACGCGGCGGCAGCGGGCCTGACATCGGCGGACAGGAGATTCCGGACGACCGGCTCCGGCTGATCTTCACCTGCTGCCATCCGGCCCTGGCACTTGAGGCCCGGGTGGCGCTGACCCTCCGGCTGCTGTGCGGACTGTCCACCGCGGAGGTGGCGCGCGCGTTCCTTGTCCAGGAACCCACCATGGCAGCGCGGATCACCAGGGCAAAGAAGAAGATCGCCGCGGCGAAAATCCCGTACCGCGTACCGGCGGTTTCCGAGCTGCCTGGGCGGGTGGAGGCAGTCCTGTCGGTGGTCTACCTGGTGTACACCACCGGGCATACCGCCCCCTCGGGAGGTGACCTGATGCGCCGGGACCTGGCCGAGCGCGGCCTGGAGCTGGCAAGGATGCTGCGGGTCCTGTTGCCCCATGACCCCGATGTTGCGGGGCTCCTGGCCTTGATCCTCCTCACGGAAGCCAGGACCGCCGCACGGGTGGACGGGCATCATGACGCCGTCCTGCTGGAGGACCAGGACCGGTCGAAATGGGACCGCCGGGCCATTGCGGAAGGCACGGCCCTCCTGCGTGAAGCTTTGGCATCGCGTCCGCCCGGCCGCTTCGCCCTCATGGCGGCCATCGCCGCTGTCCACGACGAGAGCGGCTCCTGGGCGGAGACCGACTGGGACGAAATCCTGGGCCTGTACAACCTGCTGATGGAACGGTGGCCCTCCCCGGTGGTCCGGCTGAACCGGGCCATTGCCCTCGGCTTCGCCGCAGCCCCGCCGACGGGCTGGCTGAGCTCGACGCCCTGGGAGCCGAACCGCAGCTGGCGCGGTATCCGTACCTTTCTGCCGCCCGCGGCGAGTTCCTTCTCCGGCTCGGCCGCCTGGAGGAAGCGCGCACAGCGTTTGAGGAAGCCATGATCCTCACGGACAACGAAGCAGAACGCCGCAACCTCCGCAGCCGGCTGGACAGGCTGGCCCGCTAACCCCGGCGGGCAAGGGGAAAGCCCCTCCTAGGAGGGGCTTTCAACGTTATTGTCACTTGTCTTCAGGTAATGGTCAGCGGTGATGCACTCCCCCTTCCCGGACGCCCCGGCGCCCATCCGGACTATGACCTACATCACTTTAATAGGGCCCGGAGGTGGGGTAAAGGGGTTCCGTGCCAAAAATTGGAAGGACGTACGACGCCGTCCTGCCGCCCGGGCGGGCAGCCCGGCTTTCCAGGATGGACAGCCTGTGCCCCCGGAACCCTATTCCCTGGTCCAGATAGAGACCCAGTCAAGCAGGACATGTCCCTGCGTTTCAGGCGCGGGGCAGCTGGGCGAGCAGGATTCGGTCTGCAGGATGTAGTGCATTGGCTTGGTTGGCGTGAATCTGGTGGAAATGCCAATGGATTTTCCGTCGAGGAAGAATTCGATGCCGTCGGGCCGCCACTCCGTGGTGGCGATGTGCCAGTCACCGTAGGGCTGGTTGGGCCGGAGGACGTCATTGTCGTGGATGCCGTTGTCCATGCCATGCACGGCAGCATAGATGACCTTGGACAGGTCCCCTTCGGGGAAATCGATCTCGCCGTCCTCGGGCCACTGCTTGCTGTCGGGCCACAGCAGCCACGCCAGCTTGAAGCCAGGCAGGACGTCGGCCTTGAAGCGCACGGAGTAGCGGCCGTACACCTGGCTGTTGTAGGGCCGCTGGCTGGCGCCGTCGAATTTGGGTGATGGCGCGGCACCCATGGCAACGCCGGCTTCAGAGTGCAGGAACATGTCCAAAACGCCGTCGTGGACGCTCAGGACTTTTGAGGGGAAATACCCGGATGTCCGCTGGCCCTTCGGCTGCTGCTGGGCGGCCGTGTCCGGCGTACCGTCAGCGTAGTTGGCGCTCCATCGCGTGCTGTAGACGGGGCCCGGGAAGCCGCCCAGGCCAACATCTCCTTCGGCGAAATCCTCTGCGAAGACCTGGCGCCAGCCGGGGAGGTCGCCGACGGGCACGGCATTGGAGGCCGCGGACGGGTCTGCGGGCCGGGACGGCAGCGGGGTGACGACGGAAGGCTCGGCGGTACTGAGGGGATCGGCGCCGGGAGGAGGCGCATCCGGGGTTGGGTCCGCCGAACCGGTGGCAGGTTCGGTGTCAGGGTTCTGGGGCGTCCGGTCGGCACTTTGGGGCGGCCCGGAACCCGCAGGACCGCTGAGGTCGCCACAACCCACAGCAGTCAGGGACATCACCGACACGAGGGCAAGAGCCCCGGCGAAGTGCTGGAATGTCTTCATTGGCGTCCCTCCTGCCACAAGGAGTGATTGGATTCTACCGCCGGGGCATTCCAAGCCGGCACCGGAGTTGCTGCGGCTGCTTGCATGGCCATCCCCCTTGGACTCGCGGAGGGACGCCGGGTGAAGTCCTGCCCGGCAGCCCTATCCCCTTGTCCGGTCCACCCTACGGGCTGCCCGTCAGCCGGTCATGAGTACCGGGTACTCATGTTTCCGGATCCTCACCCGGGGCGGGCACCCCGGGTACCTGTTTTGGCTCAACAGACCCCGGGCAACCCGCCCCGTCGGGGGGCTTAGAGGTCGAGCAGCAGCCCCTGCGGGTTCTCGATCGCATCGGCCACGAAGCGAAGGAAGCCGCCCGCCGTTCCTCCGTCGCAGACGCGGTGGTCGAACGTCAGGGTCAGCTCGGTGACCTTGCGGACGGCGAGCTCCCGGTTGACCACCCACGGCTTGTCGATGATCCGGCCCACGCCGAGGATGCCCACCTCCGGGTGGTTGATGATCGCCGCTGAGCCGTCAACGCCGAACACCCCGTAGTTGTTCAGCGTGAATGTTCCGCTGCCCAGCTCCGCCGGGGTTGCCTTGCCGTCGCGGGCCACCTGGGTGAGGCGGCGGATCTCGGTGTCCAGTTCCCGGGCGCTGAGCTTTTCGGCGCCGCGGACCGAAGGCACCACCAGGCCCCGGTCGGTCTGGGCGGCGAAGCCCAGGTTGATGCCGTCGAACGACACGATCTCCTGCGACCCGTCCCCGGATGTTTCGATCCGGGTGTTCAGTTCCGGGTACTTCTTCAGCCCCGCGGTGACGAACCGGGCGATGAAGGCCAGCAGCCCGGGGACTTCCGCGCCTGTGGCCTTGAGGCCTTCGCGCAGGTCCAGCAGCGCCGTGGCGTCCACGTCCACCCATACGGTGGCTTCGGGGATCTCGGAGCGGCTGCGGGCCATGTTCGCCGCAACCGCCTTGCGGACGCCCCGGACGGGGGTCCGCGCGGCGATGCCAAGGCCGGTGCGGGCGTCGCGGTCCTGCGGTTCTGCGGACTCGACCGGAGCCGACGGCGCTTCAACAGGTTCGGCTTGAGGCGCGGCTTCCGGTGCTGCCGCCGGTGCAACCGTCCGCAGGGCGGCCTCCACGTCGCGGCGCATGATCAGTCCGCTGTCGCCGGACCCGGAAATCTCCCCGAGGTCCACGCCGTGCTCCCGCGCCATCCGACGGACCAGCGGTGAGATCACGGCGCCCAGCTTTCCGGGCACCCGGGTACGCAGGAGCGCGAGCTCGTCTTCCTTGGACAACTCGGGAGCAGCGGAGTCGGCACGGTCAGCCACCGCCACAGAAGACTTCCGGGCACGGGTACGCCGTGCAACGCCATGCCCACCGGGAGTTCCATACCCGATCAAAACATTTCCAGATCCAGCTTTTTCTTCCTCCCGGTACGTTTCCGCCTCAGCTGCCGCGGATGATGCCGCCCCGGGAGTGGCATCGGGCCTGTCGGAGCCGGCAGCATCGTCCGCAGGACGAATGCTGCCCGGCGAAGGGGCGGGGGCGGCATCATCCGCGGCGGCAACCGGGTCGCCCAGTTCGGTTTCGGTGGGCTTGGTCTCAGGCTCACCGACAGGCGTCACCGAGATCAACGGCTTCCCCACGTCAATGGTCTCCCCCGGCTTCCCGTGCAGTTCGGCCACGATCCCGGCGTAGGGTGACGGCACCTCGACGGCGGACTTGGCGGTTTCCACCTCGGCGATCGGCTGGTCAACGGCGATCTCGTCCCCAACCGAAACATGCCAGGAAATCAGTTCGGCTTCGGTGAGGCCTTCGCCCAGGTCCGGCAGCAGGAATACGCGTGGTTCGCTCATGGTCAGTTCTCCCACTGAAGGTCGTCAACGGCGTCGAGGATGCGGTCCACGCCGGGCAGGTAGTACTTCTCGAGTTTGGGCGCCGGGTACGGGACGTCGAACCCGGTGACGCGGCGGATGGGGGCGGCCAGGTAGTGGAAGCAGCGCTCCTGCACCCGGGCCACAATCTCGGAGGACACGGAGGCGAAGCCGTGGGCCTCCGCGATGACCACGGCGCGGCCGGTCTTCCGCACGGACTCGCAGACGGTGTCGTCGTCGAACGGGACAATCGTGCGCACGTCAATGACTTCCAGCGAGCGCCCTTCCAGCGCCGCGGCTTCGGCGGCGGCCAAAGCAGTGGGCACGGAGGGACCGTAGGCAATCAGCGTCGCGTCGGTGCCGGGACGCGCGACGGCGGCCCTCCCCTCCGAGGTGCGTCCCGCCGTCGTGCCTTCCATGGAAGCAGCCTCCTCGTGGAGGCGCCGCAGCTCACCGAGGTCCACCGAGTCCTTGGTCCAGTACATCTTCTTGGGTTCCATGAAGACGACGGGATCGTCGGAGTCGATGGCTTCGCGGAGCATCCGGTAGCCGTCCGCCACGGTGGCCGGGGTGTAGACCTTCAGGCCTGCGGTGTGGGCGTAGTAGGACTCGGAGGAGTCGCAGTGGTGCTCCACGCCGCCGATGCCGCCGCCGTAGGGGATGCGGATGACCATCGGCAGCTTCACGGCGCCCTTGGTGCGGTTGTGCATCTTGGCCACGTGGCTGACGATCTGCTCGAACGCCGGGTACGCGAACGCGTCGAACTGCATCTCAATGACGGGGCGCATGCCGTTGATGGCCATGCCCACGGCCATGCCGACGATCCCGGACTCGGCCAGCGGGGTGTCAAAGCAGCGCTGCTCGCCGAACGTGGCGGTGAGCCCGTCGGTAATGCGGAAGACGCCGCCCAGCATGCCCACGTCCTCGCCGAACACCAGGACGGAGGAGTCCGCGTGCATGGCGTCGGCGAGCGCGGTGTTCAGGGCTTTGGCCATGGTGACGGGCTGGGGTCCGGCGGCTTCGGCAGACGCCGCGGCGGAGGCTGCGGCCCGGGCGGTGGCGGCGCTGACGTTGCCGTTGGCCTCGGACGAGGTGGTGATGGTGGGGCTCACTTGCCGGCCTCCTTTGAATCTGTAGCTGCTGCGTCGCGGGCAAGCTCGTCGGCCAGCATGGCGGACTGCTCTTTCAACTGCGGCGTCTGCCGGGCGAAGACGTGGCGGAACAGTTCCTGCGGGTCCACGGGGACGTCCTCGCTGAGGCCCTCCCGGAGCTGAGCGGCAACCGCCTCGGCGTGCTCACGGATCCGCGCTTCGCCGTCGTCATCCAGCAGGCCCCGCTCGGTGAGATACACCCGCATCCGGTTGACCGGATCCTTGGCCCGCCACTCCGCAACCTCGCTGTTTTCCCGGTAGCGGGTGTCGTCATCGGCATTGGTGTGGGCCTGCATGCGGTACGTGTTGGCTTCCACCAGCAGCGGCCCCGAGCCCTCGCGGGCGAGCTTCACGGCGCGGTCCAGGACGGCAAGGAGGGCCACAACGTCGTTGCCGTCCACGCGTTCGCCCGCCATGCCGTAGCCCACGGCCTTGTGCGCCAGCGACGGCGCCACGGACTGGTGCGCCAGCGGCACCGAGATGGCGTACTTGTTGTTCTGGACGAAGAAGATCACCGGCAGGTGGAAGACGGCGGCGAAGTTGAGGGCTTCATGGAAGTCACCTTCGCTGGTGGCGCCGTCACCGCACATGGCCAGCACCACGGTGTCCTCGCCGCGGAGCTTGGCGGCGTGCGCAACCCCGACGGCGTGCAGCAGCTGGGTGGTCAGCGGCGTGCACTGGATGCCCACCTTGTATTTGAGGGGGTCGTAGCCGCCGTGCCAGTCGCCGCGGAAGATGGTCATCACCTGGACGGGGTCCACGCCGCGGGTCATCACGGCCACGGCGTCGCGGTAGGTGGGGAACATCCAGTCGGCGTCCGAGAGGCACAGTGCCGCGGCCACCTGGCAGGCTTCCTGGCCGTGGCTGGAGGGGTAGACGGCCATGCGGCCCTGCCGGACCAGGGCGGAGTTCTGGTCGTTGACGCGGCGTCCGACGACGAGCTGCTCGTAGGCTGCCAACAGTTCAGTATCGCCGGGCACGGGGTATTCGTGGCCGGGCTGGGTGCCCTGCTCACCTTCAGGGATGAGCCGGCCGTCCGGATCCACCATTTGGATCTGGTGCCGGGCGGGGAGCATGTAATCCTCCACCGTGATGCCGAACTTCTTCACAGCTTCCGTCAGCGCATCGTCTGCGGGTGCGGTGCTGGCGGTGTCCGGCGCGGTGTGGTCTGCGGAGATCGTCATTGGTCCGTCCTTCGGTAGCCACTATTCCCTCCCAGTATTGTCCTGAGCGAGGTTTCGTATCCAGTACCTGCGCGGATCGTGGAGAAGCTGCGTTGAAGTGCCTACTATGGAAGACGATTTGTAACTGTGACGTGCATTACCGACGGGAGCCGTGGACAAAATGGCGGGCAAGGATGCGGCGGCTGAGGTTCCGCTGGATGAGATCGACCGGCGCATCATCAGTGAACTCACCCGGGACGGCCGGATGTCCGTGACGCAGGTGGCGGAGAATGTGCACATTTCGCGGGCACATGCGTATTCCCGGATTGCCCGGTTGACCGGCGACGGGGTGCTCACCAGGTTCACGGCACTGGTGGATCCGATCAAGGCGGGGCTGAAGTCCTCCGCCTACGTCACCCTGAAGCTGAAGCAGGATTCGTGGCGCGAGCTCCGGGACCAGCTGGGCGCCATCCCGGAAGTGCACCACATTGCCCTGGTGGGCGGCGACTTCGACGTGATCCTGCTGGTGCGGGCAGTGGACAACATCGACCTGCGCCCGGTGATCTTCGACCAGCTCCAGACCATGCCCGGCGTGCTGGACACGCAGACGTTCCTGGTCTTCGAGGACGTTGATACGCGGTAAGACCGGATGATGTCCGCGTGCCCGCGCGTGGTTGCCCCTCAAACGGCCGCATACTGTGGACATGAAATTCACCACCACCATCCAGGGCAGCGGCAACACCACAGGCATCGAGGTACCCGACGAGGTGGTCAGCGCCCTGGACGCCGGACGCGGGCCGCCGGTGGTGGTCACGATGAACGGTGCGAGCTATCGCAGCAGCATCGCCGTGATGGGCGGCAGGAACATGGTCAGCCTGAGCGCCGCCAACCGGCAGCTCACCGGGGTCGCTGCCGGCGATACGGTGGAGGTGGGTCTGGAACTGGACACGGAGCCGCGGGTGGTGGAGGTTCCCGAGGACCTTGCCGCCGCCCTGGCGGCCGAACCCGAAGCGAAGGACTTCTACGGCACGCTTAACTACAGCAGCCAGCGCCGCTACGTTGAGCCCATTACCGATGCGAAGACCCCGGAAACCCGCTCACGCCGGATCGCCAAGGCGGTAGAAGACCTCAAAGCGAAGAAAAAGTAGGCGCCGCGGCAGCAACCCGGCGGCCACGCGGCCCAGCTGCGGCAGGGCCCTGAGCGTATGGAACGCAGCGCCACACTGCTGGACACTACGCCCTTTTATCAGTGTACTTACTATCTCCGCGAATGTAAGGGGAAGCAGGCGTGCGTCAGCGCTGCTTCCCGCCCAGCCGGCGCTACCCCTGCTCAGGTATCCAGTAGGGGGCATCCACTCCTGCGCCGGTCAGGTTGTCGCAGCGGACCAGCTGGGTGCCGATGCGCTCCAATGGACAGTCAACGTAGGTATTGAGGACCTCGTCGTCATAGCCCGTGGTTGCGGCATCGGGCAACGGAATGAGGAAGAGTGCCGGGAAAACGGCAGCAAAAACCGGGACGTGGCGCTTGAACACGGCTGGGCTCCTTGAATTCAGCAAGGAAGGTTTGGGGGGGCAGCCAGCCCAGGACCTGGGCGGGTGCAACTGGATCCCCCAGCCGATTCCAACATGCGAGTTCCGCTAACGCGGGACTCTCCGGCAGACCCAAGGTACACCGGCGCCGCTCCCGCCAATAAGGGTGGCCGCACCCCAAATAGAGCCAACGGGCTACCCCAACAACAAGGCCTGGCTACCCAAATGGCGAGGGGTAGTGCATTGGGGAATCCCCCCGCTGTGGTCCTTAAATCGCCGTGCCGCACAAATGACCGTGCCGCCGTAACGTGGGCCTGTAAAAATTGAGGCGACCTTGATGCATTCTTGACCAAATCCGCGCAAGTCCTTGAGGCACGCCCTCCACAGTGATGCGTGAAGGACGGGAGCGCAGCTTGATGCACCTGGGTACTGGGCCCAGCACCCCGCGCCTGCGTCGGATAAAACCGATGGTCTCAGTTGCCTGGCGGCGCTAAGCAATCGCGCCGCCAGGCAACCACCCCCCATTCCACTAAAGCCAGGGGCCTGCGGCGGAGGCACGGATCAGCGTCGATCCGAAAAAGCTGCCAGGCCCCACTATCCGTCCAGCACCGCCGCGCTGCTGTGCCGCGGCACCACAACGTGTACGGCGTTGCGCTCCACGGTGAAGTCTGCCGGCGTCATCGTGGCGATCTCGCCGTCGAGGTTCACCGGCAGCGGCGGCTCGGTGACCAGCCTGGCGTGCTGGGTGGTCAGGTGGTGGACACCGTCCCGCTCCACGAAGCTGCCGTCCTTGAGCAGCCGGGCGATCCGTACATGCTCCCTGAGCGGCGCTCCCGGAATGGCATAGATATCCAGGGTGTGGTCGTCGATTCCTGCGGTGGGCGAGACCGCGTTGCCGCCCCCGTAATGCCGGCCGTTGCCTATGGCCACCTGCAGCATGTCGTCGAGTTCCAGCGTTCCGTGGTCCCCGTTGGGGAATTCGAGGCGGGCCCGAAACGGCTTGTGCCGGGCATAGGCGCGGACCGCCGCAACAGGGTACGCCAGCGGCCCGAGTGACCGCTTCAGGCGCGGGCTGAGGCTTTCGGTCACCCCCACTGACAGGCCCACGGACGCGACATTGAGGAACGGCTCGCCGTTCACCCGCCCAAGATCGATGTCCACTACCTTCCCGTCGGCGAGCGCCGCGCACGCCGCGTCCAGGCCGGCGGGGATCTCCAGGGTGCGGGCCAGGTCGTTGGCGGTTCCCAGTGGAAGGACCCCCAGCACGATCCCGGTTCCGGCGAGCCGGCCGGCGGCAAAGGAGACGGTGCCGTCACCACCGCCCACCACCACCAGGTCATGCCCGGCGGCAACCACCTGCTCCAGGGTCCCGGCCAGGTCGGCGCCGGACCGGACGTGGTGCACGGCGGAAATTGGCAGGCCTGCCTTCTGCAGCTTGCCCACCGCCAGCTCCGGCGCAGCCCCCAGGCGCGCCCCCGCATTGATCACCAGCGCAGCGGAGTCCGCATCCCGGGCAGCTTTCATGGGGACCATCCTAGGTGGGTGGAGCTGGGAGGTTCCTGACGGGTCACTTCCTGCGGCGCACCACCAGCACGATGTACAGGGCGGCGGCCACGGCCACCAGAGCCCCGATGCTGACCCCTGCGCTTGGACCGTCCATGCCGGAACTCCTTTGCAACCTCGTGGCTTATCGACATCACCAGCCTACGTCCGGCCCGGCGACTGCCGCCGCTCCGCCAAGTCGCAACCGCGGAAAGACAGCGCGAAACCGGTTAGCATCGGGGCATGCCGTCCCTGTCCGTGGTCATCCCGTGCAAAGACGACGCCGAATTCCTCGAGCACTGCCTCCAGGCCCTGGCGTCCCAGACCATTGCGCCGCTGGAGATCATCGTGGTGGACAACAACTCGGCGGACCACACGGCGCAGACCGCCGCCGCGCACGGCGTCCGCGTGCTGCACGAGGCCGTCCCCGGGATCACGGCCGCGGCGTCCGCCGGCTACGACGCGGCCCGCGGGGACGTCATCGCCCGGTGCGATGCGGACACTGTTCCGCCGCCGGACTGGCTGGAGCGCATCGCCGCCCGGTTTGACCGGGAGCCGGACCTTGCGCTCCTTACCGGGCCCGGGGTCTTCTACGGCACCGGCAAAATCCGCAGCCGGCTCGCCGGCATCGCCTACATCAAGGCCTACTTCGTGCTGATGGGTGCCGCGATGGGCCACTGGCCGCCCTTCGGCTCGAACTGCGCGTTCCGGCGCCGGGACTGGGAGCGGGTCCGCACCCGGGTGAGCCGGCTGGACCGGGACGTGCACGACGACGTCGACCTCGGCTTTGCGCTCGACCCCACCCGGCGCACGGCCTACGACAGCTCGCTGCAGGTGGGCATTTCGGCCCGGGCACTCGCTGGCGGAGCGGCGGCGAGGCTGCGCTTCAAACGCGCCTTCCACACTCTGGCCGTGCATTGGCGGCAAGTGCCGCCGTGGGAGCGCTGGAACCGGACCCTGGACGCGAACCGCGGGCGCCGCCGTCGGACGTCACCCCCAAGCTGATCCCGGGAACACGAGCCTGCCCCGGGAACCCAGCCAACGACCTATGCCAACCAACGACCTATGCCGGGCCGAACCGCTCCGGGTACAGCAGCGGCAGCTGCAGGGTGAGCCAGGGGCTGAACGCCCAGGGCGTGGCAGCCACGGCGGCGGTGATCAGGGCAGGATCGGTCCACTGCCATTCCATGACCTCGTCCGCACGGGGCTGCAGCGGCGACGCGGCACGGGCCGTGAAGACGGGGCAGATCTCGTTTTCCACCACACCTGAGGCATCCACGGCGCGGTACCGGAAGTCGGGCACCTTGAGCTCCACCCGGTCCAGTTGCAGGCCCAGCTCGTACTCCCCCCGGCGCCGCACAGCGTCCTCAATGTCCTCCCCGGGGGCAGGATGGCCGCAGAAGGAATTGGTCCAGACGCCGGGCCAGGTCAGCTTGGACAAGGCGCGGCGGGTGATGAGGATCCGGCCGTCGGGATCGTACACGTGGGTGGAAAAAGCCAGGTGCAGCGGGGTGGCGGACGAATGCACCGAGGCCTTGTCCTCTACGCCGACCGGTGACCCGTCGTCCGCGGCCAGGACCACCTGCTCTGCCTCTGCGTTCAATTGCCCTCCCATGGGTGCCCGTGTTTACTTTACCTATGGATATGGGGACCACGCTGGCGCACACCGATGACGGCCAACTGGTCAATGAAGTTCTGGATTCGTTCTTCACGCAGGCCAAGGCGAGGGCCGGTGCCATGCATCCGCATTACCTCCGCCTGTGGCAGCACCTTGAAGCCTGCACGGTGGGCGGCAAGCGCTTCCGCCCGCGGCTGGTCATGACCGTGTACTCCCTGCTGGGTGGCCGCGACAGGAGGGCGGCAGCCACCGTGGCCGCGTCCTTCGAACTCCTGCACACCGCCCTGATCGTGCACGACGACGTGGTGGACCGGGACTTCACCCGCCGCGGTGTCCCCAACCTCGCCGGCACCTACCGCAGCCTGGCCGCGGACCAGGGCGGCGACGCTGACCGGGCCGAGCACACCGGCCTGTCCGCCGCCGTCATCGCCGGCGACCTTGCCCTCTCCAACGCCTACCGGCTCCTGGCGGACGCCGCTGCGGAACCGGACACGCGGCAGCGGCTGGGCGACCTGCTGGACGAAGCCGTCATGGCGTCCGCGGCCGGTGAACTCCTGGACGTGCTGGCCCCGCTGAACCCGAACCCCCAGGCGGTGGACGAGGTCCTCGAGATGTCCAAGCTGAAGACGGCCGTGTACTCCTTTGACGTACCGCTGCGCGCAGGGGCCGTCCTGGCCGGAGCGGAGCACGCGCTGGTGGACGCCCTGGGCGAGTTCGGGCGGATCATCGGGACCGCGTACCAGGTGGCGGACGACCTGGTGGGCGCGTTCGGCGACGAATCGAGGACCGGCAAGACCGGCTGGGGCGACCTGCGCGAGGGCAAGCGCACGGCCCTGATCTCCTACGCGGCGCAGCAGCCGCACTGGACCCGCATCCAGGAACTGCTCTCCCGGGACCTCACGGCCAGGGACGCCGCCGAAATCCGCGAACTGCTGGTGGCGTCCGGGGCGCGGGACAAGACCCTGAAGCTCGCCGCCGACCTCACGGAGCGGGCGCTGGACGTCCTGGTCCAGCCGCTCGTGCCGCAGGTGCTGCGCGACGGCCTCTCCCCGCTGTCCCGCCTGGTGACCGAACGCATGGGCGCATGAAGCGGGACCGCGACGCGCTGGCCGACTACACGGCAGCCGCCCTCAAAGCCTCCGGCGTGGTGCTGCGCGCCTACTCCAGTTCCTTCGGCCTGGCGTCCCGGCTGTTCGACGACGGCGTGCGCCGCCAGGTGGACTCCGTATACGCGCTGGTGCGGGTTGCGGACGAGATTGTCGACGGCGTGGCCTCCGCCGCGGGCCTGTCCCCTGACGACAGCCGGCGGCAGCTGGACGGGTTCGAGCAGGAGACCGAACACGCCCTGGCCACCGGCTACAGCACCAACCTGGTAATCCATGCCTACGCGGACACCGCCCGCCGGACCGGCATCGGCACCGACCTCACCCGCCCCTTCTTTGCCTCCATGCGCGCGGACCTGGAGCAGGTGGAGCACACCGAGGAGTCCTTCACACGGTACGTCTACGGTTCGGCGGAGGTGGTGGGCCTGATGTGCCTGCGCTGCTTCCTGTACGGGCACCCGATAGCTGCGGAGGAACGGGCGCGGCTGGAGCGCGGCGCCCGGCACCTCGGCGCAGCCTTCCAGAAGATCAACTTCCTCCGGGACCTCGCCGAGGACTTCACCTCCCTGGGCCGCAGCTACTTCCCCGGCGTCTCGCCCGCCAATTTCGACGAAGCCCACAAGATACGGCTGCTGGCGGACATCGACCACGACCTGCACGAGTCCCGTGCGGTGCTGCGCGGCCTGCCCGGCTCCAGCCGGCTGGCGGTGGCCCTGGCCCAGGAGCTCTTTGCCGAGCTCGCCGAGCGGATCCGCGTCACGCCGGCGCCGGACCTGATCAGCGCCCGGATCAGCGTGCCCACCCACGTGAAGCTGCGGATCGCTGCCGCGGTGCTCACCGGCCGGCGGGGTCTGGAATCCGCAGGCCCCGGCCCGGCGCCGGTGGCAGCACAATGAGGAGGGTGCCCGTACGGACCGGGCAGGCGGTGGTGGTCATCGGCGGCGGCATCAGCGGATTGGCGACGGCGGCCCTGCTCGCCACCGAGGGGCACCAGGTCACCATCCTGGAGAAGCAGGAAGCCCTGGGCGGCCGCGCCTACACGTTCAGTGAGGCCGGTTTCCGGTTCGACGCCGGGCCCTCCTGGTACCTGATGCCGGAAGTCATCGACCACTACTTCCAGCTCCTGGGCAGCTCCGCGGAGCAGGAACTGGACCTGGTGAAGCTGGACCCAGGCTACCGGCTGATCTCCGAGGGAGCGGGCGGACCGGTGGATGTGCCGGCCGGGCGCTCCAAGGTGGTGGAACTGTTCGAGCGGCTGGAGCCCGGCGCCGGTGCCCGGCTGGAGCAGTACCTGGACTCCGCCGCCGAAACCTACACCATGGCCAAGCGCCGGTTCCTGTACCCGACCTTTGAGTCGTTTGCCCCGCTGTTGACGCCGGACATCCTGGCCCGGCTCCCCCGGCTTGCCCGGCTGCTGCTGCAGCCGCTGCACTCCTACGCCAAACGCTATGTCAGCAACCCCAGCCTGCAGCAGATCCTGGAGTACCCGGCGGTGTTCCTGGGCGCCTCGCCGTTCACCGCGCCCAGCATGTACCACCTGATGAGCCACCTGGACCTGGACGTGGGCGTCTCCTACCCCATGGGCGGTTTCGCCCGGCTGGTGGAGGCGCTGGAACGGCAGGCACGCGAGGCCGGGGTGACCATCCAGTCCAACACGGAAGTCCTGGCGATCGAAACGGTTCCCACCGGCTCCCGGCGCCGCCCGGCGGCCGTGCGCGGGGTGCGCTGCCGCATCGGTGACGGCGCGCAGGAAAGCCTGGCGGCCGACGTCGTTATTTCCGCTGCTGACCTGCACCACAGCGAAACTGCCCTGCTCCCCCGGCACTTCCAGACCTACCCCGAACGGTACTGGTCGCGGCGCACCGCCGGCCCCAGCGCGCTGCTGCTCTACCTCGGCGTGCGCGGCGGGCTGCCGCAACTGGAGCACCACACGCTGCTGTTCACCGCGGACTGGGAGAAGAACTTCAGGGCGATCTTCGGGAAGGACACGTTCATCCCGGAGCCGGCGTCGATGTACGTCTGCAAGCCCAGCGCCACGGATCCCGGGGTGGCGCCGGAGGGGCATGAGAACGTGTTCGTGCTGGTCCCCATCCCGCCGGACCCGGGGCTGGGCGGCAGCGGCGACGAGCGGCTGGAAAAGGCGGCCGACGCCGTGATCGGCCAGCTCAGCGAGTGGGCGGGCATCCCGGACCTGGCGGAACGCATTGTGGTGCGGCGGATGTACGGTCCGGCGGATTTCGAGCGGGACTACCACTCGTGGAAGGGCACCTCCCTGGGACCGGCACATACCCTGAAGCAGAGTGCATTCTTCCGGGCGGGCAACGTCAGCCGCAAGGTGCAGGGGCTGTACTACGCCGGGGCATCGACCATTCCGGGAATTGGCATTCCGATGTGCCTGATCAGCGCCGAACTGGTGGTCAAGCGGCTGCGCGGAGACACCAGTACAGGCCCGCTCCCGGTGCCGTTGCGTCCGGCCATGGCGGAGCGGGGAACCCTGCCGGACGGCACGCCGGCATGACGGCGGCGGCGTACCTGGTGTTCCTGCTGGCGTCGCTGGGCTGCATGGTGCTCCTGGACCAGCGGCTGCGGTTGTTCTTCTGGCAGGACGCGCGCCGGGCAGCCGTGGTGCTCGCCGCGGGGCTGGCGTTCTTCCTGGCCTGGGACCTGGCAGGCATCGGGCTGGGCATCTTCTTCCGCGGGCACAACAAGACCATCGGGATCGAGCTCGCCCCGGAGCTGCCGCTGGAGGAACCGGTGTTCCTGCTGTTCCTCTGCTACCTGGTGATGAACCTGTTCCAGCTGTTCCGTCGCTTCCTCGAAACCCGCTCACTCCACCCCGGGAAGGTGGACTCTTGAGCTACTGGGCCCTGAATGCCGTGTTCCTGCTCGCCGCCCTTGCCGCCGGAACCGCCGCAGCCTTCGCCCTCAAAGGCCGCGCCCGCAGCCGAGCCCTCGCGGCGGCAGGCGGGACGGCCGCCGTCGTCCTGGTCCTCACGGCCGTCTTCGACAACCTGATGATCGCCGCGGGCCTGTTCACCTACGCCCCGGACATGATCTCCGGGGCCCTGCTGGGCCTGGCCCCGCTGGAGGACTTCGCGTACCCGGTGGCCGCCGTGCTGCTGCTGCCGGCGCTGTGGATCCTGCTGGAGCGGAATTCCAAAACCGCTGCGCCGAAGACCCGCACGCCCACGGACCGAGCGCCAAAGGGGCGGCCATGAAAACCTTCCGGATGCTCCTGCTCTCCTCCCGCCCGCTGTCCTGGGTGAACACGGCCTACCCGTTCGCCGCCGCGTACCTGCTCACGGCACGGGAAATCGACCTCGCCTGGGTGATCGGCACACTGTACTTCCTGATCCCGTACAACCTGGCGATGTACGGCATCAACGACGTGTTCGACTACGAATCCGACCTCCGGAACCCGCGCAAGGGCGGCGTGGAGGGCGCGGTCCTGGACCGGACCATGCACGCCATCACGCTCCGGGCGGCGATCGGCACCAACGTGCCCTTCCTGGTGGCGCTGGTGATCCTGGGCAGTCCGCTGTCCTGGCTGGTGCTGGCCATCAGCATTTTCGCGGTGGTGGCGTACAGCGCGCCCGGGCTGCGGTTCAAGGAGCGGCCGTTCCTTGATTCGGCCACGTCCAGCACGCACTTCGTGAGCCCGGCGGTGTACGGGCTGGTGCTGGCGCAGGCACAGTTCACGGCCCCGCTGTGGGCGCTGCTGGGGGCGTTCTTCCTCTGGGGCGTGGCCAGCCATGCGTTCGGCGCGGTGCAGGATGTGTTGGCGGACCGCGCCGGCGGCATCGGCTCGATCGCCACCGTGATCGGCGCCAAGGCCACGGTGCGGTTTGCGGTTGTGGCGTACCTGGTCAGCGCCGCGCTGCTGCTGCTCACGCCGTGGCCCGGACCCCTCGCGGCCCTGCTCCCGCTCCCCTATGCGCTCAACATCCTCCCCTTCGCCGGCGTGACGGACGAGGACTCCGAGCGGGCGCACCGCGGCTGGGAGCGGTTCCTGTGGCTGAACTACGTCACCGGGTTCCTGGTCACCATGCTGCTGATCTGGTTCGTGTCGGTGCGGTAAGCGGGCACGCGCGTTTTTTGGGGACGACGGCGGCCCGGCAGCTTCCGCCGCGAACCCCACGTCCCGACCCGCATCCTCGCCACCGACGCGCATCGCCACCTGCGACGCGCATCCGGCTTCCCGACGCGCATCCGGCTTCCCGACGCCCACCCGGCTTCCCGACGCGCACCCTCACCACCGACGCGCATATTCCTTTTCGCGACCCACATTTGGTGCGCGCCAGGGAATCTGGGCCGCACAAATGACTATGCGCGTCGAATTCGCGGCAGCCCAGGCGATTGTCACCGGCCCGATTACCTGCCGAACCACGGTTTTCCCTAGAGTGGAGGGTGGCAACAGCGGATGGAAGGGCGGCGAGTGGCATGAGTGCTCCGTTCCGCTTCCCCCGTGCCATAGCGTTCACCGCGGCCATGTTCGCCCTCGCCGCGGGAGCCCACGTTCTCGCAGGGGGCCTGCTGCCGCAGCCGGCCATCGTCGCGGGCATCGTGGCTCTGGTCCTGGCACCGGTCACGATCCTGTCGAAGACCAAGATCAACATGCCGGCGATGATCGCGCTCCTGGGCTCCAGCCAGCTGGTCCTGCACTGGGCCTTCGACGCGTTCTCGGTGTCCGCATCGTTCACTCCCACCGCCGCCAGCCACGTCCATGACGCCTCGGCAGTGCCCCTTTCAACGGCCCTGATGCCGGAACATGCTGCCGTACCGGGTGCCCTGATGCTGGCCCTGCACGCCGCGGCAACCCTGGCCACGGCGTTGGTCCTGGCCAAGGGCGAGGCGGCTGTCTGGGCGCTGGCCGCCTGGCTGCGGCCGCTGGTCCGGATCCTGTCTGCCGTCGCCATCCCCGAGTGGCCGCACGTTCCCGCGCCGGCCGCCGTCGTCATTCCTTTCCAGTGGCGGAGCCTGCGCCTGCCTGCGCTGCGCGGGCCGCCGGCCTTCCACGCCGCAACCTGACGCGGCTCCCGACTTTCCGCGCCGCCCCCACCTGCCCACAGGCACCTGCCCCGGCGAGGAATGGGCCGGCCGCGTTGTCCCCTTTTTTGCGCCGCCGCACGCGGTTCTTTTTTGGCGCACCCCTTGGAAGGCTTACTTTGAACACCTCATTCCGCCGTACCCTCAAGACCCTCACCGCGGCCGCTGCCGCCGCGGGAATCATCGCCGCAGGCGCCACCGCCGCGTCCGCCCACGTGAGCGTGGACCCGGACGACACTGCGGCCAACGGCTACTCGCACCTGACGTTCAACGTCCCCAACGAGTCCCCCACCGCGAAGACCAACAAGCTCGAGGTCACGCTGCCCACCGATACGCCGTTCACGTCCGTCTCGGTCAAGCCTGTGGAGGGCTGGACGGCGCAGGTGGTCACGGGAGACCTGCCCAAGCCGGTCACGGTGGCGGGCGCCACGGTCACCAAAGCGCCGGTCTCGGTGGTCTGGACTGCGGACGAAGCCCACCAGCTGGGCCAGAACCAGTACCAGTCCTTCTCGCTGTCCGTAGGCCGGCTTCCCGCCGAGGGCACCAAAGTCACCCTGAAGGCTGCCCAGAGCTACACCGACGGCAGCGTGGTGAAGTGGGACGAAGAGAGCGCTGAGGGGCAGCCGGAGCCCAAGCATCCGGCCCCGTCCTTCGTTACAACGGCCGACGACGGCGCTGCCGCCACCGGCGCGTCAGCGGCACCGGGCGCCGAGGCAGTGTCGGAGACGAAGCAGGCATCCAGCGACGGCACCGCCGTGTGGGGCGTAGTGCTGGGTGCGGCAGGCTTCGTTCTCGGCGCAGCGGCCCTAGGGCTGGTTCTTGCCGGGCGCCGGACCCGCACCGCCGGCAAGTAGCGCGGGGAAACGAATGACGACACTGTCGCATAAGAGCCCGGCGGCGTGGCTGGCACGGGTGCTGCTGGCGCTCACCACAGCCGCGTTCGTGCTCGCTTCCCCGGCGCCGGCTCAGGCGCACGACTCCCTGGAGGCCAGCAACCCGGCCGATGGTTCCACGGTCAGCGCAATGCCCGCGAAGATCGAGCTGACCTTCGACCACACCCCGATCGCCATCAACTCGATCGTGCGGGTGGAGGATGCCACGGGCACCGACCAGGCGGACGGGCCGGTCCAGATCGTGGACAACCAGGTCAGCCAGCCGGTCAAACCGGGTGCTCCCGAAGGAAAGTACACCGTGGTGTGGCGGGTGGTGTCCTCCGACGGCCACCCCATCGAGGGAACCTTCACCTTCACGGCCGGCGGTCCAAATACCGCGCCTGCCACGGCCGCCGCCACGCCTGCTGCGGCAGCCGGCTCCGGGCTCCCGGGCCAGCTGGTTGTGGTGGGAGTCGTAGCTGCCGTGCTGGTCATCGGGCTGGTGGTTGCCGGGCTCATGATCAGGCGCCGGCTGCGGAATCCCGAGGGCGAAGACTGAGCACCACCCGGGCCCGCAGAACCCAAGGCTGAGCCATCCCAAACTGCAAGCAGCGCGTCCGGATATTGCCGGGCGCGCTGCTTCATTTAACGGCTTTGATACTCGTTCAGGGCAGGTTTTTTCGGGCGTTCAAGCTGCCGCGCAGGCACGGTACGCGGCGGTTCGATGGCACTACTTGCTTGGGTCCAAGTCGCCCTGAATTCCGGCCCCGGAACCAATCCCGCAGGTCAGGGCAGGAGGGACGGTCCTGAGTACTGGGGCATCCAGCCAAGTAGTGGCTTCCACGGCCCGACGAAAAGTCGGGTACCGGTACGTGTTGTTGGGCTTGGGGCGCAGCCGAAAACATTGGGTCATCGATCCACCGAAAGGCACCTGGATGGGGCCGCTCATGGGGGAACGGGTTCTCACTCACATTTACAAGGAGTCTTTCCATGCGCCAGATGACCAAGAAGAACAAGATCGCCGCCGTCGCCGCTTCCGCAGCGCTGGTAGCCGTCGGCGGCGGGGCCGCCTACGCCTACTGGAGCACCACGGGCTCGGGCAGCGGGTCTGCAAAGGCTGCGGCCGGGACCAACGCCGTCGTTATCCATGTCGCATTCGACGACAACATCACGCCGGGGTCGACGAAGCCGATCAGCTACACGGCGGATAACCCCAACTCCGGCAGCACTCCTGTTACCCTCACGGGTGCCGTAGTCACCGCCAGCGGTTCCTGTGACGCGAGCTGGTTCGCTGCCTCGGTTCCCGCCGGAACCAAGACTTTGGCGGGCAACGCTACCAACGTTGACATGGGCACGGGCACCCTCACCTTCAGTGACAGCACCTCGAACCAGGATGCGTGCAAGGGCGCGACTATCACCGTGACTGCATCCAGCAACTAAGCGACCGGGCCGGGGGCGGTGCGAATCCGCCCCCGGCCTGCCGTCATTTGCACCAACTGGGAAGGGGCACGGGGTGCACAACGAGGACGGGCAGCCGCGGCATCGCCTGCGGAATGCCATCAAAGTGGCGCTGATCGGGCTTGCCGTGATGCTGGCCAGCGCGGGGGCGCTGTTCGCGGCATCGCAAAGCGCCAAACCGGGCATTACGGTGCAGGTCTCCCCTGCCAGCCAGTCCGTCCAGCAGGGCCAGGCCGCGGCCTATACGGTGACGGTGACGTCCACCGGCGGCTTCACCGGGGCGGTCAACCTGGCCACGGCGGGACTGCCGGCCGGAGCAGCAGGTGCCTTCACGCCGTCGTCCGTCACCCTTAGCTCCGGAAGCACCGCAACCTCAACCCTGAACGTCACTACCGCGGCCACCACGCCCGCGGGCACCAGCTCCCTGACCATCACCGGCACCAGCGGCAAGGTCTCCGGCAGCGTCACTGCCAGCCTGACCGTCAACTACAAGATTTCCTCGGCCATTTCGGTCGCCGCTTCCCCGGATTCCCTGTCGGTCCCGCCGGGCGCCACCGCGGTCTACACGCTGCAGCTCACCCGGAACAACCTCTCCGGACCGGTCAGCTTCAGCGTCCTGGGCGGCCTTCCCTCCGGCGCCACGGCATCGTTCTCGCCCAATCCGGTCACCGGCACCTCCACCACGTTGCAGGTGGCAACCACCGCCGCTTCCCCCACCGGAAGCTACAACCTGTACCTGGTGGGCACGGGCAAGGATTCGAGCGGGAAGTCGCAGTATGCCTACGCGAACGTGCAGCTGGTCCTGGATGCGACCATCAAGCAGTTCGTCCTCTCCGCCAACGTCCCCGGCACCCTCTCCCCCGGCACGTCGGCCGGGCTGGACCTGCAGATCAACAACCCCAACAGCAAGGCGTTGTCACTGACCAACATGTCGGTGGCCGTGGCCGGTGTTACCCGCAGCGCGGATGCCGTGGCCAGGAACCTCGCCTGCACCGCGGCGGACTTCACCGTGACCCAGTACAGCGGCCCCTACCCCCTCACCGTCCCCGCGGGCACCAGCTCCCTGTCCGGCCTCCGGCTGGCATCGTCGGTGTGGCCCCGGGTGGGAATGCTGGACACCTCCGCCAACCAGGACGGCTGCAAGGGCGCCACCCTCCAGCTCACGTACTCAGGATCAGGACAGGGGAACTGAGATGACCGCCAGCACCAGGACTGCCAATGCCGGCAAGGGCCTCAAGGCCGCGGCCCTCGCCGGGATCCTCCTCGCCGCGGGCGCCGGAACCGCCTACGCCTACTGGGCCGCCGCCGGGACGGGCGCCGGAACCGCAGCCGCCGGCACCATGCAGGCCGTCACCGTTGACGCGCTCATTGCCGGGGACAGCCCCACCGCGGCGCTCGTTCCAGGCGGGACGGCCGACGTCGTCCTCCGCCTCACCAACCCCAACCCCTACTCCGTGCAGGTGTACAGCGTCACGGCCAACGGGCCGGCCACGGCGGACACCGCACATTCCGGCTGCACCACCACCGGCGTCAGCTTCACCGGACCCGCCGCGCCGCTGTCACCGGCAACCTTCATTCCGGCAAACTCGTCCACCCTGCTCACCCTTCCAGGATCGGCCGCCATGGATACCACCTCACTCGCAGCCTGCCAGGGGGCCACCTTCCACCTCCCCGTCACGGCGGAGGTGCGCAAATGAGCATCGCCATCCGGAAGATGCCGTTCGGCTTCCGTCTCCCCTCCGGGCGGCTG
Source organism: Arthrobacter sp. NQ7 (assembly GCF_029581595.2). NCBI lineage: Bacteria > Bacillati > Actinomycetota > Actinomycetes > Micrococcales > Micrococcaceae > Arthrobacter > Arthrobacter sp. NQ7. The sequence goes on along the minus strand of NZ_JARFXU020000001.1, from coordinate 306,434 downwards.
GCATGGATTGTCACCGCGGTCCTGCTCCTGCTGGGCACGGCCACCGCCGCCTACGGCTTCTGGGCCTCCACCACCAGCAGCAACAATGCCACCGCCGCGGCGGACACCCTGGCGCCGGGATCCAAGCCCGCCGTCACCGCCAACGGCGCCTCGCTCAGCGTCAGCTGGGCAGCGGGCACCACGGTCAACGGCCGTGCGGCCACCGGCTACACCGTCACCAGGTACGCGGCTGCCACGGGCGGCACGGGAACGCCGGCCACGGGCGGCTGCGCAGGAACGGTCACCACCCTGACCTGCACCGAACAGAACGTCCCCGGCGGCATCTGGTACTACACGGTCACCCCCACCATCGCGCTGTGGACGGGTGCCGAAAGCCCGCGCAGCTCCGGCGTTAGCAGTGACTCCACTGCCCCCATCGCTTCCGTTTCCGGGCTTACCCCGGCCCCCAACGCTGCCGGCTGGAACAACACCAGCCCGGTCACTGTGGCCATCACCGCCAACGACGGTGCCGGCGGCTCAGGCGTGGCATCCATCAGTTACATGGTCGACGGCGGCGCGCAGCAGACCGTGAGCGGGGCGTCCGCCTCTGCAACAGTCACGGGCGACGGCACCCACACTGTGTCCTACTTCGCCACGGACAACGCGGGCAACGCCGGGACGGCGCAGAGCCAGACGGTCCGGATCGACACCACGGCTCCGGCCGCCCCCGGGCTCAGCGTTCCTGCCTACGTGAACCTGGCCAACGTCGCCGCGGTGCCCGTCACAGGAACTGCAGAGGCGGGCGCCAAGATTTCCCTTACGGCCAGCGACACCGGCACAGGCACCCCTCATTCCACGTCCGCCACGGCGACCGCCTCGGCAACGGGTGCATGGTCAGTCACCTTGGACATGGGCACCTTCAAGCAGGGAACGGTCAACTACAGCGCCACTGCCGGCGATGCCGCAGGGAACACGAGCGCGGCCAAGGCAGCAACAAGCATCAAGGACACCGTGGCACCTGCAGCGCCCCAGGCCCTGAGCGTTCCGACGTACGTGAACAGCGCCAACTCTTCCGCAGTCCCGGTCTCCGGCACCGCAGAAGCCGGTGGAACCGTGACCGTCACCGCCACGGACGCCGGCGCCGTGCACACCGTTTCCGGTACGGCCACCGCCTCAGGCACTGGCGCATGGTCCCTGAACCTGAACCTCGGCACCCTGAACGACGGAACAGCCAGCTACGCCGTGACCGTGAAGGACGCGGCGGGCAACAACAGCAGCACCGCTACCGTGACGGACACGAAGGACACTGCGGCACCGGTCCTGAGCATCACGGCCCCGATGTACGTGAACCTCAGCAATTACACCGCGGTCCAGGTCAGCGGCACCACGGATACCTCCGGCACCCTCAACGTGACGGCCCGAAGCAGCGTGACCAACAGCGTCACCAAGCAGGTCACGGCGTCGGGCTCCACCTGGTCCACAAGCATGGACCTCACCCCCCTCGACCAGGGCACGGTGACCTTCACCGTCTCGCTTACCGACGCTGCTGGCAACACGGGCTCGGCGAGCGCCGCGAGTACCAGCACCAAGGACACGATTGCCCCGACCGTTAGCGCCATTTCACTGGTCAACAGCGGCGGCACCGCAGGTGTGGGTAAAGCGGAGCAGGGAGACTCCCTGACGATCCAGTTCTCGGAACAGATGGATGCCACCAAGATCTGCTCCGCATGGAACAACACCGGTACACAGACCTTGAACGGCAACGGCGACATCATTGTCAACATCAGCACCGCCAACGTGCTGACGGTCACCAGCGGAACCTGCACGCTCAACGTCGGCTCGGTTTTCCTGGGCTCGAACGCCAAGTACGGATCCGCAGGCGCCCTCAGCTTCAGCGGAAACGGCGCCAATGCGAGTTCCGTGAGCTGGAACGGATCAAACACCCTGACAATCAAGCTTGGAAAGGTGGGCACCGCAACTTCCGGGACAACCACCACGGCGGATTCACCGTCGTATTCGCCGGGAGCCGGCCTTGCCGACATCCCAGGGAACCCGCTTGGAGCTGGTCCGTTTGCCGGAGCTGCAGCCCGCTTCTAAGTGCAGCAGCTCCGGCAGCAAGTAGGCCCTCCCCCTGTTGCGGCCCCGCGACCATACTGATGGCATGGGTGATCGTGACGACTTCCTGGAATGGGTAAACACCGAGCTCTACGCCGCGGAACTGGCCCTCCACAACGGCGATCCCGCCCCGCGCCGGGCGCTCTGGTCCCGCAAGGAACCGGTCAGTGTCCTCGGCGCATGGCGCAATGCCTTCGGGCAGCACGAACTGGACGAATTGTTCACCAGCCTTGGCAAACAGTTCTCCAACTGCACCTCGTACCGGCTGGAGGTGCTCGCCTGCGACGTGGTGGGTGACATGGCGTTTACCGCCGCGTTGGAACACACGTCAGCGTCAGTCGACGGCGAACCGCGCAACTACGTGCTCCGGGCAACCCAGGTTTACCGGCGCGAGGACGGCGCCTGGAAGGTGGCCCACCGGCACGGTGACACCGTAACCGGGTAAGCAAGGCGCAGCGAGGCCGGGGAAGCTTCCACCTGGAACCCCTGGCCAGCCGCGGCCCAAACCCGTTGTCAGGAAGTACGCCGGGCCAGCAGGGCGTTCTTGAAGGCGGTGGCAGAGCCGGCGCTGCTGTTGATCCGCCAGTCCGTCTCCTTCTGCATGTGGAACCACACGAACCCCATCACGTCCGGCTGGGCGGCCAGGTAGGACACCAGCGCCGAGTTCCACGCGGCCTTGTCGCCGCCCAATTCGCTGGAGGCGGTCTCGGCCACGAGGATGGGCACACCGGGGGCCAGTGCCCGAAGCTGGGCGATGCCCGGCCCGAAGAGGTCCTGCGGGGAGATCCACGCGCTCCAGGAGGCGGAGGTGCCCCAGTTGTAGCCGTCCAAAGCAACGACGTCGACGTACCCGGCACCGGGATACAGGCCGGCAAGGTCGGTGGAGCCGTAGTACGGAACGTTCGGGCTCCAGACCCAGGTGACGTTGCTGGCACCCTGCGCCGCGACGACGTCGTGGACGTGCCGCCAGGCCTGGGCATAGTCACCCGCCTGGTTGCCGTTGACGCCTTCGGCCCACGGATACCAGTTGCCGTTCATTTCGTGGGCAAACCGGAGCTGCACCGGGTAACCCCAGGCTGCCAGCGACTGTCCCCACTGCGCGATGTATGAGTCGAAGGCACCGGCAGTGATCCTGTCCAGGCTGTAGGCGGGCTGGTCCACCCCGCCGCCCCAGAGCCAGGGTTCCCACGTCACCAGCGGCACGGCGCCCCCTGCCCGGACCGCGTTCAGCTCGGTGATGGGGGCAGGCTGTGCGAAGTCCTCGTAGAACAACACGCTGGACGGGGCTTCGCCGGCAAGGACCGCCACCTCGTCGAGCTCGCTGCCGGCAAGGGGGCCGCCGGCCGTGGCCGCGCCAAAGCGGAGCCTGGCATTGCTGATGGGCGGCACCGCGGTGGTGGGCGCGGACACGGTGAACACCGCCGACGCCTGCACGGAGGACGTCTTGGCAGTCACGGTGACCTTGCCGGTTGCGCCCGCGGGGATGGTGGCCGGGGCGCTGAAGGCACCGGCCGCCGTCGTCTTCAGGGGGAAGGTGGCCGATCCGATGATCACGGTTCCGGTGGTGGAGGCCCTGAAGCCGGTGCCGGTGACGGTGATGGCAGAGCCTGCGGGTCCGGTGGTGGGACTCAGGGAGATCTGTCCCGCGGCTGCCTGCGCAGCTGCGGGCTGGACCACTGTCAGGGCGAGCGCAAGGCCCAGGGCTGCGGCGACAGCCGCGAGGTGCGTCTTTATGGAGTTAAGCAAGGCAATCGATCCCCAGAATCGTCATGGCAGCAAAGCCTGCTGCCGGCCAGGTGCACCAGGCGGCACACGCCTGATCGTAGAGGCCCTGCGGTGAAACTGATCGCCCCTTGATCGAATAATGTGCCAAAAATGTGCCGGGACACGCGGCATGGTCGTTGAAGAACCCCGCACGGCCAACGGTTGGAATGGCACCGAGCCGATGGAAGGCCACCCGCTGATCCCGAATGCTCCGACGGCACCGGGACGGCGGCTCCGGGACGTCGGCTCGGCGGTTGCACCGTTCCCGGACGCCGCTGCGGGTTCCGTTTTAGGGTAGGCACCGGACGGCGTTGGGGGCGGCGTGCGCCCCATAATTGAAAGCATGATGAGTAGCTTTCCTGGGTGACGATTGCCCGTCAGAGGCCAGCTTCTGCCATGCCGTTCGTCTTCCTGTCCATCTCGGCCGTGGCCTTCGTGGCCTCGATGGTGCTCTATGACCAATGGCTGATGGCGGACCGGCGCGGGAAGTCCGGGCGGTACAGGAAGGGGTGCTGGATCGGCATGTGGGCCGGCTTGGCCCTGACTGCGGCCTTCGTCCTGCTCTTCGTCGCAACGGGCTGAAGACAGGAGGTGCCGCCGCCACACTTGGGGGTCGTGGGGCGACGGCACTGCACCCAACATAGACCCGCGCGCGGACCCACGACCGGGTCTTAGGTCCCGAACGCCAGTTCCTTGACGTTTTCTTAACGCCCGCCCGGCACCCCAGGGAAGCGGCTCCCCAAACAGGAGGAGTACGACGGCGGGTGGCTGGTTTTGGCGCTTGGCCCGGGGCCCGGGCGGGTAAGGTCTGATCATGATCCAGGCTGCGGCGGTGTCCGCACTGACGTCCTATCACTGGCTCGGGATTCCGATCGCCGCGGCCGGCGCCGTCATGCTCGCCCTGGGAACGCTGTTCCAGCACCGGGCCGTCGAAAACCAGCCGGCAGCGTCCGGCCGCTCCGCGGGAAGCATGGGCGGCGGCCGCCTCCAGGCCCTCATCCGGAAACCGCTGTGGCTGGGCGGGACGGCGATGCTCGGCGCCGCGATCCTGCTCCAGCTCACCAGCCTCCGCTTCTCGCCGCTGATCGTGGTGCAGCCCATCGGCGCCGTGGCACTGGTGGTCACCACGCTCGCCACCGCCCGGATGACCCGCCGGTCCCCCGGCCGCCGGGCGCTGACCGCCGTCGCGCTCTGTGTGGGCGGGGTGGGACTGTTCGTGGCGGTGGCGGCGCTCTCAGCGCAGGACGTGGAGATCACCGACCGGCAGCTGGTCACCATCCTGATCGTGCTGGCCGTGGTGCTGGCCTGCGTCGGCGCGGCCTATGCCCTGTGGCGGCACCGGTCGCACGCGGTGATCTTCACCGCGGGTGCCGGGATCCTGTTCGGGTTCGTGGCGGCCCTGGCCAAGACCGTGATCGCCCGCCTGTTCCAGGGCGACTTCGAGTGGCTCTCCCTGACCTGCCTGGCGGGGCTGATCATTGCCGCGCTGGCCGGCAGCTTCCTGGTCCAGAACGCCCACACCCGCGGAACGCCCGAACTCGTGGTCGCGGGCCTGACCGTCATCGATCCGCTCGTCGCCGTCGCCATCGGCATCACCATCCTGGGCGAGGCCGACGCCGCTCCCCCGCTGGCCATCGTGCTGTTCCTGCTGTCCGGGGCCACCGCCGTCGCGGGCGTCCTCCTGCTGGCAACCGTCAAGAAGCCCGTCACCGCGGGATAGCCCACAGGCCCTTAGGCGGCGTCCCGGGCGGTGGAACGCCGGATGTTGATGATCCGGGCCACGACGCCCACCAGCACCAGGAGCACCCCCAAGGCGATGAGGCTCCAGACGGGGATGGAATCGGAATCGATGTTCCGGTAGCACGCGGCCGCCGCCCCGATGCCGGCCTGCTCCAGGTCGACCAGTTCGGCGGCCTTGCTGGTGGGAATCAAGGGGCTGCCGCAGAGCGGGCCGGCGGGCCGCAGCCCGATCACGACGCCGAGGATGTAGATGTCCAGTCCCGCAGCCACAATCCAGAGCCAGGTCCGCTGCTGCCACAGGCCCAGTTTTCCGGCCGGTCCAGGCTGTGCCGCAGTACCTCGCATCTCCATAGTCCGAGCATAGGTGCCGCTCCCGGGTGGAGGTAGGGACCCGCTCTCAGCGTTTCCCCAGCATGCGCTCCTACAGTGATGCTGTGCGTGTCCACACGGCTCGGTGTTGGACGCAAGCGCTGATTTTTTGGAAGGAACACACCGTGGTGCAGCCATCTATTCCATCGATGAAAACCCGCATCGGCGTCGGGGCTGCAGCAGTCCTGGCAGCCGGCGCCATGGCCGCAGCGGGCGTGGGTGCCGCGTCCGCATCCCCCAGCCCAACGGTCGTCTCCGCAACGGCCTCCTCCCCCGCCGCAACCACCGATGCCGGCACGGATGCCAAGGCCGGCAAGGGCTTCGGCGGGCTGCAGGCCTTCCTGCGCCTGAACGCGGACAGCCCGCAGGCCGCCGGGGACCGCGCGGCGAAGGCGGCCGCGGCCTTGGTGGACCATCCGAAGCTGTTCGCCAAGCTTCCCGCTGCCCTGCAGACGGACGTGACCGCGCTGAAGGACGCCGCCCCGGCTGACCGGGTGAAGGACGCGTACAAGATCAAGACCACCGCCCTCTCCGGCGGGTACGGCGAGGAGATCCAGAAGCGCGCCGAGGCGCTGGAGAAGACCGCCACCGGCCTGGCCGGCCTGCGGCAGGAGCTGCGGACCGCGTTCAGCTCGGACAACCCGGGGGCCGGGCTGCAGAAGGTGGCCGACCAGCTGATCAGCCATCCGAAGCTGTTCGCCAAGCTTCCCGCGAACCTGCAGTCGGACCTTACGGCGCTGAAGAACGCCGCCCCGGCTGATCTGGATGCGCAGGCGAACAAGATCAAGGACACCGCACTGAACGGCGGCTACGGCGCCAAGGTGCAGAAGATGGCCGAGGCGCTGCAGAAGAAGGCGGAAACGCCCAGCACGTAAAGGCAGCAGCCGTCGGGACGGTCTGGCCGTCAGGACGTTTGCGACGCCGCCGCGGACGGATCCAGGTCGGCGAGCGTGAGCGGGTGGGCGGGTTGGTCCGGGAACGGGTAGGTGCAGGTCACCGCCAGGTCCGGGTCAACGTGCACCAGCTCGCCTGACGCAAGGGGGCGCCAGCCGGGGTTGTGGGTCATGGGTTCGGTGGCGAACAGGACGGACCGGGTTACCGAGAGTTCGGTGCTTCGCGAGTGGATCCGGGGGCTCCTGGCGTCCAGGGGTGCGGCCGGGGCGGGCTCGGCTGCCGGGTCCCGTTCCAGGATGTACAGCGGGTGGGTGGCCGGGTAGCGGAGTGCCCAGAGGTCGGTTGCCGTGGTCACGATGATGTTCAGGGCCAGGACGGGCAGCTCCGCGGCCACCCATTCAACGGCGCGGGTGATGCCTTCCGCCACGTCCCCGCCGGCCCGCCGGGTCTCGGCGGTGATGAGGGCGAAGAGGCGTTCGCTGTCGGTCTGGCCCTGCACTAGCCCCGCCACGCCGAGGTCCATCAGGCGTCCGTCGAGCCGGACCAGGCCGTGGAAGGCGCCGTTGTGCGCGAACAGCCGGCCGTCCTGCTCGAACGGGTGGGTATTCACCAAGGTGTGCGCGCCGGTGCTGGCGTAGCGGACGTGGGCCAGGAAGGTGGTGCTGGTCAGCTGCCGTGCCTCCCGGGCGAAGGCGTGGTCCTCCCATGCGGCGAGCGGCCGTTTGCTGACCCGCGCGCCGCCGTCGTCATCAAACGTGCCGATCCCCGCGCCGTCGGGCTCCCGCCTGCTCTGCCGGGCCAGGCTGTCCGGGGCGTCCAGGAGCCAGAAGGTGGCGTGGACGGGCCGGGACCCGGCGTGCAGCCCGAACAACCGGCACATGGGACGCTCCCTTCGGCGCGGGGCTAGTGGTGGAACGCTTCCTTCTGTTTCTGCGGGGGCATGGGCGCGGCGAGGGCGTCCAGGTAGGCCACTTCCTTCTTGAGGTCGGCCAGGAAGCTGGCGGCCAGGTCGCGGGTGAAGCCGTTGCGGACCACGATCCGCTGGACCGTGATGTCTGCGAGCCCTTCGGGCAGGGTGTAGGCCGGGACCAGCCAGCCGTTCATGCGGAGGCGTTCGGAGAGGTGGTGCAGGTTCCAGTTGTGGGTGTGGCCGTCGGTGAGCTGCCAGGCGAAGACGGGGATGTCTGACCCGTCGCTCCACAGGGTGAAGGCGTCCATGGCTCCGATTTCGTGCGAGAGGTAGAGGGCGACGTCGCGGGAGCTGGCCTGCACGGACCGGTAGCCGGCAAAGCCCAGCCGGAGGAACAGGTAGTACTGCAGCAGCACCTGCGCGCCGGGCCGGGAGAAGTTCAGGGCGAAGGTGGGCATGTCGCCGCCCAGGTAGCTGACGTGGAACACCAGGTCTTCGGGGAGGGCCCGCTGGTCCCGCCAGACGATCCAGCCCAGGCCGGGGTACACCAGCCCGTATTTGTGGCCGGAGGTGTTGATGGAGGCAACCCTGGGGAGCCGGAAGTCCCACACCAGTTCCGGCTGCAGGAAGGGGGCCACCATGGCCCCGGAGGCGCCGTCCACGTGGATGGGGATGTCCAGGCCGGCGCCGGCCTGGATGCGGTCCAGGGCGGCGGAGATCTGTTCCACGGGTTCGTAGGCGCCGGTGTAGGTGACGCCCATGATGGCCACCACGCCGATGGTGTTTTCATCCACGTACTGGTCCAGATCGTGGCCGTCCAGGGTGGGGTGCTCCGCGGACACGGGGACGTAGCGGGCTTCCACCTCCCAGTAGTTGCAGAACTTCTCCCAGCACACCTGCACGGCGGAGCTGAGGACGATGTTGGGTGCGTCCGTGGGCTTCTTGTCCGCACGACGGCGGTGTTGCCACCGGCGTTTGAGGGCCAGGCCGCCCAGCATGCACGCCTCGGAGGAGCCGACGGTGGAGGTGCCGATGCTGGCCGCCGGGTCCGGGGCGTTCCACAGGTCCGCGAGCATCCGCCAGCACCGGGTCTCGATCAGCGCGGTCTGCGGGTATTCGTCCTTGTCGATCATGTTCTTGTCGAACGTTTCGGCGTAGAGCTGGGAGGCTTCCCGCTCCATCCAGGTCCCTACGAACGTGGCCAGGTTCAGGCGGGAGTTGCCGTCCAGCATCACCTCGTCGTGCACCACCTGGTAGGCGGTGCCGGGCAGGGACTCCCCGTCCGGGATGGTGAAGCGCGGGAAGATAGTGGACTCCCCCGGCCGGCTGAACAGGGGGTTCAGTTCAACGCTCGTTTCGGGCTCGTGCCGTCCGCTCCGGTGTGACCTCGCCATGTCCAGTCCCTTCGCCCGCCATCGCCGCAGGCAGGCGCCCGCCGCTCACTTCCGCTGTTCCCAGCACTCCGTATTATTCATGGGCTTGGCGGAAAGGGCAGCAGGCGGGGCGGGTTGGGGGGTGGGAGGGTAGCCTCAGACGTACACGCCGAACGGGGGAAACCTGCCCGATTACACTTTCATGCCCAACGACCTGCGGCACCCGGTAGGCGCAGGTCACGCTCAGACGAGAACGGTGGCGGTACTCGGAGCGGGCTAGATGAACCAGGGAGCGTGACTGCGTGCGTTGGTCCACTCATAGGACAGGTCCGCAGTCCGCTCCCCGATCTTCTTGGCTGGGATGCCTCCGACGACCGTGTACGGCGGCACATCCTTGGTGACCACCGAATTAGCGGCAACGACTGCCCCCTCACCAATCGTTACGCCAGGCAGGATCGTCGAGCGGAAGCTGATCCAAGCGCGGTCTTCGATGACGATTGGGCCGCCCGATGTGGCGAACGTGGGGCTATTGTAGTCGTGCTGGAGAGTCCAAAGCGCTACCTCGCTGGAGAAGTTCACGTTCTTCCCAATCGTGATCCCCTTACGACCATCCAGGGTGGCCCACATGCCGATGATTGATCCGGCTCCGACGCTGATGTTCTGAGCGTCACGGACCTCCCGCCAGCGGTACAGCTTTGCGGTGGGGGCCACCTTCATGCCCATGAGCTTTGCGCCCAGGGTTCGGAGTGTGCCGGACGGAATGCTGCCCACAACTTCCCCTGCGGCGAAGGCGGCCCCTGATTTGGCGCCGCGGAGCTTAGGCCAAAGAGCGCTGGATTTGAGTCGGACTTTCAAGGATTCCATAACTAATGATCTTTGCTCTTTGGTAGGCCATGAGCCCGTACTCCGGCAAAGCTAAATAGCCCAGCGGTAAGGCCTAACAAGGAAACGCGCCCAAAGGCAGGCAGGTTCGCGGGCAGGGCGGTGGTCGCGAAGGAGAAAACGCAGAAAAGAACTGCCAGCACTATGGCAAGGCGCAGTTTTGTGTTCCCCCAGGAAGTCATGGCTTCAAGGATACGGCCTGATCACCGTTCAATGCTTCAGCCACAACAGCCGATAATGTCGCGGTATATTCGCCCACCATGTGGATGCCATCCACGCGCACAGGGTGGTTGCCGATATAAGGCGGGCAAACGGCGTTCGGCGTACAGAACCAATTTGCGACATCAACGTAGCGTACAGGCACGTTAGCCTTGCCTTCCGCTGCTACGGCGGCCTTTTCGCGGGCAGTGATTTTCCACCAGAAGTCAGAAATTTGGGCTGTACAGGTTTTGGGTGTGCTACCAGCTACCGCACAATCGTTCAGATTAGGGCCACGAGGTGGAACGCTAAGCATCACGATCTGCCTCGCACTGTTCAATTTGGATATGCTGTCACGCCCCCCGGTTTCCCACTCTGCCATCGCTGCCGCCACGTCCTTCCCAGCAACGGTGTTGCCGATTGAGTCTAGGTTGGCGATGACGATCAAGTCCGGCTTGTGATCGGCAACGTAGGCAAATGAAGCCGCTCGATGTGATCCGCAAGCTTCCTGGTCCTTATTGGCGAGTGTCACGGCAAAGACTGGGCAGGCAGACCTGGTGAGCATCTCGATACGATAGCCCTGAGGCTCAAGTGCCCCTCGAATGGCCGGCATCCAACTAGCAGCCATGCTGTCCCCCAAGACGACTGCCACCTTGGAGGACTTCTGGTCGCCATACACGCAGTCGACACCCCATTTGTCCACTGGCACTGTGAGGCAGCGATCCGCGTACACCTCCGGCGCCCATGAGGCGTTTCCAAGTGCGTCGAGAGAAGGGCTGAGCTCGGGCCAGGCGGTGCTGGCCAGGGAAGCAGCGATCTTGTCTTGGACTACTTGCACCGCCGGACTGAACTTTGGCGCAGTAGCAGCGGCAGAACCTGAGGCGTTAGGTGCCGCCACGTACGCAGCAGAGGAGGGTGAATCTTGAGGAGTTAGAGCAACCAATGACGTCCCGCCAGTTACTACGGCAAGTACAGCGAGAGCAATATATGTAGCCTTACTGGATAGCCCAGCACTCAACGGGAGGCGAGGCAGGCGGAATGGTCGGCGCGTTCGAGGTGCCCTCCTCTTACCCGCGTCTAGCCACGAGGACCGGCGAATCTTGTCTTCTACAAAGTGGTACGACAAGACCGAAAGGCCGACAGACATCGCAAGTGCAAGATAGAAATAAATGGGTTGCGTTGCCGGGACATAAGCCGTCAAGAGGATGATGACTGGCCAGTGCCAAAGGTATAGGGAATATGAGATGTCACCGATGTAGCCCGCTACTCGATTTGTTAGCGGTTTCAGGAAGTCCTTCGAGCTGCCGGTTCCCGAAACGATAACCAGTCCTGTGGCTAATACCGGAAGAGCCGCCCACGGAGCCGGAAAAGTCGATTCTGGGGTGACGATGAACAAACTGGCGAGGATGCCAACAAAACCAGACCACCCTAGTGCGGGCCGGACACCTTGGGGTATTCGTGCCAGGAGGCCAGTCGAGGCAGCGAGAATTGCGCCCACACCGAGTTCCCACGCCCTAGAAACGGTCGAAAAGTAGGCCCACGAAGGTGACGTTGCGGACTCATGCAAGGCCCATGCGAAGGAGCATGCCGTGAGGAGAACCAGAACGGACAGAAGAATGGTCTTGCGTGCCCGCTGCTGCCGCTCAGACTTGAAGCCGAAACCAAGAATCACGACCATTACTATTGGCCACACCATGTAGTACTGCTCTTCGACAGCAAGAGACCAGTAGTGCTGCAAGGGCGAAACAGGCCCTTGGTTCTGCATGTAATCCGTACCCACGAGAGCCAGATGCCAGTTCGCTGCAAAGAAGAAGGACCAAATAGCGTCGACAGCCACTGCCTGCGCTCTGGTCGCTGTATAGATTAACCACGCCGCAGCCGCCGTAGTTGCAAGGACCAACACGGCAACTGGCGTGATACGCCGAACTCGACGCCGATAGAACTCGACGAATGAAATCCGCCCAGACCTGGCATGTTCCCGTATGAGCAATCCAGTGATCAGAAAGCCCGAGATCACAAAGAAGACGTCGACACCAACGAAGCCACCAGCCGGAAACCTAAAGAGGTGGTCTGCGATGACAGACAGGACGGCCAAGGCACGAAGGCCTTGGATATCAAGCCGCTGAAGTGACTTGCCCGGCTCGGCTTTCGCCGCCGTGGCACGCCTGATCGCGGTCGCGGAACTACGCATTGTTTCCCCCAGAAGAAATGAGACTCACGGGCCATTCTACGGGCACGTAAGACCAGTTAAGTTCCCGATAGCAACTACTGGACAATCAAGGCAAGTCGACTGCAGTTACCGGTACCCGTCCACAATCGCGGCCGCGATCTCTTTGTAAGCCCGACGCGTCTCCGGCTTCAGCACGTCGAGGGTGACCAGGTCGCCATCGGCCACGCCGCGGTCATGCGGCACTGCGATCAGTTCGCGGCAGATCCCGGCCAGGTGCTCCTCGATAGCATCTTTGTCCACGCGGGACGACACCTCGTCTTTGTCCGTGATCACCACAATCGCGTTCCGGGCCAGGTCCTCGTAGCCGTGGCTGGCCAGCCAGTGCAGGGTGCTGCGTGCACGCTTGGCACCGGACACCGCGTAGCCGGCAGCGATGACCAGGTTGTCCGCCGACTGCAGGATCCCGCTCATCGCATTGTGGGTCACGCCGGTGCCACAGTCGGTCAATGCCACGGAGTAGTAGCTGGAGATGAGCTTGCGGATCCGCAGGTATTCCTCCGCCGTTAGGGAGTCCGAGACCTCCGGGTCCTGCTCCCCCGCGATCAGGTGCAGCCTGCCGGCATGGTGCATGTACCGTGCCAGGGCCGTGAGCGAGTCAATGGACTCGATGTTCTCCAGCAGGTCGGTAATGGTCCGCGGGCTTGCCTGCTGGTAGATCCCCTCGCCCAGGGCACGCTCCACCAGGTCGCCCGAGTCCGGATTGGCATCAATGGCACACGGCGCGTCACCGCGGTATTCGGCAAGGGTCAAACCCACACCAACCGTGGTGGAGGTCTTGCCGATCCCGCCCTTGAGGCTGAGGATTGCGGTGTTGTAGCTGCCCTGCAGCTGCCGCGAAATGCGGCGGGCCAGCTCGTCCTCCTGGCGCTGTTTGGGGCCGGGGCCCAGGTTCCAGGCGCCCCCACTCAGCTTGTATAGGGCTCCGCGAATGCCGCCAACGGGCCGGGGCTTCTGCTCCTTGACGAACAGTCCGGGCGAACTGATGAAGTCCGGCATCGGGCTGCCTTCGATCGCGTCGGCTACGGTGGGCCGACTGCGGCGGAAGGACGGAGTCTCGGAGGGTGCGTCCGACGGCGGCACAGCAGCTTCCGGGGCAGCGTCACCAGGAGCGCCGGACGGCACGGACGCTATGGCTGCCCCCGCGGGATCGGAAGCAGGCTGCCGGGTGGGTGGCACCGGTGGCGCCGGAGCAGGCGATGGTGCGCGGGACGGCTTGGTGGCATCAGCCGCGGCAGCTGCCTCGGCCCAGGACGTGCGTCGGGTCGCTGGTTTGCCGGCGTCGTTCGGGCTGGAAGGGGAAGGGTTTACTGCTGGCATGGTTCCTGTCCAGGCATCCTGAAGCGAGCCGTCGGCACGACGTAGGTCGCGGCGTCGGCGCAGCTGCGGCTGCCCTGCATCCTCTGCTTGGGCGCCTGCATTCTGATCCGCCGGATCTGGCATGTCTGTCCCCCCGGACGTTTTCGGCAAACGGTTCTGCGGCACTGGTTCAGTCTGTAAGTCTAGGGGGTCCGGTAGGGGCTCCTGGCGCTATTGGGAGTTCAACGGTGCCGGTCAGTGGTGGAGGAGCGCAGCTGAAACAACGGCCACTGTGAGCACCAGGAGAACGGCAAGAATTGTGTATCCCACCCATTTGGGGCGGCCTTTGTGGGGATTAATGTCGACATACGGCATGGTTAGCGCTGGTTACCTCGGGGGGCGGGGCGGACGGGGATCCGGAGTGCACGGCGCTTGAGCCGCAGCATCTGGTACAGGACAACAAAAGGTACCAGCAGCGTGCCCAATAGCGCGCATAGCGCCAGGGCGTAGTCAGACAAAGCCACAATAATCTCCATTGGTCATAAGCTTCCTTACTGATCATGACCTAAACACGTGGCTCCGAATTTGACAAGTCATGTCACACGGAAGTTGCGGGTCATCAAAACCCATCGATACGGCCGCGGAGAGCGCGCGGTCCGGCGATTACGAGAACCATGACAGCGAGGAATCATCCGAAGGCAGTCCTTGGGGCTGCCGCGGCCTTCTTGTTAGTAACGCTTCGTAAGTCTGAAGGGCCTTCACGTGGAGGGATAGTCGAATCCATCAAGCCCTGAGGAGTTGCTTGATGAAGCTCTCTTATTGCGCCGTTTCCTGCGGTTTCCGATTGGTCTCCTGCAGCCGTTTGATGAACCAGCGCGACTGCTCCGGGCCGTAGGGCAGTACCGGGATGGCTTTGGTGGCATCACTCGGGGTGTCGCGGATGGACTGCCGGGCCTGACGGACAGCCGTGCTCATGGTGTTGGCCATTGTCTTGACGAACTGGTCACTGCAGGGCTTTCCGTGTCCCGGGATGAGGAACTCGTATCGGTGGCGAAGCGCCGATATATGCCGGAGCACGTCGGCCCATTCTTCCGGGTAGGAGTCTTCAAAGGAGGGGTGGGCGCCATGTTCAACGACGTCGCCGACATAGAGAGTAGTGGGCGTGCCCACCAGGAGGTCGCCGTCGGTGTGGCCGCGCCCCAGATAAAACAGAGTTACGGTCAGGCCACCGAGATCAACAAGGACGGGCCGATCTTTGACGATCGCGTTGGGCACCACGATCTCGACGTTGTCCCCCTCACCGGCCGACATTTCGGGCTCGAGCGTTCCAACGTGCCGGCGCTGCAGGTCGCCCCTCTGGTCGATTTCCATGGCGCAGTTTTGGTGTGCCCAGAATTCAGTGGCCCCGCCTTCGGCGAAGACTGCGTTACCGAAGAAATGGTCGTAATGGGCGTGGGTGTTGACCACGACGAGAGGAAGGTGCGTCTTCTCACGGACTGCATTCAAGATCTCGCGTCCCTGACGAGGTCCACAGCCGGTATCGATGACCATGGCACGTTGGGAACCGACGATCAGACCCGTGTTCAGCAGGGATCCTTCAGTGACGAGTACATAGTTGTCCATGCCGACTTCGAGCCATTCCGACATTGTTTCTCCGTACCTCCGAGCAACTCGTCCACTTTGGTCTTGGTCCTCGATTGTACTCATCCGATACGGCGAAGCGTACGCATGCGGATCGCGGGACTGCGTTCGAAAGTCACATCACCAGCAAGCGTGACGAGAGCCCCCTCATCACAAAGTAGGGAGAAGATACTAGTCGCCAAAACTTTCCTCGCACTCGCCGACCGGGAGACGATCCATGGTGGTCACGCCCAAACATCGCGTGGAGTATTCAACACAAGCCCTACCTGCAGGCAGGGCCGCAGGAGCGTGGCCGCCTTGGTCAGGATCTCCTCCGCGAAGCATCTGGGTTCTGCTCTGCTAATCTGAACCCCATGTATGGGGCCATAATAGCGGGCATTTCAGCTCTTTCGATCGCGCTGATCCTGGTTTTTGGACCCGTCATCGCCGCCGTCACCGTGCTCGGAATATGCGGACTTACACTGATGGCCTTAAGACCTTCATGGTCGCTGTACGCCACGATTGCCGTTGGGCTTACTGCATTCCCGGCGGTAATCCCATATAGCGTACAAATCGGATCAACAACAGTCTTCCTGTTCGAGCCGTTCCTAATCGTTGCAGCGATTTGGTCCCTGCTAACCCATCCACACCCCAAGGTGTCCAGATTCCGCTTCACCGGGGTCGCACTGCTCCTTCTTTGTGCCACCTTGACCGGAGTGGCCCAACAGCATCCGACGCTTGAAATTATTGGTGATGGACGTGGATTGCTCGCCACTTTGCTGGCAGCATTTGTGGCGTCTCGCGTATACGGCACGCCGCACGCCAACATCTCGCTGAAGTTGATCAGGATTTCCCTTTGGGTGTCCTTGGCGGTCACCATTGCGGCATCCGTTTTGAAATTTCCCGTGGCAGGACGATCAGAAGCTGCTGCGCTTTTTCTTAGCAGTTCGGGCGCCGGAAGTAGTGAAGGCACACGGTATCTAACTTCGGCCTCCCAATTGGCGGTCCTAGTCGCCTCAGTCGGAATTGCACTCTTAATCTCCAATAGAACAACAATCAGGCAAGCAGCACCTTATCTGATACCTTCCCTGGCACTATCTTTTCTCTCATTTTCCCGAAACAGTTTTCTGGCGCTTCTAGTCGCGGCGATTTTTGCGATCATTGCCGCCCGGGCCTTGAGTTCTCTGACTGTTATCGCCAAATTGTCCCTTGTAATCGGCTTTCCTGTACTCATCCTTGTCTTGGCGCACGCATCCGTCGGGTTGCCTGGTGGCGACTACGTCATCGCACAACTCAATGCCTTCTCGACCCGCGTACTCGGTGGCCTCGATACCTCCACCCTCGCAGATGACACATCGGCCATAGCAAGGGTCAACGAAGACTCTTACCTTGTCGCGGCAATAGCCGAATCCCCTGTTACAGGCCACGGCTTCGGTTTCGCATATCGGCCACCGAGCGGACCTCCGGGTAGCTTCTCGGCCACTAAGGGACAGTATTACGGACACAACTTTTACCTATGGATCATGGTTAAGGCGGGACTCCTTGGACTCGCTGTATTCCTGTATTTCGCTCTTTCGCCGACACTGCAATCGTTTAAGCAGCCGAAAAACGACGTCCTCCTGGGACTTGCGGCAGCAAACGCTGGACTTCTTGTGGCTATTGCCTTTGCCCCATTCCCAAACGACGTTGGCAATGGCGGAAGCCTAGCCGTTGGCACTCTCTTTGGATTACTGATCGCCGCTGCCAGGAGGAACGAAGAAAGTCCCGCGACCGACTTACGGCTAGCACCTGCAAGCAACTCTCTTTCCATTAATTCCACCACGGAATAGAGCCACCAACATTGTGCGACCGCCGGAGAGCCGCCGTGAAAACATGGGCCGGAGGAAGAATCTTCTTGGGCAGGCAGCCGCGGCAATCTTCTGTCGGAACCGACCGGCATACGCACGAGAAGCGCCTGCCAAATAGGATCTCCATTTAGGCTAAGGTCGCCTTCAGGTATAAAACCCATTAACCCTGACACATAATCCTCGGAATTTCCGAGTTAGACGCCGCCAGACTCCAGTGGACGGTGGGTTAGGCATCAAGATTTCCGGATATCGCGCCTGGACCCGCAACATCCCTGAGCAGGGTCGGCCCCGTCGGAATCTTTGAGGCCCCACAAAACGAGAGCCTGCTGCCGTCATCGATGGAACACCACCAGTCAGCGGCATAGGATTGGCTACCAGAGCCACTTCTTCAATTCCACCAGCACACGGACGAGGTCGACACCGAGTCCAAGGTAGAATTGCTTGGACTTCACGCATATTGCCGTTCTGGGGGCGGCTGGTCTGAATGCCCCCTCCATCAACTAAGGGGCCCGAGCTTGGACCTACGCGAGTACCTGCGCACTTTTCGACGTAACTGGACCCTTATAGTGGCCGTCACCTTGGCGGGTCTACTCGCGGGCGGGACCTACTCCATTCTTACGAAGCCTACCTATACCGCTGAGACGCAATTGTTTGTAGCCATTCAGAGTTCCGGATCCGTCCAGGAGCTTCAACAGGGGAACACGTTCAGTCAGGCGCGAGTACAGTCCTACGTCAAGACGGTTTCTTCCCCTGTCGTACTGCAGCCGGCTATCGACTCGTTAGGCCTAGCTGTCAGCCCTCAGGACCTGGCAGCTCGGATAAAAGCAACAACAGACCCCAACACTGTTCTCATTACGATTTCAGTACAGGACAGCAGTGCCGTTCAGGCGGCAGCAACAGCTCAGGCGGTGGCTGATAGCTTGATAAAGGCTGTTGACACTCTAGAAAAGCCGAAGACTGGCGGCACATCACCGGTCAGCCTTTCGGTAATAACCCCCGCGACTGCACCGACTTCCCCCTCGGCCCCAAATACCAAGATCAATCTGCTTCTCGGCCTACTGGTGGGTCTCGCCGTGGGCGCGGGCGTATCTCTCTTGAGGTCGACGCTTGATACTAGAATCCGAGGTGAAGCTGATGTTCGCCGAGTAACTGACGCTCCACTGCTCGGTGGCATCAGCTTCGATCCCGCAGCGACCCGGAAGCCACTCCTCACACAAACAGCAACACAAAGCCCTCGGGCCGAATCCTTCCGTCAGCTTAGAACGAATCTTCAGTTCGCTAATGTCACCGGCCACGCTAAGTCGGTTTTAGTCACTTCCTCGCTGCCCGGAGAGGGCAAGAGCACAACTGCCACAAACCTTGCAATTGCCTTGGCGCAGGCCGGGAATTCCGTCTGTCTCATAGACGCCGATCTCCGTCGGCCCATGGTGCATGACTACCTGGGCCTCGACAGAAATGCAGGGCTGACAACGGCGCTGGTGGGGACAGCGCATGTCAACGACCTCCTTCAACCCTGGGGTGAAGACGATCTTCACGTCCTCACTTCAGGGCAGATTCCCCCGAATCCAAGCGAGCTCTTGGGGTCGGAGGACATGGCACGCCTTATCGCAGGTCTTGAAGGAGCTTTTGACTCGATCGTCATTGACGCACCGCCACTACTACCCGTCACGGATGCAGCCGTTCTTTCGCGGCACGTCGGCGGCGCAGTACTGGTTATAGGGTCTCAAAAGATCTCTCAACAAGACCTAGAAAAGTCGTTGAGCGCTCTGGATCTCGTCGGCGCGAACCTTCTGGGTGTCGTCCTGAACAGGCTTCCAATTAAAGGTCCTGACGCCTACAGCTATAGCTATTACAGCAACGAACAAGTCTCCGAAGCCCCGTCGTCAAGACGGGAGGCTTCTGCGACATCTCGGGTTCGTAGTACCCCCGAGGTTTCTCAAGGTGAAACAACAACTACGTACCGCTCCCCCAGCAAATTCCCGCTAGGCCACAACTAATACCTATGCCGCCGATCCCAAGCAGACCTGCCCAAGGTTAGGGCAGGTCTGCCGGCACACGTAGATGGCCAGCCAGCGCCTAGCTTCTGGTAGTCGCTCTCAAGCGAGTTCTCCGTTTCAATCTGAGCTGCAAGGAATTCACATGGCCGCTTTGCCCCGCACGGGTCGCGCCACCGCCCGCCGAGGCAATACGGCTAAGGGCATATCATTCAGTGCTCTGGCCGGGGTCGTTTCCCTAGTGGCCGGCATCGTTTTGCTTCCCGTGGTGCTCTCGGCCGTCGGCCCCGCGGCCTACGGCACCTGGCTGTTTCTCCTGGCGGTCGCGTCCTTCTTGTTTTTCCTCGATTTGGGTGTGGGGACAGCCATAGTCCATTTTCTTTCGCGATCCAGGAGCGGTGACCAAGACGCTGATCCTGATACTGTCGCGTCTACTGCCCATGCTTGGGCCCTAGCAGCCTGTTTAGTCGCTATAGGGATATATATTTTGGTGGCCATCAACTATGCCGCAGAGGGTCTTCAGAGTGTGAGCAGCAGCGACTTCGTAGTCATGGTCGTAGCTGGCATCGCCATACTCTCCACTATGGCTGTGCGCCCAATGAGCTCCGTACTGTTTGGTACCGGGTTCTTGCATGTGGAACGAACGTACCAAGTTGTCGGAGTCCTCGTTCGGGTCGTGGGGACTTTGGCGGCCTGCTGGATAGACGGAAGCATTGTTGGTGTTGTCTTGGCGGAGACGGCGGCCCTTATGATTCCGCCCATCATCGCTTTGTGGAAGGTTCGTCGCCTGCATCTCGTCCAAATCCATTGGCGCCATGTGTCGAAGCGCGAATTGAAACGGATGATGGGTTACAGCTTGGGCGCGTTTAGCGTTTCCATGGTAGGGGCATCCATACTCCAGTTCGGAACGTTGGTCATCGGCGTTTTAGGAAATGCAAACCAAGTTGCATACTTCAATGCTGCCTTCCGCATCTATGCGAGCGTCAGACAGATAATTGGTTGGCTCACAGATCCATTTCGCTCGGTGCTAAGCCGGCTGTATGTAAACGATAGTCGAAGGGCAAGTGTCGTTCTCTACGACCTCTTGTTTGTAGCCTTTCTTGTATCCACGCTTGGTTGCCTCCTACTTCTGGTGACACTCCCAGTAGTACTAGACGTCTGGCTTGGAGGAACGGTGCCAACAGAAGAGGTGTCTGCTGCTGCAAGTGCGCTGCTTGCGGGACTAATTCTGAATGCTCTTCATATCCCTCTTATCCCGGCCTCTGACGCAGCGGGCAGTCCCGGCGCTTTTCTTCCCCATCAAATTTTTTGGCTTGTCTCGTATGCCGGCCTCGCCTTTGTACTCTTTCCTGCGCTAGGCATCATCGGCGTGGCACTGGCAATGACAGCGCCTTTGCCGATATTGGAGTTTGCTTATCTGCTGACAGCAGCAAGGACCGTGAAGCTGGATTTCAAAGTGTGGTTTACGCGAGTGACACGGCCCACTCTTCCAATTCTGCTGTTGGGATTGGCTGCTGCATCGTCGACGAATCTTTTTACTGAACCAGCTTGGGTGATATTTGTGGGTGTACTTTTTGCCGTAGCAAGCCTCGCCGTCTTGTTTTTCACACGTGTTAGTTGGTCGTACCGGTCCGTGCTAGGTTCCCTAAAAACCGAAGCATAACCAGGGTTTAGAACCGTAGATAGGAAAATGTATTGAGCACAACGACGAAATCCATTTTGTCCGGATTTAGACGACAAACAGAAGCATCTCTCCTCGACGCACTTGAGGGGCTTGACCAGGTCGCGTTGCTCGACTTTCCGTCCCATATGAACGTCGGCGATGGAATGATCTGGGCAGGTGAGCGGGAGTATCTGAAGTCTCTAAACATAGAGGTACGATACGCCTGCGATATAGAGCGCTACAGCACCGTCGCTCTGAGGAGACTGCATCCCACTGGCGCCATTCTGCTCCACGGCGGTGGAAATCTTGGCGATGTCTGGCCCAAGTTTCAGAGTTTTCGCGAGCAGGTAGTTCGTGATTTTCCCGAGAGAAAGGTCATCCAGCTTCCACAGACGCTCTATTTCAACGCGTTTGAAAGAGCGAGGGAAGCAAATAAGATCTTTGGTGACCACCCGGATCTGACCGTCATGCTGCGTGATGAGAACTCTATGCACAGGGCGGAGAAGCTACTTCCGTCGGTTCGGACAATGTTTGTCCGTGACATGGCCCTGGGTTGGACCCCAGACGTTGCTGCTTCGGACGAGACCCGCGAGATTCTCATCCTGGCGCGCAACGATACGGAAGCCAAAGGTTCAACTGCCAGCCTTGCAGGCGAGCTTGGTGACTTCGGTCGCGTCGAAGTCGCAGACTGGGGCTTGCGAGGGATGGAGCTTGCGAAGTGGAAGAGCACGAAGCTTCCAGGAAGGATCGCGAGACAGCATCGCCTACTCCTAGATTCACAAATGACCAGTAACTTGCTTGCCTCTTCCTATGCGCAAATGCTCAGTTTGAACCTCAGGGCTGGTCTCGACCAGTTTCGCAACCGTAAGCTCATCGTCACAGACAGGCTTCATGCCCACGTGCTTGCTTCTATGATGCAGATTCCTCACGTCGTTCTGGATAACTCCTACGGCAAAGTCCGATCAATCTACGACGATTACACCCACGAGTTTCCCTCAGCTCATTTCGCGTCGTCCCTCAGTGAGGCCAGGGAGATGGCTGCGCACATATTGACGGGGAAGGGATGAACTTGAATACTGTCGAGGTCCTTTATGCGACTGGACGCGATGTGCCGGGCTGGGAGAGGGCACATGCCCAAGGCATGGTTCCGGATCGCTGGCCCTATGGACTGCACCAGATTCAATCTGGCGCCAAAGACGCGCCCCTATGGGCTGAGGCGTTACCGCTGAGACCGTTGTCTGTCCTGAAGACAGGTGTGGCCGGCCTTCGCACTCGACCGGATGCACATACAGCGATTGCTTGGGATGAGGATACTGCAATACGTCTCTTCGTACAGAGGCCACGAGCGAAGAAGTTTGCCGGAGTCATATGGGCAACTGACCGCCTCGCCCGCAGAGAGTTCAATCCAAAGGATGTTATCCTTCGCAGGATTCTTCCTAAATTTGATGGCCTTTGGGTACTGAGCCGTGCCCAGGAAGAAGTACTCCGAAATTGGTTGGGGCCCGATGCACCCCCTATTTCATTCTTACCCTTTGGCATCGACCAAGAATTCTTTCCACCCTGCACTTACCCTGACAAGCCTCTCGTCCTAAGCGTAGGGCGCGATCGGGATAGAGACCCGTCCACTCTTTTTGAAGCGTTGGAGGAAGTGAAGCGGGTGCGGCCCGACGTGGATGTAGCGGTCCAAACAATGGCGTCATTAACAGCACCAGCGGGTGTACGGACCCTGCCATTGATGCCGCATACCGAGCTCAGGAAGTACTATCAGGCCGCTTCTGTGGTTGCCGTAGCGACCCGGCCCAATATTCATGTATCAGGCATGACAGTTGCACTCGAGGCTATGGCGACTGCCCGGCCCGTGGTGATCAGCGATACCTCAGGAATGTCCGACTACGTGGATCACGGTCGTACAGGGCTTTTGGTGGAGCCGCAGAGCGCTGAATCCATGGCTGCGGGAATACTCGACCTTTTGAACAATCCTGACACGGCCGCGCAGATGGGGAAGAAAGGGCGCCAGAAAGTCGAGCTGCAACACACCACCCGACAAATGGCCAGATCTCTTTCGTCAATTATCCAGAAGTAACGGGTGCTGCGACGTCAACACCCGGGTCTACCATCAGGAGGGCCCTAAGGCATATACCTTAGGGCCCTCCTGGTGCATGCCCGCCCTAACGCTTGTCCCTTGTCCTCACATCGGCACCTTGGGTCCAAGCGGACCATTCGCGAATATTCTTCTCCCGCCAACCGGTTGCCGCCTGCCTTGCTAACTGGGGGCCCTCAGCTATTGCATATTTGACCGCTTGCTTCCACGAACTCTCCGAATCCGAATTGACTAAAAGATTGGAATCGCGGCCAAGCATCTCGGCCAGCACACTGTCCCGCGGACCAACAAATGGCGTTCCTTGTTCCAAGGCTCTCACTGCAATCCCACTCTGAAAGAATCGCTTGTATGGAATAAGTACCGCGGCACTGTCCGCCATCAACTCGTCCAACTTTTCCTCATCGACGAAACCCTCTACGACCTTCCAGCCGTCGATCGCGGGCCATCCTCTTCCATGAACTTCGAAGATGGCTGCATCCGAAAGGTCCTGCCCCAGTCGGCGAAGTGCTTCCAAGTCTCTGTCAGCTTTGTACTGCCCCAAGACCCTGACTACGGGGAGCGACTCTGAGCGGGATCGGATTTCGGTCGCGGGGCGAAGAATCGGGTGCGGCAGTACGTCTACATTGAATGCGGAGTCGTCAATTGCTTCGCGAGCCTGGTTGCTGTGGGCAAGAATCCGGATCCGGGACCGAAATAACCAAGCGAACCTCTTGGCCCACTCTGAATAGCCCACTGATCGCACAAGAGGCTGCGGGTCATGCAATACAACTGCCACGTTCCGAAGCCCCAGCAGTCCGATAAGCACCACGTCCAAGTAGCCCAGCACGGGCCATGTGATGACCGTTATCGAGTGTTTTGTTGCTGTGAAACGTGCTTGTACCAGGGTTGCGCCGTACTTTGCCAACCAACCCAGCGGGTTATTTCCACTAGCAGACGGTTCCAGGATCCTTGCTGAAGAAACGGTCAGCCCGACTTCCCGCAGTACGCTTGTTAATTCATTTTCATAATGAAGCAGCGCAGCTCCCAGCGGGTTAACAAGGTGCGCATGGCATATTTCCTCGGGCGAAGTGCTTACTGACGGCAGTTGCGCGAAAAGACCACGTAGATATTCCTTCACTCTACCGATACCTCGTCCCCGAACTAGATCGGCAACTATTCTTCGACCTACGATGAGCGGCGGAACCAGATGAGCCCGGAATGGGCCTCCGTGTTCGCGCAGAAAAATCCGGATGTTCCTAGCAAAATAAAAAGGTGGAATTCCTCCGGATTCTTGCCATACACGAGCCTGAGGTACCCAAATCACTTCGCGCCCCGACTTTAGGAAATTTAGATGTAGATCGGTTTCTTCCATGTACAGGAAATACCCTTCGGGAACAGAGCGCTCCGAAATGTCTTTCCATCGGTACAGCAAGAATGCACCGTCCAGCCACGCGCGTCGTGTCGGTGAGTCATAGCGTTCGAGTGCCTTGATGTCACTCTTATGATCGTAGTGGCCTGGTACACCTGTGCGCCGATCAATGTAGCCCCCTGTCGACCAGATGTATTCTTCCTGTCTTCCTGATATCAGTGTGGGACCTGCTACTGCTGCCCGCGGATTATGCTCAAGTGCGACTTGCAGGTGCATTAGAGCATCCTTCGAGGGCCTCGCTTCGTGCGTCGAAACCAAGAAGTAGTCGGGGGTTTCAGAGCGTTCGGAAAAATAATGACGTGCGTGGTTTACGGCTGCGGCATATCCACGGTTGAGAGTGTGCGCGATCGGTACATCGCGATTGATTTCTTGCCGGAGCCGGTTGCGCTTGTCAGGCTCTTCACTGTTATCGACAACCAAGATATTCTCAGGCCTAAGACCCTGAGCCAGTAGGGCGTCGACCACTCCAGCCACGGAATCATAGCTGCGATGATGAACCACCACCCCCGCGATATTACTTAGCAAGCTGTTCCCCCTTATCAATGACATTGAAAGCGCTTGCCCTCTAACGCGCTACAGGCGCTATAGCGGCACGGCGAGAAGTAGTAGCTCTGTCAGCTTCTCGCTCGTAAGCTTCACAGACCTTTTCCCAGGAGTACGTGGTTGTGGCACGCGTCAGCCCATTGGCGGACGCTTCTTGCTGTAGCCGGGAATCATCCATGAGTTTCCGAACTGCAATGACTATGTCACGAGGCTCTATGGTCGTGAATGATCCTCGCTCCCCCAGCACTTCCCGGTTGTACACCGTGTCCCGCGCGACTGTCGGCGCACCACACGCCATGGCTTGTACCAGCGCCGGATTCGTTCCTCCGACACTGTGGCCGTGGAAGTAGACACCACAGTGCTGCCAGAGTGAGAGCAGTTTCGCATCGTCACTTACATGCCCCAGCCAATGAACGTTCTCGAGTTGCCTGCTGAGTGCATCCGCTTTTTCATCAAGAGGGCCTCCATAACCGGATGAACCAACAATGACGACAGGATAATTTTTGGCAATCGTCGGTACCGCCTCAAAGAACTCCTCAACAGAGTTCTCAGGCACGAAACGCGCGACAATGAGTACGTAGCCCCTGTGCTCCAAGCCTTGGACCAGTGGGAGGTCCTCTGGTACGTCGCCTCCGTAGGGAATGAAGACAGATTCCCTAGCGAAGTCAACCTTCCAGCGCCGTGCAATCTCCATGGAGTCAGCAATGAGCGTTTGTCCAAAAAACGCAGTTAATCGAGCCCCGAGTTTGAACATCATTTTCGCCAAACGACCCCATTTAGCGCGTTCCCACTCGATTCCATCAACATTAACCACAGTGGGTATACCCCGGAGCCGGAGCAGCGGTAGCCAAAAGCCATTGGCGACATTCATGACGATTGCGGCGTCCGGCTTCCGAATGCACGCGTGCAGCACAGATGTGAGCCCAAAAGTCAGGGTGCTTAGGGATTTAGTTTCAAGCCCTCGTGTTTCTACTGCCTCCACGCGCTTGTCCCGCGCCGGGTCGTCCATTCGGGCAGCACCGGGCCGCCCATATACGACTGTATGCCAGCCTCGCTCCACAAGGAACGGCGCAAGTTTTCGAACCGCGGTCTCGAAACCACCGTAGTAACTTGGGTAACCCCTGGTACCGATAATGGCGACAGACCGGGTGATTTCCCGGTCAGAATTGCTCTTCATCTATGTCCATCTTCTCGCGGTGTCTACTTCTAACCCTTGCGGTCGCCGACCCCAAGGGATGGTCGCATTCAGGTGAGGCTGCATCATGCGGCGCTTGTTGCCGGTCCTGCTGTTTTCGTTCCATTAAATGCTTGTATGGGTGACGTCACATCTGGCGCTGCAAGAGTTCTAATCGCCCCGCTAACCATAACCCGCACAGGGAATCATGACCTGCGAGCAGCCTCATGGAAAGCGACCAGGAGATCGGTCCCCCTCGCCCACGCCGTAGCGACTGCAGTTTCTGGGCAGAGCAGCTGCGTGTGTCATGAAACAATCAGGGATGCGCTCGGGAAGGGCTGTATCGTAGCGACGGGACTTATTCCCGGACAATCTAACTTGTGGGGATGCTGACTTGGGGACAGTACGTGATTGGCGGCATCGAACGTCTCGCAGGCTTCGTGTCGTGGACGCGTTCGTAATAGTTTGGGCGATTTCTGGCGCTTACATCGTCAGGTTTGGCTTTGATCCCAGCCTCGTTGTCGAAGGACAAGACGTCTCGTATGTCGGGCTCTCAATCGCCTTGGTGATCGCCTGGTGGTTGATGCTCGGTGCATGGAACAGCAGACAAAGTCGGATTCTGGGGTCGGGGGCAGACGAGTACAAACGCGTCGCGGCTGCTTCCCTATGGCTATTCGGAATTGTGGCCATAGTCTCTTATGTCCTTCGCATTGAAACGGCCAGGGGGTATGTCGGTATAGCGCTCCCGGCGGGGTTGCTTGGCCTACTTCTTGCTCGTTGGCTGCTCCGACAGCATCTCTCTGTGGACCGGCAGGGCGGGTCCAGCATGTCACGCCTGATGATTCTGGGCGGCCCAAGCGCTGTCGCACATTTGGCGACCACGCTGGCCGGAGCAAAGCACTCCGGCTACCTCCCCGTTGCCGCCTACACTCCCGGCGGACCTGAGAAGAATCAAAGCCAGACCATTTCGGGTCTTCCTGTGCTTGGGTCAGACCCGGGAATTCCGTCGATCATAGCTGCCATCGGTGAATCCCAAGCCGATGCTGTGGCCGTATCTGCAGGCGTACAGTTGCATCCCCAAACCCTTCGCCATCTGGGTTGGGAGTTGGCGGCCAGGAACGTTGGCCTCATCATGGCTCCGGCTCTGACGGACATCGCCGGGCCTCGTATTCATACGCAGCAGGTCGCAGGACTTCCGCTCATTCATGTGACTACTCCCACGTTGGAAGGCGGCCAGCGCGTTGCGAAACGGCTCTTCGACATCACGGTAGCTGCAGCCCTCATATTCTGCTCATCTCCCTTGATGGCCTTCATCGCACTCGCTGTGAAGCTTGATAGCCGTGGCCCTGTATTGTTCCGCCAAGAACGCGTGGGAATCGAAGGAACTCCCTTCAAGATGTTGAAGTTCCGCTCCATGGTGGTGGATGCCGAATCCCGCCTCGAAGAGCTAGCCGCTCAGAATGAAGGCAACGGGGTTCTCTTCAAAGTGAAGAATGACCCGCGCGTCACTCGCATCGGCGGCTTTTTGCGTCGCTACAGTTTGGATGAAGTCCCCCAGTTGTTCAACGTCTTTGCCGGCTCCATGAGCTTGGTAGGGCCACGGCCTCCCCTTCCTCGAGAAGTCGAGGCTTACGAGCACGATGTGCGTCGCCGGTTGCTGGTCAAGCCCGGGCTAACAGGCCTATGGCAAGTAAGCGGCCGGTCGGACCTTTCCTGGCAAGACTCGGTTCGGCTAGACCTCTACTACGTGGAAAATTGGTCTCTCGCCGGCGACCTGCTGATTCTGCTCCGGACGGCACGCGCTGTGTTTCAAAGTACCGGCGCCTACTAACCGCTGAAATTTCCTTGGATACAAGCCGGAAGGATTCCGCCACATGACAGAACCTCAGGAGATCCGACCGCAAAGTCGTGATCGCGACGAGGCCATGAGACGAACCCGTAGGCGACGAAATCGTCGTCTACTGATATCGCTTCTTGGTTGTTTACTGCTCATCGTCGCAGCGGTTTCATGGCTTGCGTACAAGGCGTCCAAGATTAGTGCAGACCTGTCGGCGGCAACCGGGCTTGTCCAGCACCTAAAACACGAGATCTCTACATCCGACATAGCCGGTGCCGCTGCAACCGTCGACCAGATCGCGCAGAACACGGAAAGCGCCAAGAACGCAGCGCAGGACCCGGTCTGGACGCTTGCATCCGGGCTGCCGTGGATTGGACCGAATCTATCAGCCGTGGCAGAAGTCGCCCGCTCCGCTGACGACGTTGCAGACTTGGGTATCGCTCCGCTGGTGCGAATTTATGACTCGCTCGACTGGAAAGAGCTGATTCCCAAATCTTCGGGATCGAACTTAAGTCCTCTCAAGGACGCTGCTCCGACAGTATCGTCAGCAGCCTATGCCGTTGCCGCGTCTGCTGACAGACTCAACAGCATCGACTCCTCCAATCTTTTCCCACAAGTGTCAGACCCCTTAGAGCGTGCACGAGACGAACTCCAGCAGGCCACCTCAGCGCTCAACACCGCGGCAAACGTGGCAAAAATCGCGCCCGACATGTTGGGTGCAGATGGAGGTAAGCGATATCTGCTAATGATCCAGAACAATGCAGAGTCACGGGCATCCGGAGGCATTCCTGGTGCTCTGGCCGTGCTATCGATTGATCAGGGAAAGCTAACGCTCGGAAAGCAGAGCTCTGCGACTGAGCTGGGGGCGATGAGGCCCGTCCTTCCCGTGGAAACCGAGCAACAAGAAATCTTTTCCAGTCGAATCGGCAAATACATGCAGGACGTCAACCTCACTCCTGATTTCCCGACGGCAGCCGCCACAGCGAAAGCCATGTGGAAACAAAAAACCGGTGAAGACGTCGACGGCGTTATTTCAATCGATCCAGTTGCCTTCAGTTATCTCCTGGACGCGACCGGACCGATCAAGATCAGGAACGCACAACTAGCAGCGCTGGCAGGTGGAAAGCTACCACTCGATCTGACCCGCCAAAACGTGGTTCCAACCCTCCTGTCCGAGGTTTACGCCAAGATTGACGACCCACAGCTACAAGACGCATATTTTGCAGGCGTGGCACAGGAACTGTTCAGCGCCCTATTATCCGGAAGCGCTGATGCAAAGGCCTTGATCGGCAGTCTGACGCAAGGAGTTGACGAAGGTCGCGTCTCCTTATGGTCCGCAGATAGTGCCCAGCAGGCCGTGATTGCAAACTACAGGTTGGGTGGGGCTGTCAACGGACCCAATGTCGCGCCGGCCGAATTTGGAGCCTACTTTAACGATGGAACCGGCGCAAAAATGGATTACTACGTCAAGCGCACCGTTCAGCTCGTTCGTGAGTGTCCGAAGGACGGCTATCAAGAGACAACTGTCCGAGTGATAAGCACGAACACGGCGCCAGCCGACGCAGCAAGAGCACTGCCTGCTTACGTGACCGGCGGAGGACACTACGGCGTGCCGGCCGGCACGATCCAAACTAACGTCGTCGCCTATGGACCCGCGCAGTCAAATATAGAGTCAGCTAGCCTCGACGGCGAAAAAACACCTTTCGCGCCGCACTTCCAAGCCAGCCGCCCTGTCGGCATCGTCGCCCAACAGCTCGCACCTGGGGAAACCAAAACCCTGGAGTTCACTTTCGGAAAAATTGTCCAGCACGCAGAACCTAACCTGGTTGTCACGCCCTCTGTCCAACCTGTAAAGGACGTTATCCTTCCGACGGAAAATGCCAGCTGCTCCGAAGGCCAGTGACGTCAGCGTTAACACTATGTAAACCGTCTGGATTGAGGTTGGTCACTAGCGGCTCCGGATGGTAACGTTTTTTTGGGATATCTATCCGTAGTTCCGTACTTGGTCTCGTACGGAGGGGGAATCTCCCCAAATTCGGGTATCACAACTTAACGTCTCCGGGGGGACACACATGAAGAAAACACTCGCTGCACTCGCCCTTGCTGGGTCCATCGCGCTCGTTGGTTCTGCACCCGCCATGGCTGCAACCTATCCAGCCCTTCCGCCGCAGGCCGCCGTTTCCGATGGCGTTGTTGGTCCTGGCGAAACCTTTGTCTTCCGCGGCCAGGGATTCCTCGCCGGTGAATCACTCACGATCCGTGTTACGCCGGGCCAGGCCCCTGCTTCCAATGGCGCCAACATCGCCGGTAGCCGCGCCGTAGCTGCGCGTATCGCCGTCGTTACGGAAGCGCAGAACCTGTCCGCAGTCGCTGACGCTCAGGGCGCGGTCTCGCTGCCTATCTCCATCAGTGAGGCAGGAACCTACTCGATCACCGCAACAGGTAACACTTCGGGTGTCACCGTTGGGCCCGTCACCGTGACCGTGGCAGCTTCGCTGGCCAACACCGGCGGTTCAGTTGCGGGCACCACGGGCGGCGCTCCGCTGGCCAACACCGGCGGCCTTGCCAACACCGGTGCTGACTCCGGCCTTGTTCTTTGGACCCTGGTTGGCGCTGGTGCACTGGCTGCCGGGGCAACCTCGGTAGTAGTGGTTCGTCGCCGCGCCAAGGCTGAGGCTGCCGCCTAAGCGCAAACTCTCATAGCACCAACGAAGGTGGGTGCTTCTCCGACATTGGAGAAGCACCCACCTTTTGCTTTTGTGGTATCTATTTGATCTATGGGGAGACATTGGAGCAAAGCACCTCGCGAATACGACTTTTCCATCCCGCCTCCAAACCCGCAGGTGCTTCGCTACGCCGTGTTGGCGATGCTCTTCGCCGGCGCCATGGGAACCGCCGCGTTCGCCCTTCTACTTACCAGCTGACGCGTACTTGACACTCCTCCAGAACCGTCGGGTCTGGCGCGGGGTCCTTGCCTTCATGCTCGTTCCGCTGGCATTTATCGCATTTTGGCCATCCCCCGTTGACCACCCGATCCAAGGGCAGCTGGCAAGCATCTTGTATTTCCTGCACCGGCATGGGGTTCCAGCCTGGGTGAACTACGCTTTCATCGAAGCGGCCGCCAATGTTGCGGTTTTTATTCCACTCGGGATTGTGGGCAGCTTGGCCTTTCCTGCAAAACTCTGGTGGCAGTTAGCTGCACTCGGGATGCTGGTTTCGGGTTGCATCG
Organism: Arthrobacter sp. NQ7; assembly: GCF_029581595.2. Lineage (NCBI taxonomy): Bacteria > Bacillati > Actinomycetota > Actinomycetes > Micrococcales > Micrococcaceae > Arthrobacter > Arthrobacter sp. NQ7. The sequence goes on along the minus strand of NZ_JARFXU020000001.1, from coordinate 275,268 downwards.
AACTTGGCCAGGAGCTATTTCTTCATGATCGTTTTGCAACCTTGTCAGATATTGTCACCAACACTGCAGGAGCCGCGCTCGGGGCGCTCTCGGTCACGTTGTTCAGGCATAAGCTCGGCGCTCCCGGGCCTACCTAACCTGTGTCTATCCTCTTTGATGTGACAAATGTTGGTCCTTTTTCCGATCTAGCGGAAAATGTACAAATGCGCGGAATTATCCTCGCCGGGGGAACCGGTTCACGTCTTCATCCAATCACCATGGGTATCAGCAAACAGCTGGTCCCGGTGTACGACAAGCCCATGATCTACTATCCGTTGTCAACGCTCATGCTGGCTGGCATCCGAGACATCCTGATCATCACCACGCCGCACGACGCCGACCAGTTCCAGCGCCTGCTGGGCGACGGCAGCCGCTTCGGGGTGAATATCTCCTATACCCAGCAGCCCTCGCCCGACGGCCTTGCTCAGGCCTTTGTCCTGGGCGCTGAACACATTGGTACTGGCCCCGTCGCTTTAGTGCTTGGCGACAATATCTTCTATGGCCAGGGCATGGGGACTCAGTTGCGGCGGTTCGAAAACATCGACGGCGGAGCTGTCTTCGGCTATCGCGTTGCCGATCCCTCTGCCTACGGCGTGGTGGAATTCGACGAGAAGGGGCGGGCTATCTCCCTTGAGGAAAAGCCTGCTGAACCGAAAAGCCACTATGCCGTGCCGGGCCTGTACTTCTATGACAACGACGTAGTGCAGATTGCCCGCGACCTGAAGCCCTCCGCCCGGGGCGAGTTGGAAATCACTGACGTCAACCGCGTCTACCTGGAGCGGGGCAAGCTGCAAGTGGAGATCCTCCCCCGCGGCACCGCCTGGCTGGACACCGGGACCTTCAATGACCTCAACGACGCATCTGAGTTTGTCCGTACCGTGCAGCATCGACAGGGACTGTCCATCGGCTGCCCGGAGGAAATCGCCTGGCGTTTGGGTTTCCTGACGGACGACGAACTGCGGGATCGGGCCGAACCGCTTGCGAAGAGCGGTTACGGCAGATACCTGTTGGACCTGCTGGCAGAAAGTGCCGAGGGATCCGCCGAGCGGCTGGAACTCGTAAGCAGGTAGTCTCTAACAACAAACTTAACGACGAGGGCCCACCACTAAAAAGTGGTGGGCCCTCGTCGTGGTCGGAAATTAGCCGACGAAGCTCTTCATCCAGGTCTTAAGGTCCTCGCCGAACTCCACGCGTTCCGACGCGAGGGTGATGACGGCCTTGAGATAGCTCAGCTTGTCACCGGTGTCGTAGCGGCGGCCCTTGAAGACCACGCCGTAGACGCCGGAGCCTTCGCCCTCGCCGGCGGCCAGGGTCTGCAAGGCGTCGGTCAGCTGGATTTCGCCGCCACGGCCGGGCTCGGTGTTCTCCAGGACACTGAACACGTTGTGGTGCAGGACGTATCGGCCGATGACGGCCAGGTTGGACGGCGCCTCGCCGACGGCGGGCTTCTCCACCAGGCTGTTGACGCGGACGTAGTCCTCGCCTTCCACAGCAGTGATGTCTGCGCAACCGTAGGCACTGATCTGCGACGGATCAACCTCGATCAGGGCGATCACAGAGCCGCCGGTCTTCTGCTGCACCTCCATCATGGTGCTCAGCAGGTCCTCAGCCTCGTCAATGAGGTCGTCACCCAGGAGCACGGCAAACGGCTCGTCGCCCACGTGCTGCTGTGCACAGAGCACCGCGTGGCCCAGGCCCTTGGCTTCGCCCTGGCGGACGTAGTGGATGGGACCCAGGTTGGAGGCGTACTCCACCAGCCCCAGCTTGTCCTTGTCACCCTTGGCCTCAAGAGCAGCCTCCAGGCCCGGTTCGCGGTCGAAGTGATCCTCGAGTGCGCGCTTGTTGCGGCCAGTGATCATGAGCAGGTCCGAGAGGCCTGCATCGATCGCTTCCTCCACCACATACTGGATGGCCGGGCGGTCAACCACCGGCAACATTTCCTTCGGCATTGCCTTGGTGGCGGGCAGGAAGCGTGTTCCCAATCCGGCAGCAGGAATGACGGCTTTGGTAATAGCTTTCCCCGTAGTCATAGCTGAACCTTAACAAATTTGCTGTGGTAAACGGCAATCGGATGCGGATTACGGAAGGCTTATTCACCGGCGGATCGGAGTCCGCGGAGGTCCCTAACAAGCCTCGGAACGGCCTTGGAAAACCTTACCCACCTGCTGCGATGTTGCCTCAGTCGTCCCAGGAAAGACATATCTGCATAGATGTTCCCACTCAGGAAGACCTCGGTCCGAGGAAAGACCGCCCGCCACAGCAGACGCGGTTTGTCCCGCCAGGGAGCCTGGAGAAGGGCAATGATTCGCGCACTCCCGGGTTCACGCGCAGCCACCCGATTGCGCCACTCCGGGGAGGGCTCCGGCCAAGCCACGGTGAGGCCTTCGGAAACCAAGTTTTCCAGGAAGGGCCTCATGGCGGCCAGGGAACCCGTGGCCGAGGCGAGGTCCAGTAGCGCCTCCGCCTGGGATTGCCCCTGTATGAGGCCCGTCAGGTACTGAAGCTCCTGGTGACAGGCGGGCAGCTCGGGCGACCGCAAGGCATGCAATGCCAGAAACAAGATTCCAAGAGGCTTCGCGGGGACCCTCAGCCTCTGCCCTGCAAGGTCCATATCAACCGTGTTTGCCCACAGCGTCTCAAAGCAGTCCGCACTTGGTTTTTCCATTCCAGGAAAGCGGAAGTGGAGGTCAAGACAACAAGGCCACTCGGGGTGGTCAACGGTGACCGAATGTTTGGGAAACGTCTTTTGGTCCGGGTCCGCGGGGCGTTCCCGCCAACCCCGCGCACGAAGGCCCTCCAACAAGTCATCCAGCATTGCGGGGTCAACATAGACGTCCACATCAGACGACACTTTCGCCGGTCGTAGCCCTTGGAGGACACTTGCCGGCCCTTTGATGAAGAAGACGCGAATGCCCAGGCTGTCCGCCAGCCGCGCTACAAGTGCGTGGCCAAGGAGTACGCCTTCCGGGATACTCAGTTCCGCGTCATGGGCAGCGTCAGTCATGATGCCTAGATCCTGGCCCTACGGCCGCCAGGAATTGCCTCCGGCACCTCTAGAGCGTCCGGCTCTGGCCATTCGCCGAGGGGCTCCGGCTCCGCCGGTGGGTGCGCAGCAGCCGAGGTGTAGGTTCCGTAGTACGAGTAGGCATCCGTGCCCTTGGTGGGAACGTAATTGAGGACGGCTCCCAGGACGCGTCCCTTGACCTTTTCAAGGTTCCCCAGGGACTGGTCCAGCTGCTCCTGCGTGGTCCTGCCGGTCCGGATCACCACAATGGCACCGTCGGCCACGCGGGAGAGGACAGCAGCATCCGTCACCGGAAGCAGCGGCGGTGCGTCAATGAGGACAACAGCATCCTTGGCCAAGGTGGTGAGCATGTTCTTCATGGCCCGGGAGCCAAGCAATTCACTGGGGTTCGGCGGGATTCGTCCCGAGCCCAGGACCGAAAGGTTGGGCAACGCCCCCCACGGCTGGAGGACATCGGCGAGCTCGGCGGTGCCCGTGAGCACATCGGTGACCCCGATTCCCGGAACAAGGTTGAAAACGTCCACCAGCGTGGGCCGGCGGAGGTCGCCGTCGACCACCACCACGTTCTCCCCCGCTGCCGCCATGGTGACCGCAAGGTTGGCCGTGACGGTGGACTTGCCCTCCGCCTGCATGGAGCTGGTGACCACGATGATCCGTGGCGGCTGGTCCACGTCAAGGAAGCTGAGGTTGGTGCGCAGCTCGCGGAGGGCTTCGGCCATGGCCCCGCCGGCGTCGTGCAGCTGCGCGGCAGTGCCCGCGTCCACGATGGTGCTTTTTCCGTCCAGCCGGTGGTCCACCGGGAGGGTGCCGATCACCGGGACGCCGAACAGCCGCTCGATGTCCGCAGCCTTCCGGATCCGCCGGTCCAGGTGCCGGCGGATCAGCGCATACGCCACTCCGAGGGCCAGGCCCACAAGCGCGCCGAGGGCCAGGTTGAGCCTGGTGTTGGGTGAGGTGGGGCTGGCGGGAAGGACGGCTTTGCCCAGGGGCAGTACGCGGACTGCTGTGGCTGCATCCGGCTGCCCGGCGCCGGCCTCCCCGGCTGAGTCAGCGGCTGGCGCGGTTTCTATGGCCTCCACCTGGGCGGCCAGGCCGTTGACCCAGGCATCGGCCACGCGCTGGGCCGTTGCGGGATCCGTGGACTGTGCGGTGACCTTGATCTCTGCCGTGTCCAGCGGAACCTTGATGGTGATGCTGCCGAGCAGGGCATCGGCCGAAGTCTTCAGGTCCAGGGACTGGATGACGCGGTCCGCGACGAGGCGCGATTTCGCCACCGACTCATAATTCTTGACCTTCGCCTTGGCGAGGCTGTCCCCGGCGAGGGCCAGGCTGACGTTGTCAGAGCCCGGTGTGACCACGATGCCGCTGGAGTCGGAGGAGTAGACCTTGGGCTGCAGAACGGTCCATCCCGCCGCTGCCAGGGTGGCCAGCAGGGTGAAAGCCACGATGGCCTTCCAGTAGACCCGCAGGATGGCCAGGTAGTCCGCAAGGTCCAGGCCCGGCGACGCCTCCGTGGGCGTGGTTGTTGTGCTCATGGTGATTCCTCAAATCCAAGTCTTTGTCTGCGCCTTGAGCGCTGTTCAGTGTTCGCCGCGTTCCAGTACGGACTTGGCGATGAGCTGCTCCACGGCTGTGGCGACGGCGGCCCGGTAGCCTTCAGGCTCGCCGTGCACTTCCGCGATGTGTTCCGTCAGTTCGTCCAGGCCCCTCGGCGCGGAGCAGGCTTCCCAGAGCGCCGGGCCGATACCGCTGAGGCGGACGATCTGGTTGTCCAGCATGACCAGCAGATCGCCGCCGATCCTGACGGCATCCCTCGATGCCCTCCGCCGGATACTCCCGGCGGGAAGGGGAGGCCTGCGGGCTGCATCGGGCGCCGCAGCTTCCCATTCCTGCCCTGACGTGGACTGCAGCCGGAACAGGGGTTCCAGGGACCCCGGAAGGTCCGCTGCCTCCGCGTAGGTCACCTGCCACACTCCCCCGACGCTCTCGATGAGGCGGCACAGCGACTGCAGTGGATCCACGACGTCGCCCTGCGAGGACGATTCCGGGATCAGTGCGAGCAGGGCGTCGGCCAGCGGCACCTTCTCCAGGACAGGTGCTACCGGATGGGGCGCCTGGACGCGGTTCAGGAGCACGATGGACTGGATGAAGGGCATGGCCGGGGCCGGCTGCAAACCAAACTCGTCCGGCCCCACCTGGCGCTTGGGTGTGCCTGCCTCCTGCTTGACCGACAACGGCTTGGGATAGGGAACCACGGACCCGTCCCAGGCGACGGCCACCGTCTCATCAGTGACATAGCCATAGATCCTGGCCAGTACGGAAGCCGCGGTAGTCTTCCCTGTCCCCGACCTGGCCACCAACGCCACCACAGCCCCCGTCCCTGGGTCCGCCACCCCGCAGGCATGGAGCATGGTCAGTTCGCCCGCGTTGGCCAGGATGGCGGACACGGTAAGGCGCGAGGTGAGGTTCTCCGCCAGTTCCTCAAAGGAAGCGGCCTCCAGCTGGAATGTTCCGGCACTGTGCTTGGAGGACGTGCAGGTAACCGACGCGGTGAACGGCCTTCCACCTGTTGGTTCCGCAGGCACCGGCGGCAGCAGCGGCTCCGGGCCGGCGATACACCGGGCCCAGGCCGAGCTCATGGCCACCCGCTGCTGCCTGGTGACCGCGCGGCCCCAGCGCACAACAAACCGCTGTCCCAGGACCTCAAGGCACAGCAGGTCGCTGCCCTTTGCCAGTTCCTCGAGCAGCCGTTGCTGCCACGCCAAGTGCGCGTTTCCGGTGATTCCTGCGGACGTCATGCCGTTAGCGGGAAGTGCCGCGGGCAGCTTCGATCAGGCGCTGCGCTTCGAGGCTGGCCAGGAATCCTTCCACCTGGGCCTGCATCTGTCCCGACTGGTCCTCAAAGGTTGCCTCGAGCTCAGCGAAGATGTCCCGCTCGCTCCGCTGGCCGTCAATGAGGTCCCAGATGACCGCTGCCGGTCCTTCCAGGACCACGGGCTGTGTTGCGTCGAGGTGCAACAGGGCGACGCGGGCCCGCGGTTCAGTGCAAACCTCTGCGACCAAGCCGCCACGTTTCCAGACCATGGTCAGTAGGTGACCGTCAGGGCGCCGGTGACAATCCTGCTGGTGCCATCGGGAAGCCTGAGCGTAATGGTCAGCGTGTAGTTGTACGTTACTTTGCTCGGCTGCGAACCGGAGATGCGCTCATATTGGAACGAGATGGGGAAATTCAGGGTTTGGCCAGCCGTGAGACCGCCACTGTAGGTGAACGTGGCGTTGTATTCATGGGTGCCTGAGTACGAGGGAGTACCCAGGGCCAGCGTGGTTGAACCAGCCTGGAGGGACTGGACGCCCGCCCCTGCGGCAACCGTTGCTGTTGGCTTGATGTTGATAGTTCCGCTGATTGCCCCGGTAAAGGCGGTCCCGCTGTTCGTGATCTGGAATCCGGTGGGACCGGTGCCCGCGCGGTTGGTGCCCGAACCCGTGCCCGTTGAGCTAATGAAGGAAATGCTCGAGCCAGGGCCGGTCAGGGCGGCCGTAGCGGAGACGCCGGACGCCGCCGCAGCCGGAGCAGCGATGGCCGTTGCAATAACCGGCAGCGACCAGGCAACGCCTGCGACGACCCTCCGGCGGCTGAAACCGTTCTCTTCCTGACTATCGACTTCCGCGTTCAAAACCTCAGACAATTGTGCCCCCAGAGTAGTCTTCACACACCGCTGCCCAGGTGAGACCGGCAGCGCGCATCAACCGGATTTGTCCGGCTGCGCCTACTCTTTCGAACGCGAATTAATATTTCTGCAATTGCCTTGCAAGGTTCAATCAAGAATTCTTCAAGAGGCCTTGATCAAGAATTCGAAATCAGCGTCCGCCCGTGAATTTCGGTTCGCGCTTTTCCTGGAACGCGCGGAATCCCTCGGCGTAATCATCGGTCTTGCAGAGCCGGGCCTGCTCCTCGTTTTCCTCCTGCATGGCCTGCCACAGGCCAAGCCGCTGGTCGCGGATGTGCGCCACGAGCTCCTTCGAGGCGACGAACGCCTCGGTGGCCCCGGCTGCCACCCGCGAGACGATCTCCCGGGTTGAGTCCAACAACGAATCAGCCGGCATGGCCCGGCTGAACATCCCCTGCGCCACCGCCTCCGCACCGGAGATCAGGTCTGCCGTGTAGATCAGGTCCAGCGTCCGGTGCATGCCCAGCCGCTCCGTGAAGTACCAGTGCCCGCCCGAATCCAGCGTGGCGCCCAGCTTGGCGAACGGCGAGCCGAACTTGGCATTCTCCGCCACGTACACCACGTCCGTGGCCAGCAGCAGCCCCAGCCCCACGCCCAGGCACGCACCCTGGGCCGCCGCGAACGTCGGCGCCGGAAAGGCCGCCATCTTCTTCAGCAGCGGCTCCACCAGCCCGCCCAGGTACGCGGCGGCGTCGTCGCTCTCCGGGGTGACCCCGGCGATGTCCCGGCCCGCGCAGAAGGCCCGGCCCTCTCCCCTCAGCAGCAGCGCCCGCACCTCGCCGCGCGAGGCGGCGGCAGCAGCGTCGTCGTACGCCTGTGCCAAATCCCGCAGCGCCTGCTCATCCAGGGAGTTCAGCTTCTGCGGCGCATCCAGCACTACCTCGGCGATGCCGTTGCTGATGGAAAGGGAAATCATGGGGCTCCTATAAGTTCAGGCGGGCACGGGGTGACAGTGGATCACACGTCGAAGTCGACGGTGACTTCCTTGCTGGTGGGGTGGCTCTGGCAGGTCAGGACGTAGCCCTTGTCCAGCTCATCCTGCTCCAGCGCGTAGTTCTCGTCCATGGTGACGCTGCCGGTGACCACCTTGGCGCGGCAGGTGCCGCACACTCCCCCGGCGCACGCGAACGGCACGTCCGGGCGCACCCGCAGCGCTGCGTTGAGGATCGACTCGCGGGCGTGCGTGGGGCTGGCCACCTCGCCCTGCAGGCCGTCCAGCTTGAACGTGATCTTGTACGTCTCCTTGGACTCATCCACGATGACGGGACGGCCGGCCTGCCCCTCCGGGCGGTCCGGCTTGCCGGACGTGAACAGCTCGAACCGGACGTTCTCCGGCTTCACCCCGCGCTCGGCCAGGGTATCCCGGCACAGCTGCACCAACTCGAACGGCCCGCACAGGAACCATTCGTCCACGTCGTCCGCGTGCAGGGCGGTGCCCAGCAGCTGCTGCAGCTTCTCGGCGTCGATCCGGCCGGAGAGCAGCGGCGCGATCCGCTGCTCGCGGGACAGCACGTGGTGGATGGCCAGCCGCTGCGGGTACTTGTCCTTCAGGTCCGCCAGCTCCTCCAGGAACATCACGTCCATGGCGGCCTTGTTGGCGTAGATCAGGTCGAACCGGGTCTCCGGGTTGGCGGCCAGCAGCGTCCGGGCGATCGCGATCACCGGGGTGATGCCGGACCCGGCGGCGATGGCCACGAAGTTGCCTGCCTCCCCCGCCAGCTCCTCCGGGTGGTTCATGGAGTTCATGACGTTCTGCTCCACGGCCACGCCGTCGCGGCCATGCTTGGACACGAACGCGCCCATGGGGCTCATCACGTCCAGGGTGTCGCCGGCCTTCAGCTCGGCGTTGGCCCAGGTGGAGAACAGCCCGCCCAGGTCCTTCTTGATGGCCACGCGGATCTCGCTGGTGCCGTCCGCGAAGCTCCGAGGCTCCGCACAGATGGAGTAGCTGCGGCGGATTTCCTTCGGCTCGCCGTCCTCATCCGGCAGCGTGGTGCGCAGGGCCACGTACTGGCCGGGCAGGTAGTCGAACTTGCCGGCGAGCTCCGCCGGCACATGGAAGCTGACCTCGATGGCATCGTCGGTGAGCCGGCGCACCTCCTTCACTTCAAGGGTGTGGAAGGACGGACGACGGCGGCCGGTCACCTCAGCCTCTTCGGCGGCGGTCTGGCGGACAACAGGCATGGGAATTCCTTACAGGACTTTGAAGTAGTCGAACGGTTCCTTGCAGTCCTGGCAGACGAACAGCGCCTTGCAGGACGTGGAACCGAAGCGGGTGAGTTCCTTGGTGTTGAGGCTGGAGCACTGCGGGCACTTCACGGCCAGGCTCAGCCGGACGGGGCCGGAGTGGCCGCCGGCGCGGGAATGTCCGCTGGGCGGGGCAATGCCGTATTCCTGCAGCTTCTGCTTGCCGGCCTCGGTCATCCAGTCAGTGGTCCACGCCGGGGCCAGGACCAGGTCCACCTGGACATCCTCGTAGCCTTCCTTTTCGAAGGCCTTGTACAGGTCGTCCCGGATGGCGTCCATGGCCGGGCAGCCCGAGTACGTGGGCGTGATGGTGACCCGCACGCCGCCGTCCGTGCCGACGTCGACCTTCCGCAGGATTCCCAGGTCCGCGATGGTGAGCACGGGGATCTCCGGGTCCACCACCGTGGCGGCGATGTCCCAGGCCTGCTGCTCGGCCGTCCGGGCAGGCGTTTCGAAGTCGCTGACGTAGATGTCCATGACGGTCACCAGCTGGCCCCGGGATGCTCGCGGGCCAGCACCTGCATCTCCGCGAGGATGTAGCCCAGGTACTCCGAGTGCTTGCCCTGCCGGCCGCCGCCCGGCGCTGCCGGAACATCCGGCACCTCCAGTTCGGCTTCGGCAAGGACTTCGGCGGTCAGGCGGTCAAAGTCGTCCTTCAGCGAGGAAGGCGCGACGACGGCACCCGCCTCCGCGAGGCGCTGCGTCAACTCATCGTCGCGGAACAATTCGGCAACGTACGGCCACATGGTGCGCAGGCCGTGAATCATCCGGGTGCGGGATTCTTCGGTGCCGCCGGCCAGGCGCAGGATCCACTGCGAGCTGTGATCACGGTGGTAGTCCACTTCCTTCACGGCCTTGGCGGCGATGGCTGCCAGGGTCTGGTCCGTGGATCCGGTGAGGCGGCGGTAGAGCTCGTACTGGTAGTAGCTCACCACGAACTGGCGGGCGATGGTGGCCGCGAAGTCGCCGTTGGGCTGTTCGAACAGCTGCACGCTGCGGAACTCGTGTTCGCGGCGGAAGTAGGCCAGGTCATCCTCGGACTTGGCGGTGCCGTCCTCGTTGGGCATGCCGGCTCCGGCGTAGGTGAGGAAGCTGCGGGCGTGCCCCAGCTGGTCCAGGGCGATGTTGCCCAGGGCGATGTCCTCCTCCAGCTCCGGGGCGCGGGAAATCCAGTGGCCCAGGCGCTGGGCGAGGATCAGCGCGTCGTCACCCAGGCGCAGGGCGTACTCGGCGATGTCCCCGGACGGCTTCACCAGGCCGGTCCTGACTTCCAACGCGATGTCCTCCGGGCGGAGGGCGTTACCGGGGGTAATTCTTGTGGCGCTGGCGTTGCTGTCCCCGCCTGCGACGCCGGTGGAGATGTCGCCGTGGCCGGTGGTTTCGGGGGTGCTGGTTTCGGGGGTGCTCACAGGTGCTTCACCCCTTCGCTCTTGGTGTAGTACGTGGCGTGGCGGTAGTCCTTGCCCTGCGGGCTTTCAAAAAAGCTGCCCTTGGAGTCGGGGTCGCTGGCGGCGATCGCGTCAGCCGGGACCACCCAGATGGAGACGCCCTCGTTGCGGCGGGTGTACAGGTCCCGTGCGTTCCGGAGGGCCATGGCGGCATCCGGCGCGTGCAGGGATCCGGCGTGGACGTGGCTCAGGCCGCGGCTGGACCGGACGAAGACCTCCCACAGGCCCCAGGCGGAGCGGTCGTGGTGCTCGGCGGGGGCCGGGTTCTCCGGGGCGGGGCTTGCCTTCGGGGCTTCGCGGTTGATCTCGGTGGCGGCGCTTGCGGGAGCGTCGGGGTTGCCGTGCGGGCTCATGCTGCGTATTCCTTCGTCTTCATTGACTGTTTTGCTGCCTGTTTTGCTGCGTAGGCGGCTGCCGCCTCACGGACCCAGGCGCCGTCGTCGTGCGCTGCCCTCCGGCGCTCCAGGCGCTGGGCGTTGCAGGGACCGCGGCCGGCCAGGACTTCCTGGAACTCGTGCCAGTCCAGGGGCCCGTGCTCCCACTTCCTGGTGTCCTCGTTGAAGCGGATCTGGTCGTCAGGGAGGGTGAGGCCCAGGACCCGGACCTGCTCCACCATCATGCCCACGAAGCGGCTGCGGAGCTCGTCATTGCTGAACCGCTTGATGTTCCAGGCCATGGACTGCTTGGAGTTGGGTGAATCGTCGTCCGGCGGCCCGAACATCATCAGGGCCGGGGCGTACCAGCGGTTCACGGCGTCCTGGGCCATCTGCTTCTGCTCGGGGGTGCCGTTGGAGAGTTCAAGGAGGATTTCGAAGCCCTGGCGCTGGTGGAAGGACTCTTCCTTGCAGATGCGCACCATGGCCCGGCCGTAGGGGCCGTACGACGCGCGGCACAGCGGGACCTGGTTGCAGATGGCTGCGCCGTCCACCAGCCAGCCGATGGCGCCCATGTCCGCCCAGGTCAGCGCCGGGTAGTTGAAGATGCTGGAGTAGCGGGCCTTGCCGGCGATGAGGTCGTCCATCATCTTGTCCCTTGTTTGCCCAAGGGTCTCGGCGGCGCTGTAGAGGTAGAGCCCGTGGCCGGCCTCGTCCTGGACCTTGGCCATGAGGATGGCCTTGCGCTTCAGGCTCGGGGCGCGGGAGATCCAGTTGGCCTCCGGCTGCATGCCGATGATTTCCGAGTGTGCGTGCTGGGAAACCTGGCGCAGGAGGGTCTTGCGGTAGGCCGCCGGCATCCAGTCGCGGGGCTCGATGCGCGAGTCCTCGGCGATGATGCGGTCAAAGTGGGCCTGGCCTGCGGCTTCTTCTTCCGGGGATAGCTCAGCGGGCACTGACTGCAGGTTCTGCGCTGCCATGGGTTGCTCCTATGCAATGACCTTCTGGGACGTGCGGAATTATTTACCGACCGTTCGTTCAGGATATGTTGGCGCGGCGGAACTCGTCAAGCGCCCCTCCCTCACCCGACGCCCCATCAGTTCCTGCCCCCTCCCCCGCGACGCCCCATCAGATCCCGCCCCCTCCCCCGCGACGCCCCATCAGATCCCCCCCCCCCTCCCGCCACGCCCCATCAGATCCCGCCCCAGGCGGGCCGCCGCCGTCGTCATGGCCTGTCAACTCTGGTTTTCCCGCTCAGCCCGGGCATATACTTTCCACGCTCTACCGGGCCCCACACAGCGAAACATTCCACGGTTCGGCGTTCCGGCGCCGGCGACAGCACATGCACGCTCGCAGTTTTCCCCGTGAAGGATGGATGGTCATGAGACGGTTCCTGGCACTGGCTGCGGCTGCCGCGCTGGCCTGCATGGCGATGACCGGCTTCAGTCCCAGCCCCGCCAAGGCCGCCCCCGGACCCTGCATGGGAGCCCCCGCCGCGGATGGCACGGTGTACGGGGAGACGCGGCAGTTCGTTGATACGCAGTCGTGGTGGATGCCGGACGCCGACCAGGCCAACAACGCCATCACCAACACCGGCCACGTGCACCTCGGGGCGTGTATCCCCGAACGGGAAACCATCAGCTCGGGGGACCTCACCGTAAACGTCCGGGTGATCCTCCACGACAACCCGGGCGCCGCCAACTACGTGGCAATGGTATTCAAGACCTCGGACCGCGAGACCACCGTCCAGAAGTGCTACCTGCGCGCCGCGGCACCGGACTTCAGCTGCCCCGGCCCGGCCGGTTCGGGCGCAGGCGACTTCACCTGCGCCGGCACCTGCGAGCGCTGGGTGACGTTCTCGGCCCCCATTTCCAGGTTTAACCACTCGGGCCTGCAGGAAGTCCGGTTCCGGGCGTTCGTCCCCGAGCCGGACGGCAACGAGATGAGGGCCAACTTCAACTGGCAGGTGGACATCCAGAACGGCAAGTCCGCCTCCGATATCACCAGGGACGCGTTCCTGCGGGGCAAGGGCTGGTACACTCACGCCGGGTACTGCGAGTCTTCGGTCCGCGGCCTTCCGCTTCCTGACGGGCCCGCGTCGGGGGTCTGGGCTCCTGCGGTCGGCCTGACCAGCCACACGGACGGTTCGCGGCCGGCGACCCACTCCTTCATTTCCGTGGACCCGGACTTCCATGCGATTCCGGCCAATCCGGGCCTGGTCCTCTGGGACTCGGCCGGCGCCTACGGACCGGAACCGTTCGGGGCCGCCCCCATAGCGATCGACACCCGGATGCTGGCCAACGGCGTGCACAAGCTGCACCTGCGGACCTCATGCAGGGACGACAAGCTGGGGTCCACCAACTCCGGCGTGACCGTGGTTCCCTTCACGGTAGCCAACTGACGGCAGACGGGCGGGGCGCCGCCGTCGTACGTCTTCCTTGACGCTGCCTGCCGGTTCCTTGACGCTGCCCGCCCTCTTTTGCGGCTTCCTTGTGCGGCTTTTCGACGCGCACCTGCACCCTCGAAGCGCAGGCTCCTTTTCGCACCCCAAATCCGGGGCGCGCCAGGGAATGTGCGCTGCTAAAAGGAGGATGCGCGTCGCCAGGAACAGAAGGTCGGCCCTCGCACCACACCAAAATAGGCAGTATGCTTACTATCTTGCAGCTGGGCGCGCTACGTGCCTGATGACCTGAACCCTACCGGCGGCATGAGCCCGTAAAAGGAGTCACATCATGAAAGCTCTCGTATGGCACGGTGAAGGCGACATCCGCCTGGACACCGTTGACGACCCCTCGATCCTGGACCCGAACGACGCGATTGTCCGCATCACCCGCAGCGCCATTTGCGGCACGGACCTGCACTTCATCCGCGGCACCATGGCCGGAATGAAGGAGGGCACCATCCTGGGCCATGAGGCCGTGGGTGAGGTGACCGCCGTGGGCAAGGCCGTGCGCCGGTTCGCCCCCGGGGACCGCGTGATCGTCTCGTCCACCATGTCCTGCGGCGTGTGCTGGCAGTGCCGGGCCGGGCACACCGCCCAGTGCGACACCGCCAACCCGAACGGTCCGGAGGCCGGCACCTGCTTCTTCGGCGGCCCGGAGACCACCGGCCCCATCAACGGCCTGCAGGCCGAATACGCCCGCATCCCGTGGGCCTCCAACACCCTGACCTCCCTCCCCGACAACGTCAGCGACGAGCAGGCCATCCTGCTCTCCGACATCTTTCCCACCGCCTGGTTCGGCGCCCAGCTGGCCGGCGTGCAGCGCGGGGACACGGTGGCGGTGTACGGCGCGGGGATCGTGGGGCAGCTGGCCATCGCATCGGCCTTCCGGCAGGGTGCGTCGCGGGTGTTCGCGATCGACGGCGTGGAGACCCGGCTGGTGCAGGCGCTGGATCAAAACGCGGACGTCATCAACTTCAACAGCGAGGACCCGGTGGAGGCGCTGAAGGAAGCGACCCTGGGCATCGGCGTGGACGCGGTCATCGACGCGGTGGGCGTGGACGCGCAGCGGCCGTGGGCCGGACCCGCCGCGGCGAAGGGCGAGGAGCAGGCGGAGCAGTTCGCGCAGGAGGTGGCCGAGGTGGCACCCGAGACCAACGTCCAGGGTGACAACTGGGTGCCGGGGAACGCGCCGTCGCAGGTATCGCAGTGGAGCGTGGAGACGGTGCGGAAGTACGGCCGGATCGGGATCATCGGGGTGTACGGACCCACGATGACCTCTTACCCGATCGGCATGGCGATGAACAAGAACCTGACCGTGCGGATGGGCAACTGCGACCACCGCTCGGTCACGCCGCCGCTGGTGGACCTGGTGGCCTCCGGCGTCTTCGACCCGACCAGGTTCATCACGCAGCACGAACCGATCAGCGACGTGGTGGACGCCTACCTGAACTTCGACCGGCGCGAGGAAGGCTGGCTGAAGACCGTGCTGACCACGGCCTAGCCTCCCCCTGCCCGGGCGGCCTGCTCCTCTTCAGGGGCGGGCCGCCGTCGTGCGTAGTTTTTCCACATAGCGGCCAGGCGCACTCCCGCCCCTGACCCGCGACGGGCAGTGTGGGTGCATGGCCGACCTCCCGCCGCTCCTGCTGTCCCGGGACCGCATTCTGCACGGACTTACCGCCAACGACCTCGCCAAGCGGGTGCGCTCCGGCGGGCTGGTCCGTATCCGGCACGGGGTGTACATCGACGGACCCACATGGCGGGCCATGCTGCCGTGGGACCAGTACCGGCTCCGCGTCCAGGCTGCCGCGGAAACGTTCGAAAGCCCCACGATTTTCGCCCGCGATTCGGCGGCCAGCGTGTTCGGCATCCCGACCATCGGGCAGGACCAGCCGGTCCGGGCCCTCACATTGAAGAACGACGGCGGCAGGTCGCGTGCGGGGGTCAGGCGCCACTTCGCTGCGCGGGCCGGGTTGCAGGTGGTCCGGTGCGAGGGCCTGCTGGTCACCGATCGGATCCGGACCGTCCTTGACCTGGCGGCCTTCTGCCCCTTCGCGGAGGCCGTGGTGCCGCTGGACCACGTGCTCCGGCCGGACCCGGTCCGGCAGCTGCCGGCCCTTTCCAAGGCCGAACTGGAGGACGGAATCGGATCGATCTACTCGGCCGCGGCAGCACGGCGGATCCGGACGGCCCTCGCGTTTGCCGATCCCGCCTCCGGCTCGGCCGGCGAGTCCTGGAGCCGGGGGCTGATCCATGCGGCGGGCTTCGAAGCTCCCGTCCTGCAGCACCGGTTTACGGATGCGTCCGGACTGGTGGGCTACGCCGACTTCTATTGGAAGCGGTCCAGGGTTGTTGGCGAATTCGATGGTGAGGAGAAGTACGTCAAGGACGCGTACCTCAAAGGCTTGACCGCCGCACAGGCCGTGGTGGCGGAGAAGAACCGCGAGAACCGGATCCGCGCGCTGGGCATCAACGTGGTGCGCTGGGACTGGGCCGATCTGAAGGTGCCCGGAGCGCTGGAACGGAAGCTGGCGGCGGCAGGTGTGGGCCGCCGTCGTGCGCGTTCTGCCGTTATCGACGCGCAAAACCGCCTGTGACGCGCACATTCCCTGGCGCGGCGCGGATGTGGGTCGCGAAAGGGAACCTGCGCAGCGCGGATGAGTACGGGCGTCCTCAGCGGCCGGCGAAAAAGTCGGCAACCAGCTTTTTCGGAGCCCGGGTTGCCCATGCCTCAACAATGATCTCCGCCAGCTCCTCCCGGCTGACTTCGCCCAGCCGGGACTCCTGTACCAGGACGGCGTTGTAGCCATCGAAGTGCGGAATGGTGAAGAACGGCAGAGACGGGTCCTCCACCAGGGCGGCCTTGGCGGCGTCGTCCGGGACCACGATGACCAGCAGGTCCCGGAAGGGCTCCCCCGTCTCCGGATCGATGGCCGTTTTATGCGGTGCACGGTACAGGACAAAGCCCCTGCCTTTCGGCCCGCGGGGCACTTTGTATGTCGGGCGGTCCCCCCACGACGTTCCGAGCTCCACCTCCGGCAACCCAAGGCAGATCGCGCCCACATCATCGGGGACGGCCATGCGTTCCATGGCCACACGGTAGCCCTGCCGCCTGGGTGATTCAACAGGCGCTGGCCCACCGTCTTCACGACCCGCCCGGCCGTTAGCCCCTGTGCGGGGAAGCAACACCCAAACCTGTTGCCCGTAGAGGCTTCCCGCGCGGGCCGGCAGGCATTAGCGTCACCACCAGGTGTTGGTCATTCACAACTGAAGGAGCCCTATGCTGCGGCAGATCGCGGAGCGCGTCCACGTGCATCAAAGTTCGTTCATGCAAAGCAACGCCCTGATAGTCCAGGGCAGCGGCGGCGCGCTGGTGATCGATGCCGGCATCACCACGGACGAATTGACCTGCCTCGCCGGGGACCTGCGGGAACTGGGCCAGCCTGTGGTTGCCGGGTTTTCCACCCATCCGCATTGGGACCACATGCTGTGGCATCCGGAGCTGGGAGATGCACCTCGCTATGCCGGAAACCGGTGTGCAACCACGGCGAGGGAACGGCTGTCCGCTCCGGGCGCCAAAGAGCGGCTTGCCTCCGTGATCCCTCCTGATCTCAGCGGCCAGGTACCCCTTGATCTCCTGGGGCAGCTCACCGCGCTTCCCCCGGACACCACCCACGTTCCATGGGAGGGTCCGGCCATCCGCATCCTTGAGCACAACGCGCACGCGCCAGGCCATACAGCGCTGGTCATCGAGGACGCCCGAGTCCTCGTGGCCGGGGACATGCTCTCCGACATCCTGATCCCGATCCTGGACTTCGGCAGCAGCAGTGATCCCATCCAGGACTACCTCGATGCCCTGGAACTCCTCGAGGGGGAATCGGGGAACATCGACGTCGTCGTCCCGGGGCACGGCTCCCCCGCAGGCGCCGACCAGGTGGCCGCCCGCATCGGGCTCGACCGCGCCTACCTCCGGACGCTTCGCGATGGCGGAGCCTTCGATGACCCCCGCGGCGGCCCAAGCCCCGACATCCACGACCGGCAACTCGCGCAGCTCGCGGGCAGGAAATAAGAACCGCCGGGCGGCGGTGGAGGGGCAGCGGCTCAGCCCAGATTGCTCGGTGCTGCGTTCTGCTGGAATCGACGCGCATCTTCGTTCCGGCCGCGCACGTTCCCTCACGCATCTGATATCCGGGCAGCGCAACGGAATATACGCACCGCGGAGGTTTATGCGCGTCGAAACCCGGCACTCGCGGCGGCACTCCAGAAGCATTTAACGCGGCCTTGTTACCGGCCAGCGGCGGGTCTATGTTGGTGCTGACCCGGGCCCTGCTGGGACGGCTGCCCGCTACAGGTCTCGCCGAGGCAGACATGAGTTACATCCCCGTCAGCAGGCGCACGCTCCGGCTGCACCGCGAATCAGAGCGGTCCACCCGTCGACTGGTTGCCGGCCTGTCCGCCGCGGCCTTCGTTGCATGGCTGTTGTCCGTGCTGCTGTCCTCCACGGTGTTCGTTGACGGCTACGTCCACGCCATCGATCTGGTGGTGCATGACCTCTTCCTGGTGGTGGCCTTCGGTGCCATCATCCTGGTCGACTGGCACGGGCTCCTGTGGCTGATCGGCCGGCGCACGCTCGGTGAGATCATCCGGCTGGACGGGGCCGCAACACCGTTGATTTGGGGCGGCCTCGCCGGGATGCTGGCCACCGGCGTGTTCCTGAGCCCGCACCTGGACAGCCCCATGACCGAGGTGAAGCTCGCGGCGGTCCTGGTGCTCAGCCTGAACGGAATCATGCTGATCCCGCTGATGCGGCGGCTCGCCCGGCTCCCAGCCAGGACCGCATTCGGGGATTTGTCCACCGGGCAGCGGGTTCACCTCATGTCGTGCCTGGTGATCTCGCAGCTGTGCTGGTGGACCGCAATCATCATTGGATTCATCAACGCGCAGTCCTGACAAAGGCCACCTGGCCGCTTTGCCCTGCTGCCGCCGTCGTACGTGCCCTGCCGTTGCCGACGCGCGAACTCCCCTGAGGGCCGCATCCTACTTTTCGCGCCCCTGATACGGGCCGCGCCGGGGAATATGCGGACCGCGCCGGGGAATATGCGGGTCGAAAAGGAACCAGCGCGTCCCACCCGAAGACGCGCGTCAAAAAAGGATCCGGGCAGCGAAGGCGGGGTTCAGCGGCCCTCCGGGACCGCAACCCCGGGGGCAGAGGTTTGCGTGGCGGCCCAGCTGGCCAGCATCTTCAGCGCGTCTTCGGAGGGCGTCCCGGGTTCGGCTGTGTAGATGTTGATCCGCAGCCCCGGATCCGCGGGCAACTCCATCGCCTCGTACGTCAGGTCCAGATCCCCGACGATCGAATGGTGCAGCCGTTTGCGGCCGGTGCGGTGGTACTTCACGTCGTGCCGGGCCCAGCGGACGCGGAACTCCTCGCTGCGCGTTGAAAGCTCGCCGATCAGGTCGGACAGGTCCTTGTCGAACGGGTTCCTGCCAGCCGTGGAGCGGAGGACGGCAACGATGTCGTCGGCGGCGCGCTCCCAGTCGCGGAAGAACTCCCGTGCCTTCGGATTCAGGAAGGTGAACCGTGCGCTGTTGGGCGGGGTGCCGGCGTCGGCCATCATCTCCAGGTACAGGGCACGGCCCAGCTCATTGGAGGCCAGCACGTCGCCGCGGTCGTTCCGGACCCATGCCGGCGCCGTCGTAATCGCATCTATGACCCGCTGCACGCTGGGGCGCACCGTCTGCGGATCCGCTTCCGCCGCACCCGCGGGGCCGCGGTAGACGCCCGGGCCAGGTCGAACAGGTGCGCGGTCTCGGCGTCGTCCAACTGCAAAGCCCGGGCCAGTGCCTCCAGGACACTGTCCGAGGCGCCCGAAAGGTTTCCCCGCTCCAGCCGGATGTAGTAGTCGATGCTCAGGCCCGCGAGCATGGCCACTTCCTCGCGCCGGAGGCCCGCAACGCGCCGGTTGCCGCCGTACGCGGGCAGGCCGGCGTCCTCGGGCGTGAGCCGGGCGCGGCGGGAGGTCAGGAACTTCCGCACGTCGTCGCTGTTGGTCATGCCTCCACGCTACGCCGACGCCGGGCCGCGAAGGAGGGACTGACAAGCCCTCCCACAAACCTCCACACCCGCATAGCGTGAAGGGCATGGTTATGGAACTCACGCTCAACAACGGAATCACACTGCCCGCGCTCGGCCTGGGCGTCTTCCAAAGTCCCCCGGAAGAGACGACGGCGGCCGTCCAGACAGCGCTCGAGGTGGGCTACCGGCACATCGACACCGCCGCGGCGTACGGCAACGAGCGCGAGGTGGGCGAAGGCATCCGCCGCTCCGGCCTGGACCGCTCCGACGTGTTCATCGAGACGAAGGTCTGGGTCAGCGACTACGGCTACGACGAGGCACTGCACGCCTGGGACAAGGCGGCCGGCAAGCTCGGGGTGGAGCAGCTGGACCTGTTCATCCTGCACCAGCCCGCGCCGGACCGGTTCGAGAAGACCATCGCCGCGTACAAGGCGCTGGAAACCCTGCTGAAGGACGGGCGGGTGCGGGCCATCGGCGTCAGCAACTTTCTGCCGCACCACCTGGAACGGCTGCTGGCGGAAACGGACGTGGTGCCGGCCATCAACCAGATCGAACTGCACCCGTACTTCACGCAGCGTGACGTGCAGGCCGCGGACGCTGAGCACGGCATCCTCACCCAGGCGTGGTCGCCGATCGGCGGCATCACGTTCTACCCGGGCTGGGGCGAGAACCGAAGGAACGTCATGCGCGACCCGGCGATTGCCGCCGTCGCGCAGGCCCATGGCAAGACCCCGGCCCAGGTGATGCTCCGCTGGCACCTGCAGCAGGGCCGCTCCGCCATCCCCAAATCCACCAACCCGGCCCGCATCGCCGAGAACTTCGACGTCTTCGACTTCGAGCTGGCGCCGGAGCAGGTGGCCGCCATCGACGCCCTGGACACCGGCACCCGCAGCGGCCCCGACCCGGACGTCGCCCGCCCTGAGCGGTTCGCCATGGTCATCCCGGAAGCCTAAGGAGAGAAGAATGGAATACCGCCCACTCGGCCGCACGGGGGTAAAAGTCAGCCCCCTCTGCCTCGGCGCGATGATGTTCGGCCCCTGGGGCAACGACGACCGCGCCGACGCCACCCGCATCATCCACCGCGCCCTGGACGCCGGCATCAACTTCGTGGACACGGCGGACGTCTACTCCGCCGGGGCCTCGGAGGAGATCGTCGGCGAAGCCCTGGCAGGCAGACGCGATGACGTCTTCCTGGCCACCAAGTTCTTCATGCCCATGAACGAAAAGGACCCCAACCAGCGCGGCGGCTCCCGCCGCTGGATCATGCGCGCGGTGGAGGACTCGCTCCGCCGGCTGAACACCGACTACATCGACCTCTACCAGGTGCACCGCCCCAGCCCGGACACCGATGTGGAGGAAACCCTCGGCGCCCTCACCGACCTGGTCCGCCAGGGCAAGGTGCGGTACATCGGTTCGTCGTCCTACTCCGGGTCGCAGATCGTGGAGGCGCAGTGGGCGTCCCGGGAACGGAACCTGGAGCGGTTCGTCACCGAACAGCCGCCGTACTCCATCCTGACCCGCGGCATTGAGGAGGACGTCCTGCCCACGGTCCAGCGGCACGGGATGGGCACCCTGACCTACAGCCCGCTGGCCGGCGGCTGGCTGTCCGGCCGGTGGCGGAAGGACTCCGCGTCCCGGCCCACCTCGAGTGCCCGGCCCAGCGCCCGGTTCGACATGACCCAGCCCGCCAACCAGCGCAAGCTGGACATCGTGGAGGAGCTCGCCCAGGTGGCCGAATGGGCAGGCGTCACGATGATCGAGCTGGCCATCGCATTCGTGATCAACCACCCCGGCGTCACGGCCGCGATCGTGGGGCCCCGCACCATGGAGCAGCTGGAGTCCTACCTCCCCGCCGCGGACACCAGGCTTGCCCCCGAGGTCCTGGACCGCATCGACCAGCTGGTGGCCCCCGGCGTTACCGTCAACCCCGAGGACAACAGCTACGGCGCCCACGAACTGACAGCACAGGCACGACGGCGGCACCGGCCTTAAGTGCCGGGCCGCACCTCACCCAACCCTACGAAAGGACATCCCATGGCAACGTGGCTCATCACAGGCTGTTCGACCGGACGTGGCCGGGCACTGGCGGAAGCCGTGCTCGCGTCCGGGCACAACGCCGTCGTCACCGCCCGGAACGTCGATGCGGTTCAGGACATCACGGCCGGCTTCCCCGACACAGCCCTGGCACTCCCCCTCGACGTCACGGACAAGGCCCAGATCAGCGCGGCGGTGAAGGCAGCGGAGGACCAGTTTGGGGCGATCGACGTGCTGGTGAACAACGCCGGCTACGGGTACCGCGCCGCGGTGGAGGAGGCGGACGACGCCGATATCCGCCGGCTGTTCGACACCAACTTCTTCGGCGCCGTGGACATGATCAAGGCGGTGGTCCCGGGCATGCGGGCGAACAAGTCAGGGTCCATCCTGAACATTTCGTCCATCGGCGCCCGGATCACCCCGCCCGGCTCCGGCTATTACACGGCCACCAAGGCGGCACTGGAGGGCATGTCCGGGTCGCTGCGCAACGAGCTGAAGCCGCTGGGCATCAACGTCACCGCCATTGAGCCGGGCGGCTTCCGCACCGACTTCGCCGGCCGTTCGCTCACTCAGTCCACGACGGCGATCGGGGACTACGCGGATACGGCCGGCAAGCGCCGCAAGGAGCACGACACCGCGCACGGCACCCAGCCCGGGGACCCGGACAAGGCTGCCAGGGCGATCATGGCCGTCGTCGATTCCCCCAACCCGCCGGGCCTCCTGGTCCTGGGCACCGACGCATTCGACGCCTTCGGCAAGGTGGCCGAGGCGCAGCGGGCCGAGCTGGACCAGTGGCAGGAGCTCAGCACCAGCACGGACATCACGGACTGACCTGCCGGCCGGCGGCCCGCGACGCGCAAAAGCATCTTCGCGGCGCAAATTCCCGCACGCAGCCCATATTTGGGCAGCGATCTGGAAGGTGCGCGGCACAAATGAGCATGCGCGTCGCGGCCGCATAAGCCAGCAAAATCGAGTACCCGGTACTCATGACATGACGCTTTCCCGGTGCGAGAGTGGAGATGTTCCGTCAACCTGCGACTCAAAGTTGGAAACCGCACCATGGCAGCAAAGCGGCGGCGATCAGGCAGCAAGGGCGCCGGCGGCATCGGATGTGCCCCGTTCCTCATCCTGATCGGCATAGCCCTGATCATTCAATACTGGTGGGTCCTGCTGATAGCTGCGGGCATGGTTGCGCTGACTGTGGCCCTGGTACACGCGGCAAAGGCCCCGCCCCGCCCGGCCCGCGTACCCCCGCCCAAGCCGCAGCCCGCCGTCGTCCCACCCCGGCCGGTCCTTGCCGGCGATGACCTCACAGCCCAGATGCGGGCCCAAAAGCAGGTGGGCCGTATACGGGACATGCAGGAGTGGGACTACGAGTGGATCCGGCTTGCCCATCCGGGGAAGAGCCTGCGCGAAGTCAACGACATCGCGAACGCCCATTTCGCCCGGGGCCGCTCCATCGGCATCAACTGGGGAGACCCCTCCGCCCCCTGAGCTCCATGGGGATGCGCGGCTGGGTCTAGGCGACCGTACCCTCGCGACGCGCATCTGCATTTTCGCGGCGCACATTCCATCACGCAGCCCACATGTGGGTAGCGGTTCTGCAGGTGCGCGTCGAAAATGAGCAGCCGCGTCGAAAATGAGTCTGCGCGTCGCGAACGAACTTGCGCGTCGAAAATGAGTCTGCGCGTCGAAAATGAGCAGCCGCGTCGCGAACGAACCTGCGCGTCGCCGCCGGGCAGGCCGCCGGCGCCCATCCCTACACAGGCGCCGTTTCACCGGTGCGGCCGTGCTGCAGGCCGGTGGCGAAGCCGATGGTCACGGGCACCGGGGCGGAGCAGCAGGAGCCGTCAGCAGCGTCCGCCGCGTCGTCCGGCACGGATGTGGAGCAGACGCCGGTTTCCGGGAGCTCGAGTTCCACGGCGTCCGCGGCCTCGGTGTCCCCGGCCAGGGCGGCGACGATGGAGCGGACCTGCTCGTAGCCGGTGGCCATGAGGAAGGTGGGTGCCCGGCCGTAGGACTTCATGCCGGCCAGGTAGAAGTCCTTCTCCGGCTGGGCCAGGATGCCGGCGCCGTGGGCCGGGACCGTTCCGCAGCTGTGGAAGTCCGGGTCGATCAGCGGGCCCAGGGCCCTGGGTGCCTCGACGGCCGGGTCCAGGTCCAGCCGCAGCTCTGACAGCATGGCCAGGTCCGGGCGGAACCCGGTCGCGGGAATGACGCGGTCCACGGAAACGCTGCGGCCGTCCGCAGCGTGCACGGTCACGGCGTCGCCATCCACATCGATGGAGGCCGTGTGGAAGTTGGTGAGGAGCTGGACGGCCCCGGTGTCGACGGCGGTGCGGAGCCTGGCCCCGAGCTGGCCGCGCGCGGGGAGCTGGTCGGCGTCCCCGCCGCCGTACGCGCGGGCCGGGCTGGCGGCGCGGATAGCCCAGAGGACTTCGGTGCCGGGGTTGACGCGGGCCAGCCGGGCCAGGTCAAGCACCATGTTCGCGGCCGAGTGGCCGGAGCCGATGACCAGCGTGCGGCGGCCGGCAAACCCGCCGGCGGCAACGTCCGGGAGCGGTCCGGTGACGAGTCGCGCGGCACGCGCTTCAGCCTCACCCGGAACGGCCAGCCCGGACGATCCCAGCGGCGCCGGGGTGGTCCAGGTTCCGGACGTATCGATCACGGCGCGGGCCGGCACCTCGGTGACCGTGCCGCCGTCGTGCTCTACGCGCAGGAGGAACGGCGCCTGGTCACGTCCCTTGCTGCGGCCCTTGTCCATGCCCTGCCGGGCGACGGCCACAACACGCGCCCCGGTCCGAATCCGGTCCTTCAGCTCCGGCGTGGCCGCCAGCGGCTCGAGGTAGTCGGAGACGATCTGGGAGCCGTAGGGCAGTGCGGTGGGCCGGGGCGCTTCCCAGCCGTTGCGTTCCAGGAGCCGGACGGAGGCGGGGTCGAGGTTGTACTTCCAGGTGGAGAACACCCGGACGTGGCCCCATGAACGGATGGCGAAGCCCACCGTGGGGCCGGCCTCGAGGACGAGCGGTTCCAGGCCGCGTTCCAGCAGGTGCGCGGCGGCGGCCAGCCCCACCGGCCCGGCTCCGATCACGGCAACGGGCAGGGACTCCTTGGATGTCATGGCGTCAACAACCTTTCAGGCCGAAGCAGGGATAAGGGAGGCAATGAGGGATTCGACGCGGGTCTTGATCTCGTCGCGGATGGGCCGGACGGAGTCCACGCCCTTGCCGGCGGGGTCCTCCAGGACCCAGTCCTCGTAGCGCTTGCCCGGGAAGTAGGGGCATTCGTCGCCGCAGCCCATGGTGATCACCACGTCGGAGTCCTTGACGGCCTCGGTGGTGAGGACCTTGGGGATTTCGGCCGACATGTCGATGCCCACCTCCGCCATGGCCTCGACGGCGGCCGGGTTCACCTTTTCCGCGGGCTGTGACCCGGCGGAGCGGACCTCGATGGCGCCCTGGGAGAGGGTGGTGAGGAAGGCGGCGGCCATCTGGGACCGGCCGGCGTTGTGGACGCAGACAAACAAAACGGAGGGCTTGTGGCTCATGAGAGCACCTTTCGGTCGGCCGCCGGGGCAGCAGGAGCGTCGGTAAAGGAGGGGTAGAGGATGCGGACCAGGACGTAGCCGGCGGCGGCGCCGAGCAGCTGCGCGAGGATAAAGGCAGGGGCCGACGGCGGTGCGATGCCGGCGAAGGTGTCCGTGACGGTCCGGGCGATGGTCACGGCGGGATTGGCGAAGCTGGTGGAACTGGTGAACCAGTACGCGGCGGTGATGTACCCGCCGACGGCGAAGGCCACCCGGTCCGCGCGGCCGGACCGGACGGTGCCGAAAATGACCAGCAGCAGCCCCACGGTGGCGATGACCTCGCCCAGCCAGAGCCCGGCGCCCGTGCGTTCATGGGTGGAAAGGGTCACCGCGTCCAGCCCGAACATCAGGTTTGCCGCGACGGTGCCAACCAGGCCGCCCAGGACCTGCCCGCCGACCAGGGCGCCGGTGGTCCGGGTGTCGATGAGCCCCAGCGCCCGTTCCACCAGGGTCACCACGGGATTGAACGACGCCGACACCGGCTGGAGTGCCACAATCAGCGCCACCAGCGCGGCACCCGTGGCGAGGCTGTTCTGCAGGAGCTGCAGCCCGGCCTCGTGCGGGGACAGCCTGGACGCCATCACGCCCGAGCCGACCACCGCCATGACCAGGAACGCGGTACCCACAAACTCCGCCGCGGCGCGGCGTGCCAGGACATTCACGACGCCTGGCCACCGATCAGTGCCGCGAGGTTCTGCAGCGCCCCGGTGCGGGCCCGGTAGTAGACCCAGACGCCGCGCTTCTCCCGGTCCAGCAGCCCCGCCTCGTGCAGGATCTTCAAATGGTGGCTGATGGTGGGCTGGGAGAGGTCAAAGGCATCGTTGAGGTCGCAGACGCAGGCTTCGCCGCCTTCATGCGAGGCGACCATGGACATCAGCCGCAGCCGGACGGGATCGGCCAGCGCCTTCAGCAGCGGGGCAATCCCCTCCGCTTCCTGTTCTGACAACGGCTCGCGCGCCAGCGGGGCGCAGCAGGCTGCGGCCTCCACCGGGGTCAACTCCATAGACATAGACACACGTAAATATATACATCCATCTATGTCTTTCGTACAACCCCTCTCCGCCTCCCCTAAATGCCCCCGCCCCTTGCTGCCCCACCATGCGCGGACCATAGGATGGCCCCTGTAGTTTGTTTGCCACAGATGAAGGGCCCACCCATGATCGAGATCCTGACCCCTGCTGAAGTGGCCCGGGCACGGGAGACCGGGGCCCTGGTGGCGGACATCCTGCAGTCGATGAAAAGCCGCGCCACGGTGGGCACAAACCTGCTGGACATCGACCAGTGGACCAAGGAGATGATCACCGATGCCGGGGCCGAGTCCTGCTACGTGGACTACGCGCCGTCGTTCGGCCGCGGCCCGTTCGGGCACTACATCTGCACCGGTGTCAACGATGCCGTGCTGCACGGACTCCCCCACGACTACGCGCTGGCCGACGGCGACCTCCTGACCCTGGACCTCGCCGTCGTCTTGAACGGGGTGGCCTCGGACGCCGCCATCAGCTTCATCGTGGGGGAATCCCGGCCCGCGGAGAGCGTGGCGATGATCGAGGCCACCGAGCGGGCGCTTGCGGCCGGGATCGCCGCGGCCGGGCCGACCGCCAAGATCGGCGACATCTCCTACGCCATCGGCCGCGTCCTCACCGATGCCGGGTACCCGGTGAACACCCAGTTCGGCGGCCACGGCATCGGCTCCACCATGCACCAGGACCCGCACGTGCCCAACAGCGGACGGCCCGGGCGCGGCTTCAAGCTGCGGCCCGGCCTGCTGCTGGCGCTGGAGCCGTGGATCATGGCGGACACGGCGGAACTGGTGACGGACGACGACGGCTGGACCCTTCGGAGCGCCACTGGCTGCAGGACGGCCCACACGGAGCACACCATCGCCATCACCGAAGACGGCGCCGAGATCCTGACCCTGCCTTCCCGGTAGCGCCTATTCGGTCCCGGCCACCTGGCTGCGGCGTTCCAGCAGCAGGGTGTCCTGCCAGTGCCCGGCCTTGGGCCCGTGGCTGATCCGCGCGATCCGCTCCCGAGTCCCCACCACCCGGAAGCCCAGCTTGCGGTGCAGCGCAAGGCTGGCCAGGTTTTCGGGGAAGATGCTGGACTGGATGGTCCAGATCCCCGCAGCCTCCGTGGAATCGATCAGGGCGCTGAGAAGCAGCCGGCCCACGCCCCGGCCGTGTGTCTGCGGCGCCACATAGATGGAATGCTCCACGACGCCCCGGTACACCTCCCGCGAGGAAACCCGCGACACCGCGGCCCAGCCCAGGACCCGGCCGGCGTCCGCGGCGATGAGCCGGTGCTCGGCCAGCCGGCCGCCGTCGAACGCCTCCCAGGTGGGTGGCTCGCTCTCGAACGTCGCCTCACCGGTGGCGATGCCCGCGGCGTAGATGGCGTGCACGGACTCCCAGTCGTCCGGGCACATGGGGCGGATCGTGACGGGGCTCTGCATGGGTTTCATTATGGTGGCCGGGCCAGCCCCGACTCGCGGTTCCCGGCCATGGCCACCACCGGGCCCGGGTGTAAATAATCCGTCAATTAAACGTTCCGGCCGTCCGCGCCGCGCCTGCACCGGCCTTTGATGGATGCAGAGACAGCACGTGTGGAGGCAGGAGCACAGATGCGGTGGGATGAGGCACCCGAGGACCGCGGCAGGATCAGGTTTGCCGCGGCTGCCGAGGCGGTGGAGGGCTACGGCGGCCGTGGAGTGAACGGCCGTGCCCTTCCACCGGCCACCGGCTACGTGTTTCCTGACCAGGACGGCGAGGAGTGGTGGGTCATCTTCCAGCCTTGGCCGTCCCCCGGCCCTGCCGGCCACAACGTTCCCGGTGACATCCTGGCGTGCAACGACTCGTACGGCGACATGGTGCACGTCGTGGTGCTGGCAGCGGGCGTTCGCGAGGACGACGCCGAGGCCGCCTTCCGCGCGGACCGCCCGGTCAGCCTGGCGGACGCCGTCCGGGTTGCGGGTGCTGTTCCGCACCTGGCGGCAGTGGTCCACAAGTCCGGGACGACGGCGGAGCCTCCGCTCAGCCGACGTGGACCCACGGACGCTGGGTGACGTCAGGGACAGCCTCGCGGAGCACCTCCCGGGTTACCGGCGCAATCTCGCCCTCGCCCAGGAACAGGAACCGGACAAGGTTGGTAATGGGGTTGCCCTCCGTCCAGCGGAAGTAGATATGGGGCATCAGCCCTGTCACGTCCCTGATATGCAGCAGCACCGAAGCGATGGTGTTGGGAACCACCGGACCGTGGACCTCGAGGATGTGAAAGCCGTGCCGGTTCACCCCGCGGACG
Organism: Arthrobacter sp. NQ7; assembly: GCF_029581595.2. Taxonomy (NCBI): domain Bacteria; kingdom Bacillati; phylum Actinomycetota; class Actinomycetes; order Micrococcales; family Micrococcaceae; genus Arthrobacter; species Arthrobacter sp. NQ7. Next base: position 246,974 of record NZ_JARFXU020000001.1, on the reverse strand, counting down.
AACAGTTCGGTCTCAAAGTCCGACGAGTCGTCCACGACGACTTCAAGGAACAACGCCTCGCCGGCAAGCGGAAGATGGCTGACCTCGACCGCTGACTCAAGCTTGTCCCGGTATGCCTCCGCGGACATCCGCAGCGGTTCGTGCGCGATGATGGCGATGGGCCCGTCCAGGGTGCTGGACATGAATTCCAGGGCCTGCTGGTCCAAGTGCACCCGGGTTGCATGAAGTTCGAAAGACCGGCGGACCCTGGACAGCAGTGAAATCACGATGATGCCCAGGATGAAGATCGCGGCGATCCGGATGCCCTCGGGCCGTTCGAAGATGTTGGCCACCGTGGTGTACGCGAACACCACGGAAATCGCACCAAAGCCCCTGGTGAGGTTCCGCTGCCCGCGCCGGCGCGCCGACAACGTCACGGCGACGGCGGCGGAGGTCATCAGCACCAGCACACCGGTGGCGTACGCGCCACCCTGGGCGTCGACGTCGGCGTTGAAGATGAAGGTGATCAGGAAGCCAACCAGCGTGAAGACGAGCACCAGGGGCCGGACCGCCTTGGCCCACTCTGGGGCCATGCCGTAGCGCGGCAGGTACCGGGGAACCAGGTTCAGCAGGCCCGCCATGGCGGACGCGCCGGCGAACCAGAGGATGGCGATGGTGCTGATGTCATAAAGGCTGCCGAACCCTACGCCGAGGTATTCGTGGGCCAGGAAGGCCAGCGCCCGGCCGTTCGCCTGGCCGCCCGGCTGGAATTCCTGTTCCGGAATCAGGACGACGGTGATGAAGCTGGTGGTCAGCAGGAAGCCGCTCATGATCACCGCGGCGGTGGTCAGCATGCGCCGGGCACCCCGGATACGGCCGGCCGGGTTCTCTTCGGTGTCCTCCCCGGCTCCCCGCACCTGCGGCATCACGGCAACGCCGGTCTCGAAGCCGGACAGGCCCAGGGCCAGTTTGGGGAACACGAGCAACGCAATGGCCACGGCCATGAACGGGTTTCCGTGCGAGACCCACATATTGGTCCACCAGTCCCCCATGGCCGCTGGGTGGGTGACGACCTGCGCCAGGGTGGCAACCACCACGATCGCGTTCAGGCCCAGGTAGAGGACCACCAGCACGACCGCGACACCGATGGCTTCCCGGAATCCCCGCAGGAAGACGGCGGCCAGCAAGGCCAGCAGGACGAGGGTGACGGGGACGTTCTGGTCCTGGAGCCAGCCGGGGGCGACGGGGTTGTGGATGAGGTGGGCGGTGGCGTCGGCGGCCGAAAGGGTCATGGTGATCATGAAGTCGGTGGCGGCGAACCCGAGGAGGACCAGCACCAGGAGCTTGCCGCCCCATTTGGGCAGCAGCCGCTCGAGCATCGCAATGGAACCTTCGCCGCGGGGGCTCTCGCCGGCCACCCGGCGGTAGACCGGAAGTGCTCCCAGCAGCGTCACAGCCACCAGCACCAGGGTGGCAAGCGGGGAGATGACGCCTGCTGCCAGCGCTGCGATGGCCGGTTGGTAGCCCAGGGTGGAGAAGTAGTCCACGCCGGTGAGGCACATGACCTGCCACCACGAATGCTTCTTTTCATGCTGGGTGGGCACGCCGCCGGGGCCGGGGTGGGCGCCCTTGCTGTCCTGCAGCCCGAACAGCAGCCAGTCCTTCAGCGCCTCTTTTCCATGCGGATGGGGCGCGGAGGGATCCGCCGGGGGCCTGCTCAACGTGGTCATGTCTGCCTTTCCGCGCTGCCCTGTGCACCGCGACCACTGCGAAGCTAGCACCGGCGAAAACGGCTGACCTGCGGAAAAGGCATTTATTGACGAATCCTTTACGCCTGGAATTGCGGCCGCCGGGAGGACTTTCGCCCCAAGTGCGTGAACACCGCGCGCGCCTAGCATCAAGGCATGTCGGCGCAACTGCCCAATGCCCAGGCCTGGTGGCCGCTGTACCGGATCGGCGGTACTGCCGGACTGCTGTTGGTCGTTTCCGGTGTGGCCGCCCTCGCGCTCTACGTGGTGGATCCGCCGCCCGTTTCCGGTGGGGAGGCTACGCTGCGGTTCATCGCGGACCACAAGGCCTCGTACATCGCCCAGCAACTTCTCTGGCTTGTCCCGTCGCTGTTCGGGCTGGTCGTCTTCGTTGCCCTCCTGGTGGCCCTGTTCCCGGCTAGTCCCAGCCTGGCGGTCCTGGGCTTCGCGGTCGGCGCAGCCTCGTGGACCGCGCTCCTGGCGGTGCCGGTGACCAGCGAAGGAACCCTTTCGCTGGTCTACTTAAGCGACCAGTACGCGGCCGCGGCCCCCTCCGCGAGGCCTGCCTTCGTGGCGGCTGCGGAGGCCTTCGTGGCCGAGAACAACGCGGTCTCGCTCGCCGGGGCGCTCACACCGCTGGGGATCCTCCTGATCTCGCTGCCCATGGTCCGGGGTGTCCTTCCGCACTGGGCTGGCTGGCTTGGAATTGCCACGGGCGCCCTCGGCCTCGCCAGCGAGGCCCTGCGCTTCATCATGCCGTCCCTCTACGCCGTCTACGGGCCGCTCCTTTGGGCCTGGTTCGCCGTCGTCGGCATCTCGCTCCTGCGGCTGTCCCGCCGCGGCGGATCCCCCGCCCCTCCCGCCCGGCGGCCCTCACTGCGGGCCTACAAAAGAGAGCGCGCTGCATGACAATGATTGCCGGTCCGTCTGAAGCTCGCGGGCGAATCGTGGTCACGGTTCGAAGCGGTAGCCCATGCCGGCCTCGGTTAGCAGGTGGCGGGGACGGGCGGGGTCCGCCTCCAGCTTCCGACGCAATTGGCCCATGTAGACGCGCAGGTAATGGGTCTCATTCCCGTACCCCGGGCCCCAGATCCTCGCAAGCATCTGCTGCTGCGTGATCAGCCGGCCGGGATTCCGCACCAGCAGCTCCAGGATGGCCCATTCCCTGGGGGTAAGCCGGACCGCCGCGCCGCCCCGGGCCACCTTCCGGTTGGCCAGGTCCACCTCGAAGTCACCCACATCGACAGGGGCCTCGTCCGCCGCTGTCTCCGGGGTACCGCCCCGGCGCCCCGCGGCGCGCAGCCGGGCCAGGAGTTCGTCCAGTCCGAACGGCTTGGTGACGTAGTCGTCCGCGCCGGCGTCCAGGGCCCTGACCTTATCCACGGAGCCGTGACGGGCGGAGAGGACGATGATCGGCGTACTGCTGGTGCGGCGGATCGTGGTGATCACGTCCACGCCGTTCATGTCCGGCAAGCCAAGGTCCAGGACGATGATGTCGGGATGGCTGCCTTCCGCATGCCCGAGCGCGGCCATGCCGTCCAGGGCAGTGAGCACCCGGTATCCCTCCGCCTCCATATTGACCTGGAGGGCGCGCAGGAGCTGCGGCTCGTCATCGACGATCAGTACGGTCCTCATGAAGTGCTGGTGCCTGCTTTCCTTGGAATGCCTGTTATCCGGGGTCCGGTGGACAAGGGAAGGCGGATCACCATGGTCAGTCCGCCCCCGGGGGTTGGTTCCGCCTCAAGCTGGCCACCCATTGCATCGGTAAAGCCTTTGGCGACAGCGAGGCCAAGGCCGATGCCCAGGCCCTCGGGAGCGTCATGGAGCCGCTGGAACGGCTGGAACATCGCCGCGGCGGCGGCAGCGGGCACGCCCTGCCCGTGATCGACAATGCGCAACTCGCCAAGCGGCATACCGCCGTCGTCCGTTTCGTTCGCCGCTCCCGAAACGCCGATGATGACGACATCCGATGCAGGCGCATATTTCAGCGCATTTTCCACGATGTTGGCGATGACCCGCTCCAGCATTCCCTGGTCGGCATCAACAGCCGGCATGTTGGCGGCGAGGTCCACCCTGATTCTGTCTGTGGGGATGCCGCGGAGGGCGTCTTCCACCGCATCCCGCCAGGTGACCGGGGCCGTATGGGGCGCAGCGGAACCACTTGATATCCGCGACATGTCCAGGAGGTTGGAGATGAGGGCGTCAAGGCGCTCGGTGTACGACTCAATCGTGGCAAGCATTTCGCCCCGCACCTCCTCCGGCAACCTGCGGTTTTGGCGCTGCAGGGCTGTCACGGCCAGCTTTATTCCTGCGAGGGGGGTCCGCAGGTCATGGCTGACAGCCCGCAGGATGGCCGTGCGGACATTGTTGCCCTCAGCCAGTTTGGTGGTGCTTTGCAGCTTCCGCTGCAGGGCGTGGTGCTCGCGCAACAGCAGGAGATGGGCTCCGTGTGCCGCCAGCAGGAGCCGGTCACCCGCGGTGAGCGTGCGGCCGGAAAGAACCAGTGCCGTACGGGAATCGGCACGTTCCACGCTGTCCGTGGCAGCTGTGGCCGCGTCCGGGGAGGGTGGCGGGGTGTCCCCGGAAAAGGCCTGCAGTGCCCAGTCCGCTTCCCCGTCTCCGGGACGGGTGTAGAGGCCGGCAGCCGGGACCTGGAAGGTTTCGCGGACCCTGTCGAGGAACGCAGCGATCGTATCGTCCGCCAGGAGTGCCCCGCGGGCAAGGTCTGCCAGGGTGGCCGCTTCGGCGCGGGCCCGGGTCGCTTCCCGCCTGCGCCGTTCAGACAGGCCGACCACCAGCGACACAGCCACCGCTGCGGCGAGGAACACCAGCAATGCGAAGATGTTCTGCGCGTCGCTGATGTTGAAGGTACCAATCGGTTCTGTCTCAAAGTAGTTGAGCAGCAGCGAACCCAGGACTGCTGCCAGCACAGCCGGCCACAGGCCACCGATGACCGCTACCGCCATCACCCCGGTCAGGTGCACGAGCGCATGGGTGGCGAGGTTCAGCCGGGGGTTGAGGGAAAGCACCGCCGTCACCAGGACTGGAAGGAGCACGGCGAGCACGAATCCGGCCATGGTGCGCCTTCGGCTGAGGGTGGCTGGACCTGGACCGGGCAATCCGCGGCGAACCTGCGGATGGGACACAATATGCACGTCGATGTCGCCCGAGTCCCGGACCACTTTGGCTCCGGCGCTGTTGCCAAGAATCCTGTTTCGGAGCCTCCCCGGCGAGGCCCCGATGACGATTTGCGTGGCATTGACGCCGCGGGCAAACTCCAAAAGGGACGTCGCGGGGTCCTCACCCGACACCGTGTGGCAGCTGCCGCCGAGTCCGCTGATGAGCCGCCGCTGTGCTTCCAGTGCCGGCTCTGAAACACTTGCCTCGGCCCGGCGGACGTGTACGGCCAGCAGATCGCCGCCGTTGACCCTCGACAGAATGCGGGCTGCCCTCCTGATGAGCAGTTCCCCCTCCGGGCCTCCGCTGAGTCCGACGACCACCCGCTCGCGGGCCGGCCACGTTGCGGTGATCCCCTGGTCTTTCCGGTAACCTGCCAAGCCCTCATCCACCCGGTCCGCCAACCAGATCAAGGCAATTTCGCGCAGGGCGATGAGGTTCCCCAGGCGGAATTCGTTGGCCAGGGCAGCGTCGATCCTGTCCCGCGGTACCACCTGTCCGTCAGCCACTCTCTGGCGCAGAAGCTCAGGCGATATGTCCACCAGTTCGATGTGGTCCGCGCGCCGCACCACCGCGTCCGGGACGGATCCACCGCCCGGGTGGTCGGTGATCGCAGTGACGACATCCCGCAGGGAGGCAACGTCCTGGATGGCGAGCGTGGTCAGCACATCCATACCGGCGGACAAGAGCTCTTCGATGTCCTGCCAGCGGTGTCCATGCCGGCTGCCCGGGAGGTTGGCGGCCGCGTAGTCATCGACGAGGACCACTTCCGGCTTGCGGGCCAGCACGGCATCCAGATCCAACCCGCTTACCTGCATGCCGGCACCGTCCCCGCGGACGCAGGGCGGCAGAGCATGGAGACCGTGAAGGAGTTGCACGGTTTCGCGCCTGCCGTGATGGGTGGCGATGCCGACGGCAACGTCCCTGCCGGCGGCGGCGAGGCGATGCCCTTCACGCAGCATGGAATACGTGGTGCCGGCTCCTGCCGCCGCACCCAGGAAGATCCGAAGGGTTCCCCGTGCCATATCCACAGTCTTATCCCGTGTGGCCGCCGTGACCAACTCACTGCATCCAGCGGGCGGCCACCAGCGGCCATTCCCGCTGTCAGCGCGCGGGGCTACGATGAAACCCACCGCGGCCCGGCCGTGGTGGACTCCGGAGAACACAGCCAACCTCGAAGGGAAACCGGAACCATGGCAGACACTCCCAACCCCATCCAGATCCAGAAGTTCCTGGGCGGCATCGACTACCCCGCCAAACGGGACGACCTGCTGTCCCGGGCCAAGGACGCCGGCGCCGACAGCAACGTGATCGAGGCCCTGGAAGCCCTCCCGGACCGCGAATACGACAGCCCCACCGCGGTGAGTTCGGCCATCTCCGACAGCAACTCCTAGGCGCATTCCGCGGGCCGGATGCCCGCGCAGCTAAGCTGGCGGCATGCCCGCCCCCGCCGTCCTGCTGCCCACCCTGGTGGCCGTCGCTGTCCTGGCGGCTCTCACGGTGGGCCTGCTGTGGGGCTCGCGTACGCCGTCGCACCTGTCCCCTGCCCTGGCGATCCTCCGAGGCGCCGCCCAGCTGGCCGCCATCAGCCTGGTGCTGGGCGGCGTCATCACCAGCCCGCTCTGGGTGGGCGCGGCCCTGCTGGTCATGTTCAGCGTGGCATCCGTGACGGCCACCCGGCGCCTCACCTGGTCCTGGCGCCGCTTGGCCCTGGTGGCAGCAACCATGGCCGCCGGGATCCTGGTGACCCTCGCCGTCGTCTTCGGAACGGGTGCCATCGAGTTCACGCCGCGCTACGTGCTGGCGGTGGGCGGGATCGTGATCGGCAACTCCATGACCATCGCCACCCTTGCCGGCCGCCGCTTCTTCGAGGCGGTGGTGGAGCAGTGGGACCAGGTGGAGGGCTGGCTGGCGCTGGGTGCCACGCCCCGCCAGGCCACGGTGATCCAGGCACGGCAGGCTGTGCATGCGGCGTTGATTCCGTCCACGGACCAGACCAAGACCACGGGCCTGGTCACCCTGCCCGGCGCGTTCGTGGGTGCGATCTTCGGCGGCGCCTCACCCCTGGAAGCAGGGCGGTTCCAGGTGGTGGTGCTGGCCTCCATCATGGCCGCCGGGTCCATCACGGCCGTAGCCCTGATCCGGGCGCTCGGTACCGTGAAAGTCCGGCCTCAGCCGCTGTAGGTCCGGGGCCGCTGCACTACGCTGAGGCCTGTGGGACAACCGACGGTGCTCGTTTGCGGAGCCGGAATTGCGGGCCCGACGCTGGCATTCTGGCTGGCACGGTCCGGGTTCCTGCCCACTGTGGTGGAACGCGCCTCCGGCCTTCGCTCCAGCGGCAACCCTGTTGACGTGCATGGAGCCGCCACCGGGATAGCGCGGAGCATGGGGATACTGCCCCGGCTTCAGGCGGCGGCCACCCGGGCGCCGGGGCTGACGTTCGTGGCACCGTCGGGCCGGCGGATCGGCCCCATGCGGCTGGGCCGGCCCCGCGGGGAGGACGTGGAAGTTCCCCGCAGCGACCTCGCGGCCATACTCTGCGAGGCTGTCCGGGACGACGCCGAACTCCTCTTCGGCGATTCCGTTGCCGCCCTGGACGGGGATGAAGCCGGGATTAACGTGTCGTTCGAACACGCCCCGCCGCGCCGCTTTGACCTGGTGGTGGGTGCCGACGGGCTGCATTCCACCGTCCGGAGCATCGCCTTCGGGCCGGAGGACGCGTTTGTCCGCCCGCTGGGCCTCTACATCGCAACCCTGTCCCTCGGAAGACCTGCCGCCGACCCCGATTCCGTGGTCATGTACAACCAGCCGGGCCTTTCGCTGACGGTCCACCCCGTCAGCGGAACCGCGGGCGCCGGGTTCATCTTCCGTGGTCCCAGGCACCCCGGCCCGGCGTTCAGCGACAGCGGGGCGCAGCGGCGGATCGTGCTCGGTGCCTATGCAGGGTACGACTGGCCGGTGCCCGAGCTGCCCGACCTGCGGCAGCAGCTGGAGAGCGCCGGGGACCTGTATTTCGACGCTGTCAGCCAGGTCCGGCTGGCCTCCTGGTCCCGGGGAAGGGTGGCCCTGCTGGGCGACGCTGCTTCCTGCGTCTCCCTGTTCGGCGACGGCTCCAGCCTGGCCATGATCGGCGCTGCAACACTCGCCCAAGAACTGGCCGCCGCTCCCGGCGACCCCGGCACAGCATTCCGCCGGTACGAGGCGCGGCACCGTAAGCTGGCAGCATCCCGCCAGCGCGGCTACAGGCTCGGCGCCCGGCTGCTGGTTCCGGCATCCCGACGCGGCCTGGCAGTCCGCAACCTCATCGCCCGGCTACTTCCGGGCTGACGGGCGCCCGGAGATGGGACCAGCAAGGGCAGCACCGGCACAGTGGAGGAAAAGCACATGAGCACTGACCGGACCGCCCGGCAACCATCGGGCGGAAGCCCGCGTGCTGCGGCCGGCGGGATCCGTCCTCCAGGCCCCAGCGGGAGCCGCGGGAGCCGCGCGGGCCGCCAACGGAACAGCGGCGGGGGCGCCGGGTCTGGCCTGGGCCGCGTCCTGCTGCATCCAGTCCGGCTGGTGCCGCTGGCCTTCCTGGTCGTTATCCTTCTGGGCGCCGGACTGCTGATGCTCCCCGCCGCGCACACCAACGTCCAGCCGGAACCGCTGCTGACAGCCCTGTTCACTTCGGTGTCGGCGGTCTGCGTGACGGGGTTGGCCACGGTGGACACGGCAACGTTCTGGACTCCCTTCGGGCAGGCCGTCATCCTGGGGCTCATCCAGGTGGGCGGGTTCGGCATCATGACGCTGGCAACCCTGCTGGCGCTCCTGGTGCGCAAGACCATCGGCGTGCGCGGGCAGTTGATTGCCCAGTCCGAAACCCACACGCTGAACTTCGGCGATGTTCGGGCCGTGCTTTTCGCCGTGGCCAGGACTATGGTCCTGTTTGAGGCAGCCACCGCCGTCATCCTCACGGGCCGCTTTTGGCTCGGCTACAACCAGGATCCCCTGAGCGCGCTTTGGCACGGCGCCTTCCATGCCGTTTCCGCGTTCAACAACGCCGGGTTCGCGCTCTACAGCGACAATCTCATCGGCGTTGCCTCGGACCCCTGGATCATCGTCCCCATCTGCGCCGCGATCGTTGCCGGCGGGCTGGGGTTCCCGGTTCTCATTTCCCTGCTGCGGGGCGGCGTCAGAATGAAGGACTGGACCGTGCACATGCGGCTGACCATTTACGGCAGCCTGTTCCTCCTCGCTGCCGGCGCGCTGCTCTTTGCCGGCTTCGAGTGGAACAGGGACCAGACCCTGGGCCCGTTGTCGTTGACGGGCAAAATACTCACCAGCCTCGCCGGAACGGTCTTCCCCCGCACGGCAGGTTTCAACAGCATCGATTACGGCGCCGCAGCACCGGAGACCCTTCTGGTCACGGATATCCTCATGTTCATTGGCGGCGGCAGCGCCGGGACCGCCGGCGGCATCAAGATCACCACCTTCCTGGTCCTGTTCTTCGCGATCTGGAATGAGGTCCGTGGCCGGGAACACGTCACGGTTGCCCACCGCTCCATCAGTTCGTCATCGCAGCGGCAGGCCCTGTCCGTGGCGCTCCTGGGCGTTGCGGCGGTCATCGCCGGCACCCTCCTCCTGCTGATCTTCACCGACCAGTCCCTGGACAGGGTCCTTTTCGAGTCCATCTCGGCGTTCGCCACCGTTGGCCTCAGCACCGGCATCACCCCGGGCCTCCCCCCGGAGGCCCAGTGGGTGCTGATGGCGCTGATGTTCACGGGGCGCATCGGAACCATCACGGTGGCCTCCGCGCTCGCGCTCTCCTCGCGGCCGCGCCTGTACCAGCTCCCGGAAGAGCGTCCGGTCATCGGCTAGCCAGGCTTAGCCCTGCTTTACCAGCGCTGCCTCCAGGTTGATCTTCACCTTGTCGCTCACCAGCACGCCGCCGGCCTCCAGCGCGGCGTTCCAGGTCAGGCCGAAGTCCTTGCGGCTGATCTCGGCCTCGGCGGAGAACCCTGCGCGGGTGGCGCCGAAGGGGTCAACGGCCACGCCGGTGAATTCGACCTCGAGCTCCACGGGCCGGGTGACGTCCTTGATGGTCAGGTCACCGGTGAGCGTGTAGTCCTCGCCGTCGCCCTCGATGTGGGTGCCGCGGAAGGTCATTTCGGGGTACTTTTCCACGTCAAAGAAGTCGGCGCCCTTCACGTGCGCGTCGCGGTTGGCGTCGCCGGAGTTGAAGCTGGCGGTGGAGACCGTGGCGCGCACCGAGGAGTCCGACAGCGACTGCCCCACGTGCGCCTCCGCCTGGGCCTCGGTGAAGCGGCCGCGGACCTTGCTGATCCCGGCATGCCGGACCGTGAAGCCAATCTCGCTGTGCGCCATGTCCAGGACCCATTTGCCGGGGGTCAGTTCCTTGGGAAGGGTCATCGCAGTTCTCCTTGCTCGTCGGGCCGCAGGCTTCGCTGCCTGCTACAGGCGCAAGGCTGCGGATCCCCCTAAATATTCCCCAGATAACCCGCCGATATAAGGGGTCCGGGTGAACCGGGAGGAAACTTCGGGCGTATACATAAGCGTGGCTCTACGATTACTGACCGCCCTGGCGCTGTTCATCGATGCCGGCGTCCACCTGTTCCTGGCCCCGGGCTACCAGGCGGCGCAGCCGGGCACCATCAGCCAGGGCACGCTGTTCCTGCTGGAAGCGGCTGCCGCCTTCGTAGCGGGCGTGTACGTCCTCATCCGCGGCAGCAGCGCTGCCTATGCCCTGGCCCTGGTGGTCGCCTTCAGCGCGTTCGCCGCCGTCGTACTGTACAGGTATGTGGATATTCCGGCGATCGGACCGATCCCTGCCATGTACGACCCCGTCTGGTTCTTCTCCAAAACCCTCAGCGCCGTTGCTGAAGGGGTTGGCGCCCTCCTGGCGCTCGCCGGCCTGGTCCGCGCCCGGCGCACGGAAACGTCCGACGGCGGCACAGCCTTCGCGGCCGCACGGCGCCGCCGGTGAGGGTCACCCAGGCCGTGGCCGGCGGTCGGGCGGAGGTGCCGCGTGAAGGCAGCTGACCGGGCGATGCCCGACGCCGTGGCCGCCGTTGCCGGCTACGCGGTTCCGGCCCTATGGCTGTCTTCCCTGCTCCCGTGGGGCGTGCTCCCGCAAATGGCAGGCGTCGGTGCTGGCGCTGCGGTGACCGGGGCCGCCGTCGTATCCGTCCTGCGCCGCATCCCCCGCTTTTCAACTCCCGCGGACCGGGTCACGCTGCTCCGGGCAGTCCTGGTGGGACTGTGCGCGGCCGTGGCGGTCCCGGCGGTCTTTGCCGGGGACCAGCCAGGGGTCCTGGTTCCGGTCCTGGGCGGCGCGGCCTTCCTGCTGGACGGCGTGGACGGTGCCGTGGCGCGGCGCACGGGGACAGCGTCAGAGGCCGGAGCCCGCTTTGATGCCGCCACGGACGCCGCCCTCGTGCTGGTGCTCTCCGTCGCGGCGGTTCCCGTGGCGGGGCCGTGGGCGCTGGGCATCGGGGCCATGTATTACGTGTTCGTGGCCGCCGGGCTCCTCCGGCCCCACCTCCGCGCGCAGCTTCCACCGAGCACGTCACGCAAGGCGATCGGGGCCTTCCAGCCGTTCGCGCTGCTGGCCGCCCTGGTTCCGGGCGCCCCGCCCACCCTTGTTGCCGCTGCTCCGGCGGTGGCACTCATACTGCTGGCGTTCTCTTTCGGCCGGGACGTCGTCGACCTTGAACGGCGCCACCGCGCCGGTCTTCCGGCGGCGGCGGGAGTGGGATCTACCGCCCTGTAGCCAAGTGTTCGAGGATGGCTGCGGCGACGGCGTCCGGTGAGTCTTCGGTGGGGATGTGCTTGCCGGCCACCTCCACAAGGTCGGCGTTGGGGATGTCTGCCACGTACCGGCGGGCAAACTCGATCTTCTGGAAGTCGTCGTCCCGGCCCCAGACCAGCCGGGTGGGGAGGGCGGCCTCCTTGAGGGCGGGCACCAGGTCCAGGGTGTAGCGGGAATCGGCGGCCGCCGCCATGGCCATCCAGGACCGGGACCGCGCCGGGTCCTGCCACGGCGAAAGGTAGTCCTCCAGTTCCTCCTCGCTGAAGGTGCGGACGGCGCAGCCCTGGGTCGATTTCCGCCTGGCGGCGAGGAGGTCCTCCTCCGAGGTGTTCCGCCGGACCTCGGGATCCCGGAAACGCTCGACGGCGGGCACGGGCCAGGAGTGGGAGCATGACGGCGTTCATCAGCACCATTTTGCCGATCCTGCCGCTCGTGGCGGCCAACTGCTGGGCCACACCGCCGCCGATGTCATGGGCTGCGACGTCGAACCTATCGACGCCCAGGGCGTCGGCCGCTTCGAGGACCGTCCGGGCAAGGGCGGGGACGGTTGCGTCCCCGACGGCGAGCTCTCCCCCGCTGCGGCCGAACCCCGGAAAGTCCAGCGCGTAGCAGCGGTGGTGTTCCCCAAGTGCCGGCAGGACCGGTTGCCAGACCCTGCTCCAGAAGGTGCCGTGCAGCAGGATCAAGGGCGGGGCGGCCGGGTCCCCCGCGGCAAGGTAGGAGAGCGGCACGACGTCCACCTCAACGGTGCGGCGGTCAACGGGCTGGGCCATGCGTGGTCTCCGTGTTCTGTCGTTCGTTGCGGTGCCGTGCGGAGCCGGCAGCCTACCGGGCGAGGGCCCCGGGCAGTTCCGTCAGGGCGCTGACGGTAATGTCCGGGGACTGGAAATAGGAGGGGTAGCGGGCGCCGGTCCGGTTGATCCACGCCGTCCGGAGTCCGGCCTTGGCTGCCCCGTGGATGTCCCAGGGGTGCACAGCGACCAGGAGCATGTTCGAGGGCTCTGCTCCGGCCGATGTTGCCGCATACCCATATGCTGCCTTGGCGGGTTTCCACGCCGGGGCGTCCTCCACGGAGAGGAGCAGCTCGAAGTGGTCCCTGATGCCGCCGGCGACGAACAGCTTGTCCGTGTTGGCGGCCGCGCCGTTGGTCAGGGTAATCAGCCGGTGCCCGGCGGCGGCCAGGGCACGGACGCCGTCAGGAACGTCGGGGTGCAGCGAAAGGTTCTGCATAGCAGCCATGACGCGCTCGACGGCGGCGTCCCGGTCCCCAGGGATGCGTTCGGCGGCCAGCAGGGTGTGGAGGGCGTCGGCGCCGATGGTGGCGAAGGCCTCCTTGCCGCCGCTGGCGGTGAGGGCGAAGCCGTCGCGCAGGAGCGTGGCGAACCACAGCCTGGCGAGTTCCTTGGGCGCGCCGGCCCCGGCGAACGCATCGCCAAGGGGTGCCATGTTGGACAGGGTTTCGTTGACGTCGAAAACAATCACCAGGGGGTCGGCCATGGTTCTCCCTTACTGGGCGGGTTGCTGGGCTGGGACCGCTACTTGGCGGGGTACTGGTTCGAGCGGAGGAACCGCGCCAGGTGCACGGCGTTGCGGGCCAGGCCTGCGTTGGTCGATGCCACCGGGTCCGGCACCTCGTCCAGGTCCTTGAAATCCACGGTCTGCATGGCCTCGCCCACCCAGTAGGTGCCGCCCTGCGCTGGAAGGCTGAAGCCGACGTCGTTCAGGCCCTGCATCATGTCGGCGATGGTCTTGTGGGCACCGTCCTCGTTGCCCACCACGGCAACGGTGGCGACCTTTCCGTACATGACGGGCCTGCCGTCGCCGTCGGTTTCGGACAGGTCGGCATCCAGCCGCTCCATCACCTGCTGGGCGACGCTGCAGGGGTGGCCCATCCAGATGGGGGTGGACAGGACCAGGATTTCCGCTGCCAGGATCTTCTCCCGGATGGCCGGCCATTCATCGCCGTTGCCCATATCCACCTGCACGCCGCGCTTCACGTCGTAGTCCACGATGCGCAGTGATTCGGTGGCCACCCCGTGGCCCTCCAGTTCGTCCAGGATGTGCTGCGCCATCAGCTCGCTGCTGGACGGATCCGGGGACGGGGTCAGGGTGCACACGAGGGCAAGGGCGGACAGGTCGGACATCGGCGGGAGCTCCCTCTGGTCGCTGCAACAGAATAGTCAGGCTACTGAGCAGTAGATCACAAAGGCGCTGCAGGCACTACCCGCCGGCGCCGGCCCCGGCAGTTCCGGAGCCCGTTACTCCGGCTGTCCGCCCAGGCTGGCGAGGGCCGCGCGCAGGCGCGTGCCGGCGTCGTCCGCCACGTCCTTGACGGACGGGGATTCGCTGAGCTGCACCATGGTCTGGGGGTCGATGGCCTCAACCGTGGTCTCGGCGGCACCGGTGTTCCGGCGCACCACCACGTTGCACGGCAGCAGGACGCCCATCTGGGGCTCCGCGGCGAGGGCGCGGCTGGCAAGGGCCGGGTTGCAGGCGCCCAGGATGACGTAATCCCCGACGGCGTCCGCGGCTTCGGCGCCGAGCTTGGCTTCGAAGGTGGCCCGGACATTGATTTCCGTCAGGATCCCGAAGCCCTGCGCGGCGAGGGCCTCGCGGGTTCGCTCCACCGTTTCAGCCCAGGGCAGGGGAACGGTGGTGGCCAGGGTGTAGGTCATGGCACTCCTTGAAGGTTGCGTCAGGTCCGGCGTACGGCTGCGCCGGTCAGGCGAGGGAAAGGAAGAGCTTTTCCAGGTCCTTCCGGTCCATGGTTGCGTCCTTCTGGACGATGCACTGTTCCAGCCCGGTGGCGATGATGGCGAAGCCGGCGCGGTCAAGGGCCTTGGAGACGGCCGCCAGCTGGGTGACGACGTCCTTGCAGTCCCGGCCCTCCTCCAGCATGCGCGTGACGGCGGCGAGCTGGCCCTGGGCGCGCTTGAGGCGGTTGATCACGGGCGTGAGTTCAGTCGGGTTCAGTTCCATAGGGGTCTCCATCGATGGTGTGCTTGCCCTCGACTATATACCCCCACGGGTGTTTTGCGTACCCCTGGGGGTATCTGCAATACTCGGTGGGGTATCCACTCTGATCCCTTCCGAGAGGCCATCAATGACTTCCCCTTCCACAGCAGCAGCCGTCACCGCACTCGCTCCCGAAACCCTTCAGTCCTGGATTACGGAGCACCGGGATGTGATGGTGATCGACGTGCGCTCGGCCGCCGAGTTTGAGTCCATGCACATCCGCGGCTCCTACAACGTGCCGCTTCCGCTGCTCTCCGAGCACACCGACGAGCTCGCCGCCCGGCTGGGTTCACGCGTGGTCCTGGTCTGCCAGTCCGGAGTCCGGGCCGAGCAGGCCCGCCAGCGGATGGCCACAGTTGGCCTGGACACCGCCTACGTCCTCACCGGCGGGGTTCCCGGCTTCGCCGCCGCCGGCGGCGACGTGGTCACGGGCAAGGACCGCTGGGATCTGGAGCGCCAGGTCCGCCTGGCCGCCGGCTCCCTGGTCATGCTTGGCCTGGCCGGCGGCAAGTTCGTCTCCCCCAAGGTCCGCATGCTCGCCGGGGCCATCGCCACCGGGCTGACGTTCTCGGCAGCGACCAACACCTGCGCCATGGGCAAGGCCCTGTCGGCCATGCCGTGGAACAAGGCCGCGAAGGAACCCACCCGCGAAAGCGCCATCCTGCAGCTTCCCGTGCAGACCGCTGAAGAGGGCGCTGCAGCATGATCGCGGCCCTGGGACTGGGGCTCGTCGTCGGCGTCGTCCTGGGCGTGGTGGGCGGCGGCGGGTCCATCATCGCCGTTCCGGCGCTCGTGTACGGCGTCGGTATGAGCCCCACCCAGGCCATTCCCACCTCGTTGCTGGTGGTGGGCATCACATCGCTGGCGGCCCTGCTCCCGCGGATCCGGGAAGGGCTGAACTGGCCCGTGATCGCCCTGGTCGGGGGCGCCGGCATCCCGGCAGCCTGGGCCGGTGCGGCCCTCGGGAAGCTGCTGGACCCGAATATCCTGATGCTGGCCTTCGCCGTGATCATGGTGGCCGCGGGCATCCGGATGCTCATGAAGCCCCGCGAGAGCGAGGGGTCCTGCAGCACCGGGGCGGACCGGGCCTTCAGGTCCTGCGCCCCGAAAGCCGTGGGAGTCGGCCTGCTGGTCGGATTCCTCACCGGACTGCTGGGCGTGGGCGGCGGCTTCCTCATCACCCCGGCCCTGACCATCCTCCTGGGACTGCGCATGAAACAGGCCGTAGGAACCTCCCTGGCAATCATCGTGGTCAACTCCGCCGCCGGGTTCAGCGCCCACGCCGCCGGCTACACGATGGACTGGGCCACCACCCTGGCGTTCGCCATCCCGGCGATCGTGGGATCGGTGGTCGCCGCGCGGTTCGCGCGGCACCTGAAAGACAAGCACATCAGAATCTCGTTCGCGGTCCTCATCTTCGCCGTCGCGGCGTGGGTCACCGCCGGCACTGTCACCGCCTGACCCCTCCAACCCGTTACGTCAAAGGAGAACATCATGGGACTGATCGATTCCCTCAGGAAGGCCTTCAGCAAGCCCTACAAGACCATTTCCGTGGCTCAGGCCAAGGAGCTCCTGTCCTCAGGCGCCACGCTCATCGACGTCAGGTCGGCCCAGGAGTGGAGGACCGGCCGGGCGCCGCAGGCCAAACATGTCCCCCTGGACCGGCTGCAGGCAAGCACGGCAGGCATCCAGAAGACCCGTCCGGTGATCGCCGTCTGCGCCTCCGGCGTCCGCTCCGCCTCGGCAGCCAGGCTGCTGGCCGCCAAGGGGTACGACGCCTACTCGGTGCGCGGCGGCATGGCCGCCTGGCGCCAGGCCGGCGAACCCGTCCGCTAGCAACACCACCACCAGCTCCAGCCACACACCACTTCGAAGGAGAACCACCATGGCTGAAATCACCATCACCGAAGCCGACCAGCGCCGCTCCACCGCCCGGATCCTCGACGTCCGCGAGGACTTCGAGGTCGCCGAGGGCATGATCCCCGGTGCCCTGCACATCCCCATGGGCCAGCTGCAGGCCCGCCTGGGCGAGCTTGACCCGGCCGTGCCCGTCATCGCCGTCTGCCGCAGCGGCAACCGCAGCGCCGCCGTCGCCGATGCTCTCAACGGCGCTGGCTACAAGGCGGACACCATGGCCGGCGGCATGACCGCCTGGACCCGCGCCGGACTCCCCACCACCTAGGCCCTGCCGCAGGGCACTCAAGAACTCCCGCCCGAAAGGACACGACAGACCATGGCACCCATCGACATCACCCAGCAAACCTTCGCCCGGACCGTGGAAGACAACGACATCGTCTTCGTTGACTTCTGGGCAGCCTGGTGCGGCCCGTGCCGCATGTTCGCACCCACCTACGGCGCCGCAGCGGAACGCCACCCGGACATCACCTTCGCCAAAGTGGACACCGAAGCCGAACAGGGCCTCGCCGCCGCAGCGAACATCACCTCCATCCCCACCCTGATGGCCTTCAAGGACAAGACCCTCGTCTTTTCCCAGCCCGGAGCACTCAACGCCACCGGCCTGGAGGAAGTGATCCAGGCCGTAAAGAACCTGGACGTGGACAAGCTCCGCGCCGAGGCCGGCCGGCGGCACACCTGACCAACTGGTCCGCACCAGTGGCATACCCCTCGTTGCGGGATACCCCCGGGGGTATCTATACTGAACGTAGAACAACGTCCCAACCCCCTTTTCCGAAGGAGAGCAGCACATGCTTATCGAGCGCATTTACGACGAAGACCTCGCCCAGGCCAGCTACCTGATCGGCTGCCAGGCCAAGGGCGAAGCAATCGTGGTGGACGGCCGGCGCGACATCGCCGCCTACCAGGACCTGGCCGCCAGGAACGGCATGAAGATCGTGGCCGTCACCGAAACCCACATCCACGCCGACTACCTTTCCGGCACCCGGGAACTGGCCGCGGCCACCGGGGCAAAGATCTACGTGTCCGGTGAAGGCGGGCCGGACTGGCAGTACGAATTCGACGGCGAGCGGCTCTACGACGGCGACACCATCGCCCTGGGCAACATCACCATCAAGGCGGTCCACACCCCCGGCCACACCCCGGAGCACCTGTCCTTCCTGGTCACCGACGGTGCGTTCAGCGACCAGCCCGGCTACCTGCTCTCCGGAGACTTCGTCTTCTCCGGCGACCTGGGCCGGCCCGACCTGCTGGACGAAGCCGCCGGCGGAATCGACACCCGCTTCGAGGGCGCCAAGCAGCTCTTCGCCAGCCTCCGCGACAAGTTCCTCACCCTGCCGGACTACGTCCAGGTCCACCCCGCCCACGGCGCCGGCAGCGCCTGCGGCAAGGCCCTGGGTGCCATCCCGTCCTCCACGGTGGGCTACGAACGCCTCTACGCCTGGTGGGGCCCCTACCTTGCCGCCAACGACGAGCAGGGCTTCATCGACGAACTCCTCGACGGCCAGCCCGACGCGCACGCCTACTTCGGCCGCATGAAGCGGGAAAACCGTATGGGTCCGGCGGTCATGGGCGGGCGTGCCCCGCTGCAGGAACTGGACACCGCCGCGGTGGCCCAGGGCCTGGCGGACGACACCCTGACCTTCATCGACACCCGCTCCAACGGCGACGTCCACCAGGGCACCGTGACCCGGTCCCTGAACGTCCCGGCCGGCAAGTCCGTAGCCAGCTACGGCGCCTGGGTGGTCAACCCGGAAACCGACAAGAACCCGCTGGTGCTCCTGGCCAAGGACCAGGACCAGGCCCAGGACATGTGGGACCACCTGGTCCGCGTGGGCATCGACAACGTGGCCGGCTACCTGACCGGCATCGAGGGACTGCCCAGCTTCACACCGAAGCTGGTCAAGCCGGAGGAACTCGAGGGTTTCGATGCTGCCATGGTCCTGGACGTCCGCAACAAGACCGAGCACAAGGCAGGCCACATTCCCGGCTCGTACCAGCTCAGCGGTGGCCGGGTCATGTGGCACCTGGACGAACTCCCTGCCGGCGGCACGATCGTGACCTACTGCCAGTCAGGCGTCCGGAACTCCGTCGCCGCCAGCGCCCTGCGCAGGGCCGGGTACGACGTCGTCGAACTGGACGGCAGCTACGCCGCCTGGAACGCCTGGCGGAACAGCGTCCCCGCAGCCTAGCCAGGCCCAACCCCAGACCGCCCGGGCAGGTCCCCCCTCCAGCCCGGGCTTCCGGCCCGGGCGTGCCCCCTCACGCCCGGGCCACCTTCCGCCTACCGAAAGAAGCAACCATGCCCACCACGCCCCGGACGCCAATCCCGGCCGGTACGGCGCTGGGCCTGCGCCGGAACCTGGCCCAGTTCATGCTCCTGGTTGCCGTCAACGCCCTGGTGGGCGGCACCCTGGGCCAGGAGCGCACCGTCCTGCCCCTGCTCGCATCCCAGGAATTCCACCTGGACCTGTACTCCAGCGCGCTGACCTACATCCTCGCCTTCGGCCTGTCCAAGGCAGCAATGAACTACTTCGCCGGCACGCTCTCGGACCGGTACGGCCGGAAACCGGTACTCATCGCCGGCTGGCTGGCCGCGGTACCGGTCCCGGTGCTGCTCATTGCCGCCCCGTCCTGGGGCTGGGTGGTTGCCGCCAACGTGCTCCTGGGCATCAGCCAGGGCCTCACCTGGTCCACGGCCGTGATCATGAAAATGGACCTGGTCGGCCCCCGGCAGCGGGGCCTGGCCATGGGCTTCAACGAAGCCGCGGGCTACCTCGGCGTGGCAGTAACGGCGCTGGCCACCGGCTACCTGGCCACCGCCTACGGCCTCCGCCCCGCACCGTTCCTCCTGGGCGCCGCCTACATCGCACTCGGCCTGGGACTGACAGTGCTGACCGTCCGGGAAACACACCACCACGCCAGGACCGAGGCGTCCGGGCACGGCAACGGGCACGGCAACGCCCACGCCGGGCTCACCACCGGCCAGGTGTTCACCCTGACCAGCTTCAGGGACCGCTCGCTCTCCGCCGCCAGCCAGGCCGGCCTGGTCAACAACCTCAACGACGGCCTGGCCTGGGGCCTCTTCCCCGTCCTGTTCGCCGGCGCGGGGCTGGACCTTGGCCAGATCGGCATCCTTGCCGCGGCCTACCCGGCCGCGTGGGGCGCCGCCCAGCTGGCCACCGGCGCCGCGTCCGACCGGTGGGGCCGCAAATGGTTCATCGCGGCCGGCATGCTGGTCCAGGCCGCAGCCCTGGTGATGACCGCCTCGGCGCACAGCTTCGGACCATGGCTCGCCGCCGCCGTCGTCCTGGGCCTTGGCACGGCCATGGTCTACCCCACCTTGCTGGCAGCGGTCGGCGACGTGGCCCACCCTGCCTGGCGGGCCCGCTCCGTAGGGGTCTACCGGCTGTGGCGCGACGGCGGATTCGCCGTCGGCGCCCTCCTGTCCGGCGTCCTCGCCGACCTGTACGGCATCCCCGCCGCCATTGCCGCCGTCGCGGTCCTCACCGCGGCTTCCGGCGTTGTGGTTGCTGTCAGGATGCGCGGGAACGACCACGCGGCGGCGTAGGGCGGCACTTCATCCGTGCCCGGCGACGTACGTGACCAGGCCGTCCACGGTGGCC
Source organism: Arthrobacter sp. NQ7 (assembly GCF_029581595.2). Lineage (NCBI taxonomy): Bacteria > Bacillati > Actinomycetota > Actinomycetes > Micrococcales > Micrococcaceae > Arthrobacter > Arthrobacter sp. NQ7. The sequence continues at coordinate 226,704 of NZ_JARFXU020000001.1, read as the reverse complement.
ACCGCGGGATAGTCGGCCTCGGGAATGTCCACCCCCGTCGCCTCCGCAATGACCTCCACCAGGCGGAGGAAATCCAGCGAGTCCAGTTCCAGGTCCTGTCGGAGCCTGGCGCTGCCTTCCAGGTCCTCGGGCTCGACGTCGGGGGCTACTTTCCCGATCGCGGTCTCCACCGCCTGGCGTGCGTCCTGTTGGTTCACGGGTCCTCCTCGCTTCCACGTTTCACAGCTTGTCCGGTGCCTGCAGCAGTTCGTCGATGCGGGCCAGGAAGCGGCCGCCGCGCAGCCCGTCGCTCACCCGGTGGTCCGCGGAAAGCGTGGCGATGGCCGCATGCCGGATGCCGATCATCCCGTTGTGCGCCCACGGCTGCTCCAGGACCTTGCCGAAGCCCACCATGGCCACCTGCGGCGGGTAGATCACCCCGTAGACGCTTTCGACGCCGAGGTCGCCCAGGTTGGTCACGGTGAGGGTGGGGTCCGCCATCTCCGCGCGCTGCAGCCGGCCGGCCCGGGCGCGACCGACCAGGTCGCGCAGCTGGTCCATGAGTTGGTCCAGGCTGAGGGTGTCGGCGTCATGCAGGGCCGGGGCCACCAGGCCGCCTTGCCGCAGTGCCACCGCCACGCCCAGGTGCACGGCGCTGCTGGGCTGGAAGGAGCCCTTGGTGAAGAAGCCGTTCATGTCCGGCACGTCCCGGGCCGCGAGCGCGGTCGCCTTCAGCAACAGGGCCGACGGCACCAGGCGGGACGAGACCGGCCGCTGCCGGTTCGCCGCCTGCATCCAGGCCATCGCCGCCGCCAGGTCCAGGGTGGTGGACAGGTAGTAGTGCGGGATCTCCTTCTTGGACCGGGACATCAGCGCGCCGATCGCCTGCCGGAGACTCTCCGCTTTGCTGCCGGCCGCCGTCGTGCGTTTCCGCGCCGGCGCCTCTTCCGGGGTTTCGCGCGGCGGTTCGGCGACGGGGACTTCCGACGGCGGTGCTTCCGCCGGCGCCTCCGCCCCCGTTGTGGCGGCTGCCCGTTCCCTGGGCGGGACGGCGGAGAGCACGTCATCCTCCGTCACCGCGCCGCCCGGGCCGGTGCCCGCGATCCCGGCCAGGTCCACGCCAAGCTCCGCCGCCAGCCGCCGGGCCAGCGGCGAGGACCGAACGCGGCGCGTTTCGGCCGGCCCAGCTGCGGCCGGCTCTTCCGGCTGCACCGCTTTGTCCTCCTTCGCGTGGGCGGCGGACCGAGCTGCGGCGCGTTCGACGTCGGCCCTGGTCACCTCGCCGTCCATGCCGCTCCCGCTGATGCGTCCGACGTCGACCCCCAGCGTGTGCGCCAGGTGCCGGACCGGCGGCGGGACCTTTGCGCCCGGCTCCTTGTGCCCTCGCCCGGCGGGCTGGTATCCGGCGGGCTGGGATCCTGAGGGCGGGGGTTGGGCTGGCGGTGGTTGGGCTGGCGGGAGTTCGGCGGGGGTGGCGGTGATCCGGGCGATGGGTGTGCCCACCTCCACGGTGTCGCCGATGTCCACCAGGAACTCGGCCACCACGCCTTCCTGGAACGACTCGATGTCCATCACGGTCTTGTCCGTGTCCACGGCCGCCACCAGGTCGCCCTTGTGGATGTAGTCCCCGGGCTTGACCAGCCACTCCACCACTTTGCCGTGCTCCATGTCCGCGCCCAGGGACGGCATCCGGAACTCAGCCACGGGCACCCACGGCCCTTCGCGCGGCGGCCATGACCCTGTCCACCGATGGCAGCGCGGCCTGTTCCAGGTGCTTGGCGTACGGGACGGGCACCTCCAGGCTGCACACGCGCTCCACCGGGGCGTCCAGGTCGTAGAAGGCCTGCTCCGCAATCCGGGCGGCGATCTCGGCCGAGATGCTGCCGCTGCGCCAGCCCTCGTCCACCACCACGGCCCGGTGCGTCCTGGCAACACTGTCCAGGATGGTGTGGGCGTCCAGGGGGCGGAGGCTCCGCAGGTCGATGACATCGGCCCCGATGCCCTCCCCTGCCAGCTGGCCCGCGGCGTCCAGCACCATGGGCAGGGTTCCGCCGTAGGTGATGAGCGTCAGGTCGTCCCCTTCCCGTACCAGTGCTGCCTTGTCGATGTCCACGGCGCCGGCGTCGTCGTCGAGCTCCCCGGCCACGTTGTACAGCGAGCCGTGCTCGAAAATCAGCACCGGGTCCGGGTCCTGCAGCGCGGTCCAGAGCATGCCGCGGGCGTCGGCAAGGGTGGCGGGGGCCAGGATGCGCAGGCCCGGGATGTGGGCGTACCAGCCCTCCAGGCTGTGCGAGTGCTGGGCCCCCAACTGCCGGCCGGCACCGGTGGTCATCCGGATGACGATGGGGACGTTGAACTGCCCGCCGGACATGTGCAGCAGGGTGGCGGCGTTGTTGATGATCTGGTCCAGCGCCAGCAGGCTGAAGTTGACGGTCATGATTTCGACGACGGGACGCATCCCGCCCAGCGCCGCGCCGATGCCTGCGCCGACGAAGCCGGATTCGGACAGCGGAGTATCGCGGATCCGTTCCGGCCCGAACTCCTCCAGCAGGCCCAGGCTCACGGCGAAGCTGCCGCCGTACCGGCCAACGTCCTCACCCATGAGGAACACGCGTTCGTCGCGCTGCATCGCGTCGCGGAGGGCCGCGCGCATGGCTTCCCGGTAGGTGGTTTTCATCGTGCAGCCCCGTCTTCCCGTGGTTTTCCGTCGCTGGCCGCGATGGCGTCCGCTGCCGGGTCGCTGTAGACGAACCGGGTCAGCTCGGACACCGGCTCGGGCGTGCCGTTTTCCGCGAACCCCACCGCGGTGCTGATCTCGGCGTCCACGTCGGCCTGGAGATCGGTCCAGTCCTTCTCGGGCAGCTGCCCTGCCGCCTCCAAGGCACCCTGCAGCAGGCTGATGGGGTCCCGTTCCATCCACTGGGCCACCTCGGTCTTCTCCCGGTACAGCTCGGGATCGAACATGGAGTGGGCCCGGAAGCGGTAAGTTCGCAGTTCCAGGAAGTGCGGGCCGCCGCCGGAGCGGACGGCGTCCACAGCGCGCCGGGCGGCCTCCTCCACGGCGAACACGTCCATGCCGTCCACCGCCCAGGCGGGAATCTCGTACCCGGCAGCCTTGAGCGCGATGTCCGTCTGTGATTCGGAGCGGCCCAGGGCGGTGCCCATGGCGTAGAGGTTGTTCTCGCAGCAGAACAGCACCGGCAGCTGCCACAGCGCGGCCAGGTTCATGCTCTCGTGGAACTCGCCTTCGGCCACGGCCCCTTCACCGAAGAAGCAGACCGTCACCCGCTGCCGCCCGGCCATCCGGTCCGCGAGCGCCAGGCCGACGGCGAGCGGCAGCCCGCCGGCCACGATCGCGTTGCCGCCGTAGAAGCGGGTGGCGGCATCGAAGAGGTGCATTGACCCGCCGCGGCCCCGGCAGCAGCCCTCGGCATGGCCATACATTTCAGCGAGGATGGCCCCGGCCGAGACGCCCCGCAGGAGCGCATGCCCGTGTTCGCGGTAGGTGGCAACCACGGCGTCCTCCGGTTCCAGGGTTTCCATGATCCCAGCCGCCACGGCCTCCTCGCCGATGTAGACGTGCAGGAAGCCGCGGATCTTGGCGGCGCTGTACAGCTCGATGCACTTCTCCTCCAGCCGGCGTACGCGCAGCATCTGCCGCAGCAGGTGCAGACCGTGCTCCGGATCGGGGACGCGCTGGTTCTTCAGGGTGCTCATGGCCGGTTCCTGCTTGTGCTCATGGCCGGTTCCTCAGTTCCGCTGCCGGGGCCGCCGGTGTTTCCAGCGTGGACGTATCGCCCTCCGGCAGCCCGAGCTCGCGGGATTTCAGGAGCCGCCGGAGGATCTTGCCGCTGCGGGTCTTGGGCAGGGCGGTGGTGAATTCGAGGAGCCGGGGAGCGACGGCGGCACCCAGGCGTTTCCGTGCGAAGCCGATGATTTCCAGCTGGAGGTCCGGGCTGGGTTCATGGCCGGGCTTCAGCTCCACGAACGCCTTGACCACTTCCCCGGCCACCGGATCGGGGACCCCGATCACGCCGGCCTCTGCCACGGCCGGGTGCTCCATGAGGCAGCTTTCCACTTCGAAGGGACCGATCAGGTGGCCGGATGACTTGATCACGTCGTCGCCGCGGCCAACGAACCAGAAGTAGCCGTCGCCGTCGCGCTTTGCCAGGTCGCCGGTCAGGTACCAGCCGCCGGCGAAGCAGCGCCGGTACCGCTCGTCCTCGTTGAGGTAGCCGCGGAACATGGACGGCCAGCCGGGGCGCAGGGCCAGTTCGCCCATGGTGTCCGGTTCGGTGACCAGCACGGCCTGGCCGTCCGTGACGATGGCTTTGCCGTCCGCGTCGCGGGCCACCAGGGCCGCCTCGATGCCGGGCAGCGGGCGGCCCATGGAGCCGGGGCGGATATCCATGGCGGGATAGTTGGCGATCATGATGCCGCCGGTCTCGGTCTGCCACCAGTTGTCATGCACCGGCAGGCCCAGGACGTCCCGGCCCCACACCACTGCCTCGGGATTCAGCGGCTCCCCCACGCTGGCGATGAAGCGCAGCGCGGACAGGTCGTGGCCGGCGGCGCGCTCCGCACCTGCCTTCATCAGCATCCGCAGGGCCGTGGGGGCGGTGTACCACACGGTGACGTGCTGCTCGGCGAGGATGCGGTACCAGCGGTCCGCATCCAGTTCCTCTTCGTCCACGATGGCGGTGACCCCGTGGACCAGCGGGGCGATGATGCCGTACGACATGCCCGTCACCCAGCCGGGGTCGGCGGTGCACCAGTAGATGTCGCCGGGGTGCAGGTCAAGGGCGAAGCGGCCGGTGGCGTAGTGGGCGGCCACGGCGTCGTGCACATGGATGGCGCCTTTCGGCGTGCCGGTGGTACCGCTGGTGAAGTGCAGCAGGGCCATGTCCTCCGGCTGCGTGTCCGCGATGTCCGCCCCTGGCTCCCTCCCGTCCGGCCGCGGTGACTGCGCCAGGAGTCGGGCCAGGTCCAGGGTTCCCGGTTCGGGGCTGCCGCCGGCGTCCACCAGCAGGACATGGCGGAGTTCTGGCAGTGCGTCCCGCACGGGTGCCACCTTCTTGCGGTAGAGCGCCTTGCTGGTCACCAGCACCCGGCCGGTCCCGAGGTGCAGGCGCTGCCGCACCGGTTCGGGGCCGAAGGCGGAAAAGAGCGGGCAGAAGACGCTGCCGTTCCGGAACGTACCCAGGACCGCAACGTAGAGCTCCGGGCTGCGGCCAAGGAGGGAGAACACCCGTTCGCCGCGCCCCACCCCCAGTGCCCGCAGCGCTGCCGCGAACCTGCCGGACTGCTCCGCAAGGTCCCCGTAGCTCAGGGAGCGGGTGCCGCCGTCGGCCCCCACAAAACGCAGCGCCTCCGCGCCTCCCCGGCCTTCGGCCACATGGCGGTCCACGGCCTCATAGGCGATGTTCAGCCCCCGGCCGCCAGGCAGCCCCGCGAGGGCCCGCCGCGCCTGGTCCCAGGTGAAGTCCCGGCACGCCGCACCGTAATCCAGCAGGTGCGGCTGGACCGGGAGCGCCGCCACGTCCTTGGTGATGGCAGGCCAGCGCGTGGGCCCGGCCCCGGCGGTCACGGTGATTCTCTGGTCCATGGCGTGGCCTCCGGAACGGACCGTCCCACCGGGGACGGGAGGAGGTAGTGCCGGAACCAGTCGGTGGCAAGGCTGGCCGCCATGGCCAGGGTCCCCGGCTCCTCGAAAAGATGCGTTGCTCCGGGGACGATTTCCAGCCGGGTGGGGGCCTGCATGCTTGCCATGGCCTGCCGGTTGAGTGCCAGCACCTGGGTGTCCGCGCCGCCCACGATCAGGAGGGTGGGGGCCCTCACGGCGGCGAGCCGTGGTCCGGCCAGGTCCGGCCGGCCGCCGCGGGAGACGACGGCGGCAACCTGCGCCCCGGTTTCGGCTGCGGCCCACAGGGCGGCACCCGCTCCGGTGCTGGCACCGAAGTAGCCCACCCGTCCCAGGGACCCGTCGTGCCGTGCTTCCAGCCAGTGGGTGGCCGAGGAAAGCCGCTGGGCCAGCAGGCCGATGTCGAATACGTTGGCCCGGTTGACTTCCTCTTCCGGTGTGAGCAGGTCAAGGAGCAGTGTCCCCAGGCCGGCTCCGTGCAGGACCGAAGCGACGAACCGGTTGCGCGGGCTGTGCCGGCTGCTGCCGCTGCCGTGGGCAAAGAGGACGGTGCCGTCACATCTGGGCGGCAGGTGCAGGTTGGCACGCAGAGCCACCCCTGCCACAGGTATTTCCAGGTCCTCCTGCAGGCTCCCGTCTGCACCTCCCCCGCCGGTGTGGTGCGCTGCGGAGGCAGCGGCATCAAGCAGCTGCACCACCTCGCGGTCCTCCGTGGGCGAGAAGTCGTGGTAGTAATAGCCCACCGCTTTGAAGTCCTGCGGTGAGAGCAGGCAGACGACGTCGTCCGGTTCCTTCAGTTCCACCACGGCGCGGGAGGGCGCAACCGGAACGGCAAGGATCACTTTTGCGGCCCCCAGTTGCCGGGCCACCTGGCATGCCACCCTGGCCGTGGAACCGGTGGCGATGCCGTCATCGACGATGACCACGGTCCGGCCGGTGAGGTCCACCGGGTGCCGGCCCTTGCGGAGCCGGGCCACCCTGCTTTCCAGGACGGCCCGTTCCTGCTGTTCGACCTGGCGCAGGTCCTCCTGCGACACGCGGGCCACACTGATGGTGCGTGGATCCAGGACACGGACGTTGCCCTCGCCGATGGCCCCCATGGCCACTTCGGGCTGGAACGGGACGCCGAGTTTCCGCACCACAATTACATCAAGCGGCGCATCGAGGGCCTTGGCCACCTCGAATGCCACCGGGACGCCGCCCCGGGGCAGGCCCAGCACCACAACATCCTGTCCGCGCAGGCCGGCGAGCCGTTTGCCCAGCCGCCGGCCGGCGTCGAACCTGTCATGAAACGCAGCCACGCCCCTCACCCACTGTGTGCGGTTTCGTCCCCGGGAAGCTCTGCCGCCGCCGGGGTCCAGGACATGCGGAGGACGAAATGGGCGTCGGAACTGCTTTTGGCGATCACTGCCCCTGCGTCCCCCGCGAGTTTCACGCCGAATTCGATTTCCATCTTTTCGGGGGTCAGCTCCGCCATGGCCTCCACTGCGGCACGCGCGGCCGGGCGGACGCTGGCGAGTGCATCTTCCAGCCGCCTGCCCGTATCCAGGATCCCCTGTTCGTTGCGGGCGGGATGATCCACCCCGTAGCTGCCGTCGGCAGCTTCAACGAGCACGGTCCCGGAACCGACTTCATACCGCAGTACTTCGGTCATGGCGGATGCCTCCGCTAGTGGGAAATCCGGAGATTGCGGTGCGCGTCAGTGCTCGGCTTGATGGCCACGGCGGTGACCACCAGCGCGACTGCCCCCGCGATCCAGGATGTCCACGCGGCGCCGGTTGCGCCGGTGTAGGAGCCCAGCCACGGCGAGAGGACCAGCAGGGCGGCAAGGACGGCCTGGGCGTATTCCATGACCGGTGTGCCGGGCATGGCCAGGTTGATGATGCCGCTGATGATCAGGAGTCCGCCGAAGAGGAGCATGAACGTGGTGGACATGTTCTGCTGCCGCGTCCACAGGACCGCAATCGCGGTGAAGAGACCGGCGGCGACCGTTACGTAGTCCTGCCACCGATACCACTTTTTCACTGTTTCTTCCTTTCACTTCCGGGCGGCAAGCCTTGCGCTTTCCGTTCCCGGAGGGCGTTTTCCGCCCGCAGTCCAAGTCAACGCCTGCCGCCCGGCGCCTTCTAGGGCAGAAAGACCTAGGCGGGATCCCTGCGTGGCCGCGCTCCGATTCACGGCCAATTCACAGCTATTGCCCCTGCAAAAAGTGGCGTCTGTATGCAAGAGTGGCGGCATCGCTGGGGTGCGACCACCTGCCGGCCGGGACTCATCCAGAGGCCGGCCGGCAGGATCATCAGCGACGAACAAAAGAGGCCGGGCATGAAGGCAGGTTCAGCTCCCCGATCCAGAGGCCGCCGGTGGCACGGGCCCTGTTTACTCCTGCTGCCCCTGCTGCTGATCCCCTCGCTGGCAGCCTGCCAGTCCAGTCCGGCCGCACCTGGCCAGGCGCGCACCGCGGCCCCCGCCCAAAGCCCAGCCGCCCCGCCCCCCGGCGCCACGGCCGGCGCTGCACCCGGCGGCGCTTCCGGTGCCGCCCCAAGCCCGGGTGGCGGCGTGACGCCCAACCCGGCCCCGGCGGATGCCGCCGGGCGCCCCGGCCACATCTTCGTCATCAACCTGGAGAACAAGAGCTACGACTCCGTGTGGGGTGACAACTCCTCCGCCCCTTACCTGTCCGGAACACTCCGGAAGCAGGGGGTGCTGCTGGAGGACTACTACGGCATCGCCCACAATTCCCTGCCCAACTACCTCGCGCAGATCTCCGGACAGCGGCCCAACGACAACACCGAGCAGGACTGCCGCACCTATACCCGGTTCAACGCCACGGGCACCGACGGGACGGGCACCCTGCAGGGAACCGGCTGCGTCTACCCTGACCAGGCCCAGACCCTGGCGGGGCAGCTGACCGCCCAGGGCAGGACGTGGAAGGGCTACATGGAGGACATGCAGCAGCCGTGCGAACACCCGGCCCTCGGTGAGCCCGACAACCACATCCGGGCCACGGCGGATGACATGTACTCCACCCACCACGACCCCTTCGTCTACTTCCAGTCCATCACCGATTCCCCGGACTGCGACAAAGACGTGGTGAACCTTTCGGAACTCGCGGATGACCTGCAGTCCGTCGGCACCACCCCGAACCTTTCCTACATCACACCCAACCTCTGCCACGACGGGCACGACGACACCTGCGCCGACGGTACCCGCGGGGGCCTTGAAGCCGCGGATGCCTGGCTCCAGGACCACATCCCGGCCATCCTGTCGTCCCCGGCGTACCGGCAGGACGGCATGCTGGTCATCACCTTCGATGAGACCGAGGGCGGCACCGCAGGCCCGGCCCAGGGGGACTCCGGGAGCCCCGCAGGCGGTGCCGCCGGGGGCAAGGTGGGGGCGCTGGTCCTGTCCCCGTTCAGCAACGCCGGGGCCACGTCGGACCGGCCCTACAACCACTACAGCCTGCTGGCCACCATCGAGGATCTCTTCCAGCTCCCGCGGCTTGGGCTGGCCGGCGAGCCGGGTGTGAAAACCTTCGGCGATGACGTCTTCCGGTCGGGGTCCTGAGGTGCGGCTGCCCGTGTTCCGGCGGCGGCGGACCGTCCTCGCGGCGTCGGTGACGGTGGTGGCCCTGGTGGTTCTCGCCGTCGCTATTCCGCGGATCTGGCCCGGGGACACCGGGATCGCCAAGATCAAGCACGTGGTGATCATCACGCAGGAGAACCGGTCCTTCGACAGCTACTTCGGCACCTACCCGGGCGCCGAAGGCATTCCCATGAAGGACGGCAAGCCGGTGGCCTGCCTTCCTGCGCCGGGGAGGGGAGGCTGTGTTTCACCCTTCCTGGACTCATCGGACAGCAACGCCGGCGGCCCGCACAGCCCGGCAGACGCCACCGCAGACATCAACAACGGGGCGATGGACGGCTTTGTGGCCCAGGCGGAGAAGGGCATTGCGCACTGCCAGCCGGATGCCACCGACTGCAAATACAAGACTCGACGCACCGACGTCATGGGGTACCACGACCGGAACCAGCTGCCCACCTATTGGACCTACGCCGACAACTTTGTCCTGCAGGACCACATGTTCACCTCCGCCGCCGCCGGAAGCCTCCAGGCGCACCTGTACATGGTCTCGGAATGGTCCGCAAAGTGCTCCAGGACGGGAGACCCGTCGTCGTGCATCAACGCGCTGGACGGCGTTGAAAATGAACCCGAGAAGGCAGAATTCGAGGAAAGCCTGATCGGCAGATGCCAGCCCAACCCGGACCCGCAACCATGCCGGGACGCCCTCCAGGCCGCGGGGCTTGGCCCGGACCTGGCAGCCCAGACAAGCCAGGTGGTCTCGGCCGGCTGCAAGCGCACCGATTCATACGCCGCCTGCAAGGGCGCGGTCCAGGCCGCAGACCTGCCGGGAGCCCTGAGGGACAAGCTGGCCGAAGCGGCGAAAACCCTGAAAGGGCCCAACTACTCCTGGACCGACCTGACCTACCTGCTCCACAAGCACTCCGTGTCCTGGGCCTACTACGTGTTCGGCGGCACTGAACCCGACTGCCGGAACGACGCCGCCACCTGCGCCCCCGTGAAACAGGACGCCGAAACGCCTGGCCGGTGGAACCCGCTGCCGTACTTCGACACCGTCACCGAGGACGGCGAGCAGGGCAACATCAAACCCCTGAGCGGCCTGTACGACGACGCCCGGCAGGGCAGGCTGCCCGCCGTCACCTGGGTGGCACCCACCGATGAGGTCAGCGAACATCCCCCGGCCAAAATCAGCACCGGCCAGCAGTACGTTGCCGGGCTGGTCAACGCCATCATGAGCGGCCCGGACTGGAACAGCACCGCCATCTTCCTCAACTGGGACGACTGGGGCGGTTTCTATGACCATGTCCAGCCGCCCGAGGTGGACAACAACGGCTACGGCCTGCGGGTTCCGGCCCTCGTCATCAGCCCCTACGCGAAGAAGGGGTATATCGACCACCAGGTCCTGAGCCAGGACGCCTACTTCAAGTTCATCGAGGACGATTTCCTCGGCGGTGAACGGATCGATCCCGCCACCGACGGCCGGCCTGACAACCGCCCGGATGTCCGCGAAAACAACCCGCTCCTGGGCGACCTCACCAACGCCTTCGACTTCAATCAGGCGCCGCGGCCGCCGCTGATCATTCCCAACGCCACCACCTACTAGGCCTGGGACTACCAGGCCTGGGACGCGGAAACCGTGCAGTCCGCCGCGTCCGCCACCACCCGTTCCAGGTCCCCCGTGCGGTGAAGTACCTCCATTTGCCGGACCGCGCCGGTGCCTTCGGCGAGCAGCCTGTCCACCTGTTCCTCCACGCGCTGCAGGTCCCCCATGTCCGCCAGCGCCTGGCGCACGTGGTTGAGCAAGGCATTGACGACGGCGAGCGCGGGCGCCGGGCGGTGCGTGTGCGGATCCAGCAACTCGCCGCGCAAGCCCCAGCGGCTGGCTTTCCAGCCGGCCAGCCGGAGCAGGGCGGACGGGACGGAAACGGGTTCGGTGCCCTCCCGCCACTCCCTTGCGGCGGTTTCCACCAGGCCACGGGCGATGCCCGCCAGCAGCACGGTGTTCTCTGGACGCAGGCACACGTCAGCCACCCGGATCTCCACAGTTGGATAGTGCCGCGAGAGGCGTGCGTCGAAGTAGACCATGCCTTCATCCAGGGCGACGCCGGTGCTCACCATGTCATGCACCAGCTGGTGGTAGGCGTCCGGTCCACCCAGGATGTCCAGCGGCCCGGCGGAGGGCCAGCGGTTCCACACCTGGGCCCGGTAGCTGGCATAGCCGGTGTCCTGGCCATGCCAGAAGGGCGAGTTGGCGCTGAGCGCGATGAGCACGGGCAGCCAGATCCGCATCCGGTCCAGCACGGCCACGGCTTCCTCCGGAGATTCCACGGAAACGTGGATATGACAGCCGCACGTGAGCTGTTCGCGCGCCGTGAGGCCGTATTCCTCGGCCATGGCCTTGAAGCGCCGGAGTTGTACCGGGTGGGGGTTGGCCGGAAGCGGGGAGGTGCCCAGCGCGGCCACTCGGACCCCCACATCCCCGGCGGCCTGGTGGGCAATGGCCCGCCCGGCCACGATATCCTGCTGCAATCCTGCGAGGGTGGCGTGCGGCGGGGTCACCACCTCGATCATTTCCTGCTGGAACTCGGCCGTCAGGATGGGCCCGGAAGCCGCCTCCAGCGGTCGGACATAAAGGTTCAGCAGCTCCCCGGCCTTGGGCACGGCCTCCCCGTTGGCCGGATCCACCAGGAGCAGCTCCTCCTCGATCCCCAACGTGCGCCTGCCTGCCCCGGCGCCGCCGGTGCCGTCATTGCCGTAGGTGTCCATCGCCGTCGTCCCCTATCCCTTGCTCCCTTGCAGACACCGTTGGAGAAGATGCCAGCGCCGCGTTCCACAAGGGAATACATGATAAGCACCCTTAGCATTGCGCGGGAAGCAGTTCGGGCTTCCGGGGGCACTACCTGTACTTCCGAGCTACCCGCGGGTAAATTTGAGTCTGTGACGGGCACCGCGACCCGCCCTCCCGGCCCTTCTGCAAAGGCCTCAGGGAGACGCTGCTGTAGCCGAACGGCAGCCCATAATGCAAGAGCGAAAGAGCCTTGGCCATGTCTGCCTCGCATTTCCAGCAGTTCCTGAATGAAGCAACAGCCTCCGATCCGTCCGGAGATTCCCCTCTCGGCCCCGACTGCCTCTACGGCCTTTACGTCAGCTGGGCGGAACTCCACGGACTGACCCCCAAGCCGGACCAGGCCTTCCGGGCCGGGATGCTCCGCTGCGGCGTAGACATCCGGAATTCCCGCCTTCGGATGAAAGGACCCGCTGCGGCCGACTACATCCTCAGCAGCTACCCCGCCGTCGCCTGACGGTCGGGTGGGAGGGCACCTGCCCTCCCACCCCCCATCGCTGATTCCGCAGCGCCCGCACAAACGGAGCCTTGCCCAAGGCCGTGCGCTCGAGGCGGTCCACCGGCTCCACGACAATCGGGAGCGGGGATGCGCCCGCCGCTGCCAGGGCAGTCTCCACCGCTGCCCGGATATTGTCCGGGGAATGTCCGGGCGTGCGGCCGGCGATAAGGATGCGCAGCCCCGAGGATTCCTGGATGACCTGCCACCCGCCGGTGGACACATCGCCCAGCACATCGTGGAACACCAGGGGGTGAAGCCTCACGGGACCTTCCTGGCCGGGCAGCGTCAGCACGTCCTCCACGCGGCCCTCGACCTCCTCCAGGATCCTGAGGGACCGCCCGCAGGGACAGCCGCGCCCTCCCAGCCTGACCGTGTCCGACATCTCGTAGCGGATCAACGGCAGGGTTCGGGAAAACAGCACCGTAACCAGCAGTTTCGCCCCGGTTGATCCGGCAGGGACCACCTGTCCGGCGCTGTCCACCGGCTCAACAATCACCAGGTCCTCGTAGACATGCCGGTTCCGGTAGGGGCACGGCGAGGCAATACCCGCCGTTTCGGTGGCGGCATAAACGTCGAAGGGGGCGCTTCCCCATGCGTCCCGCATCCCGGCCGCCGCCTGCGGAGTAAGCACTTCGGAAGTCGACATGACGCCCTCGGGCGCAATGCGCAGCCGCCCGTCCCGCTGTTCGGCCGCCAAAGGTGCCAGGGCCGAGGCGTACCCCACCAGCACCCTGGGCTGGAACCGGTTGAGCGCTGCCACCGTCCTGTCCATGGGTGCGGTGACGTCCAGGCGAAGCGTTGGGACGAACCGCGAGTTGGCAGAAGCACCAACGACGGCGGACTGGTGGGTGGGGACACGGGAGCTGACCAGCGCTACCCTCATGGGCCTTCCCGGCCCGGGAGAGATCCCGGCCCAGTCACCGGCCCGCGCGTAGGATGCCAGGACCGAGGCAAACTCCGAGCGGTTCCAGGCAAAGACACCGCTGCGGCCCGTGGTCCCTGCCGTGGCCGCCACCCACCACCGCCCTCTGAACGGCCGGCCGGGATCACCCGAACTTTCGGTCAGGGCCCGCAGGTGCTGTTCCAGGTCAGCGAGGCCCAATTCCGGGGTGGTCACGGCTTCGCCGAAATTGTCCATGAGGTCGGCCTTGCTGACCGGGGGCAGGTCACCCAGGGGTGCGTTGCGCAGCCCGGCGTGGTGCCGCCGGTAGAACGCGGAACCGGCGTACGCTGCCTCGCGCAGCCGTTTCAGCGCCTGCTCCTGATAGGCGGCGATGCGAACGGGATCCCACTGTTCCCGCCGGCGTCCTGCCGCCCGCAGGGACAGCACCTGCAGGAGGAGACGTAGGTCCATGACAACTCCTTGGCCTGGATTGCCCCCAGAGTCGCCGCTGCCGGCAGGAACCGCAAGGGCCGAAAGTCTGCTGCTCCAGTATCACGCCCGAAAAGCGGCGCGACGGGCCCGGTTAGGGGATGCAAACCTTCGTGGCACCCGGCCGGTTACGGTGCTTTACTGCCAGCATGTCTGAAACCCTCAAACTCAGCCACAACGAACCCCACGACAGCAGCGTGGCAGCGCGCCTGAACTGGCTGCGCGCCGGAGTCCTCGGTGCCAATGACGGCATCGTCTCCGTAGCGGCAACCGTGGTGGGTGTGGCGGGCGTGACCAACGAGCTGGCGCCCATCCTGGTTGCCGGCACCGCCGCCGTCGTGGGCGGAGCCGTGTCCATGGCCCTGGGCGAATACGTTTCCGTGAGCAGCCAGAGCGACAGCCAGCGGGCATTGATCGAGAAGGAACGGCAGGAACTCCAGGACGATCCCGAGGGCGAGCTGGCCGAACTTGCCCACCTCTACCAGGCCAAGGGGCTCAGTGAAGCCACGGCGCGGACAGTGGCCGAGGAACTGACGGCAAAGGATGCCTTGAAGGCACACCTGTCCGCGGAACTGAACATCGACGAGGAGGAAGTGGCCAGCCCGTGGCATGCCGCGTTCGCCTCCGCGATCGCCTTCACCGTCGGCGCCGTCCTGCCCATGCTGGCCATCATCTTCCCGCCGTCAGAAGCCCGGATCCCGGTGACGTTCGTCGCCGTCATCCTGGCGCTCGCACTGACCGGAACCGTCAGCGCCAGGATCGGCGGCAGCTCCAAGCGCAAGGCAACCATCCGGCTGGTGGTGGGCGGCGCGCTGGCCATGGCCTTCACGTTCGGGGTGGGAAGCCTGCTGGGTACCACCGGGGTGGCGTAATTCGCCCTGCGGCCGTGCGACACTGACCGTACGCAGCAGAGCGCCCACCACTGATCGGAGTATCCCTTGCTGGAGATCGCAGGCCTTCCGGCCCACATCCTGTTGATCCACGGCGTGGTGGTGCTGGGCCCGCTGGCCGGGGTTGCAGCGGTGGCCTTCGCCTTGATCCGCCGGTCCAGGCGCTTCCTGGCATGGCCGCTGGGTGTCCTGGCCCTGCTGCTGGTTCCGTTGTCCGTCCTCACGGCGGAAGCCGGCGAACAGCTGGAGAAGGCAACGGGAAGATCACAGCTCATCGAGGAGCACGGCCACCAGGGAAGCTTCCTGCGCTACGTCACCGTGCTCTTCCTGGTGGCTGTCGCGGTGCAGATCGCCGCCGCCTTCCCGTCGCTCCTCACCCGCCGGCCCGCCTTCCGCGGCCTGCGCGGCCTCCTCGAGTCCCGCTGGCTGGTCCCTGCCACCTCGGTGGTCGGCGTCCTGGCCGGAATCTTCCTGGTGTACCAAACCATCGTGACCGGCCACTCCGGGGCAGTGTCCGTCTGGGCCGGCCGGTAACACCACGGCCACCCCCGCCACTCCGCCGGCGGAGCCCGCTTGTCCGGCCGCCCAAAACCCCTTCCCATAGCATCCTCCCCGCGTTACTGTGGGCACACAACCCGTCGGCTCTGACGCCGGTGGTGGGCTCAGGCAGTTGGGTCTCTGGAGCAGCCGGAGGGACCAGGAATGGGTACAAAACCGTTCAAGAACCGGAGACTGCAGCGCGTCGCCGCAGCAGCCGTGGTGCTCGCCGCCCTGCCGGCCCTGACCTCCTGCTCCGACCTAGTGTCCCGCGGATTCCTGCCCGGGGCCCGCGACACCACCAACAACACCGAGCTGATCACGGACCTTTGGGTCAACTCCTGGATCGCGGCGCTGGTTGTGGGCGTCATCACCTGGGGCCTGATGATCTGGGTCGTGGTGGCCTACCGGCGCCGGAAGAACACCGTGGGATTCCCGGCACAGCTGAGCTACAACCTTCCACTGGAAGTGTTCTACCTGGCCATCCCCCTGATCGTTATCGGCGTCCTGTTCGTCTTCACCGACCGTGAGCAGCGGGCCATCGACGAACGCTACCCCAACCCTGATGTCGTAATTGACGTGTTCGGCAAGCAGTGGTCCTGGGATTTCAATTACGTCAAGGAACAGGTCCACGAGGATGCCGGCCAGCAGGCCCACCTGACCGGGGCCTACGGCGCGCCGGACCGGCTGCCCACGTTGTATCTTCCCGTCGGGAAGAAAGTGGAGCTGCACCTCCAGTCCCGCGATGTTCAGCACTCCTTCTGGGTGGTCGATTTCCTGCAGAAACGCGACCTGTACCCGGGGCACGAACAGTACAACCCCTACATCAACATCACCCCAAACCGTATCGGCGAATACATGGGCAAGTGCGCCGAGCTCTGCGGCGAATACCACTCAGAGATGCTTTTCAAGGTCCGGGTGGTCAGCCAGCAGGACTATGACAGCCACATCGCCGACCTGAAGGCGAAGGGAAACACCGGCAACCTGGGCGCCGACTTCGACCGGCAGCCGTTGTCGGCCCCTGCACCACAGGTCACGGAACCAGCAGAGTAAAGGACGGCAGGCCATGACCACCACAGGGCAGAGAATGGGCGGAACCGCGGCCACGGCTGCGCCGGCAGTGGTCCGGCGGCCCAAGGGCACCATCGTGGTCAACTGGATCACCTCCACCGACCACAAGACCATCGGGTACATGTACCTGATCGCGTCCTTCATTTTCTTCTGCGCGGGCGGCGTGATGGCGCTGCTGATCCGTGCCGAACTGTTCGAGCCCGGCATGCAGATCCTGCAGACCAAAGAGCAGTACAACCAGCTGTTCACCATGCACGGCACCATCATGCTGCTCATGTTCGCCACCCCGCTGTTCGCCGGGTTCGCCAACGTAATCATGCCGCTGCAGATCGGCGCCCCGGACGTTGCGTTCCCGCGGCTGAACGCGCTGGCCTTCTGGTTCTTCCTGTTCGGCTCCACCATCGCCGTGTCCGGCTTCATCACCCCGCAGGGCGCCGCAGCATTCGGCTGGTTCGCCTACGCACCGCTGTCCAACACCACCTTCACCCCCGGCATCGGCGGTGACCTGTGGGTCTTCGGCCTGGCGCTGTCCGGCTTCGGCACCATCCTGGGCTCGGTCAACTTCATCACCACCATCATCTGCATGCGCGCACCGGGGCTCACCATGTGGCGGATGCCGATCTTCACCTGGAATACCCTGGTCACCGCCATCCTGGTGCTCATGGCCTTCCCGCCGCTGGCCGCGGCCCTGTTCGCGCTGGGCGCCGACCGGAAGTTCGGTGCGCACATCTTCGATCCTGCCAACGGGGGCGCCATCCTGTGGCAGCACCTGTTCTGGTTCTTCGGCCACCCCGAGGTGTACATCATCGCGCTGCCGTTCTTCGGCATCGTCTCGGAGATCTTCCCGGTCTTCAGCCGCAAGCCCCTGTTCGGCTACAAGGGCATCGTGTACGCCACGATCGCCATTGCGGCCCTGTCCGTCACGGTCTGGGCGCACCACATGTACGTCACGGGCGCGGTGTTCCTGCCGTTCTTCGCGTTCATGACCATGCTCATTGCAGTGCCCACTGGGGTGAAGTTCTTCAACTGGATCGGCACCATGTGGGGCGGCTCACTCACGTTCGAGACCCCCATGCTGTGGAGCATGGGGTTCCTGGCCACCTTCCTCTTTGGCGGCCTGACGGGCATCATCCTGGCCTCGCCGCCCATGGACTTCCACGTATCGGACTCCTACTTCGTGGTGGCGCACTTCCACTACGTGGTTTTCGGCACCGTGGTGTTCGCCATGTTCGCCGGCTTCTACTTCTGGTGGCCCAAGTTCACGGGGACCATGCTCAACGAGCGCCTGGGCAAGATCCACTTCTGGATGCTCTTCCTGGGCTTCCACGCCACGTTCCTGATCCAGCACTGGCTGGGCGTCCTGGGCATGCCCCGCCGGTATGCGGACTACATGCCGGAGGACAACTTCACCTGGATGAACCAGTTCTCCACCGTGGGGTCCTACCTCCTGGGCGCCTCGCTGATCCCGTTCTTCTGGAACGTCTACATCACCTGGCGGGCCGGGAAGAAGGTCACGGTGGACGACCCCTGGGGCTTCGGCGCCTCGCTCGAGTGGGCCACGTCCTGCCCGCCGCCGCGCCACAACTTCACGTCCCTGCCCCGGATCCGTTCGGAGCGCCCGGCCCTGGACCTGCACCATCCCGAGCTGAGCGTCAGGGTCCATCCGTCCGAAGACGCACCGGCGGAAGGGCTCCTGGGCGCGGCGGACATCGGCGAGCACGACGTCCATGACCCCAACCCAAACACGTAGCGGCCAGCCCGCACCTTCCCCACCGCGGACGCGGCCCTGCAATTAGGTCATGCCAAAGTGTCGTAATTGATGTGAACCTCGTCACTTAAAGCGCTTTCCTGCTTGGTGCTTAGGTTTGCCTACCCTACAGTTTCTGAACATAGGCACTGTCTTCCGGTGCCCATCAGGACTTAGGTTCACGCAGACTTTTCCCCACGAAAGCAGCCTCAATGAAGATCCGCAACAGCGCGCTGGCAGGCATCGCACTCGCCGCCACCGCAGCTCTCGGCCTGACCGCCTGCGGCGGCGGCACTCCCGCCGGCGACAGCTCCTCCGCCGCTTCCAACGGTGCCGCCTCGGGCGAGATCACCGTCTACAACGCCCAGCACGAAAGCCTCACCAAGGAATGGGTGGACGCCTTCACCGCCGAAACCGGCATCAAGGTGACCCTGCGCCAGGGTGACGACACGGAGATGTCCAACCAGATCATCCAGGAAGGCCAGGCGTCCCCCGCCGACGTGTTCCTCACCGAGAACTCCCCCGCCATGACGCAGGTGGAGAACGCCGGGCTGTTCGCCGACGTCAACAAGGACACCCTGGCCCAGGTCCCCGCCGAATTCTCGCCGTCCACCGGCAAGTGGACGGGCATCGCCGCCCGCTCCACCGTCCTGGTGTACAACAAGACCAAGCTCACCGAGGACCAGCTGCCCAAGTCCATGCTTGACCTGGCCAACCCGGAGTGGAAGGGCCGCTGGGCCGCCTCGCCCACCGGCGCCGACTTCCAGGCCATTGTCTCCGCGCTGCTGGAGCTGAAGGGCGAGTCCGCCACCGAGGACTGGCTCAAGGCCATGAAGGACAACTCCAAGGCCTACAAGGGCAACAGCACCGCCATGAAGGCAGTCAACGCCGGCGAAGTCGACGCCGCGCTGATCTACCACTACTACTACTACGGCGACCAGGCCAAGACGGGCGAGAACTCCAAGAACGTCGCCCCGTACTACTTCAAGAACCAGGACCCGGGCGCGTTCCTGTCGGTCTCCGGCGGCGGCGTGCTCAAGTCCTCCAAGAACGCGGACGCGGCGCAGGCATTCCTGAAGTTCATTACCGGCAAGAAGGGGCAGGAAGTCCTGAAGAACGGAACCTCCTTCGAATACGCCATCGGCTCCGACGTGCCGGCTAATGACAAGCTGGTCCCCATCAAGGACCTGCAGGCACCCAAGGTGGACGCCGCGAAGCTCAACTCCCAGAAGGTCTCCGACCTGATGACCCAGGCCGGACTCCTCTAATTCCGTGACCACCGATCTATCGGCTCCCGCCAAGCGGAGCACGACGACGGCGGGCAGGGGCAACAGCCCCCGCCCGCCTTTCGGCGTTTCCGCGGTGTCCGCGCTGGCGGTGCTGATTGCCCTCTTCTCCCTCGTCCCGCTGGGGTACGTGGCCTACATGACGGTGGCGACCGGGTGGGATACCGCCGTCGCCCTCATCATGCGGCCCCGCGTGGGCGAACTGCTGGTGAACACCCTGCTCCTGATGGCTGCCACCATCCCGCTGTGCCTGCTGCTGGGCGTGGCAGGGGCCTGGCTGGTGGAGCGGACGAAGCTTCGCGGCCACCGGGTCTGGGCCGTGCTGCTGGCCGCACCGCTGGCCGTCCCCGCATTCGTCAACAGCTATGCCTGGGTTTCGGCCGTGCCGTCGCTGGGCGGCCTGGGTTCGGGAATCCTGATTTCCACCCTGTCCTACTTCCCGCTGGTATACATTCCGGCGGCCGCCACCCTGAGCCGGCTGGACCCGGCCATTGAGCAGTCTGCCGCCGCGCTGGGGCTGGGCGCCTGGCGGGCCTTCTTCCGGGTGGTGCTCCCACAGCTCCGGATTGCCCTGACGGGCGGCGCCCTGCTGGTGGGGCTGCACCTGCTGGCCGAATACGGTGCCTTCGCCATGATCCGGTTCGATACCTTCACCACCGCGATCATGACCCAGTACCGGTCCACCTTTAACGGGGCGGCCGGGAACATGCTGGCCAGCGTGCTGGTGTTCTTCTGCCTGCTCCTGCTGGTGGCGGAGGTCCGCAGCCGTGGTACCGCCCGCTACGCCCGGATTGGTTCCGGGGTGCAGGCCAGGGCGCTGCGACTGCCGCTGCACGCCTACCAGGTTCCCGCCCAGCTCTTCCTGCTGGCGCTCACCGCGCTGGCGTTCGGCCTCCCGCTGTACTACGTGCTGAAGTGGATCGTGGCCGGCGGGGCAGACATCTGGACGGCGTCCGAGTTCCTTCCGGCCCTGCTGGCCACGTTCTGGTACGGGCTCGTCGGAGCCGCGGCCACAGTGGTGGTCGCCTTCCCCATGGCGTACCTTGCGGTCCGGAAGCCCGGCTGGTTCAGCAAGTCCCTGGAACTGTCCAACTACGTCACCAGTTCCATGCCGGGGATCGTGGTGGCGCTGGCGTTCGTCACGGTCAGCATCCGCGTGATGCCCGGGATCTACCAGACGGCAGGGGTGCTGGTGGCCGCGTACGTGCTGCTGTTCCTCCCCCGGGCACTGGTGAACCTCCGGGCCGGCCTGGCGCAGGCCCCCAAGGAACTGGATGAGGCAGCGCAGGCCCTGGGCAAGCCCCCGCTGGTGGCCTTCATCCGCGTCACCCTGCGGCTCACCGCACCCGCAGCGGCCGGCGGAGCGGCCCTGGTGTTCCTGGCCATCGCCAACGAACTGACCGCCACCTTGCTCCTGTCCCCCAACGGCACCAAAACCCTGGCCACCGAGTTTTGGAGCAAGAGCAGCGAGATTGATTACGCGGGCGCCGCACCCTACGCCCTGCTGATGATCCTGCTGTCCGCGCCCATGACCTATCTCCTCTTCCAACAGTCCAAGAAAGTAGCCGGACAGTGACAGCACCATCGACCCGCCGGCTGCCCGAGCCCCGGGTGGCCCCTTCCGTGGCGGCAACCACCAACAGCCACCTGCAGATCACGGACGTCACCAAGAACTTCGGATCACAGGCGGTCCTGAAGGGCGTCAACCTGTCCGTGGCCAAGGGCGGTACCACCGCCATTGTGGGCCCGTCCGGCTCCGGCAAGACCACACTGCTGCGCCTGATTGCCGGATTTGAACACCCGGACACCGGGAGCATTTCCCTGAACGGAACCCTGGTGGCCGGTGAGGGCGCCTGGCTGCCGGCCCACAAACGGCAGATCGGGTATGTGGCCCAGGATGGCGCCCTGTTCCCGCACCTGACCGTGGGCCAGAATGTCGCCTTCGGCCTCAATCCGGCCAAACGTGAGGGTGGCCGCCGTGCCGTCGCGGCCCGCGTGGCGGAACTCTTGGAAATGGTCTCCCTGGACGCATCCATGGCCAAGCGCCGGCCGCACCAGCTTTCCGGGGGCCAGCAGCAACGTGTTGCCCTGGCCCGCGCGTTGGCACGCGAACCGGAGCTCATGCTCCTGGACGAACCCTTCTCCGCGCTGGATGCCGGCCTTCGCGTGGCCACCCGGCGCGCCGTGGCCAAGGTCCTGGCCGAAGCCGGGGTCACCACCATCCTGGTCACGCACGACCAGGCCGAGGCCCTGTCCTTCGCTGACCAGGTGGCCGTGATGCGCGGCGGCAAGCTCGCCCAGATCGGCAACCCGTTCGTGGTGTACACCCGCCCCGCAGACCGGGCCACCGCCGAATTCCTTGGCGATGCCGTCATCCTGGACGCGTGGCTGGAAGGGTCGCTGGCCACCTGCTCGCTGGGCGGCATCCCGGTCCGCCGGCCCCCGGCCCAGGGACGGGTGCAGCTCATGCTCCGGCCGGAACAGATCCGCATCGCCGAGGACGGTCCCATCCGGGGCGTTGTGGTGGACACGGACTACTTCGGCCCGGAAACCACTGTCCGGCTGAAACTGAACGTGCCCGAGGAAGTGGCCGGGCACGCCGACCACCGCTACCCCGGCGGCGGCGAAGTGATCACCATCCGGCACTGGAACGCCTCGATCGCCCGGCCCGGCATGGAGCTGTGCCTGCGGGTTGTGGGCGAAGCGGTCGCGTTCCCCGTGGAGGACTGACAGCCCCGCGCTGTCCTGCGACGAATCAGAAGCTTGTCCGCACGTCCGAACCTTCAGGACACGGATACGCGAACAAGCTTCTGACTGACAGCCCGCCACCGGGTGACACAGAAAAAACACCGCGCGGAAACACTCCGGCAACCTGTCCACGGCAAGCTGTGCTTACGGGGATACAACAGCAGGAGGCAGCCCATTATGGAGGCACAAGGAATACGTACGGCCCAGCTCCGCATCGGGGACGAAATCGAGGCGTGGCACCGGGGCAGGCTCTTCCACAAAGGCCGGGTGACCGACGTCGTCCCGGCCCTTGAACTCTTCTGGATCCTGGACGCCCGGACCGGCACCCGCAAGCTGCTGGACCCGGAGGCCCTGGAGATCCGCCACGTCGAAACCCCGGTTCAAGCGCCGGTAAAACTGGACGTACCGGTGAAACCGGGGCCCGCGGGCAAACCGCTCGCCACAGCCTAAAGCCCGCCAGGCAACGCTTTCACGCGCCTTAGCTGCGCTCCTGGTAGACGTCCGGGACGCCGTCGTGGTCCGAATCCACTTTTTCGAGCTCTTCGGCCAGCCGGTACTGACGGTTCCGGGTGCGCAGCACGGCCGTTGCCAGCAGGGCAGCGAGCAGTGACGCGGCCAGGATGCCCACCTTGGCGTGGTCGTCGTGCAGGCTGCCGTTGCCGAAACTGAGCTCGGCCACCAGCAGGGAGACGGTGAACCCGATCCCGGCCAGCAGGGCAACACCTGTGATGTCGATCCATTTGTAGGAGCTGTCCAGGGTTGCCCGGGTGGCCTTGGTCAGGACCCAGGTGGTGCCCATAATGCCGATCGGCTTGCCCAGGACCAGGCCCAGGATGATGCCGAGCGCCACGGGGTCAGTCAGCGCCTTGCCCAGGCCTTCCCAGCCGCCCACGGCCACACCGGCGGAGAAGAACGCGAAGATGGGAACGGCCACGCCGGCCGAGATGGGCCGGAACCGGTGCTCGAAGATTTCAGCGAGCCCCGGACCGGCCTCCGGGCCGCCGGACGCCTGCGAGCGGACCACGGGAATGGCAAAGCCCAGCAGGACGCCGGCGACGGTGGCGTGGATGCCTGATGCGTGCACCAGCGCCCAGGTGACGGCCCCCAGCGGCAGCAGGATCAGCCACGCGGCGGCGGCATGCCGGCCGAAGAACCGGCGGTACTTGTGGGCCAGGACGGCGTAGACGGCGAGCGGGATGAGCGCCAGGAGCAGCGGCACCGGCTGGATGTCGCTGGAATAGAAGAACGCGATGATGGTGATGGCGATCAGGTCATCCACCACCGCCAGGGTCAGCAGGAAGATCCGCAGGGCGCTGGGCAGGTGGGATCCGATGATCGCCAGGACCGCCACGGCAAACGCAATGTCGGTTGCCGTCGGAATGGCCCAGCCGCGCAGCGTCTCGGGCGAGGCGAGATTGACGACGGCGTACATCACCGCCGGGACGGCGACGCCACCTACGGCGGCGGCTACGGGAACGATTGATTTACTGATCTGGCGGAGGTCGCCGGCCACGAACTCACGTTTAAGTTCCAGGCCCACCAGGAAGAAGAAAATGGCCAGCAGTCCATCTGCCGCCCAGGCGCCCAGGCTCAGGTCAAGGTGCCACGGTTCGTAGCCAACCTTGAAGTCGCGGAGGGCAAAGTAGCTCTCCGATGCAGGGGAGTTGGCCCAGACGAGGGCGATGACGGCGGCGATGACCAGGAGCGCGCCGCCAACGGTTTCCTTGCGGAGGATTTCCCCGATGCGCAGGGCCTCGGCATAGCTGCCCCGGGAGAAAACGGTGGAACCAAAAAACGTGTTCCTGCGGGGGGTGGGCGGGGTGGAGTTCATCCAGGCGTCCTTAAATCCGGGTTCGACAAAGCCATGCCGACCAGACTTCCCGGCGCACCTCCCTCCATCCTACGGGAAGGGCTTAACCCACACGCCTGCCTCCGGCCCGGTCCGGCCGGCTGTTCAGCTGAATGGCGCGGACGGCCCGGTCCAGGTAGGTCCGCGCCTCCGGCGAGTTGGCCAGCTGCACCAGTTCCGCGGCGACCACCACCAGCTTGACGTTCCGGTGGCTGCTGGTGCTGACCAGCATCCGGAAGGCCTCGTCGGAGCCGAGTTTCAGCTGGCCCATGAGGATGCCGCGGGCCTGGTCGATCACGGTCCGGGTGGCCGTAGCCCCTGCCACGGCATCCCGCGCGGCCTGTTCGGTTTCACGCTGCAGGGTCCGGCTCAGGTCCACTGTCACGCCCTCCAGCGCAATGACCGCCCCGTTGCCGTCCAGGAATCCCTCCCCCGCGGTGAGCACCCGCCGGGTCTTGCCCCGGGCGTCGACGATCCGGTGGTACATACAGAAGAATCCGCCGTTGCGGGACACCTGCGCCACGATTTCCTCACACCGTTCCCGGTCCTCCGGGTGCTTGTGGGCAAAGATCAGTTCCAGGCTGGGAACCACCTCGCCGCGCTGGTAGCCGTGGAGCCGGAACATGCCATCGGACCACTGCAGGGCCGGGCCTTCGGGGCCAAGATCCACCCTGAACGTCCCGGCGTCGTTTTCGCTGTCCCCGAGCACACTGGAATACGTGTACAAGTCGTTGAGCTCCGTCACCGGACTACCTCCCCTGGACCGCCCGGCCCCCCGCGGGCCGGCGTTGTCCTCGCTCATTTAAGTATGGCCGTCCGCGGAATCAGAAGGTAGTGCGGGAGGCCCTATGGACCTCTGGCCCGGCATGGCATAGTGCTCTTGACCTTGATACCCCCTAGGGGTATATTGGCAGTGTTGTCAGTGAAGTGGTATGTCCCGGCCGGTGCTTCCACCGCCTTCACAGCCGTTCAACCCCAGCGCCGAATAATCCCAACGGATTGGAACTGACATGAACACCGGGAACCACCATCATCAGGACCCCGACCAGAGCCGGCCCGGCGGCGGGACGCTCACCCAGCCGCCGGCACACGCCGCCGGACACGGCCCCCACGGCGGCCATGCCGAAGACGACCATATGGTCCACACCCACGGCCAGCACGCCGGGCACAGTACCGCCATGTTCAAGAACAGGTTCTGGCTCACCCTTGCCCTGTCCCTCCCCGTGGTCTACTTCAGCCCCATGATGGCCCACCTGCTGGGCTACATGCCGCCGGAGTTCCCCGGTTCCGCATGGATTCCGCCGGTTCTGGGCACCGTCATCTTCCTGTACGGTGGCCAGCCCTTCCTCAAGGGCGGACTGCAGGAGCTCAAGGACCGCGCCCCGGGAATGATGCTGCTGATCGGGATGGCCATCACGGTGGCCTTTGCCGCGTCCTGGGTCACCAGCCTGGGGATCGGCGGTTTCGACCTGGACTTCTGGTGGGAGCTGGCGCTGCTGGTGGCCATCATGCTGCTGGGCCACTGGATCGAGATGCGCGCCCTCGGGTCCGCACAGGGCGCCCTTGACGCCCTCGCCGCGCTGCTCCCGGACGAGGCTGAGCGCATCACCGAAAGCGGCACCGAAACCGTCCCGGTGTCTGCACTCAGTCCCGGGGACATGGTCCTGGTCCGGCCCGGCGCCCGCATGCCCGCCGACGGGAACGTGGTGGACGGGCAGGCCGAGTTCGACGAGTCCATGATCACGGGTGAATCCAAAACCGTGGCGCGGGGCGCCGGCGATCCGGTGGTGGCCGGGACCGTGGCAACCGACAGCAGCGTGCGCGTGCGGGTCACGGCCGTGGGCGACCAGACCGCCCTGGCCGGGATCCAGCGGCTGGTGGAGGAAGCACAGGCTTCATCGTCCCGCGCCCAGGCACTTGCCGACCGTGCAGCGGCTTTCCTGTTCTACTTTGCTGCCGGCGCCGGCGTACTGACCTTTATCGCCTGGACGCTGCTGGGAAGCGTTCCCGACGCCGTAACCCGGACTGTCACCGTGCTGGTGATCGCCTGCCCGCACGCCCTCGGGCTGGCCATCCCGCTGGTGATCGCCATCTCCACCGAACAGGCAGCCAGGGCCGGGGTGCTGATCAAGAACCGGATGGCACTGGAACGCATGCGCACCATCGACGTGGTCCTGTTCGATAAGACCGGCACCCTGACCACCGGGGAACCGGAGCTGAAAGACATCGCCGTTGCTGACGGTGCCGACGCCGACGCCGTGCTGGCCCTGGCCGCCGCCGTGGAATCAGACAGCGAACATCCGGTGGCGCGGGCCATCGTCCGCGCCGCCACGGCACGGAACCTGGCACTGCCGCATGCCACCGGCTTCACCTCCCTGACAGGCCGTGGCGTCCAGGCCACGGTGGATGGACGGACGGTGCACGTGGGCGGGCCGGCGCTCCTGCGTGAGCTTGGCGCCGTCGAACCCGCCGCTTTGGCCGCCAGCACCCGGGCGTGGATGAACCGCGGGGCAGCCGTGCTGCACGTGGTCGACGGCGGCAGGATCCTTGGTGCCGTGAGCATGGAGGACGCCATGCGGCCTGAGTCCCGGCAGGCGGTTGCAGCCCTGCAGCGGCGCGGCATCAAGGTGGCGATGGTCACCGGCGACGCGCACCAGGTGGCGCAGGCAGTGGCCGCGGACCTGGACATCGACGAGGTGTTCGCCGAGGTCCTGCCCGCGGACAAGGACAAGAAAGTGGCCGAGCTGCAGGGCCGCGGGCTGAAGGTGGCCATGGTGGGCGACGGCGTCAACGACTCCCCCGCGCTGGCCCGCGCCGAGGTGGGCATCGCCATCGGCGCCGGAACGGACGTCGCGGTGGAATCCGCCGGCGTGGTGCTGGCCGGGAATGATCCCCGCGCCGTGCTGTCCATGGTGGACCTGTCCCGGGCGAGTTACCGGAAGATGTGGCAGAACCTGGTCTGGGCCACCGGCTACAACATCCTGTCCGTACCCTTGGCCGCCGGCGTCCTGGCCTTCGCCGGGGTGGTCCTCTCGCCCGCGGCCGGGGCTGTGCTGATGTCCGCGTCCACGGTGGTGGTGGCCCTGAACGCCCAGCTCCTCCGGCGCCTGAAACTCAACCCGTCCGCGGTACGTTGATCCTCCGGACCGATCGGCACACCCGAATCAGCCCGAAGGAGGGTCCTGCCATGACCAGCCGCGCCCTGCCGTCCCTCCTCTGCCGGGCCTGGCTGCTCGCCGGCATCCTGGCCGTTATCGCGGGGCTGCTCGGAATGCATGTGCTGACAGCAGGACACGCATCGCACGGGCGGGGTTCGCACGGGCTGGATTCGCGCGGGCTGGATTCACACAGTCCCGTTACCCACAGCCCCCTCCCTCCCGGCGGCGGTGCCCCCAGCGGTCCGGGAGCCGTGGCACCCGCCGGCCATGTCGCCGTCGGGCATTCCGCCCGTGGGGACCATGCGGACGGGGTGGCCATGGCTGCTGCCGCCACCTGCGGCAGTCCGTGCCCTTTGGCCCGGGAGCCGGGGGCGCAGTGTATCCCGTCCGCACCCAGCGCCCCGCAGACGGGACATCCACCGCAGGCAACCCTGGCCGGCCTGCCGGCGCTGCATACGGTCACCGGGCCCGGCTCCGCCTACGGCTACCTGCCGCCCAGCCCCACGCCATGCGAGTTGTCCATCAGCCGGACGTAGACCGAACTGCTCCCGACCAACCGGACCAGTTCCACTACCTTCCTGAAGGACAACCATGAACACCACCCTGAAAACCCTGTCCATTACTGCTGCCCTGGCCGCCTTGCTGGGCCTTGCGGGATGCGCCGCCAGCGCGGGTTCCGGCAGCATGCCCATGGACCACGGCACGTCCGGCTCCATGGCCAGCTCGATGCCCGGCGCCACCGCGCTGGCGAGCACGGGCGCCGACCACAACCAGGCCGACGTCATGTTCGCGCAGATGATGATCCCCCACCACGCCCAGGCGGTGGAGATGAGCGGCATCATCCTGGCGAAGCCGGACATGCCCGCAGAGCTGACCGCCCTGGCCATCGGGATCAAGGCCGCCCAGGCTCCGGAGATTGAGCAGATGACCGGCTGGCTCACGGGCTGGAACGTGCCCACCATGATGGCTGACCACTCCGGGCACGGTATGTCCGGCATGGTGGACGATGCAGGCATCGACAAGCTCAATTCAGCCACCGGTACCGAGGCAGCGCGCCTGTTCCTTGAGCAGATGATCGGCCACCACGAGGGCGCCATCGACATGGCCCAGCAGGAACTCAGTGCAGGCAAGTCAGCGGACGCTGTGAAGCTGGCCCGCGGCATCGTGGACGCCCAGCAGTCGGAGATCACGCACATGAGGCAGCTCCTGGCCACGCTCTAACCGTCACGCCGGGCAATGCCATGCGGCGCGGCGGCGGCACCCACCCTATGGGGGCAACCGCCGCGCCAATGCGTGTTAAGTTGAAAAGCAC
Source organism: Arthrobacter sp. NQ7 (assembly GCF_029581595.2). Classification (NCBI taxonomy): domain Bacteria; kingdom Bacillati; phylum Actinomycetota; class Actinomycetes; order Micrococcales; family Micrococcaceae; genus Arthrobacter; species Arthrobacter sp. NQ7. The sequence continues at coordinate 198,191 of NZ_JARFXU020000001.1, read as the reverse complement.
GGGTCCGAACGGATCAGCCGCCAGCTGGGAAAAGAGAAACCTCCTTGGACACTTCCGCGCCAGTACGAATCCTTACCGTCTGCACCGGAAACATCTGCCGGTCACCGGTGGCCGAACGGTTGCTGCAGGCTGGACTCGACCAGGCGGTCCCGGGCGGTTTCCAGGTGGCGAGCGCCGGCACCCGCGCCCTCGTAGGCGAACCCATGCAGCCCATCTCGGCGGACATCGTACGGACTTTCGGCGGCAACCCCGACGGCTTCGCGGCGCGCCAACTGACGCCCAGGATCCTGCGCGGCGTGGACCTGGTCCTCACCATGACCTCGGGGCACCGCGGCGAGGTGCTCCAGCTGGATGCCTCCCTGCTCAAGCGCACCTTCACCATCCGCGAGTTCGCGCGGATGCTCGATGTCCTGCACCAGCGGGAAGCTGATGCGGGCAGCCAGCCCGCCGTCGTCGTACCTTCCCAGGCAGCGTCCGACGGCGACGCCGGGCTCGCTGCCAATGCCGCCCTGTGGCGGAGCTTGCCGGCGCGGGCGTCCGGCGTGCGGCATCTCTCCCTGCCCGCCGATCCGGCGGACAACGACATCGTGGACCCGTACCGCCGCGCGCCCGAGGTGTACCGGGAGATGGAGGACCAGCTCGCCCCGGCGATCGTGTCCATCCTGCGCCACGCCCGGCTCAACGCGCCGGCCGGCGGCCACGCGTCACAGCCGCTGTAGGGCCGCACCCGCTTCGTGCACACGCCGGACCATGGCGCCGGCCTTTCAGGTGACAGTTTGGATACGCCCGTAGCCAAGCGGGGCCTGCGGGACGGACACTGATCCCACCAGTCACAGTGAGGTGGAGGCGTCATGAGCATCCCAGGCGGTTCTGATCCATCCGGTCCCACCGGCGGTCCGCGGCCAGGCGGCCCCTCCAGCTCCGGCCGGCCTGCCTGGATGGCGGCCCTGGGCCGGCGCCGCTGGATCGCTGCCCTTGTTGCGCTGGTGCTGGTGGCGGCGGCCGGAGTCGCGGTCTACAGCCTGAACCGTGCCGGCCAGCAGGCGCAGCCGGCGGCGACCCAGACCCAAGCCCCGACGCCCAGCGCCACCCCCACACCTACTCCGTCCGAAACGCCTCCGCCGGCTCCTGCTCCCCCACCTCCACCGGCCCCGATTCCGGATCTGCCGGCGGCCCCGATGAACATCCTGGTGATCGGCAGCGACATCCGCGACACCCCGGCCCGTGATGCGGCGGCCCGTACGGCGGCCACCGGCGAACCCCAGGACCAGCGGGCGGACACCCTGATGGTGGTCCACGTCCCCGCCGACCGCAAGAATCTCTACTTCATCTCCATCAACCGCGACAACTGGGTGGACCTGCCCGGAATTGGCGGCGCCAAGATCAACGCCGGGCTTCAGTACGGCGGCATCGACCTGCAGACCGCCGTGGTGCAGCAGCTCCTGGGAATCACCATCGACCACACCCTGATGCTCGATTTCGGCGGGTTCAAGATCCTGGTGGACGGCCTGGGCGGCATCGACGTGAACGTGCCGATCGCCTTCCAGTCCACGATTGAGACCGAACACGTCTTCAGCGCCGGCATCAACCACCTGGATGGACAGGCCGCCCTGGAGTTCTCCCGCGAGCGCCATGCCTTCGCCGACGGCGACTTCCAGCGTGTCCGCGACCAGCAGATCATGCTCCGCGCCATCCTGGCACGGCTTACCGGCGGCGGCGCCCTGAACGATGTCAACGCCGTCCGTTCGCTGGTGGACTTCGCGTCGTGCTGCCTCACTGTGGACAAAGGCTTCGACCCTGTCCAGGCCGCAATCCTTGCCTACAGCCTGCGGAACGTGGACGTGAACGCCATCGGCACCATGACCCTTCCCACGTTGGGCTCCGGCTTCGTGGCCGGGCAGTCCGTCCTGTTCCCCGATTACGACGGCATCGCGGCCGTGGGCGCCGCGTTGCGGGAGGGCCGGATCGGCGACTTCGCGAAGCCGTAGCGCAGCTTAGTTCGCGATCCGCAAAGCCGCCCGCGACGCGCGAATTCCCTGACGCGCCGCTATGTGGGGTGCGCCATCCAACACCCGCGTCGCGAAGTGTATTGCGCGTCGCGGAGTGTTTTGCGCGTCGAACGGCGGCGGCCCGGAAGCCCCCGGCTGCCGTTTCCTGTTCAACCGCGGCTCACTGCCGGTTCACCCGGGGGACAACGTCCGTGTGCCCGGCGGAGGAAGCCTGAGGGCATGACTGAGTCTTCCAAGGCAGGGGTTTCCCGCCGCACCATTGTCAAGAGTTCCGTCCTCGCCGCCGCGCTGGCCTCCGTGCCGGCCGCCAACGCTTCGGCCGCCACTGCACCGTCCGGCGTGGCCCTGGTGCGCAACCGGCTCACCCTGCCCAGCGGCATCGCCACCGGCGACGTCACCTCCGACTCGGCCGTGCTGTGGTCCCGCGCCTCGGGCGCCGGCCGGATGACGGCAGTGCTGCGGGCAGTGGACGACGGCGGCCAGGTCCTGCGCGGGCGGGGCGCCTTTGAGCGGGTACTCCGCGGGCCCCGGGCCACCCAGGCGTCCGACTTCACCGCCAAGATCCACGCCGGAAACCTGCCCTCCAACACCCGCTTTGCGCTGGAGATCAGCTTCGAGGACGACGGCGGCGCGGCCGGTGAGACGGTCCGCGGCAGCTTCCGCACGGCGCCGGACGCCGGGACGTTCAACGGCGCGGGCCGCACCGGCGACCTGACAGGCGGCGGTGACGTCCCGGCGTCGTCCTCGCAGAGCTTTGTGTGGACCGGCGACACCGCCGGCCAGGGCTGGGGCATCAACGAGGAAATCGGGGGGATGCGCGGCTACCGGGCCATGCACCAGACCCGGCCGGACTTCTTCATCCACTCGGGCGACACCATCTACGCTGACGGGCCCATCTCCGGATCGGTGACTGAAAAGGACGGCCAGGTATGGCGGAACCTGGTGACGGAAGAGGTCTCCAAGGTGGCCGAAACCCTGACCGAATTCCGCGGCAGGCACCGCTACAACTCCATGGACGCCAACATGCATGCCATGTTCGCGGACGTGCCGGTGATCGCCCAGTGGGACGACCATGAGACCCACAACAACTGGTACCCCGGGCAGATCATCGATGACTCCCGCTACACGGTCCGGGACGTCAACACGCTGGCGGCGCGCGGCCGGCAGGCCTGGCAGGAGAACATGCCCATCGCTGACAGCTCGGCCATCTGGCGGCCCGGGACGTTCGACGACGCCGGCCAGTACCAGCCGGCCCGGATCTACCGGAAAATCTCCCGTGGACCGCAGCTGGACATCTTCTGCCTGGACATGCGCACCTACAAATCGCCCAACACGGACGGCAAGGAACCCTACGCCACGAACATCCTGGGCCAGGAGCAGGTGGACTGGCTGATCCGCGAGGTCAGCAAATCCAAGGCAACGTGGAAGGTGATCGCCGCCGACCTGCCGCTGGGCATCATCGTCCCGGACGGCCCCGTGAACCAGGAAAGCCTGTCCAACCGCGATCCCGGCGCCCCGTTGGGCCGCGAACTGGAGATCGCCGGGGTGCTGAGCGCGTTCAAGCGCAACGGCGTGAAGAACACGGTCTGGCTCACGGCCGACGTGCACTACTGCGCAGCCCACCATTACTCCCCCGAACGGGCTGCCTTCACGGACTTCGACCCGTTCTGGGAATTCGTGGCCGGGCCCATCGCCGCCGGCTCCTTCGGCCCCAACGCCATGGACGGCACGTTCGGTCCCGAAGTGGTGTTCTCCAAGGCCGGGCGCTTTGCCGGCGAGTCCCCTCGCGACGGCGAAAACCAGTTCTTCGGGCACGTCCAGCTGGGCGCGGACAACAGCTTCACCGCGAGCCTCCGCAACGCCAACGGCGCCACGGTGTTCTCCAAGGTGCTGACGCCGGAACGGTAGCTCCCGCTCCACACATCACGCGGCGACGCGCAAAGCTTCCGGCGACGCGCAAATTCCCTGGCGCCGGGATATATGGGGCGCGGAAATGAATCTGGGCGTCGCGAAGGGGTATGCGCGTCGAACAACGGCGGCCGTTATTTCGCGCCGGCCCCTGGGTACGCCCTTGGTAGTTGTCCTGCATTTCGGCACGGCATTCGGCACGGCGAAGGACGGGGTGTTTCTTGAAGGGTAACTCAGCGAACGACGACGGCCTGACGGAGGCGGTGGAGCAGGCCGGGGCGGTGGAGCTGCTGCTGATCCGGCACGGTGAGAGCGAAGGCAACGTGGCAGCCACGGAAGCCCGGGAGGCCGGCGTTGAGGTCATCCCCGTCCCGGCCCGCGACGCGGACGTAAACCTCTCCGCGACCGGCAGGGAGCAGGCCACGGCACTGGGCGTGGCCCTGGCCCGGACCGCCCCGGAATTCCGTCCGGACGCGGTGGTTTCGTCCCCCTATGCACGCGCCCGGCAGACCGCGGAAATTGCGGTGGAAACGGCCGGTTGGCCGCTGCAGGTCCGCACCGACGAACGGCTGCGGGACCGTGAGCTGGGCATCCTGGACCGGCTGACCCGGCTGGGCGTGGAGAACCGCTACCCCGAGGAGTCCGAGCGCCGGGACTGGCTGGGCAAGCTGTACTACCGGCCGCCGGGAGGCGAATCGTGGGCCGACGTGGCGCTGCGGCTGCGCTCAGTCCTGGCCGAACTGAACAGCCTCGGCATGGGCCAGCGGGTGATGCTTGTATGCCACGACGCCGTAATCATGCTGTTCCGGTATGTCCTGGAAGGGCTCAGCGAGGAGGAACTGCTGGACCTTGCAGCCAGGGAAGCCATCCTCAACGCTTCGGTGACCCGGTTCGTCCGCCCCTCCGGCGTGGGGCCGTGGACGCTGGAGAGCTTCAACGTCGCCGACCACCTGGCCGAACAGGGCGTCGCCGTCACCGAGCACGCCGGAGACACCAGTGTCCGGCCGCGGTGAACCTTCCGGCGCCACCCTGGTCACGCCGTCGCTCCTGCGGCAGTGGCCGCTGCCGGCCCCAGGCGGGGACAAATATTCGCGGGGATCGGTGCTGGTGGTGGGTGGAGCGCGGGCAACTCCCGGCGCCGCCCTCCTGGCCGGAGTTTCGGCGTTGCGGGCGGGGGCCGGGAAACTCACGCTGGCGGTGGCCGAGTCCGTGGCCGTGCAGCTGGGGGTGGCACTGCCGGAATGCGGCGCGGTCGGGCTTGCGGAGACGGCCGGCGGCTCGGTCAAGGCGGAACTGGACAGGATGTCCGCCTACCTGGACCGGGCGGACACCATCCTGGTGGGGCCAGGACTCGACGATCCCGACCTGGCCGGTGAGCTGATGGCGGCGATGCTCGACCACGAGGCCGGCCGGGACCGCGGGCCGGACGGGGATTCCGGCGACGGAGGTGGCGATGGCACCGCGGGAGGTGCCGCCGTCGTCCTGGATGCCTACGCGCTGGGCGCCCTGGTGCCGCTGGAAGACCGGCTGGACCCTTGGCGCGGCCGGCTCATCCTCACCCCAAACCCCACGGAAGCAGGGATCCTCCTGGGACGGGACGTGGATGACCTCGAAAAGGACCTCGCCGACATCTCCGCCCGGTTCGACGCCGTGGTCAGCTGCCAGGGTCTGATCACGCAGCCCCCGGGCCTGGTGCCCGACGAACCGGAGCTATGGAAGATCACCACCGGCTACGGCGGCCTGGGCACCTCCGGCAGCGGCGATGTGCTGGCCGGAGCCATCGCCGGGCTTCGGGCCCGCGGCACCAGCAGCACCCAGGCGGCCTGCTGGGGCACCCACCTGCACGCCGCCGCGGCGGACCGGCTGGCCAGCCGGCTGGGGCCGCTGGGGTTCCTGGCCCGCGAACTCGCGGACGAACTCCCCGCGCTGATGCTGGAGTTCAGCGTCTGACCGGACACATGGATGGCCCCCGGCCGAAGCCGGGGGCCACCGTGGCGGGAGGTTAGGGCCTAAGCTGCCGGTGCGCTGTCTGGCGCTGTGGCGTGCACAGAATGGCGATTCGCCCCAAAATAGGCAGTCAACAGATCTGGCCGCCTCCCGGGCCTGCGTTGAAACTAAGCGGCGATTTCCTGCTTTGCCCCCTTCGTCTCGATCTCAATCTTGCGCGGCTTGGCCTTTTCGGCGACAGGGATCCGCAGCGTCAGGACGCCGGCGTCGTAGCTGGCCTTCACATTCTCGGTATCAAGCGTGTCGCCGAGGATCAGCTGGCGGCTGAAGACGCCACGCGGCCGCTCAGCGGCAATCAGTTCGGTGTCCTTGCCCGTGGGATCGGGCCGTTCGGCCCGGACCGTCAGGACATTCCGTTCAACATCCAGGTCAACCGAATCAACCGCTACGCCGGGCAAATCGAAGGCCACGACGAACTCCTGGTCCTCACGCCATGCATCCATTGGCATCGCCGCCGGGCGTGCTGCCGTGCCGAGGACCTGCTGGGCCAGCCTGTCCAGCTCGCGGAACGGATCGGTTCGCATCAACATGGCTTCCCTCCTCGTAAGAGATGGTCCAACACAGTTTCCATATCAGCCGATCTGTAGTGGCTGATACAGATTTTTTAGCACCGCAGGGACAGGTCTTCAAGGGTTCGGGCAAGAATTTCTGGAAGATTTTCCAGCCCTGCCAGGACGCGGAAAAGGGGCCTTCCAACCAGTGCGGGTGCACTGGCGGAAGGCCCCGTGGCGGCCTGATTCGGGTCAGTCCCGGGTGGGGTCGGGGCGAAGCGGCGCGGGCCCGGGGTCCGGGACCGGCAGCGGCCCCGGTGACGGTGGTGCGGGGAACGGATTCGGGGACGGCGGGCCGGGAGGCCTCGGCTGGGTGGGATCCGGCGACGTGGGCTCCGGACCGGGTTCAGGCGGAAACGGCTCTGGTTCGTGCACTGGCGGGATGGTCATGGAACTTCCCCTCTCACGCTGGGCGGATGTGCCTTGAACTGAACAGAATACGCCTGCCGTCCACCCGCAACCAGCCTCCCCCTTCCCCGTTTGCTCCATCAGTTGTGGTTCCTCACCACCGGTTTTGGGAGCCATAAGTGATGGAGCATCACGACGGCGGGAGGTTGGCACCGTGGGCAGCCTTCAGTCCGCGGCACCCACCAGGCGCAGCCATGACGCCAGCTGGCCGGGGTCCGCCACGCCGCAGCGGTAGCCGACGTACCCGTCCGGGCGGACCGCCACCACGCCCCGCCCGGGGTGGCTGGTGAGCTGGTGGACGTGGACCAGCGGCGAACCGGGCAGCGCGGTGAAGGCGGGGCCGGCACCCGCGGGGCCGGGGCCGGCGTCGCGCTCAAACAACAGGTGGATGCCCGGCACGGCGGTCAGTTCGTGAAGGCGGGCCACCCGTCCGCCCACGGAGACGGGCCCGTCCGGCAGCCGCTCGCCCGGCCGCGGCCACCGGCCGGCGCGGGGCATGCAGTCGTGGGAGAGGGCACTGCCGCGGTAGTGCACGAACGGCTGGGCAAGCAGCCTGATGCCCTTGGCGGTGACCCACCGCTGCCGCAGCAGCAGCGGCAGTGCCGGCGCGAAGACGGGCAGGACGCTCCGGGCCAGCCGGGCCACCGGATGCGGCGAGGCTTCGCCGAAGAAGATCACGTGCGTCAGCGCCAGCACCCGCCGGGCCGCCAGCCGCCGCTCCTGCCCGTAGCTGTCCAGCAGTTCGGGGAGCGGCGTGCCTGCGGCCGAGGCGAAGCCCAGTTTCCAGCCGAGGTTGAGGGCATCGAGGATGCCGTTGTTCATGCCCTGGCCGCCGGCGGGTGAGTGGGCGTGCGCGGAATCTCCGGCCAGGAAGACGGGACTGGCACCGAAGGTGCTGGCAATCCTGTGCTGCAGCGGAATCTGCGCCGACCAGCGCACCTCGCTGACCGCAGCACCCAGGCCGGATCCGCCCGGACCGGATCCACCCAGTCCCGATTCCCCCACCAGCCGGGCCACCTCCTCTGCGGAAACGGGCGGACCGAGCTGGCCGAAGCGGGCTCCCGCCGCCGGGGTTGCCGGGCGGGTGGCCAGCATCCGCCAGGTGGCGCCCTCGCCCAGCGCGAACAGGAAGACCAGCCCGGCGGCGCCGACGGCCACGTGCAGCATCCCCTCGTCCAGGGCGCCGTCCAGTTCGAGGTCGGCCATGACCGCTTCCACACCGTACGGGCCCCCGCGCCACTGTGCACCGGTCAGGCCGCGGACGGTGCTGGACTGACCGTCGCAGCCGGCCAGGAACCGGGACACGTGGTGCTCCGCCAGGTTGCGCCCCGGGCCGCCGGCGGGATGCAGCTGCGCGTTTACTCGGCCCTCCCCCGACACGAGGGCTGGTTCATGCTGGAGCCCGCGGAACTCCACGCCCCAGTCCACGTGGATCCCTCGGGCCTGCAGTGCCTGGCAGAGGACGTCCTCGACGTCGGCTTGCCGGACCAGGGTGAGGTGCGGGAAGGCCGTGTCCGGGAGGTCAGCGTGGCCCAGCCGGGCTTCGACGACGTGCCGGCCCAGGTGGATGCGCGCCTCGGGAGTGGTGTCGCCGCGGCTGAGCAGCTCATCGGTCACCCCCAGGGGGCGCAGGCCCTCCAGCGCCCTGGCGTGCAGCATCATGGCGCGGGACGGACGGGCCCGGTGCGGGCGCCGGTCCACCACCCGCACTGTGGCGCCGTGGGCGTGCGCCTGGAGGGCAGTGGTGAGCCCGGCGGGACCCGCGCCCACCACCAGGACGTCGCTGTCCGACGTCGTGCCTTGCCCGGGTGCCATGGATGGCGGATGTCAGTTGGGGTTGAGGAGCCGCCACCAGGCGTGGTCCGGCTGGGTTGCAGCAGGCATCCTCGCCGGGTTGGCGAGCACCTCGTCGCGGCGCAGCCCGGGAAGCACCTTGTAGCTGATGGACCCGGGGACGCTGACCAGTTCCAGGACCCGCCACAGGGCGGCGGCGTACTTGCGGGCGCGTTCGGAGCCGTCCCATTCATACAGCCCGCGGTAGGCGCCGAAGGTGTCGTGGGCGCACCAAAGCTTGGAGACAAACCCCGGGAACCCCACGAAGAGCGGGGTGTTCAGCAGGCTCTCCGCCTCGAACAGGCGGTGCGCCCTGCCGCGGACCAGCCGGAGCGTGAAGGCGACCACCAGGACGCAGGGCTCGGCGGCCCCGCGGTCGACGGCGGTCTCCCGGTAGACCCGCGCGGTGCTTCCGTCGGCGAACCGCAGCACCCTGCCAACATTCTGTTTCGGAAGATGGACCTGCCGGCGCACCAGCATGGCGCAGGACACTGCCACGCAGCGGGCCACCGCCAGCCAGGCCTGGGCCCGGGGAGCCGGGCCGGATTCGGGGGTCATGGCGTCTCCTTTCCTCTCAATGCCCTTCCAGCCTGACCGGCGGCGGGGCGGGGACCCAGAGTCTTTCGCCCTTTTCGGCTCCCCCGGTAGCGAACGGCCTGCGGGGTTGCCGGAGGGGGTCTATATATTGAATCCATGACCTCCACTTCCCTGCAGGATTCCACCGGTACCGCCGTCCCGGTCCCCCCGGTTGCCAAGAAGATCCCCACCGAACGCACGCACCACGGGGAGACGTTCGTGGACAACTACGAATGGCTGCGGGACAAGGAATCCCCGGAGGTGGTGGACCACCTGCGGGCCGAAAACGCGTACCAGGAAGCGGTCACCGCGCACCAGCAGCCGCTGCGCGAGGCCATCTTCCAGGAGATCAAGGGCCGCACCCAGGAAACGGACCTTTCCGTCCCGCACCGCAAGGACGGCTGGTGGTACTTCAGCCGCTCTGCCGAGGGCAAGGAATACGGGATCCACTGCCGCGTGAAGGCGCAGGACACCGGGGACACGGTGGCCGACTGGACTCCGCCGGCCGTGGAGCCCGGGGTGGAAATCCCCGGCGAGGAGATCCTGCTGGACGGCAACGTGGAGGCCGAGGGAAAGCCCTTCTTTTCGGTGGGCGGCACCGCCGTCACCGTTGACGGCACGCTCTACGCCTATGCGGTGGACAACTCAGGCGATGAACGGTTCACGCTGCGGATCAAAGACCTTCGCACGGGCGAACTGCTGCCGGACGTCATCGAGAACATCTTCTACGGCGTCTCCTTCTCGCCCGACGGACAGCGCCTCTTCTACACCGTGGTGGATGACTCCTGGCGGCCCTACCAGGTGAAGGCCCACGTCCTGGGCACGCCGGTGGCCGAGGACACTGTGGTCTACCAGGAGGACGACGCCGCCATGTGGCTCGGTTTTGAGCTCTCCGCGGACCGGCGCCACCTGGTGCTGGGCATCGGATGCTCGGAGTACAGCGAGACCCGCCTGCTCCGCTTCGACGACCCCGAACAGGCCGTCACCACGGTGATCTCCCGGAACGAACGGGTCCTCTACGAAGCCGAGCCCTTCCTGCTGGACGGTGTGGAAAAGATCCTGCTCACGCACAACCGCGGGGCCATTAACTCCATGGTGTCCCTGGCGGACCCGGCGGAACTCAAAAAGCCGCTGGCGGAACAGACCTGGCAGACCGTCGTCGACCATTCCGACGACGTCCGTGTCAACGGCGCGGGCGTCACGGCCACGCACCTCATCGTGTCCATCCGCAAGGACACCATCGAACGCGTCCAGGTGATGGGGCTGGCCGGCATGGGCACCACCGCCCAGCAGGCACCGGTGGAACCGGCCTTCGACGAGGAGCTCTACACTGCGGGCGTCGGCGGCTCGGACTACGAAGCCCCCGTGATCCGGCTGGGCTACACCTCCTACTTCACGCCGTCGCGCATCTACGACTTCGTGCTTCCCACGCCTGAGCAGCCGGCCGGCGAGCTGCTGCTCCGCAAGGAAAGCCCGGTACTGGGCGGTTACGACGGCAGCGACTACGTGGCCACCCGGGAGTGGGCCACTGCCGGGGACGGCACGCGGATCCCGCTTTCGGTGCTGCGGCACAAGGCGGTGAAACAGGATTCGACGGCGGCGGGCCTGGTCTACGGGTACGGCTCCTACGAGATGAGCATGGACCCCGGCTTCGGCATCGCCCGGCTGTCGCTGCTGGACCGCGGCGTGGTGTTCGTGATCGCACACATCCGCGGCGGGGGCGAGCTGGGCCGGCACTGGTACGAGGACGGCAAGAAGCTGACCAAGAAGAACACCTTCACCGACTTCGTGGACGCCACCGACTGGCTGGCAAACTCCGGCTGGGTGGACCCTGCCCGGATCGCGGCGCTCGGCGGCTCGGCCGGCGGCCTGCTGATGGGCGCCGTGGCCAACATGGCGCCGGAGAAGTACGCGGCCATCGTGGCGCAGGTGCCGTTCGTGGACCCGCTCACCAGCATCCTGGACCCGGACCTGCCGTTGTCCGCGCTGGAGTGGGAGGAATGGGGCAACCCCATCACCGACCCCCAGGCCTACGCGTACATGAAGTCCTACTCCCCGTACGAGAATGTGCGGGAGGTGGCCTACCCCAAGATCGCCGCCGTCACGTCCTTCAACGACACCCGGGTCCTGTACGTGGAACCGGCCAAATGGGTGCAGGAGCTGCGGAACAAGACCACGGGGTCCGAGCCGATCGTGATGAAGATCGAGATGGACGGCGGCCACGGCGGCGCGTCCGGCCGGTATGTCCAGTGGCGCGAGCGGGCCTGGGATTACGCGTTCATCGCCGATGCCCTGGGAGCCACCGAACTGCTGCCCGGCGCAGGGCTGAAACAGGACTGAAGCGTACGACGGCGGGCGCGTCCCGCCGTCGTACGCCTGCGTTTGCCCGCGCCCCCTGCCTTGCCCGCGCCGGGGCCGGCAGGGCTTCAGTTCACGTCTGCGGGTGCTCCGCCAGCCACTCAGCGAGCGTCTCAAGGTTGGCCCGGACTGTCCGTCCCTGGGCGCGCTCCACCAGCGGATCAGCCATCTTGCCAAAGATGCCGCCCAAGCCGGAGTCGGCGTCAATTCGCTGGGTGACGCGGGTTCCGCCATCGGCCGGTTCCAGCGTGAAGGTCACCGTGAAGTTCAGCTTTCCCTCAACGGAGCGGGACACCATCCGCCAGGGCGGGTCGAACTCCACCACCTCGACGGTCCAGTCGAAGCGGCGCCCCATGATCTTGCTTGTTCCCCGGCCCCGGGTTCCCATCCCCACGGGACCGTCTCCCACCTGCTCAGAGGCGGTAACCGAGGAGTCGTAGGCCGCGGTGTTATCGAACTTCGACAGGAAATCGAAGACTTCCTGCGGCGGCCGGGCGATGACTGCGGATTCTTCTACTACTGGCATCGGGCTCTCCTGGGACAGCGCCTGGTGCCGGCACGGCTCGGCCGGCAGGTAGGCACAGCGCCAGCTTGGACCGCTGCCTCTTCGCTGTCAATGCACCAATAAGCTAATCATGCTTACTATTGTGGGTACTTGTTTTCCGCAGGGATACCGAAGGAGCGGGCATGTCATTGAGCAAAGGAACGCACGTGGAGTGGAACACCTCCCAGGGCAAGACGCACGGCAGGATCGTGGAGAAGAAGACCAGCGACTTCGAGCTCGACGGCAACACGCACCGCGCCAGCGAGGATGAGCCGCAGTACGTGGTGGAGTCGGACAAGACCGGGGCGCGCGCGGCGCACAAGGCATCCGCGCTGACTGAGAAGAAGTAGCCCCGTGGCTGCCCGGCATGAGGTAGTGATCATCGGCGGCGGCAATGCGGGAGTGTCGCTGGCAGCCCGGCTGGAGCGGTACGGCGTGAAGGACGTGGCGCTCATCGAGCCCCGGGACCACCACCTGTACCAGCCGTTGTTCTCGCATATCGCGGGTGGTCGGGCGCAGGCCAAGGAGGCCGTCCGGACCCAGGAGTCGGTGACTCCGCAGGGCGTCACCTGGATCCGGGACGCCGCCGTGGGCGTGGACGCCAATGCGAACACGGTCATGCTGGAATCGGGGACAACGGTCGCCTACGGCCAACTGGTGGTCTGCCCGGGGCTGCAGTACGACTGGGACGCGGTGCCGGGGATGGCCGAGGCCGTCCACTCGCCCTACGGGACCTCGCACTATGAGTTCGAACTGGCCCCCAAAGCCTGGACGCTGCTCAGTGCCATGACCTCCGGCACCGCCATCTTCACCATGCCGGCAGGTCCCATCAAGTGCGGCGGGGCCGCCCAGAAACCCATGTACCTCGCCTGCGACTACTGGCGCGAACAGGGGGTCCTGGACAACATCCGCGTGGTGATGGTCCAGCCGTATCCCACCGTATTCGGTGTCCCGGAAGTGGACCGGGAACTGGACCGGAAGATCGCCGAGTACGGGATCGAGCTGCGGACCAACAGCGAGCTGGTGGCGGTCAGCCCCACCGGCCGGCGGGCAACGGTCCGTGACAACGCCGCCAACACCACCGAGGACCTGGAGTATGACGTCCTCAACGCCGTCCCGCCGCAGTCGGCGCCTGACTGGCTCAAGGCCACTGACCTGCCGGCCGCCGGTGACGCCGGCGGTTTCGTGGAGGTGGACCGGCAAACCCTGCGGCACCTGCGGTATGCCAATGTCTGGTCCCTGGGTGACGCTGCGGGCACCACCAACTCCAAGTCCGGCGGGGCGCTCCGCAAGCAGACCAAGGTGCTGGCCCGGAACCTGGTGGCTGCCCGCAAAGGCAAGCCGCTGCGGGCGAAGTATGACGGCTACTCGGTGTGCCCGTTCACGGTCTCGCGGGACACCGTGGTGTTCGCCGAGTTCGACGACCGCTACCGCCCCAAACCCACTATCCCCCGCGTCCCTACCTGGAATGAGAGCCGGCTGTCCTGGGTGGTGGACCGCGATCTGTTCCCGAAGATCTACTGGAACCTGATCCTCAAGGGGCGGGCTTAGAAGCCGCCTGTGAACCGATGCGCCACTCATCGGCAAGGATGGCGTAGATCAGCTCGGTGGCCCACTGGCCCTTGTAATGCCACTTGTCGACGTGCCTCGCCTCCAGCCGCATGCCCAGCCGGCCGCACAGGGATGCTGAGGCCACGTTGAGTTCGTCCAGCCGGGCTTCGATCCGGTGCAGGCCCAGTTCCTCAAAGCCCAGGCGCAGCACGGCGCCGGCGGCCTCCGTCCCGTAGCCCTTGCCGCGGGCTGCGGGTGCCAGCGTCCACCCGACCTCGCCCTGCCCGCGGCCGGGCAGCCATTTGAGCACCACTTCCCCCTGCAGCCCCGGCTCACCGGCGGCCTCGATGGCGAGCGCCACCCAGTCCCCCTCCTTCTCGAAGACAAAGTTGGCATAGTGGCCCACCCGCTCCATTGACTGCGTGTAGGTCTTCGCCGGGCCGGGCAGGAAACGCGCGGTTTCCGGCAGCGAGTGGTAGGCGTGGAAGGCGTCCAGGTCGCCGCCCTCAAACCGGCGCAGGACCAGCCGTTCGGTCCGGATGGGTAGGGATATCTCGGGCATGGATCGAGGCTACGCCACCGTCACGCTGAAGAACGACGACGGCAGTCATCATCGAGGGTGGGAGAGCTCTTGTTCCCATGGGCCTCCGGGAGTACGGTTCGCGTACGGCCTGCTGGCGCCCGTTTGCGCATGTCCCATTCCCCGGAGGTGGTGGTGATAGTGAAGCCGGCGAAGACGTGGGCAGCAATACTTGCGTTCGGTGTGCTGTTGGCTGCCGTCGGGTGCACCTACCGTGACTCAACTGAAGACCCAACCCAGGCAGTGATCACAGCAAAGCCCAGCCCCAAGGTGCTCCACGTCGGCACCCAGGACGACGCGAATGTACCGACCCGCGGCCAGATCGAGGAATTTGCCCAGCAGGTCCACGACTTGTCGAACGGGGGCCTGGTCGTTGAACCGGTTTACAGGGCCGGAGGGGATGGTCAGGGGGGCTGGGACCAGCGCGTCGCCCAACGGGTGATAAGCGGGGATCTGGAGATGGCTGTGATTCCCGCCCGTGCTTGGGACACCGAGGGTGTCCTGGCTTTCCAGGCACTGTCCGCTCCCTTCCTGGTGACATCCGGCGCCATGATCAGGGAGGTCGTTAAACCGGATTTTGCGAACGGAATGCTGGCCGGCCTCAAGGGTTCAGGGGTCACAGGATTGGCACTGTTTCCGGACGGGCCGCGGGTGCTGTTCTCTTTTTCCGAGCCGATCCTCACCCTGGCGGACATCAAGGGAATGGTGATCAGGGCTCCCCTGTCCGCCACGACGTACGCAGTCCTGGAGTCACTTGGCGCCATACCCAGGGACCTGGCTGACCAGGAATTCGGTGAAGAAGTTGAGTCAGGAACCGTGGGGGCCGCAGAATCCTCGATGGCCTACGCCTCCAATCTGCCGGGCGCGCAGAACAGGACCGGGCATGCAGTCGCCACGGGAAACCTTGTCCTGCATTCGAAGATCAGCACACTGGTCATCAATAACAAAGCAAAAGCGGCCCTCACTGAGGAGGAAAATCAGGTTCTCCAGGAGGCAGCGGACGCCACCAGGGACTGGGCCGCATCGCTGCTCTCACCGCTGTCACGTGAGGCACGCAAGTATTGCGAAAACGGAGGCAGAGTGGTGCTGGCAACGGAACAGGAGATCACCGCTTTCCACGATGCCGCAGCCCCGGTCTTCCGTGCCCTCGAACAGGACGCCTACACCAGGAGCCTTCTTGAACGGCTCCGTGATCTGGCTGCCCGGACCCCGGCCGAGCCGGCAGTGGAACCCTGCGACTTCGATACGTACTGAGGTGCGGAAGAACCTGCTCCCCCGGGATGTCCTGCCGCCCAGGGGCAATCAGGGTGCGGATGACCCGACGACGGCGGCCGTCGCCTCCGCGATGGCGCGTTCCTCGTCCGTGGGAACCACCAGCACGGGAATGGCGGAGCCCGGCGTGGATATCACGCGCGGTTCCTTTGACCGCCCGGCGTTCAGGCCGGCGTCGAGTTCGATGCCCAGGGCGCCGAGCCGGTCCGCCACATGGGCCCTGAACTGCTGCGAGTTCTCGCCGATCCCGGCAGTGAAGACCAGGGCCTTCGCCCCGCCGACGGCAACGTGGTAGCCGCCGATGTACTTGGCCAAGCGGTAGGAGGCCACGGCCAGGGCCATGGCGGCTTTGTCGTCGCCGGCCTCGGACGCTTCCACCACCGAGCGCATGTCGTTGTTGCCCGCCAGGCCCTTCAGCCCGGATTCCCGGTTGAGCATGGTGTCGATGTCCTCGGGTGTCCAGCCGGCACGGCCAAGGAACACCAGGATGGAGGGGTCCAGGTCGCCCGAGCGGGTGCCCATCACCAGGCCCTCAAGCGGCGTGAAGCCCATGGAGGTATCCACCGAATGTCCGCCGCGGATGGCCGTGACAGAGGCGCCGTTGCCCAGGTGGGCGATGACGCCGTCGAACTCCTCCATGGGGATGTCCAGCAGGGCTGCTGCGCGGCGGGCCACGTACTCGTGCGAGGTGCCGTGGAAGCCGTAGCGGCGGATTCCGTGGTTGGTGTACAGCTCGTCCGGGACCGCGTAGCGCCAGGCATGCTCGGGCAGGGTGCGGTGGAAGGCGGTGTCGAACACGGCCACCTGCGGCATCTTGGGCCATTTCCTGGTGATGGCGCGGATGCCCAGCACGTTGGCCGGGTTGTGCAGCGGCGCCAACGGGTTGAGCCGTTCGATGGCGCGGGTGATCTCGTTGTCCACCAGGACGGGCTCGGCGAACCGTTCGCCGCCGTGCACCACCCGGTGGCCCACCGCCGCCAGCTCCAGGCCGCCCAGTTCGCGGTGGATGGCGGCGTCCACCTGTTCCAGCGCCTCCGCGTGGTCCCGCGGGCCCTCAATCTCGCCGTCCCCGCCGCCGCCGTTGCCCATGCCGATCTTCTCGATCAGCCCCTCGGTGAGGACCGTCCCGGCGGCGACGTCACGCACCTGGTATTTCAGCGACGAGGAACCGGAATTGATGACGAGCACGAGCATGCGGGGCCTCCTGGGGCTTGCGTCTGCAGTTCAAACCCCACTATAGGTGGCGCGCCTAGCGGTCGGTCAGCAGGAGCGTGTTGCCGTCCGGGTCCTGGGTGGTAAAGAACAGGCAGACGTCCGGCGCGCCGGCAATGGAACCCACCGGCACCCCGCTGTCCTCCAGCCGGGCGTGCGTCCCGGCCAGGTCGACCACCCGGAAATTGCAGGTGGCCCACCGCAGCCCGGGGGACGCCTGGATGCCGCTGTCCGGACCCATCAGTGTCACGGATGCCGTTCCGCCGCCGGTGAGCACGGCAGAGAAACTGCCCGCTTCCGCAATGGAGAGTCCGAGCACCCGGCTGTACCAGGCGGCCGCGGCCTGCGGGTTCCGGACGGGTATGAAGGCGGTGGTGATGGCGGTCCCGGTCATGCCTGTGATGCTAGCCGACGCCGGCTTGCCGCCCGACGTGATCCTTGCGGATCGGGCCGCGCTGTGCCTATTGTCGGCGGACAAGGCTGGACCACGCCGAGAGGACAATTCCATGACGAACGAGCCCAATTCGATCGACGAGAACGACCCCACCAACACGGGATCCAGCAGCACCGCCCCGCTTAACGCCCAACCGGACTCCGGCAGCAAGAAGGACCCCACCGGGGTGGAGGGCGCCAACCCGGCCCTGGACGACACCGGTAACCTCAAGGCGGCGGAAACGGGGGAAGCGCCTGAGGCTCCCGAAGACCGGGAAGGCCTGGACCTCACGCCGCAGGGCCTGTCAGACGAGCCTGCCAAGGAAGAGGATCCGGAGAGCCTGGCCAAGCCGGACAACAGCTGACGCCCCCCGCGCAAAAGTACGACGCCGGTACTCACCCGAGTGCCGGCGTCGTACTTTTTTGTGTGGCGGCTACGCCCTTGCTTCCTGCCCCTGCCGGGACAGGTAGTCGAAGAGCCGGCGCAGGCCGAAGGTCCATTCCGGCAGTTCCTCGCAGGGACCCACCCGGTTCACCAGGGCGCCCAGGTGGCGGCTGCGGATGGTCACCAGGTCGCCGTGCTTGTGGGTGAAGCCCTGTCCCGGCTGGTCCCGGTCCTGGGTTGGCGCGAACAGGGTACCGGTGAACAGCGCGAACCCGTCGGGATACTGGTGATGCTTACCGTGCGTGGCGGCCACCAGTTCCTCGAAGGGCCTGCTGATCCGGGAAACGCTGTTGCGGCCTTCCAGCAGGTATCCTTCCGGGCCTTCCACGCGGAGCAGGATCTCCTCCGTCCGCAGGGTTTCCAGGGTGAAGCCGGCGTCGAAGAGCCGGATGAGCGGGCCCAGGGCACTGGAGGCGTTGTTGTCCTTGGCCTTGCCCAGCAGCAGGGCACTGCGCCCTTCGACGTCGCGGAGGTTCACGTCATTGCCCAGCGTCGCCCCCACCACGCGGCCCTGGGAAGTGGCGATGAGCACCAGCTCCGGCTCAGGGTTGTTCCAGGAGGAAAACTCGGGGATGCCGATGCCCGCGCCCAGCCCCACGGAGGACAGCACGGGCGCCTTGGTGAAGACCTCGGGGTCCGGGCCGATGCCCACCTCAAGGTACTGCGACCACAGCCCCTCCTGGATCAGGATGCGCTTGGCCTCCGCGGCCTCGGCCGATCCGGGCCGCAGGGCGGCGATGCTGCCGCCCAGGGCCCGGCCAACCAGCTCCCGGATGTCGGCTGCACGGGTGGCGTCGCCTGCGCACCGCTCCTCGATCACCCGTTCCACCATGCTGTCCACGAACGTCACCCCGCAGGCCTTGATGACCTGCAGGTCAACCGGCGCCAGGAGCCGGGGCCGCGCCGCATCCCCGGCGAGGGAGGCCTGCACAACGTCGGCGGTGGCCCAGCGGCGTTCCGCCACGTCGGGATCCGCCAGGGCGGACCGGACGGCCGCGGCAGGGTCCGGCAGCTCCAGCAGTTCCGAGACTGTTGCCGCCAGCCGGCTGAGGTCGTACACATCAGGTCCGCTGACAGCCACCACGCGGGGGCCGGCGCTGTCCACGTCCCAGATCCGGCCGATCAGCAGCGCCTGGTCTGCATCCTCGGGAAGGACGCTCTGTGCCTCCTTGGAAAGCCCAGTCACCGGAGCTCCTCCTTCGCAGCATCCGCCGGGCGCTGCCAGACGCCGTCGATCCGTTGGGGAACCCGCCACGGATTGCTGTCCTGCAGGGGCTCGGGCAGCCGTGCCGCGGGGAATGACTGGTACGCCACGGGCCGCAGGAAGCGGCGGATGGCCGCCGTGCCCACTGACGTGGTGGTGGACGTGGTGGCCGGGTAGGGGCCGCCGTGATGCTGGGCGTAGCTGACCGTGACGCCGGTGGGCCAGCCGTTCCACAGGACCCTGCCGCTGATGTCGGCCAGGCGGCCCGCGAGCGCGGAGACGTCGTCGTCCTCCTCGGCCTGGAGGGTTGTGGTCAGCTGGCCTTCCAGCAGCCCGGCCAGTCCGGGAAGCTCCGCCTGGTCCTGGTACTCCACCAGCAGGCTGGCAGGACCGAACATCTCCTGCCGGAGCAGGCCGGGATTCTTCCTGACCGCATCCGCGGTGGTGCGCAGGACGGTGGGGGCCGGCTCGTCGGCGAAGTCTCCCTGCACCAGGACGTCCACGCCGTCGCTGCCGCTGAGCCGGCCGACGGCATCGGCGTAGCCCGCATGCAGGCGGTCGCTGAGGAGCCTGGCGGGCGCAAAGCCCGCCAGCGCGTCCTGGAGCTTCGTGCGGACGGCGTCGCCGTGGCCGGCGGGAACAAACAGCAGCCCGGGCTTGGTGCAGAACTGGCCCATGCCGAGGGTGAAGGAGGCTGCGTAGCCTTCGAGGATGCCGGCACCCCGGGCCGTCCAGGCCGCGGGCGTGACAAAGACGGCGTTGATGCCGCCCAGCTCGCCGAAGAACGGGATGGGCTCGGGACGGGCGGCAATCCGGTCCAGCAGGGCCCGGCCGCCGGCGGTGGAGCCGGTGAAGCCGATGGCTTTGACCAGGGGATGGTCCACCAGGGCTTCGCCCGCCTGGCGGCCGGTCACCAGGGAGAACAGGCCCGACGGCGCCCCGGCGGCATCGAGCGCATCGGTCACCACCCGGGCGGTGCGGTACGCCAGCTCCCGGTGCGCGTCATGCGCCTTGTTCACCACCGCGCAGCCTGCGGCCAGGGCCGACGCGCTGTCCCCGCCCATCACGCTGAATGCAAAGGGGAAGTTGGAGGCGCCAAAGACCCCCACGACGCCGAGTGGCACGTTGTACCGCCGGAGGTCCGGCCTCGGGCCCATGCCCCAGGCGGGGTCCTCATGGTCGATGGTGGCGTCGAAGTGCTCGCCGCTGCGGATCTCCTGCGCGAAGAGCCGAAGCTGGAACACGGTGCGCTTCAGTTCGCCTTCAAGCCTGGCTGTTCCGAGGTGCGTTTCCCGCACGGCGGTCTCCACGAGTCCGTCCGCGTCCTGGACCAGTCCGGCCGCGATGGCCTCCAGCCAGCGTGCGCGGGCAGCAGGAGCCACCTGCCGGGCCGCCTCGAACGCGGAGGCAGCGGCGTCGACGGCGGCGTTCAGTTCCGCCGCCGTGGCGGGAGGGGCGGTGGCTTCAGTTTGCGTTGCGTGGCTCATCGGCTTGCTCCGGCATGGCTCGGTGCTGCGGCGGGGCTTGCGGCTCCGGCAGGACTTGAGCCTCCGGTGACGGCGGCGCGGCCGCCCACTTCCTGCCAGCCCTGCCCGTTGGGGAACTCCCAGCGGATCCGGGATGCGCTGAGCATCTCCGCGCCGGTGCCCGGCAGCTGGGGGGCGGCATAGCGGCCACCGGTGATGCGTACCGGTTCGGCGAAGTGTTCGTGGAGGTGGTCCACGAATTCGATCATGCGGTTGTCCTGGCTGCGGCCCACCACGGCGTAGTCGAAGAAGGAGAAGTGCTGGACCAGTTCGCACAGCCCCACTCCCCCCGCGTGCGGGCATACGGGGACCCCGAACTTGGCGGCCAGCAGCAGGATGGCAATGTTCTCATTGACGCCGGCCACGCGGGTGGAGTCCAGCTGCAGAACGTCGATGGCACCGGCCCGCAGGAGCTGCTTGAAGACAATCCGGCTGGCCACGGCCTCGCCGGTGGCGACCCGTACGGGCGCGACCCCTCTGCGGATGTCGGCGTGGCCCAGGATGTCGTCGGTGCTGGTGGGTTCCTCGATCCAGTAGGGATCGAACTCTGCCAGCTGGTTGACCCATTCGATGGCATCGGAAACCTCCCAGCGCTGGTTGGCATCGATGGCAATGGGGAGGCTGCCCACGGCGTCCCGCGCCAGGGCCATGCGGCGGCGGTCATCGTCGATGGACCCGCCCACCTTGAGCTTGATCATGGAGAAGCCGTCAGCCGCGGCCTCCTTGCTCAGCCGCACGAGTTTTTCGTCGCTGTAGCCGAGCCACCCGGGCGAGGTGGTGTAGGCAGGGAAACCGTCGGCCTTGAGCGCGGCGATGCGTTCGGCCTTGCCCTCCTGGCCGGCCCGGAGGATCTCAAGGGCTTCTTCGGGGCTGAGGGCGTCCCGGATATGGGTGAAATCAACCACGCTGACCAGCTCTTCGGGGCTCATTTCGCTGAGCAGGAGCCAGAGCGGCTTGTTCTCCCGGCGGGCACGGATGTCCCAGAGGGCACTGACCAGGGCACCGCAGGCCATCTGCGTCACGCCCTTTTCGGGGCCGAGCCAGCGCAGCTGGGAGTCGTGGATGAGGAGCCGGGACGCCGCGCCCAGGTCATAGATCAGTTCATCGATGTCACGGCCCACCAGCAGTCGGGCGTAGGCGTCGATGGCCGCGGTAAGGATTTCGTTGCCCCGGCCGCAACTGAAGACGAAGCCGTGGCCCTCGTCCCCCGCATCGGTGCGGATGACGACGTAGGCGGCGGAGTAATCGGGGTCAACGTTGACCGCATCTGACCCGTCAAGTTCCAGGGATGTGGGAAAGCGGACGTCCTGGGTGTTGATGGACGTGATGGTAGGCATGGATCTCAACTTTCGAGGGCAGGACTGGAAGGGGAAAGAATTCGATTCCTATACGAATTTCTAAAATCATATAGGTTATGTGATCCACGTCAAGGCCTTCGGCGTTCGCCGGAAACGCAAAAGCCCCGGCCGCGTAGGCCGGGGCTCGATCCGGGCAAGCTACGTCACGATCCGCCTGCGGGGTGGTCCATTGTCCTCCAGCGGGGCAAGTTCGCCCTTGAAGGCCTGGGCAAAACGGTCGAACGAGTTGCGGATGTGGGTAGTCATGGCCGCCTCGGCCCCTTCGGGATCGCAGGCCTCGATCGCCGCCCGCACGGCCGTATGCTCGGCCACCGTAATGGCACCATCCACGTCCGCGGGATACAGCCGGAAGGTGTGGAGGTGGCAGTGGGTCTGGGCAAAGGCATGCCGGACCACGGGATTGCCGGAGGCCGCGAGGATGGTGTCGTGGAAGCGGGTGTCATGGGCCACCAGGTCCTGGCGCAGGTCCTTGCTCCGCTTCATCGTTTCGCGGAAGCCGCCCAGTTCCTTCTCGAGCGCGGCTGCCGGATTGGCGAGGCGGTCCACAGCTGCCGCCCTGGCCGCCCAGGGTTCCACGAGGAGCCGGAACTCAAAGAGCGAGCGCAGCTCCGGCAGGTCAAGCAGGGGCGTGGTGCTGTAGCCCCGCCCGGGGTTGTAGACCACCAGGTTGTCGCCTTCAAGCCGCTGCAGCACCTCCCGGACGGGCGTCTGCGAAACCCCCAGGCTGCGTGCCACGGCGTCGATGTTAATCCTGGTACCGGGCGCAATTTCGCCATCCAGGATCGAGGCGCGTATGGCGGAATAGACGTCCGTGACGGCCGCCTT
Source organism: Arthrobacter sp. NQ7 (assembly GCF_029581595.2). NCBI lineage: Bacteria > Bacillati > Actinomycetota > Actinomycetes > Micrococcales > Micrococcaceae > Arthrobacter > Arthrobacter sp. NQ7. Next base: position 175,592 of record NZ_JARFXU020000001.1, on the reverse strand, counting down.
GCCGCGGGAGATTTCGGATGGCTGGCGTGGGGGCAAAGCGGCTACCTCTTGAACTGGGGTTGGTCTGGCGTGGACCGGCGGACTGGGCAACAGCCCCGCCGGCGCTGATAACGGAGTCCTTGGGGGAATCATAAGCCACCCGGCACCGCGGGCCCTTCGAAGTATTTTTCCAGGGGCACTTGATCCGGATCACAATATCTATATGATTAAGCAGATTCCTATACGATTTTGGCGCTGAGATCTTCCGCGTCTCCCCCTCCCACCCGTGCTCCCCGCACCCGAAGCCATGTATACGTCGAAGGAGACCGCATGACTACGCTCGGAAGTAAGACAACCAATGCCACCCAAGCCCGGCAGCCCCGCATGATGACCCGCAAGCGCTGGGTCATCATCTGGCTCGCCTTCGTTGGCCTGAGCATCAACTACCTGGACCGCTCCAGCCTCAGCGTCGCCCTGCCGTTCATGGGCAAGGACTTCGAACTCAGCGCCACCCAACAGGGGCTGATCTTTGCGGCCTTCTTTTGGGCCTACGACTTCTTCCAGCTGGCCGCCGGCTGGTATGTGGACAAGGTAGGTCCCCGCCGCTCGTTCTCGCTGGCCGCGCTGTGGTGGTCCGTGTTCACCATGGTCACGGCCGCCGCCTCGAGTTTCTGGTCGCTTTTTGCGGCCCGTTTCCTCCTGGGCGTGGGCGAAAGCCCTGCCCCGAGCACCGCCGCCAAGGTGGTGGCAACCTGGTTCCCGGTCCGGGAACGCGCCTTCGCCACCAGCATCTGGGACTCCGGCTCACGCGTCGGCGCCGTCATCGCGCTGCCGATCGTCACCCTCATCGTCGCCTTCACGTCCTGGCACGCCGTCTTCATCATCATCGGCGTCCTCGGCATCATCTGGGCCGCCGTGTGGTGGAAGTACTACCGCAGCCCGGAGGAACACGCCGGGGCCAACGCCGCAGAGGTCAGCTATATCCAGGAAGGCGGCGCCCGCGGCGCGGCCAGCGACGACGAGGGCGCCGCCAAGCTCCCGTGGCGTTCCCTGTTCAAGTACCGCACCATCCTCAGCATGATGTTCGGCTTCTTCTGCCTGAACAGCGCCATCTACTTCTTCATCACGTTCTTCCCCAGCTACCTGGTGAAGGAACGCGGCTTCGACCTGCTCAAGCTGGGCTTCTTCGGCGCCATACCCGGCATCTGCGCCGTCCTGTTCGGCTGGCTGGGCGGATACCTGGCGGACCGCGCGGTGCGCGCCGGTTCGTCGGTCAGCAAGGTCCGCAAAACGGCCATCGCCGGCGGCCTGGCCGGAGGCTCGGTCATCATGTTCGCGGCATTGGTACCCGAAGCCTGGATGGCCCTGGCCCTGCTGTCCGTCGCCTACTCCAGCCTCACGGTGGCCGCCACCGGCATCTGGTCCCTGCCGGCCGACGTTGCACCCAGCTCGCGGCACGTGGGTTCCATCGGCGGGCTGCAGAACTTCGCTTCGAACCTGGCCGGCATCTTCACGCCCATCCTGATCGGCGTGCTGGTGGACCAGACGGGATCCTTCGTGGCGCCGCTGGCCGTGATCGGCGCAATCTCCCTGATTGGCGCAGCCAACTACCTGTTCGTCATCGGCAGGATCGAACCGCTGAAGGTCAAGGCAGCCGCCTAGTTCCCTTCCCGGCACCCCCGGCAAAAGGACGACGCCGGCACCCGCCCAGGTGCCGGCGTCGTCCTTTTTGGCGTGCAGGGCTTGGCAGGCTCCTAGGAAGCCGGAGCCTGCGCCTGGATGGCCGTGATGGCCACCGTGTTCACGATGTCCTCCACCGTGCAGCCGCGGGAGAGGTCGTTGACCGGCTTCCGCAGCCCCTGCAGAACCGGCCCCACGGCGACGGCACCGGAACTCTGCTGCACCGCCTTGTAGGTGTTGTTGCCGGTATTCAGGTCCGGGAAGATGAAGACCGTGGCCTGGCCTGCCACGGAGGAACCGGGCATCTTGGACGCGGCGATGGAGGCGTCCACGGCGGCGTCGTACTGGATGGGCCCCTCCACCGCGAGGTCCGGGCGGCGCCGGCGGACCAGTTCGGTGGCCTGCCGCACCTCGTCCACGGCCTCACCGGCACCGGAGCCGCCGGTGGAGTAGGACAGCATGGCCACCCGCGGTTCCACGCCAAACTGGGCGGCGGTCTCGGCCGAGGCCAGGGCGATGTCCGCCAGCTGCTCCACGTTGGGATCCGGGTTGACGGCGCAGTCGCCGTAGACCAGCACCCGGTCCGGCATGAGCATCAGGAACACCGACGACACGATCTTCACGCCCTCGCGCGTCTTCACGAATTCAAGGGCCGGCCGGATGGTGTGGGCGGTGGTGTGCGCGGCACCGGACACCATCCCGTCCACCACGCCCAGCTGGACCATCATGGTGCCGAAGTAGCTCACGTCCTGCATGATCTCCAGCGCCTTGGGCAGGTCCACCCCCTTGTGCGCCCGCAGTTCGGCGTACTTTTCGGCAAACTTCATCCGCAGGTCGGAGGTGGCGGGATCGATGACGTTGATGCCGGACAGGTCGATGCCGTTAGAGGCTGCGAGTTCGCGGACCTCGGAGTCCGGTCCCAGGAGGGTCAGGTCGCAGACGTCGCGGCGGTGCAGGATTTCGGCCGCACGCAGGATCCGCACATCGGTTCCCTCCGGCAGGACCACGTGGCGCCGCTGCGCCCGGGCGCGCTCGATCAGGTCATGCAGGAACCGCAGCGGGGTCATCCGCTCGGCGCGGGGCAGGTGCAGCCGCTCCACCAGCTCGGCCTCGTCCACCCGCCGGGACCACAGCCCCAGGGCCGACGCCACCTTGCGCCGGTGCCCGGACCAGATCTCGCTGCGCACCTCGGAGACCCGCCGGGCCGTCTGGTAGGTGTCCTCGTCGGCGGCAAACACCGGGAACGGTGCCTGGGCCAGGAGCGGGTAGATGTTGGCGTCCGGGGCCAGGCCGCCGGTGAGGATCAGCGCGGACGCCACGGGAAACTCCGGCGAGAAGGACGAGGCGAGGCAGGCCACCATCACGTCCGCCCGGTCCCCCGGCACGATCACCAGGGCGCCCTCGTCCAGCACGTTCAGGAAGTTGCCCACGTTCATGGCCGCCACCTTGATGTCCTTGACGTCGCGTTCCATGTCCGGCGTCCCGGCAATCTGCCGCACGGCGAGGGCGGCGGCCACTTCGCCGGTGGTGGGCCGGGCAATTTCCTCCAGTTCCGGCAGGATGTACACGGGGCGGCCGGAGGCCCCCGGTTTCAGGGCGGCGGCGATGGCGTCAAGATCACCGGGGTCGGCGCGGTTGACCATGATGGCCAGCAGCGCGCACCGTTCGGCGGCGAGTTCCTTGCGTGCCACTTCGACGGCGGCGGCGGTCTCGGTCACGGTCCGCCCCTTGGCGCCCACCACGGCCACCACGGGCGTGGCAAGGTTGTTGGCCAGCCGGGCGTTGAGGTCGAATTCGACGGCGGAGTCCTGGCCCACCAGGTCTGTTCCCTCCACGATCACCACGTCGCAGTTCCGGGCGATGTCCGCGAAAATCTCCACGCAGCGGGCGTCGATTTCCGCGCGGTTCCCCTCGGCGAGCAGGGTCCGGACCTCGTCGTAGGTCAGGCCGCCGCGGCATCGTTCGTCCTCCAGCGCGAACCGGGCCTTCATCAGGGCCACCATCGGATCGTCCGCTGCGGCCGGGCCATGGACCACGGGCTTGAAGAAGCCGATCCTGTCCGCATGCCGGTGCAGGGTGTCCGCCAGGCCCAGGGCCACAAGGGACTTTCCCGAGCCGGGGGTGGTTGCGCTGACGTAGATGCCTTTGGCCATGGTCCGCCCTTTGCTGTTCTTGCTGGTGCCGGTCCCCCCATCCTTGCACTTCGATCCGCGCGCGTGGCACCTCATCCAGCGTCGACTGCTCCGTAAACGTCGTTATGAGCGCTCAAAACGACATTTACGGAGCAATGGATGATGCGGCTGGGTCCATCCGCGGAAGCGGCGGGCCGCCGTCGTGGTTCCTCCAGGCAAAGGGGCGGGAAGGTGCGGTGCGCGAGCCGCTTCCCCTTGACACCGGACCCCCTCATGGGATTACCTAATGAACATTCGGTAAATAAAGCTGGAGGCAATGACGCATGGCTGAAGCAACACTTTCCGGGGCCACCCACCCCATCCTGGAAAACGACTACGCCTCCGAATGGATGGGAATCGAGGTCCTCGCCCTCAGCGACGGCCACGCCACCATCCGGATGACCCTCCGGCAGGAAATGCTCAACGGCTTCGGCATGGCCCACGGCGGAATGATCTTCGCCTTCGGCGACACCGCCTTCGCCCTCGCGTGCAACCCCATCCAGCCTGCACCCGGCGAGGAAGGCACCATCACCGTGGCGTCCGGCGTCGACATCAACTTCCTCAAGCCGGCATTCCGCGGCCAGGTGCTCACCGCCGTCGCGGACCGCCGCTCCAGCGCCGGACGCAGCGGCCTCTACGACATCCAGATCTTTGCCGCCGACGCCGCCGCACCTGCTACCGAAACCCAGCCCAGCTCCCCGGGCGAGCTCATCGCCGAGTTCCGTGGACGCAGCCGCACCATCCCCAAGAAGTAGGAAAATCATGACCCTGCATGCCCCCGAAACCCCCGCCGCTGCCGTTTCCACCCCGGCGGAAAGCATCGACCCTGGCGTGGACCGCGAGGAGACCATCTCCCGCGACGAGCTCGAAGCCCTCCAGCTCAGCCGCCTGCAGCACACCGTGGCCTACGCCTACGAGCGGGTCCCGCTGTACAAGCGCAAGTTCGACGAGGCCGGCATCCACCCCACCGACCTCCGCGAACTGGAGGACCTGGGCAACTTCCCCTTCACCACCAAGGAAGACCTGCGCCAGGAGTACCCGTTCGGAATGTTCGCGGTGCCGCAGAACCAGGTAGCGCGGATCCACGCGAGCTCCGGCACCACCGGACGCCCCACCGTGGTCGGCTACACCAAGCAGGACCTGGCCGACTGGGCCAAACTGGTGGCCCGCAGCTTCCGCGCCTCCGGCATCCGCCCGGGCATGAAGGTCCACAACGCCTACGGCTACGGCCTGTTCACCGGCGGCCTGGGCGCCCACGCCGGCGCCGAGGCCCTGGGCTGCACCGTCATCCCCATGTCCGGCGGCCAGACCGAGCGGCAGATCCAGCTGATCCAGGACTTCCAGCCGGATGCCATCCTGGCCACCCCCACCTACCTGCTCACCATCGCCGACGCCATGGCGCACATGGGCATCGACCCGGCCTCCACGTCGCTGAAGTTCGCCGTGCTCGGCGCCGAGCCGTGGACCCAGGAGATGCGGCACGAGCTCGAAGTGATGATGAACATCAAGGCCTGCGACATCTATGGCCTGTCCGAAGTCATGGGCCCGGGCGTCGCCGGCGAGGCTGTGGAAACCCAGGACGGCAGCCACATCTGGGAGGACCACTTCCGCCCCGAAATTATCGACCCCTTCAATCCCGCCCCGGGCAAGGAAAACGTGCTGCGCGACGGCGAACACGGCGAACTCGTGTTCACCTCCCTCACCAAGGAAGCCCTGCCCATCATCCGCTACCGCACCAAGGACCTGACCCGCCTGCTGCCCGGTTCGGCACGCCCCGCACACCGCCGGATGGGCCGGATCACCGGGCGCAGCGACGACATGATCATCCTGCGCGGCGTGAACTTGTTCCCGTCCCAGATCGAGGAAATCGCCCTGCGGATCCCCGAGCTCAGCCCGCACTTCCAGCTCGAGCTCACCCGGCCCGAGGGCCAGCGGATGGACCAGCTGACCGTGCGCATCGAGCGCCGCGACGCCGTCAGCACGGAGCAGAGCACGACGGCGGCACGCACCTTGAAGGAGCAGATCAAGATCCACGTGGGTTCTTCGTGCGTGGTGGACGTCGTGGAGCCGGGGTCGCTGGAGCGGTCCAACGGCAAGCTGCGCCGGATCTACGACCTTCGCCCCAAGGCCTGACATGTTTCGGTGGTGCTGCGCCGTCCCCCGGACTTACCGACCGTTCGTGAGAAACTAGCGACTATGCCCAGCGCCAGCCAGACTTCCAGCACCACCGAAACTTCCACCACCGCCAACGGAAGTGCCGTTAATGGCAGTGTTAAGCGGGGGCGGCCCGGCTATGACCAGCAGTCGGTGCTGCGGATCGCCGTCGACGTCTTCAACCGGCACGGTTACGATGCCACGTCCATGGGCATCCTGGCCGAGAACCTTGGCATCTCCAAGTCGGCGATCTACCACCATGTCCCGTCCAAGGGTGACCTGCTGAAGCTTGCCCTCGACCATGCCCTGGGGGGCCTGGAGGCCATCCTGGAACAGCCCGAGGCTACGTCCGGCGCTGCCGACGCCCGCCTGGAGTTCGTGCTGCGGCAGACGGTGGCCGTCCTGGTGGACCGCCTGCCCTTCGTCACCCTGCTGCTGCGCCTTCGCGGCAACACGGAAATCGAACGGGATGCCCTGGAACGGCGCCGCGCGTTCGACCACAAGGTGGCCGTCCTGATTTCGGCCGCCCGCGACGAGGGCTCGCTGCGTGCGGACATCGACCCGCGCACGGTTTCGCGCCTGCTGTTCGGCATGATCAACTCCATCGTGGAGTGGTACAAGCCGGGCGGGCCGCTCTCGCCGCAGCGGCTGGCCGACGACGTCATCACCATGGCGTTCGACGGCCTGCACGCGGACGCCTAGCCACTTCCCGGCAACCCGCCGCCTGCCGTTTGGCGGCGCCAGGAGGACAATACTAAGCGTGCTTGGTATTTCTCCTCTGCCCCGCTACGGTGGTAAAAAGCCACCGTCCGCAGGGAGGTCCTGGTGAGCCACGTCAGCCATCCACAGCGTTCCCGCTGCCTCCCGGCAGTCCTGGGCGCCGGTGCACTCGTGGCCGCCCTCACGCTCAGCGGATGCACCGGCACGCCAAGCCCCCCGGCCACCAGCGGGACCTCCTCGAGCCAGGTGTCGCCGTCGGCCTCCGCCAACCCAACGCCGGCGGCCTCCTCCCCCGCGCCTTCCACTTCGGGGACGGGAGGAGGTTCCGGAACCGCGGCCGGCAACCTGCCGCAACTCGTGGAAAACCTGTCGCCGTCGGTGGTTACCATTTTCACGCAAAGCGGCCTTGGCAGCGGCGTGGTGTACTCCGCGGACGGGCTGATCCTCACCAATGAGCACGTCATCCGCGGCGCCACCACCGTCGAGGTGGGATTCGCCGACGGGCAGCGGGTCGAAGGAACGGTCAAGGCCAGCGACGCGGTCACGGACCTGGCCCTGGTGCAGGCGAAGCGCACAGGCCTGCCCAAGCCCACCTACCAGAGCGACCTGCCCAAGGTGGGCGAAGGCGCCCTGGTCCTTGGCTCCCCGCTGGGCTTTGAGAACACCGCCACCGCCGGGATCATCTCCGGACTCCACCGCTCAATTCCCGGTTCGGCATCGAACAGCCTCTCGCTGGTGGACCTGATCCAGACGGATGCGCCCATCAGCCCCGGGAACTCCGGCGGCGCGGTGATCAACATGCGCGGCGAGGTGATCGGGATCAGCGAGGCCTACATCCCGCCGTCGTCCGGGGCCGTTTCCCTCGGTTTCGCCATTCCCGCCGCGACCGCCGTCGACGTGGCCGAGGAGCTGCTGGCCAACGGCACGGCCAAGCACGCCTACCTGGGCCTGACTCCCGGCGAACTGACCGCACAGATCGCCGAACAGCTGGGCATCGAGGCCGGTTCCGGGGTAGTGGTGCTCGCCGCCGACCCGGACGGCCCGGCGGGGCGGGCCGGAATCCGGCCCGGGGACGTCCTGCAGTCCATGGAGGGCGTGGAGCTCACCACGCCGGAGAAGCTGTTGGCGGAACTCCGCAGGCGCAACCCCGGCGACACCGTAGGCTTCAAGGTCAAGCGCGGCGACCAGAGCCTGGATATCAAGGTGGACCTCACCGACCGCCCCGCGAGCACAACCACCCGATAGGAAGGAAAAGAATATGAGCCACCCGAAGGAAGAACCCGAGGCAGGATTCATCATCCCGGACCCGTCAAAGATCCGCGAAGACGTTCCCGGCGACGCCGGCGACGAGGCCAACGTGATCCGCTTCAGCGAGGAACAGGCCCTGATCGAGGAACAGTCGCACGGCGTGCGCCCGGACACCTACAGCGTCCCCTCCGGCGGCCCCACAATGGACGAGGCCCGTGGCAACATGGACCTCTCGGACCGCAGCGAAGACGGCCGCGGTACGGGGCGCGAGGATGACAGCAGCGACGACGGCCTGCACGGCGGCGCCGAAAGCTGACCTCCGGTCACAGACAAGCAGCAGGGGTGCCCCGATCCGACCGGGGCACCCCTGCTGCCGTGTTTAACGGCGGAGCCGCGTTCGTCCGTGGGCGCGCCTAGACCTGGTACTCCATCTTGCCGCCCAGGTTCTCGTGGACGCACAGGATGTTGTGCTCCGTGTCCATGAACCACGCGCACTTCTCCGACTCCGTGGTGCAGATGTGGTTCTCCGTCTTCAGGGTGGGCAGGTCGTAATCCTGGAACATCACGCCCCTGGCTTCCATGTCACGGACGGTCGCTTCGATATCGGTGACCTCGAAGCTCAGGGCAGTGTGCTCCGAGTGCTTGCCGTCGGAAACGGGCATCAGCTGCAGCAGCGGGCCACCGTCGGTGCCGAGTATTTCGCTGCCATCGTCAGCCTGTCCACGGTGCGGGAGCCCGAGCTTTTCCGTATAGAAGCTGCGGGCACGGGCGGCATCATCGACCGGCAGGATGGTAGTGGCGGTGTTCATCTTCAGGCTCATGGGGGCCACCTCCTACGGGCAGAATCTTACGCCCGGCCAGCCCAAAAAGAACCGGCCAAACGCCCCATCACCTCCCGACCCCAAACGCCCAACGCCCCATCACTTTTTTAGAAGAAGTGATGGGGCGTTCGGGAAGAACCTGCGAAAGGTGATGGCGCGTCGTAAGGGGTTATTTTTCGACGAGGGTGAGGACGTCGTAGGTGGCCACGATGTCGTCGTTCTGGTTGGTGAGGACGGCATCCCAGGCCACCTCGCCGTATTCGTCGGTTTCGCGCGGGGTGATCTTCTTGGCGGTGAGCGTCACCCGGATGGAGTCGCCGGCGGCCACGGGCGTGATGAAGCGCAGGTTCTCCAGGCCGTAGTTGGCCAGGACGGGGCCAGGCGCCGGCTCAACGAACAGTCCGGCGCCCCAGCTCAGCAGCAGGTAGCCGTGCGCCACGATGCCGGGGAAGAACGGGTTGGCTTCCGCGGCTTCCTGGTTGGTGTGGGCGTAGAAGGTGTCGCCGGTGGAGTTGGCGAAGGCGGTGATGTCCTCCAGGGTCACCTGCCGCAGGTCCGAGCGGACGGCGTCGCCGATCCGGAGGGTGGACAGGTGCTTCCGGAACGGGTGCGTCCCTTCGGTTTCGACCGTGAAGTTGCGGTCGGCGCCCGTGTGCCAGACGCCCGTGACGGCGGTGAGCATGTTCGGCGAGCCCTGGATCGCGGTGCGCTGCATGTGGTGCAGCACGGAACGGATGCCGCCCAGTTCCTCGCCGCCGCCGGCCCGTCCGGGTCCGCCGTGGACCAGGTGCGGAACAGGTGAACCGTGTCCGGTGGACGAGCGCGCGTCCTCCCGGTTGAGCATCAGCACGCGGCCGTGGTGCGCGGCGATTCCGGTGACCAGTTCGCGGGCCACGCCAGGATCGTTGGTGCACACCGAGGCCACCAGCGAACCGCCGCCGCGGGCAGCCAAGCGGACGGCGTCAGCCAGGTCCCTGTAGCCGATGACGGAGGAGACCGGCCCGAAGGCCTCGAGCGAGTGGATGGCTTCCGTCTCCGGGTTGGTCCAGTTCAGGACCACGGGAGCCATGAAGGCCCCGCCGTCCACCACCCCGGTGGTTCCGTCGGCGGAGGTGACCGACGGCGAATCCAGCGTTCCGTATGCAAGCTCACCGCCGGCGTCGAGCATGGACTGCACGGCGGCGCGGACGTCCTCCAGCTGTTCCACCGAGGCCAGGGCGCCCATGGTGACGCCCTCGCCCCGCGGATCACCCAGGACAACCCGCTCCGAAATGCGCTTGCCGATTGCCGCGGACACGGCGCCCATCAGCTCCTGCGGCACGATGGCACGGCGGATCGCGGTGCACTTCTGGCCGGCCTTGACGGTCATTTCGGTGACCACGGACTTGACGAAGGCGTCGAATTCCGGGGTGCCCTCCACGGCATCGGGGCCGAGGATGGCGGCGTTGAGGGAGTCCGTCTCCGACGTAAACCGGACGCCGCCTTCCACCACGTTCGGGTGCGCCTTGAGGGACTTGGCCGTAGAGGCGGAACCGGTGAAGGCCACCAGGTCACGGTAGTCCAGCACGTCCAGCAGGCCGCGGACCGAGCCGGAGACCAGCTGCAGCGACCCGGCCGGCAGGATGTTGGATTCGACGATGGCCTTGACCACGGCGGCGGCGACGTAGCCGGTGGGGGTGGCGGGCTTGACGATGGTCGGAACGCCGGCAAGAAATGCGGGGGCGAACTTCTCCAGCATGCCCCAGACCGGGAAGTTGAACGCGTTGATCTGCACGGCGACGCCCGGGATCCGCGTGTAGATGTGCTCGCCCGCGAAGGATCCGTCCTTGGACAGCACCTCCATGGGGCCGTCCACCACCACCTGGGAGTTGGGAAGCTCGCGCCGGCCCTTGGAGCCGAACGTGAAGAGGACGCCGATGCCGCCGTCGATGTCCACCATGGAATCGACCTTGGTGGCGCCGGTCTGGAAGGAGAACTCGTAGAAGTGGTCGCGGCGGGCGTGCAGGTACTGCGCAAGCTCCTTGAGCTTGAGCGCGCGCTGGTGGAAGGTGAGCTTGCCCAGTTCCTCCTGGCCGGTGGTGCGGCCGTAGTCCACGACGGCGGCAAGGTCCAGGCCTTCCGTGCTCACCCTGGCCAGGACTTCCCCGGTGCTCGCATCCCGGACGGGGACGGCGGATCCCAACGCGCCGGCGTCGGGCGTCCACCAGGCATCCATGACGAAGCTGGGCACTGTCTCCACGGTGTCGACCGTGGCCTGGGGAGCTGTGGCTGTGGTGGTCATCGTTGACGGTCCTTCCAACAAGGGGGCAGGCAAACAGGACGGGCCATTACTGACCGTCCGTTCGGTAATATATTCACCATACATGAAGTGCCGTGCTGCACACTAGAAGGCCAGGACCGGTTTGGCCAGCAAAAAGGAGACCGCATGAACGCCCCCTCGCCCCAGGACGCCGGCGAAAGCCAGCCCTCCCCGCACGAACTCTGGAAGATCACCCTTGGCGAACTGGACGAGAAGATGGGCGTGAAGATCCTCGAGGAGTCCGTGGAGCGGGTGGTGGCCACGATGCCGGTGGAGGGCAACCGGCAGTCGTTCGGGCTGCTGCACGGCGGCGCTTCCCTTGCCGTGGGCGAAGCCGTGGGTTCCTGGGCAGCCGTGATCCACGCCAGCACCATGGGCAAGACGGCGGTGGGAGTGGATGTTTCGGCCACCCATCACCGGTCCGCCCGGGAAGGCCAGATCACCATCACTGCCACCCCTATCCACCTGGGCGGAACGCTGACCACGCACGAGGTACTGATTACCAATGAGGCCGGCCAGCGGCTGTGCACCCTGCGCATCACCAACCTGCTGATGAAAAGAAAAAGCTGACTTAAAAAAGATGCCGGGCCGTGCATCCAGGGGCGGTGCTTTGGCGGTAGTAAGCGCGTAAGCATCCTCAGCCCGGCTACCGGGCTTCACCCAAGGAGTTCGACATGCGCAAAATGACCTACGCCGCTGGAGCACTTTCCCTTGCCGCTTCACTGGCCTTCGCCGCCCCCGCACAGGCCAGCGGCCGGCACCATCATGATGATCCCGTCCTGCTGTCCGTCCTGCACGGGGTCCCGGGCCTGACCGTGGACGTGTGGGTGAACGGGGAGCGCACCCTCGATGATTTCACCCCGGGGACGCTGGCCGACCCGCTGGAACTGGCCGAGGGCGACTACACGATCGCCATTACCGCGGCGGACGCCACCAGTGCGGAGCACCCGGTGATCGGCCCGGTCGACGTGGAGCTCGACGAGGGCCGCAACTACACGGCCGTGGCGCACCTCGCCGCGGACGGCACCCCCACCGCATCGCTCTTCGAGAACGACACGAAGGCCCCACGGAACGACAAGAAGGGCAAGCTGACCGTCCGGCACGTTGCCGCAGCCCCCGCTGTTGACGTCCTGGCCGGCGGATCCGCGGTGATTGAGGACCTCAGCAACCCTGACGAAGCCACCCTGAAGCTGAAGGCCGGGACCATCTCAGCCTCGGTAGCCGCAGCCGGGACCACCGATCCCGTGATCGGCCCAGCGGACATCACCGTTGAAGCCGGGAAGAACACCATCGTCTACGCCTGGGGAAGCCTGGCCGACAACACCCTGAACGTGGCCGTCCAGGTAGTTGGCGGCAAGGAGAACTGCGACGAGCACGACTAACCGGCGAAGTCACCGGTGGTATCGCAGCCGGCAGGGCCTCCTGGCGGAGGCCCTGCCCGGCGCGGTTACCGTGATGCACGCCTGTTCCGCCGGCGGACAAGGACCATGAGCAGGATTCCGACGGCGAGGGCTCCCGCCGCCCAGGCCGCGGCGGTGATCACCCCCGACGCTCCGGTGGAGGCCAGCGCGCCGGCGCCAGGATCATCGCGCCCACCCGTGTTGGCAAGGTCCGCAGGTGGTGCGCTGGGAGTCGGGCTGGCCGCCGGCGGAGGTACGACGGCGGCAGTTTCAGTCGGCAGGGCAGGCGACGGGTCTGCGGGGGTTGGGGCAGGGGTGGTTGGTGCAGCGCTGGTTGGCGAAGGAGCAGGGCTGCTTGGCACGGGAGTGCCCGGCGTGGGCGCTGTGGGAGTCGGGCTTGCCGTTGGGGTCGCCGTCGGCGATGCAGTCGGACTTGGCGTTGGGGTCGGTGGTTCCGCCGCGGCGGCCGCAAACTCGAAACTGCTGGCCCCAGACATGCTGTACCCGTTCACCGTTTCGGCCGTGAACTTCAGCGTTTCGGTGCCCTGCGGGGCCGTGAAGCTCCAGTTGCCGGCGCCGTCCACGGGTACCTCAAAGGGGTCTTTCCCCTCGAGTGTCACCCGGACCGTGGAACCAGCGGCCACGGCCGACGCGGGTGCTGCGGGAACCTGGCCGGTAATGACCTGGCCCGGCTGGTAGGTTTCGGCAGGCGCGGGCGCCGTGACGGCAGGCTTGTTGAGGAAGAGTTCCAGCTGGTAGCCGGGCAGCACGGCCAGGCTGTCCCGCAGGGTGGCGCCGACGGCGAAATTCCGGATCACGTTACCGTTCGCATCGGGAGTGTCCCCCGCCGCGTGCGTGCCCACTGCGTAGTTGCCGGAGACGTAGGGGCCTCCGGAGTCGCCGCCGCTGGACTGCACGCCGTAGGACAGGAAGCCGTTGTATGCCCGCAGGTCCGTGGCGTCGGTGCCATGATCCGGACCGGGAACAATGAAGATGCCGACGGCGTCAACAGATCCACAGGACCAGGCCGAGGTCCGGCCGGACCGGCAAACAGGCATTCCGACCACCGGATCAGCAGAACCAATGATCTTCACATCCGGCCCGGGCTCTGACGGATCGCCCCAGGTACTGGCGGCAGGAAGCGGATCGATGTCCTGCCGCAGCGACTGGACGACCGAGATATCTGTTCCCACGTTTCCCGGGTTGTTGGGGTCCAGTGGATTCTCGACAACCCTGGAGTTACCGGGGCCGCCGAACTGGCTGAAGCCGAACTTTCCCAGCAGCCCCGCGCGCACTCCCTGGAATTCCAGCGTGGCAGTCTTCGCGGCGCCGTCCGACGCACAGTGGCCGGCAGTGAGGACGGCGGGAAGGCCCGCCGGGTCGAATGCCGAGAAACCGGTGGAGCAAATGAACCCCAGGTCCGTCTGATAACCGACGCCGCCTGGGACGTCCGCCTCGGGCTTGAGCGGAGTCCCGCCGTCGAGCTCCACGTTGGCGTAGCGGGACACAAACTGTTCAGGGGAAACCTTGCCGGTGCCCTTGACCCCGGCGTCTGCCCCGGCTGCGGGGGAGGTGGCGGAAAGCGCCTCCGGCGTGTTGATTCCGCCGGTCCTGATCACGAATTTCCCCCCGGCTGCCATGACTGCCTGCAAACCCTGCGGTCCGACGTCGCGGATGTACGCCTGGAACAGCTGCCGGGTGCTCAGTGCCAGTTGCGACCTGGAGCTGTCCGCAGCCGTGGAGGGCGAGGGAGCCGACGGGGCCGTGGGCGGCTGCGCAGCGGGCGCTTCGAGCGAGAAGGGGAAAGCATTGCCGGCAAGACCGGCAATCGCCTTCTCCAGGTCGCCGCCCGATCCGGTCACGATGATGGTGCGGCCCTCGATGCGGATGCCCACGTAACCCGGAAGCTGGCGCAGCTGGACAGCCGCGGCTGCTGCACGCGCGCCCAGCTCACCTGCCGCCTCGAATTCCTGCGGCGTCATCTTGAGGTCCCGCTGCACCGCATCATCCAGCGCTGCCTGGGACAGACCGGTTGTAGCTGCCGTCGGAGCCGCGGTGGCCTGGGCAACGGTGCCCGAAGCGCCGCGCGGCTGCGGGGACTGCCCGCCGTCGGGTTCACCTGCGGAGAAAGCAGGGGCTGCCACGAATACGGATGACGCCAGCACACCGGCTGCTGCGCCCAGCGAGAGCCTCCGCCGCATAGTGTCCGCGTTGGACCCCAGCTTTGGCTGCGGGGAGGTCCTGGCGCCTGATGGTGTTGTCCCGATCATGTCCGTCTCTCTGCCGATCATCGTGACAGAGGAACAGGAGCACCTCACGTCACATGAGTCACACTGGTCCCAGTGTATCGGCGCCGACCCGGCAAATGGCCAGCACGGATTCCAGATCGGCGGGGCTCAGCCCGTTGGACAGCAGGTAGGAGCGGGTATCCAGGCCCCGGACGAACGCCACGACGGCGAGCCCGCGCTGCTCCAGGAGGGGTCCAAGCTCGGCCTCCTCCAGGTAGCGTTCACGGCTGTGCGGTGGCCCGTGGGTGCGGTAGCGCTCGTTGATGCCGCGGGCCGCCCGCCGGTAGCCCTCGGCAATTGCGTCGTCGGAGTCGCCCGCCAGGTCCTGGACCATGGCGGCCACCATTCCGCTGCGGTCGCGCCCGGCCGCACAGTGCAGCAGGACGTCCCCCTTGGGCGCGGCCGAGGCGATGGCACGGAAGACCCCCACCAGCTTCTCCGGAAAAAGACGTGCATTCGCGGCATAGTGGGCAGGATCGTTCAGGTAGGGTCCGGTAAGGGCTGTAAACCGCGGGTCGCCGGGCTCTTCCGTGGGAGCGTGCAGCACGTCGATGCCGCCCATCGCCCCGGCGGGCAGCACCGGGTCAGTGTTTCGGCGTTGCCCCTCGCCGCTGTTGCGAAGATCCACGACGGTGCGGACGCCGTCGTCGAACGCCTGCCGCCACCCCGCCAGGGTGAGCCATTCACGCCGGCCCATCCTGTAGATGCCCCCGGAGACGTGCCACGCGTTGACAGCACCATCCCAGTCCACGGGCCTGCCCCTTGTGTCCATCCGCACAGCTAACCACATAACCCAAAACCAGCGCTTAAGAAAGGGCTTCCCGGCCCGGGCGCACTTAGTGGTCGCTGGATAGCCTGACATTCTCCAGCCCCACTGCGGGGCAGTACGACACAACAGGGGACAAACAGATGAAGATCTCAGTACGACGGCGGCACTCGGCCTTTCTGGCCGGCGTCGCCAGCCTGGCAATGGCGCTGGGCGCGACGGCGATGCCAGCCGAAGCGGCCACCCAGCACCGCGACGTTGACTACGTGGCACTGGGCGACTCCTACACAGCCGGCACCGGCGCGGGACCTTTTACGCCCACACTGCCGTGCACCCAAACCCCCGGCGGCTACGTGGACATCGTTAACCAGGAAGCCTTGGTCGAGCTTGCGGACAACGAAGCCTGCCACGGATCCCTCCTGACCAAGCCCACGTGGGACGGCGTTCCCAGCGTGATCGACCAGCTTGCCAGCTTGGTCACGTCAGGGAAGCTCTCGAAAGACACTGAACTCGTCAGCATGACAGCGGGCGCCAATGATGTCGGCGTAAACACCGTTCTCTTTACCTGCGCAACATCCGCGACCTCCACTTGCAGCCAGTCACTTGCAGCGTCGACCGCCACCATGCCAAGCGTGGGGGCCGACTTGATCAAGGTACTTGCTGCCATTCATAACCAGGCGCCCCGCGCCCGGGTTGTGGTGCTCGGATATCCCCGCCTGTTCAACACCTTGGGCGCACCGGTTATCCCAGTCGAAAATCAAGCCCTCGTAAACCAGGGAACGGCGTTACTGAATACCACCATTGCCGCATCCGTGGCCACAGCCAACGCTTTATACGGGGCAAACGCTCAGTTTGTCGACGTCACGGCTCGATTTGCCGGACATGAAGTGAACACCGCGGCGCCCTGGATCTTCCTCGCCGCCTCACTGGACTCCAACGGGGTGCTGCAATTCGATCCCCGCAGCTTCCACCCCAATCTGGAAGGACACGCCCAATATGCCGCGGCGCTGCTCGCGTCCGTGAAACTGACGCAACTCGCCCGACCCTAGGAGGCCGCCAAGCCTGCCCAACTGACGCTCCACTAGCCCGCTACTGCCCCTGTCCGCGCCGGTCCAGCCGGTATTCCAGGCCTGCGCGGACAGCAGGCCATTCGTGGTCCAGGATGGAGAACACCACCGTGTCCCGGAGGTTTCCGTCGCTGGTCCGTGAATGGCTGCGCAATACGCCGTCCTGCTTGGCACCGAGCCGCGCGATTGCCTCCCGCGACTGGTGGTTCAGCCAGTGCGTGCGGAACTCCACGGCCGGGCAGCCGACCACCTCGAAGGCATGCCGGAGCAGCAGCAGCTTGGAGTCGGGATTGGTGCCGCTCCCCTGCGCAGACGCCGCGTTCCAGGTGGAGCCGATTTCCACCCGGGGCGTTGCGGCGTCGATGTTCATGTAGGTGGTCATGCCGATGATCCGCCCCGGGCCCCCGGTGCCGGGGTCAATCAGCCGCGTGGTGAAGGGGAGCATCGAGCCCTGTTCCTGCAGCGCGAGCCGGCGCCGGATTTCCGCGGCCATGCCCTGCGGCGAGGGCACGGACGTGTACCAGAGCGTCCACAGCTCGCCGTCCCTGGCGGCCTCCACCAGGCCGTCGTGGTGCTCTTCAGCGAGCGGCTCCAGGATTACGTAGCGTCCCGTCAGGGTAAGGGGTTCAAGGAAAGTCACTGCACCAGCCTAGGCCCCTCCATGGGCCGCGTTAGGCTGGGGACAGCAGCGCGATGTCGAGCGAGGGAGTTAATGTGTCAGGAACCAACCCGGATCCCGAGGACGACAAGGTCACCGGCCTGGAGCCCGGCGGCGGCGTGCCGCCCGGGGAAACCCCGCCGGCAGAAGCATCCACCGCAGGGCCCCAGGGCCACGAAGAGCACGGCACCCGGAAGGGCACGCAGTTCCTGTGGATCGCCATTATCGGCGTGGTGGTCGTGCTGTGCCTGCTGTACTTCATCGGCTACATCGTGGGCTTCTTCGACTAAGCCCTCCTGCGGGAGCCGGACAGCCTTAGCTGGGCCAGTCGAAAAAGCCCTTGCCCGTCTTGCGCCCCAGCTCACCCCGGGCCACCTTGTCCTTCAGGATCTGCGGGGGCGCGAACCGGTCGCCAAGTGTGGACTGCAGGTATTCCGCGATCCCCAGGCGCACGTCCAGGCCCACGATGTCCGTGGTCCTGAGCGGCCCGGTGGGATGTTTGTAGCCGAGCACCATCGCGTTGTCGATGTCCTCGGCTGAAGCGACGCCTTCCTCCACCATGCGCATGGCCTCCAGCGCGATGGCGACTCCCAGGCGTGAGGACGCGAACCCCGGAGCGTCATTCACGACGACGGCGGTCTTACCGAGTGCCTCAACCCAGGATTTGGCGGCGGCAGCGAGTCCGGGGGACGTGCGCTCCCCCAGCACCACTTCGATGAGGGTGGACGCCGGGACCGGGTTGAAGAAGTGCAGCCCCAGGAAGTTTTCCGGCCGCTTCAGCTCCCGGGCCAGCCCGTTGACGGACAGGGAGGAGGTGTTGGAGGCTATGCAGGCGGCGTCCGCCAGCCGTTCCTCGATCCCGCGCAGTGCCGTGACTTTAAGGTCCCAGTCTTCGGGGACGGCTTCCACCACCAGCTGGCGGTCCTGGAAGGCGTCATAGTCCACGCCGACAGTAAGCCGGGAAACAAGCTCATCAAGGTTTGCGTCTGTGGCCCCGCGCTCGATGCTCTTCGCCGCCGCGGATTCCACCCGTTCGCGGGCAGCCTCGGCGGACTGTTCGTCGCGCTCCACCACCAGGACATCGGCCCCCTTGATGAGGAACGCGTGCGCAATCCCGGCACCCATGCGGCCGCCACCAAGCACCCCCACCAGGGAGGGGAGGCCGGGGTTCACTATTGAGTCAGTCATGGTCTACTTTCCGTCGGCGGAATTGGCAGAGGCGGGAGCGCCGGTGGCTTTCCTGGCAGCGTTGCGGTCCAGGAAAGCCTGCATGCGGTCGAACTTGGCCTGGGATTCGAAGAGGATGCCTTGGGCCAGCTGGTCGATCAGCGGGTGCGCTTCGGCCGGTGCATGGAAGACCGACTTGGTGATGCGCACGGCCAGCGGATCCTGGCGCCCGATCCGGTTTGCCAGGCTGTGGGCGGCTTCCAGGAGGTCTGCGGGATCATGGATTTCGGTGATGAGGTTGGCCGCTTTGGCTTCCTCGGCGCCAAGGACCAGCCCGGCCAGCAGGATCTGCTTGGCCAACGGCTCACCCACGAGTTCCTTGAGCCGCCAGCTGGCTCCGGCCGCCGCCAGGATTCCCAGCCCCGTTTCCGGGTTGCCGATCCGCACGTTGGGCGTGCCGATCCGGAAGTCCGCGGCGTAGGCGAGTTCCGCCCCACCGCCCAGGCAATACCCGTCAAGTGCGGCGATGACCGGCATGGGCAGCTTGGCGATCCGCACGAAGATGGTGGAATTGATGCCCTGCAGGGCATCATCGCGCCGGCGTTCGCGCAGCTGGGCAATATCGGCGCCGGAGGCGAAGACTCCTTCCACGCCGGCGATGATCAGCACTTTGGGGTTTTGTTCCAGCGCGGCGCACACGGTGTGCAGTTCGTCCACCATCTGCTGGTCGATCGCGTTCTTCACCTCGGGCCGGTTGAGCAGCACCACCACCCGGTCCTCGCGCTCCTCCACGAGCAGCGCGGAGAACTTTTCGGACGCCAGGTCCACAGCGGCGGCCATCAGATCTTCTCCAGCAGCATGGCGGTGCCCTGTCCAACGCCGACGCACATGGTGGCGAGGCCGATCTTTGCGTCTTCGCGTTCCATCCGTCCCAGCAGGGTGATGGCGAGCCGTGACCCGCTGGAACCGAGCGGGTGCCCCAGGGCGATGGCGCCGCCGTCGCGGTTTACGATGTCCGGTTCCAGCCCCAGGCGCCGGATGCAGGCCAGGGACTGGGTGGCAAAAGCTTCGTTAAGCTCGACGGCGGACACGTCGCCGACGCTCAGGCCGCTGCGCTTCAGCACCTTCTGGGTGGCAGGGACGGGGCCGATGCCCATAATTTCCGGTTCGCAGCCGGCAGAGGCGCCGTCGATGATCCGGGCGCGGGGTGTGAGCCCGAGCCGCTCAATGGCTGCTTCCGAGGCGACGATGATGGCGGACGCGCCGTCGTTCAGGGACGAGGAGTTACCGGCCGTGACCACGGAGCCGCCGTGGGCCACGGGCTTCAGCCCCGCCAGGACGTCCATGCTGGTGCCGGGGCGGGGGCCTTCATCGGTGTCCACGACAGTTTCGGCTTTCCGGGTTTTGACGGTGACCGGAACAATCTCGTCCTTGAAGCGGCCGGCTTCGATGGCGTCGAGGGCCAGTTGGTGGGAGCGGACGGCAAACGCGTCGGCATCCTCGCGGGAGATGTTGTCCACACGGGCCACTTCCTCTGCCGTCTCCGGCATGGAGTAGGTCATCTTTCCGTCCCGTGACAGGCCGCCGTGCTGGAAGTGCGGGTTGGTGAACCGCCAGCCAATGGAGGTGTCAAAGATCTGGCCCGGTTTGGCGAACGCGCTGGTGGGCTTTTCCTGAACCCAGGGAGCCCGGCTCATGGACTCCACGCCGCCGGCGATGACGATGTCGGCGGCACCGGCCTTGATCATGTGGCTGGCTTGGATGATGGCGCTGAGGCCCGAGGCGCAGAGCCGGTTAACGGTGATCCCGGGGATGTGGAGCGGAAGCCCGGCCAGGAGGGTGGCCATCCGCGCCACGTTCCGGTTCTCCTCACCCGCACCGTTGGCGTTGCCCAGGATGACCTCGTCGATGCCCTCAGGATCCAGGCCGGCGCGTTCCACGGCTTCCCGGAGCACCAGCGCTGCCAGGTCATCCGGCCGGACGGAGGACAAGGCGCCTCCGTACCTGCCCACCGGCGTTCGGACCCCGCCTACAAGGAAAGCCTGCGGACCTGCGGTTGCAGCCATGGAAACACCCTTCACGCGATAAACAGCACTGTCATCGGCGGCGCGGACAGGAGAAAACTCTACTTACCGACCGTTCGTTCTGTAAATGGTACACGGCAACGGCCAGGATGCGCATCCGGTTACAGGACGGTCACCCCCAGGTGCGCGGCAAGGTGGGGCGCGAGCAGCCCTAGCTGGTACTCATCAATCACCAGGCCTGCCAGGCTGCCCAGCCCGCTGATCCTGCGGAACCCGGTGCCCCGAAGGTCGAAATCCTTCAGCTTGGCGCCGGCGAGGTCGAGGGACCCCACCGTGCAGTCCTGCAGCTTCACGCGGGTTGCGGTGGCGCCGCCAAGGTCCAGTTCGTTGATGATGCAGCCGCTGATCAGCACGTCGGTGAGCTTTGCGCCTCGGAGGTTGAGGAAGTCAAGCTTGCCGCCTTCGATCCGGACTGACTGCCAGCCGCTTTCGTAGGCTTCGGCCGACCCCAGGCGGGGATTGCGGAATTCAACATCACGCCACGTGCTGCGGGCAGCCCGGAAGACAGGCGCATACGGCTCAGCCAGGATGCAGTCGCGGAAGGAGGCTCCCCGGAGCTGCGTCTCATGGAAGGATGCGCCATCAAACCGGCACTCCGCGAAGGTGGCGCCGCCCAGGTCCAGGCCGTCGGCGGCGGGACGGTGGAAATGGGCACCGTCCTGCCTTCCGCCGTCCGGAAAGACGAGGTCCGGGCAGTCCTCGAGGTCCTGCAGTTCCACCTGAGAGATTCGGGGTGGCGCCACCTTGGCCGCACTCCTGCCGCGCGCTGTATTCATAACCAGAGCCTAGCGGCGCTCCCGGCACCGAACAGGATGTCCACCTGCGGGGCCCTTGAAATAATAAGCAAGCTTTGCTTATCGTGGGAGGGCACGGTTGATCGATCGAGACGAAAGGAGGCCGGAACCATGGGCCTCGGAGACAAGATCAGTAACGCGGCGGAAGACCTTGGCGGCAAGGCCAAGGAAGCTGCCGGCAACGCAACCGACAATGACCGACTGAAGGCGGAAGGCCAGGCCGACCAGGTCAAGGCAGACGCCAAGAAGGTCGGCGAAAGTGTCAAGGACGAGTTCAAGCGCGACTAGTTCCTTGCTGGGGCAGCCGCAGCGAACGGCGTGCTGCTCCAGCCTGACGGCGGCGGGTCCACTGGATCTGCCGCCGTTTCGCTGTCCACTCGTCATCGACTGCTCCGTACTTGTCGTTTTGAGGGGTCAAAACGACAAGTACGGAGCAATGGATGGGCTCACCAGCCGCTGCGGGTGGGTGTGTGGCCCTTCCGGGAATCTTCGGGCATGGTCATGCCGGCCCGCAGGCCGAGCAGCCGGATCGGGTGCCCCGGCTCGATCCTGGACAGCAGGTCGAGCGCAGTTGCCAGGACGACGGCAGGATCCGAGGTTTCAGGGATCTTGCGTGCATAGGTTTTGGTGGTGAATGGGGCATAGCGCACCTTCAGCGTCACGCCGGTAACGGGCCTGCCTTCGGCGGCGACATCCTCCAGGACGTGCGCGGCCAGCTCCCGGACGGCGTCCTCAATCTGTGCCCCGTCGGTCAGGTCCCGCTGGAAAGTGGTCTCGCGGCTGTGCCCGCGCGCCACCCATGGGGTGTCATCGACAATCCGGGAGCCGTCTCCCCGTCCCAGTTGCGCGTACCAAGGGCCCATTCTTGGCCCGAACTCCGGAACCAGGTCATCGGGGTTGGCAGCCGCCAGTTCAGCAACAGTATTGATCCCAAGGGTGGCGAGCCGGCGGGACACTGCCTTTCCCACACCCCAGAGGTCGATGGTGGGCCGCTCCCCCATGACCCCAAGCCAATTCGCTTGGGTGAGGCGGAAAACGCCCGCGGGTTTGCCGAACGTCGTCGCGACCTTGGCACGCACCAGGGTGTCCCCGATGCCGACGCTGCAGTGCAGGCGTGTTTCCGCAAGGACAGCCTCCTGCAGCCGGCGGGCAGAGGCTTCGGGATCAGCCGTCTCAAGGCCGACGAATGCCTCATCCCAGCCGAGCACCTGGACAGTGGTTCCCGGCTGGGAGCGCAGGACCGCCATGACCTTGTCCGACGCGTCAAGGTAGGCCTCATGGTCCACGGGCAGGATGACGGCATCGGGTACTTTCCGCGCAGCGATGCGCAGCGGCATCCCGGACCCCACCCCGTAGGCCCTGGCCTCGTAGGACGCGGTGGACACCACGGCCCGCTCGGTGGGGTCGCCGCGTCCGCCCACAATGACGGGCTTGCCGGCCAGTTCAGGTCTTCGCAGCACCTCAACGGCAGCGATGAACTGGTCAAGGTCCACATGCAGCACCCACGGTTCGCTCACAAGCCCCAGTCTGCCCCGGCCACGCAGCACGCACCACCCCGCCTCCCGCCGTCGAATACCCCGGGGCGCACAGGGGCTCCGCAGGGACGGCGGGTTAGCCTTGGCCCATGACCAACGTAGACCTCAGCGCTGCAGGCAGCGCTGCCGGCGGGTCCCCTTCCCTGCACGGCCGCCGCCTCGGTGAACTACGGCCGGCTGCCTGGAAAAGGGCAGGAAGACCTGGTGGAGGCACTGCGCGGCGCCTGCCCGATCGTGGCCAACTACGGCGGTGCGGACCGGTCGCTGAAGGGTGCGGCCGCGCGGCTCGACTCCGCTCTTGGCGAGCTGGGCATCGAGCACAGCGTGAAGGAATTCCCCGGCGCCGGCCACTCCTTCCTCAACGATGAAGAAATGGGGCCGGTTCTCCTCAGGCCGCTGATGCGGGTCATGGGCGTTGGTCCGGATCCGGAGTCGTCACCGGAAGCCTGGCAGCGCATCGAGGACCATTTCGCCCGCTACCTGAAAGGCTAGGCGGGGCACCGGACTGTCCGGTGAAACGACGACGGCGGGCCGCCCACTGAAGGGGCGTCCCGCCGTCGGACGTGGTCTTGGAGCCGTCAGCTGTAAAGCTCGCTCTTGGGCTCGTTGTTCTTGACTTTCTGCCAGCCAAGCCACAGGACCAGCGCGAAGAAGGGGATGGTGGCCAGGGTCCACAGCCCCAGGTAGAACACCTCGCCGTCCTTGCTGGTCATGGTGTCGAAACCGATCAGCACCGTGATGGCCAGCAGCCCCAGCAGGCCGGCCCAGCTGGTCCAGGGTGACCCCGGCATGGGCAGGGATGACACGGCGCCCTTCTTCTTCCGCAGTACGATCTGGCTGGCGAAGATGGAGCCCCAGCAGAAGATCACGCCGATCGAGGCGGTGTTCAGGGCGAGGTCGAACGCGTGCGATCCGCCCAGCCAGATGTTCAGCATGATGCCCACCAGGTAGAACGCCGCGATGGCGAGGATGGCCGCGTAGGGGACGTGGCGGGAGGACATTTTAGTGAGCCACTGCGGGGCGTGGCCGTTGTTGGCCATGGTGCGGAACACGCGGCCGATCGAGTAGAGGCCCGAGTTGCAGGACGACAGCGCGGCAGTGATCACGATCATGTTCATCACGTCGCCCACCCAGCCCAGGCCCATCTGGCCGAAGACGGTGACGAAGGGGGACGTGCCGGCCTTGTACTGGTCGGACGGCAGCAGCATGGCGAGCAGGGTCACCGAACCGACGTAGAACACCACGATGCGGAGCACGACGGCGCGGATCGCCTTGGGCACTTCGCGTTCCGGGTTCTGCATCTCACCGGCCGTGATGCCGACGAGTTCGATGCCGTTGTAGGCGAAGATGACGGCGTTGAGGACCAGCACCATCACGAGGGCGCCCTTGGGGAACATGCCGCCCTCACCTGCGAAGAGGTTGGCCACGGAGGCGTGGCCGCCGCCCACCTGGGCATTGGTGACCACCATGAAGGTGCCCACGGCCAGGAAGATCAGGATGGCGCCCACCTTGAGGCATGACGCCCAGAATTCGAACTCGCCGAACGCTTTGACGCTGAGCAGGTTCACGGCGACCAGCAGGGCCAGGGCGGCGATGGCTGAGGCTTCCACCGGGACATTGGGAAAGAAGAACTGGAAGTACAGGCCAATGGCGATCAGTTCGGCGATGCCTGTCATGCCCCAGTTGATGAAGTACATCCAGCCGGAGAGGTAGGCGCCCTTCTTGCCGAACATCTCGCCGGCATAGCTGACGAACGAGCCGGAGGTCTGGCGGTACATGATGAGTTCGCCCAGGGCACGCATCAGCAGGTAGGCGATCACGCCGGCGATGGCGTAGGAGAAAACCAGGGCCGGGCCGGTGGACGCGAGGCGTCCGCCGGCTCCCATGAAGAGGCCGACGCCGATGGCGCCGCCCATGGCGATCATGGTGACATGGCGCCGGCCGAGTGTCTTGCTGTAGCCCTCGGCGCTGAGGGTGGGGTCGACGACGGCGGCGGATGGGGCCGTGCTGTTCTTGAGGTCTGTGGGGGTACTTTGAGGCACAACTGTTCCTTGTGGGTTGGGGGTTGGCCGCATCCGGGCTTCGTATGATCAAGCTCACAAAATTCGGCCATTCAGCCTTGAGGCCAGCATTTGTGAGGGCAATCCGACGAACTGCCGAAGCTTCAAGCGGCCTGTCCATCCTACAAGACAGTCCGGGGTGCTACGTGACGCGCACTACACAGGGGGCGCGCGGCGCTAGGCTGAAACCATGGCCACAGCCCACCGCTTACCGCCCGCCCCGCAGCCGCAGCTGTACCGGTTCTCGCCGATCGACGGCGCGACGCTCTGCCTGTACGTTGCCATCGCCGGCTTCTTTGCAGTCGCCGGGGATCTGGTGGAACCCCTCCTTCGGCAGGTGGCCCCATCCCCTGCGGCTGCCTCCTACGCTGTGAATCTGCTTTTCTATGCCTCAGTGGGAATACTGGCGCTGGTGGCGGCCCGTAAGGTGGTGGTCCGTGACCTCAAAGTCCTGGCAACCCGGCCATGGTTCACGCTGCTGATGGTCCCGGCGGCCGTCATCGCCATGCTGATTCTCACGGCCATTGTGGTGGCGGCGAACGGACAGGTGCAGACCTCCCAGAACCAGGCGGGACTGCAGGCCCTGATGCAGCAGGTACCGGCGTGGTTGATGGTTCCGCT
The DNA here is from genome assembly GCF_029581595.2 of Arthrobacter sp. NQ7. Classification (NCBI taxonomy): domain Bacteria; kingdom Bacillati; phylum Actinomycetota; class Actinomycetes; order Micrococcales; family Micrococcaceae; genus Arthrobacter; species Arthrobacter sp. NQ7. The sequence goes on along the minus strand of NZ_JARFXU020000001.1, from coordinate 150,080 downwards.
GCTGGTGGTGGTGGGTCCGTTCGTGGAGGAGTACATCTTCCGCCACCTGCTGATCGGCAAGCTCAGCAGGCGCGTGAACATCTGGATCTGCTGCGCGCTGTCCGTGGTGCTGTTCGCCGCGCTTCACATCGTGGGGCAGGAGGCGGTCACCCTCACAGCGTTGCTCCCGTACCTGGCGATGGGCGCCACACTGGTGTCCGTCTACATGTGGACCGGGAAGAACGTGATGTTCTCCTACCTGGTGCACGCAGCCAAGAACCTGCTGGCGGTGGTGCTGGTGTACGCCATCCCGCCGGAGCTTTTCGAACAGATGCAGAATGTGCAGGCGTAGGCCTGCACGTTCTGTCCCGCACCCGCCCGCGCCGTGGCCTTAAGCCGGCAGCGTGTACCCCCGGCACGTGAACCGGCTGCTGCCGTTCGTCCAGCCCGTGACGTAAACCTTGATGCCGAAGGCGGCGTTGGTGCCGCCAAGGTAGCGGTAGCTTTCGCCGGGGTTGTAGCCCGCCGGGGCATCCGGATCGGCTGCCAGGCCAGGTCCGAACTCGATGACGTCGCGTCCAACCCGGTACGTGCCGGTACCGGCCACCAACTGGAAGGTGCCGGGCGCACCCGCAGGCTCGACGCCGTCGAGCACCCCGCCCGGCCGGAAGGTAAGTTCCAGGGCAAAGGCGGTCCTGGTGCCCTCGAAACCGATGTCGATGCGGGCCTGGGGGCCCTCGCAGTGCACTGATATTTCCGTCGCCAGCCGGTGGACGTCGGCGGGGCGGGCGCTGAACTCCATGCCGGCGCTGAACCTGCCTTCGTGCTCCAGGGCGTAGATCCCATCTGCCCGCACCTTGTCCGGCGGCAAGGGCTGGTAGAAGTTCGCCTCCACCTCCTCCGAGAGCACCACCGAGCTGCCCTGCCGGACCGTGTGCTGGCTGCGGAACGGGCCCAGGTCGAAGAAGCTCCTGGACAGCCGGACGTCGGAGAGCAGCGCCGCGCCGTGGCCAAAGCGGAGGAATGTGGGGTTGGTGGCCAGGCCCGAGCCCACGCCCGGGACCAGGGGGTCGCAGCCGCCGTACACCGTGGCCACCGAACCGCCGGAACGGAAGCGGTAGACCCCGCAACTTTCCAATGCGGCCTCGCCCGGGGCCAAGGCCGGGGGCAGTGGCTGGCCGCCGCCCAGTGCCTGCTCCCCGGCGGCAGACGGTACTGCCGGGCATGCCGCGGCCAGCCACGGGTCCACCCTGGCGAGGGCCAACAGCTTGGCGGGTTCGTGCAGTTGAAGCCCGGCCAGCCAGGCGGCTGCGGCAGCAAAGTCGGGCCGCCCGTCCTGTGCGGCCAGTCGCAGGTAGGAGTGGAGGAAGGGGGCGGCGTCAAAGGCCATCCATTGGTCCTGCCGGCGGGAGAACAGCGATTCCACGGTGCCGTCACCGTTGAACCAGGGCAGGAAGGCGGTGAGGTTGCGCCGGACGTGGTCCAGAAGCTCCGGATGGTCGGCGCAGTCCGCAATGGCCAGCAGGGACGGGTTGGTGACGGCCGTGGCGTACAGCGGACTTCGCTCCGAGTACATGCCGTCCGGCAGCTGGTCGATGCCTTCCGCCAGCCACTGGGCGATCCGGGCGGGAATATCAGGCCGCGGCTGGAGCACGTTGATCTGGGCCAGGGCCGCGCAAAGCTCCCAGCGGTGGTTGGGGGTGTGCACCCCTCCCGCCACCATGGCGTCGACGGACCGCGCCACGATGCCGGCCAGCCGCACGTCCACCCGTTGCAGCAGGTGGCCCGGCACAGCCGTCCCGCGGATGAGCCGCAGTGCCAGGCATACGTCATTGAGGGTGAACGCCGAGTCCGGCGGCGAGCACAGGTTGGTGCCGTCGAACAGGCCCGTAGGTCCCTGAAGCGCCTCCAGCCGGTCCAGGCACGCGGCCATCGCCGCGCCGGCCCGCTCCGCCCCATGGAAGGCGGAGCCGGGCTGGGTATAGACCGTGACCAGGTCCAGCAGCCTGGCCATGGCGGGCCGGTGCGCCAGGGCCGGAACGTCGCCGTCGTGCGTTGCAAGGAACGCGTCCACGTGCCGGTCCGCGGCCCCTGCCACCTGGTCAAGGAATGCTGTGTTCACAGTTGCTGTCTGCACTGTTGCTGCCTTTCACCGGTCCCGCCGTGCGGGACCGTCCTAGTCCTTCAGGCCGGCGCTGACATCCGCGTTCAGCACGTACTTTTGGAAGACGAAGAACACCAGTACCAGGGGCAGGAGGGAAATCACGGAAGCCCCCAGGAGGACCGGCCAGTCGATGTTTTCCGCACCCACGATGCTCCGCAAGGCAACCTGGAGGGTGTACCACTTGGGATCGTTGAGCACGATCAGCGGCCAGATGTAGTCGTTCCAGCGCCACTGGAAGGAGAAGATGGCCAGCGTGAAGAGGATCGGCTTGGAGAGCGGCAGCATGATCCTGAAGAAGATGGCCAGTTCGCCGGCGCCGTCGATCCTGGCGGAGTGCAGCAGGTCGTCCGGAACCGTGAGGAAGAACTGCCGGAACATGAATACCCCGGTGGCGGTCAGCACGGACGGCACAATGATGCCCGCCAGCGAGTTGTACAGGCCAAGGTCCCGGATCACGGAGAACGTGGGGTTCAGGATGACCTCGGTGGGGAGCATGGTGGTGGCGAGGATACAGACGAAGAACAGCCTGGTGCCCTTGTTGTTGTACTTGGCGAGCGCATATCCCGTGCACGCGCTGAAGAAGACCGTCAGTACGGTGGTCACGATGGACACCGTGGCCGTGTTCAGGAAGTACTGGGCGAAGTCCACCCGTTCCCAGGCATCCACAAAGCCCTGGAACGTCCATTCGCGGGGAATCATCGACAGCGGGTAACTGAACAACTCACTGCCTGGTTTGAATGAGCTCAACAGGAACCAGAGCAGGGGCAGTGCGTACAGGGCGGCGATCAGCCACATCAGGACGGTCAGCGGGATGGATGCCTTGGCACGGAGTTCCGTGTTGCCCGGCCGCTGGCGCGCCCGCCTGGCGGGCGTTGCGGAGGCGCGCTCCGCGCCCAGGACGGGTTCCTCCGCCACGGCGGGAGGCAGGTTGGCAGCTGTAGCCATGGGTCAGCCCTTCTTCCGGTTGAACCGCAGCTGGATGAGGGCGATGGCCAGGAGGACCACCATCAGCACCATGGAGGCAGCGCTGGCGTAGCCCACCTTTGACTGCTCGAACCCGGTTTTGTAGATGTACTGCACGATCAGCGTGTTCTGCGTCCCCGGTCCGCCACCGGTCAGCGCCTGGATCATGGCGAATTCCTTCATGGCATGGATGGTGGAGAGCAGGATGACCATGAACGACGTCGGCGCGATCCCCGGGAGCGTGACGTGCCGGAAGCGTTGCCACGCGTTGGCCCCGTCCAGTTCCGCTGCCTCGAGCAGGGACTCCGGGATGTTCTTCAGCGCAGCAATGAACAGCAGCATGTTGAAGGCGGTGCCGCCCCAGGCCGAGGCGAAGATGACGACGGCCAGGGCGAGGTTGCCGTCGCTTGACCAGGGCAGGGGGTTCCCGCCCAGCGTGGAAATCACGAAGTTGACGAACCCGAAGTCCTGGCCGAACAGCCACTTCCAAATGACGCCGACCACGATGGGCGAAATCAGCCAGGGCAGGAAGATCACCATTTTGGCTGCCGTCCGGCCGCGCACAGCCTTGCTGACCAGCAGCGCTGCGACGCCCAGGGAGCAGACGTACACCAGCGGGACCGATAGGACTGTGTACGCGAAGGTCCGGCCCAGCGCGCTGTAGAAGGCGGCGTCGGCAAAGAGCTTCTGGAAGTTGGCCAGGCCGATGAAGTGCAGTTTGCCGATGCCGCGGTAGTCGGTGAAGGAGTACAGCAGGCCCAGCGCCCCCGGCCAGACGAAGAAGACCAGGAAGAGGACCACGTTGACGCCGATCAGGACCAGCGGCGCAATGACGTAGCGGTTCCGGCGCTTCTGTGCGGATTTGCTGCGGGGCGGCAGCGCTGGCGCTTCGGGCGCCGCCACCGTGCTGATGGTTGGTTGCGCCACGGGATCAGGCTCCGTTGTAGAGCTTCACGATGTTATCCACCGTGGTCTTGGCGTCCTGGCTTCCGGAGAGCATCTTGACGGTCTCCTCGCGCAGCGGGTCACCCGAGAACGGGGTTTCGGCGTAGGCCTCGGCCACGACGCGCTTGATGGCGTTGTCGCCCTTGGCCTGGTTCCCGGCAATCTGCTTCTGGTAGAGCTCGAATGATGGCTGCTGGAACTGGTACTCCACCTTGAGGTCCTTGGCCGGCAGGTAGCCGCCAAGCTGCGCGAACTCGATGTAGTTGGCGTCCTGATAGAACCAGTCGATGAACTTCTTCGCTTCCTCGTCCGCCCCGGTGTCCTTGAAGGCCACCATGAAGCCGCCGCCCAGGTTGGTGGCGTTCACTTCCTTCTTCGGCAGCGGGACCGACAGCCATTCGAAGTCCTTGATGTTCTTGTTGAAATCGGCAACCTGCCAGCTTCCGGAGTAGTAAGCCGCAACCTGGCCGCTCTTGAACATGGCATTCCCGTCCTCGCCGCTGAGCCAGACGGACTTGGGCATGGTCTGGTCGTCGTTGATCTTCCGGAAGTACTCCAGCGTCTCCACGGCCTTGGCATCCCCGGTGTACTTGCCGTTTTCCTTGGCGAAGGCGGTGCTGCCGAACTCGTACATCATGGCGCGCAGGCGGTGCCCGGAACGGTCCATGACCACGCCGTACTTGGCGCCGGCCTTCTCGCGGACCTGGTTGACGGCCGTGATGAACTCGTCCCATGTCCAGGTATTCCCGATGTCGGCCGGATATGTGACGCCGGCCTTGTCGAACAGGCTCTTGTTCACGAACAGGCCCACCGCGGTGAGGTCGGAGGGGATGGCAGGAATGATGCCGTCCGGGGATTCCTGAAGGTACTTTTCGTCGATCCCGTGGGACTTGGCAATGTCTGACAGGTCCTGGAGCTGGTTCGCCCAGAGCGGGTCCAGCCCGGTGACGCGGGCCAGGGCCGGGAGGTCGTTTGCCGTGGCCGCGTTCTTGAGCTTCGTGGTGATGTCGGCCGTGGGAACGTCCACCACCTCGATGGTGACGCCGGTGGCTTCCTTGTACTTCTTGGCCGCGGCAGCAAAGGCGCCGCCCTGGTTGGTGTCGCCGGACAGGATAAGCTGCAGGGTCTTGGCCGCAGCGTCCGAGGAACCCCCTCCTCCCCCGCCACAGGCCGTGAGGCCCGCGGCCAAGGCTGACAGTCCGAAGGCCGTCAGGCCGAACTGGCGGCGGCTGATGCTGGAGATTCTTGTCTTCTCTGACAATGCTCTGTCCTGTCTCTCGCGGTCTGGAGGGAAAACCCTTTCCGCAGAAAACTGACCTATGTCATGACATAAAGTCAAGAATACTTTTCAGTGCCATAGAACTTTCGCACACCTTCAGCGCGGTCCTTCCGCAGCGCTCCCGGCGGCCGTACGGTGGACGGATGGCACTGAAAATCCAGGTGGTTGTCGATTCAGTACGTCCGCATGAGCTTGCCGATTGGTGGGCGGAAACCCTGCAGTGGGAAGTGGAACCGCAGGACGGGGACTTCATCCGGTCCATGATCGAGCAGGGCTTCGCCGGCGAAGACCAGACCATGACCCACCGCGGGCACCTGGTCTGGAAGGACGGGGCTGCCATCCGGCCGGCGGAGGAGATCGAATCGAAGGACCCGGAGCGGCGCATCCTGTTCCAGACGGCGCCCGAAGGGAAAACCGTGAAGAACCGGGTGCACTGGGACGTCCGGCTGGACGGCCGGGACAAGGACGAGGTCCGGAGCGAACTGGAAGCCCGCGGCGCCACGTTCCTCTGGACGGCGCGGCAGGGCCCGCATTCCTGGCACACCATGGCGGACCCCGAGGGCAACGAGTTCTGCATCAGCTGACGCCGATTACTAGACTTGGACGGTGAGCAACCAGATCCCCGCCCCGGTGTCCGATGTCTTCGATCCCACCCGCTGGCGGGTGGTCTCCGGTTTCGAGGACTTCCAGGACATGACCTACCACCGGCAGGTGGAGCGGGATTCCGACGGCGGCTGGGTGCGTGACCTGCCCACGGTCCGGATTGCGTTCAACCGGCCGGAGGTCCGCAATGCGTTCCGTCCCGGCACCGTGGATGAGCTGTACCGCGCCATGGACCACGCCCGGATGACGCCGGACGTCGCCACCGTCCTGCTCACCGGCAACGGCCCCTCCCCCAAGGACGGCGGCCACTCGTTCTGCTCCGGCGGTGACCAGCGCATCCGCGGCCGAGACGGCTACCGCTACGCCGACGGCGAGACGCAGGAAACCATCGACCCCGCCCGGGCCGGCCGGCTCCACATCCTGGAAGTCCAGCGGCTCATGCGCACCATGCCCAAGGTGGTGATCGCCGTCGTCAACGGCTGGGCGGCGGGCGGCGGCCACTCCCTGCACGTGGTCTCAGACCTCACCATCGCGTCACGCCAGCACGGCAAGTTCAAGCAGACGGACGCCACCGTGGGAAGTTTCGATGCCGGCTACGGCTCCGCGCTGCTGGCACGGCAGGTGGGGCAGAAGACCGCCCGCGAAATCTTCTTCCTGGCCCGCGAATATTCCGCGGAGGACATGGTCCGCATGGGGGCGGTCAATGAAGCCGTAGACCACGAACGGCTGGAGGAGGTGGCCCTGGAGTACGCGGCGGACATCGCCCGGCAATCCCCGCAGGCCATCCGCATGCTCAAGTTCGCCTTCAACCTCGCCGACGACGGCCTCGCCGGCCAGCAGGTCTTTGCCGGCGAAGCCACCCGCCTGGCCTACATGACGGACGAGGCCGTGGAGGGCAAGGAGGCCTTCCTGCAAAAACGCGACCCCGACTGGTCCCGCTTCCCGCACTACTTCTAAGGCAGGACGGCAATGAACAGCGAAACTCCCCCTGTCCCGGTCCAGCACGGACCACTCAACATCGAACCCGCCCTGAAAGCCCTGGCGGCCGCCCTGCACGGTGAGGGTCCCGCCGTCGAACTGTCCGTTGGCCCGGACGGCGCCCTGGTGGTGGGCCATGTGGAAACCCCCGGCTGCGACGACGCAGTGGCCGTGGTGCGCACGTCCGGGTCCACCGGCACGCCCAAAGCCACCCTGCTGACCGTGGAATCCCTGGCGGCCTCCTCCATGGCCACTGCGCTGCGGCTCAAGGGCGAGGGGCAGTGGCTGCTGGCACTGCCCGTGCAGTTCGTTGCCGGCATCCAGGTGCTGGTGCGGTCCCTGTTCGCCGGGACCCGGCCCTGGGTGATGGACATGTCCGGCGGCTTCACTCCCGAGGCCTTCACCGCCGCGGCGCTGGAGCTGACGGACAAGATCCGCTTCACGTCACTGGTGCCCACCCAGCTCCAGCGCCTCCTGGAGGATCCGTCGCCGGAAACGCTGGCAGTGCTCCGCCGCTTCAACGCCATCCTGCTGGGCGGCGCCCCGGCCCCGGAAGCACTCCTGGCGGCAGCGCGGGACGCCGGGGTCCGGGTCATCACCACGTACGGATCCGCGGAGACCTCGGGCGGCTGCGTCTACGACGGCTACCCCCTTGAAGGCGTTTCGGTCCGGGTGGCAGAGGACGGCAGGATCCTGCTGGGCGGGGACACGGTGGCGGCGGGCTACATCGAGGCCCCGGACGAAGAAACCGGAACGTTCTTCGAGGAGGACGGGGTCCGCTGGTACCGCACCAGCGATCTCGGCTCGATTGACGACGACGGCCGGCTCACGGTCCTGGGACGGGCCGACGACGTCATCATCACCGGCGGCGTCAAAGTTTCCGCCGGGCACGTGCAGGAGCAGTTGGAGAAGTCCGACGACGTCGCCGCGGCTTTCGTGGCCGGGGTCCCTTCCGTGGAGTGGGGCCAGGCGGTGGCCGCGTACGTGGCGCTCACGCCCGAAGGCGCGTCCCGGCACGATGCCGGGGACCCCGCCGTCGTGCTTCAACAGCACTGGCAGCGGCAACTGGGGGTGCTGGCGCCCAAGACCGTCGTCACCGCCCCGGCCCTGCGGATGCTCGCCAACGGAAAACCGGACCGGCTCGCCATGACTGCCGAACTCAGCGCCCTGCACCGGGGAAAGTAGAGTTGGACCTGCACCACCGAGGCGGGTGGGTACGTCCCGTCCTGCCGTCTGACCGAAACAACACGAGGTACTAACCGTGGCCACAGCCGCCCAATGGATCCAAGGCGCCCGACTCCGGACGCTCCCGGCAGCGATCGCGCCCGTGCTGATCGGCACCGCCGCCGCCTACGAGATGGACTCGTTCATCCTGCCCAACGCCATCCTCGCGGGGCTGGTGGCGCTCCTGCTCCAGGTCGGCGTCAACTTCGCCAACGACTACTCCGACGGCATCCGCGGCACCGATGATGACCGTGTGGGCCCGCTGCGGCTGGTGGGCTCCGGCGCCGCCAAGCCCGAACAGGTGAAGTGGGCCGCGTTCGGCACCTTCGCCCTCGCCATGGTGTTTGGCCTGGTCCTGGTGTTCCTCACCCAGGCGTGGTGGCTGATCCTGGTGGGGCTCGGCTGTGTCATGGCCGCGTGGGGTTACACCGGCGGCAAGAACCCCTATGGCTACATGGGCCTGGGCGACCTCTTTGTCTTCGTCTTCTTCGGCCTGGTGGCCACCCTGGGCACCACCTACACCCAGGCCGGGCACATCAGCCTGTCGGCCGTGATCGGCGCCATCGGTACCGGCCTGATCGCCACCGCACTGCTCATGGCCAACAACGTCCGGGACATTCCCACCGACATGCAGGCCGGCAAGAAGACCCTTGCGGTGCGGCTGGGCGACAAGCACGCGCGCGAAAGCTACGTCCTGATGCTTGCCGTCGCCATTCTGCTGGTGGTGATCCTGGCGCCGGGCCGGCCCTGGATCCTGATCGTGCTGCTGCTCATCCCGGCCTGCCTGATGCCGGCCTGGCTGATGATCAACGGCCGCAAGCGGAAGAGCCTGATCCCGGTCCTGAAGCAGACCGGCCTGATCAACCTTGGCTACAGCGTGCTGTTCTCACTGGGGCTGATCCTGAGCCACGGGCTCTAGCTGTTCTTGTTGCTGCTGCCCTTGGCGTTGTTGATGGTGATGTCCGGGTTGGCGTCCAGCAGGGCGTCCTCGGCGTTGGCGTCCTGGACCTCGCCGGCCGAGCGCAGGGGCTTGGCCTTGCCGGAGAACCGGTGCTGCAGGGCTGCGGCGGCAGCGTCCCGCTGCTTCTGGAAGAACAGGTAGCTGATGGCGAAGGCGATGAGCGCGGCGCAGATCACGGACATCAGAACCCCCACCTGCAGGAGCGCAAAGAGGACGAACAGGGGCACGAAGATTGCCAGCCGGATCAGGGAATATTTCAAAAAGGCCACTATTCAAGTTTAGCCGCCTCCGCCGGGGGCCCCTGCCCGTCCGGACGATAGACTTAATGGCATGCTCTTCCGTGTGGCATTGGCCGTGGCAGTCCTCGTCATCTTTGTGTATGGCCTGGTGGACGTGATCCGCACCGAAGGCCGCCTGACCAGGGGCATCTCCAAACCTGCCTGGATTGTCGTCCAGATCGTGCTGCCCGTCCTCGGCGCCATCCTGTGGCTGCTGATCGGCCGGCCCCGCGGCACAGCCCAGCCCCGGCCCAGCTATCCGCACCCCACCGCGCCCGACGACGATCCGGACTTCCTGCGCAACCTTGAGGCCCGGCGCCGCAACCAGGCCGAGGCCGACCGCCTGAAGAAGCTCCGGGACGACCTCGAGGCCAAGGCCAAGGAGGAAGACGGGAAGGGCCGGCGGGGCACCGACGAACATGACACCGACGGACTGAAATAGGTCCCGTGGCGTCCCAACCCGGCGGTGAGGAGCAGCATCTGCCTGCTCCCCCTCCGAGACCCGGGTTCTCCTACTCCGCGCCCCCGCCCATCCCGGTCACTCCTCCGCCGCCATGGCCGGTCCGCACCTCCCGCACCCTCTGGATCCTCAGCTTCATCGCCGGATCGGCTGTCCTGCTCGGTTCCTACGTCGCCCGCGACTCCAACCTGCAGCGGCTCCGCGGCGTGGTGGCGGACATGGCAGCGGGCAGTGACGCCGGCTCGGTGGGCACCGCGGCGGAGATCGTTTTTTGGGGCAGCATCGCGGCCCTGCTGCTGGTCACCCTGCTGGAGGCGGCCGTCCTATCGATGCTGATGGGCCGCCGGATATGGGCCCGCTGGACCCTGGTTCCCCTCCTCGCCACCCATGTCCTCCTCCTGCTGCCGGCCTCAGCGTTCCTGGTCCCCGGTGGTGCCGCGGGAAGCTACGTGGTGATGCTGTGGGCTGCCGGCGTGGCCCTGGCCTTCGCCGGACTGGTACTCCTGTTCCTGCCTTCCGCCGGAGCGTGGTTGAAGCGCTAGGCTGGCTGCGCTTGCCGGTCCTGTCCCGCGCACTCGGCCAGTACGCCCTCGCAGCTGCGGATCACCACCCGGCACGCTTCGGCTGCGGACCGCGCCGTCAGCGGGTTCTCGGCGATCCTGCGCCAGCGCGTGAGGCAGCGCCGGGCTTCTGCAGCCAGCAGACCGGGAGCGGCATCCGGGGCAAGGCCCAGCCGCAGCCAGGCCGGCGTGCCGCGGCCGCCCACCAGCCGTTCAGCCTCCGCCGCGAGTTCCGGGGCCAGCTCCACCCGGGCAGCCCGGAGCGCAGCCAGCAGCCTGAGCTCGCGGAATTCGTGGTCGCCGGCCTCAAGCCGTTCCAGGGACGCCGAAAGGTGTTCGGTGCCCGGGCGGGGGCGGCTGTGCAGGAGGTCTGCCACCGCCACCAGGGCGGTCCTGGCCTTCAACACCCCCGCCCTTGACTGGAACTGGCAGTCCAGCAGTTCCAGCAGCGGGTCCAGGCCGCTGCGGCGCACCAGTTCGTGGGCCAGCGGCGTGGGTTCGGTGAACCCGTTACGGATCAGGACCACGGCAAGCCGGATGCCAAAAAGCCCAAAGCGTTCCAGCAGGGAGGCCCTTGCTGCTTCCGTCAGCCCTTCCGGCACCGCGGACCGGCGGAACCTGTCCGCCGAAAGCATCATCCGTTCGCGGTCGCTCCGGTCCAGCGCTGCCAGTGCCTGGAGGGATTCGAAATCGGGCTGGCGCAGGGTACGGGCGCTCTGGGCCAGCAGGCCCGCCACCGGAAGCACGTCAAGGGCCAGCTTCCGAAGGTTGGGGTCCCGGCTGTAGCGTTCGGCGATGGTGGCCGCCGAAATCAGCGAGTCGATGCGTCCGGCCCCCACCTCGTCGGCACGGGACAGCACCGCAATGGCGTTGACCGTGCCTGAGCGGCCGGCGCCGGTGTCCCGGAACGACTCAAGGAAATGGACGTCCGAGGCGTGCAGGTGCCGCATCAGGTAGATGACGGCATCGGCTTCCGACGGCGAGTCCTCCGGTGCCAGGAACCGCAACGACCGCGCTGACACGTCCTGGGACAGGGACGCGATTCCGGGGGTGTCGATCAGGGTTACCGCCTGCAGCGCAGGCGACGGCCATTCGACGTCGAGCCTTTCCACACGCTCCGCAGGCACACCGTCGAGGGCGAAGGCCAGGCGGCCGTCCACCCGCCTCAGCGGCAGGGCCCGCGATCCCCCATCCGTGGCGTGCAGGGTGATCCGGGGGGTATGGCCGTGGCGGTACCAGGTGACGATCCTGGTGCATTCGCCAGTGTCCGTGGGAGCAATTTCCTCCCCGATAATTGCATTCAGGAGCGTGGACTTTCCCGCCTTCACCATGCCGGCCACCGCTACCCGCAGCGGCTCCGCGAGGCGCTGCGCGTACCCCCGGAGCGCCTCGGCGGCCTGGGCGTCATCGCCATAGACCTCCAGCGCTTCGCGGAGGAGGGCCGCCGCGCCCGCCGTGGTGGGTACCGTCATGGGACCCCCGCCGCCCTGGGGGTCCCGGCCGCGGCGACTTCCGCCGATACAGCCTCTGCTGCCCGGTGCAGCGCATCCACCTTGGTGAGCCGGGCCCTGATCTCCCGTACGCGCCCTTCCCTTTCCTGTGCATACGAGTTGGCCGACTTCTGGGCGGCGGCAACAGAATCGGACAGCGAGCGGTGGTATTCATCCGCGATATCGGTGAAGTGGTCCCGGATGGTCCGCTGGACCAGGCGCAGCCGGTCCTTCAGCTGCTTTCCCACCTGGAACGTCACATCGTCGAGCTGCCGCCGCACCAGGGCCTTCGCTTCGGCCTGGCGGCGCTTCAACCGGTTTTCCTGGTCGTCCCGGTACGCCTTGCGGCCAAGCAGGAGTCCGGCACCCACCGACAGCGGATTGATCAGGGCCATTCCGAAAATGCCCGTCAGGAGGCCAAACATCAGGACTCCGCCGTACGAACCGCGCATCCCGATCAGGACCTTCTGGACAGGATTCACGCGCCCCGGGTCCAGGTCCGCCATTCCGTCCACCGGGTCCAGGGCATCACCGGAATCGGCCACATGCAGGACGGGCAGCGACACCTCGTCAGCGGCGAAGTGTGCCGCCACCTGCCCGGCAAGCCATTGCGCCCGCTCACTGGTCCAGACAAAGGTGTCCGAGACCGCGTCGGCCACGCATTCCTCGAGCCATTGGGAGAATTCGGCCCAGACGGGTCCGGGATCGCCCTGGTCGATGGCATTTTCGGCTTCCTTTTGGATGTGGCGCAGCCGGTCCCGAAGGTCGTACTCCATGTCCGCGATGAGGTCGTTGATGCCGTCGCTGAGGGTCAGCTGCCAACGCGCTGAACGCTTCCTCAACTCATCTGCCTCGGTCTTGGCCTGTTCCAGGGCGGCCAGCATTTCAGGCTTGCCCTCCGGGTTCTCCAGTGCCCCAAGCTCGGACTGCAGCGACAGCCGGAGGTTTTCGGTGACGGACAGCAGGTCCTGGCTGACGGAGTGGCGCTGGATGCGCTCCGCCTTGCCCACGACGTCGTTGCGGAGGTGGGTGACGAGGTCCGGGAAACCCGATTCGGCATTGAGTTCGCTGTCCTGCAATCGCGAGGCCTCGAGGCGCAGGTCTGCGGAGAGCGGAAAGAGCGGAATACCCGGGGCGACCTGGTCCAGGTGCTCCCTGTCCAGCTCCTCCACCCGCCGCCAGTCCGGGTAGAGATCGGTTTTGGACAGGACCGCGGCAACGCTGGGGGTGATGCGCATGGCCTGCCGCAGGAACCGCAGCTCCGGTTCCGTGTATTCCTGGGAGGCATCCGAGACCATCAGCAGGGCGTCGGCTGTGGGAAGGGCGGTGAGGGTGGTCAGCGTGTGCGTGGAGCCCATGCCGCCCACGCCCGGAGAATCGATGATGGTGAGCCCGCCGGTAAGGATCCGGCGGGGCAGGCAGACTTCGGCAGCCGCGAGCTTCCGGCTGTTGCCAGGATTGCCCTGCTCCGACACGAGCGCGGGCAGTTCCGAGAGATCCACCGGCCTGCGCTCCACGCTGCCGTCCCTGCCGTCGGCCGCTTCCGTCCCGGACGGACTGTCCGCGGGAACCAGGACGGCGGCCGAAGCCGGTTCGCCGTAGCGGACGATGGTTGGGAGTGCGGTGGCAATATCGTCATCCACCGGGCATACGGGCGCGTTCACCAGGGCATTGATGAGCTTGCTCTTGCCTTGTTTGAACTCGCCCACCACGATGACCCTGACGCTGGGGTCCTTCAGCCGGGCCATGGCTTGCTCCAGCCGCCGGCGCAGGTCCGCGCGGTCCCCGCCGCCCACCAGCCGCAGGCCTTCCTCCACCAGCTTCACCAGCTGTCCGGCGGCCGCAGGCCCAACCGGCCCGGCCAGTCCTCCTTCTGCCACAGCGTGCGTCCTTCCACTGCCGAAACCTGTCACGGTGCCGAAAATCCCGCCGTCGGTGGTACTGGAAGAGCCCGCAGGCGGCGGATGCCTCCTGCGGGCGGTTTGCTTCCCGGGACCAGCCTGTTACAGCGCGGTGGAGTCGTCAACCACTGAATCGTCGATAGTGGCGTGGTTGTCCAGGTCCACATCGGTGTGGGTGGAGTTGTCCTCCGTGAAGTCGAGCTGGTTGTCCGCCACCACCAGGTTGTCCTGGACGATGGTTGTGGCGGCGTTGTCCTGGAACGAGTCGTCCACCTGCACGTCCGTGGTGGCGGAGTTGTCCTGGTTGAACGAGTCGTCAACCGCGGTGGAGTTGTCCTGGTTGAACGAGTCGTCAACCGCCACCGTGTTTTCCGTGGAGTTGTCCGAGTTGTCGTTGAAGGAGTCCGTCAGGTCCACGTCGGTGCTGACGGAATGGTCGGAGTTGTCCGAGTTGTCGTTGAAGGAATCGTCCACATCCAGGCTGAGATCAGTGTTGAAGGCGTCGGAGATGTGCGTCTCCTCGGTGCCGACGCTGACGCTGCCGCCGGCGTGGATCGAGTTGTCCGTTGAGTTGTCGGTGGAATTGTCGGTGTTGTAGGAATCCCTGATGTTGTTCGAATCCCTGACGCTGGCGTCGTCGCCTGCTGCCACGGCCCGGTCCCCGGTCGCGACGGCGGCCGCATTGTCGAACCACTGCTCCACGTCACCGTCCGCCCAGATGTTCTGGTGGACCGACTGGTCCGTAACGGTGTCCCGGTCATCGAGCATGGTGGTGCTCGTGGTGTAGGAGAAGTGGTTCACTACATGATGGAGCTGCTGCACCGCGTACGCATGGTCATCGCCGCCGTACCCCGCACCCTGTCCACCGGCATGGACGGCGGCCGCGCTCCCGGAGTGCGCGGCAGACGCGTTCACCTGTCCTGCCCAGGCGCTGTTGCCGCCACTGCTGGCGTATCCCCGGTCAAGTGCGGGGGCACTGACGCTGATGGGCGCGTAATCCAGGACGACGGGCATGGCCGCATCCACGTCAGCCGAGCACACGTTGGCCAGGCCGTGTTCCGCCAGGGTCTTTTCCGGGTTGTCCAGGAAATTCTGGATGGCCTTCCGGTTGCCGAAAAGATGCATCAGGAACTGGACAAGGTCGTTGGCGAGTGTTGGCATGTGCGTGGTCCTCACATCTTCGTCGAGTTGTGGATCATGCGGCGAACGGATCCGGTTGGCTTAAACCTAGGTTCCTTGCCGGGACGGGGCATCGGGGCGCGTCCCCCCTGCCCGCAGGTTCGGCTCCGGGGCCCGGAGGCCTCCGGCGGTAGGGGTACTAGGGGTCACTCCTGTTGCGGATTCAGTGGCTGCTGGTTGTCCACACCCAGCGCCAGGCGCAGCCTGGTCAAGAGGTCGGAGCGGTTCTCAGCGCCCAGGCGGCGCCGGATGCGGGCAATATGGTGCTCCGCGGTCCGGGGCGAAATGTAGATCGCCTCACCAATTTCCCGGTAGGTCTTGCCTTCCAGCACCAGCCTGGCCACCTCCTTCTCCCGTTCGCTCAGTCCCGACGCATCCGATTGGGCCCGGCTGCCCGCAGTCTCCGCCGCTCCCGGCCGCAGGTCCGCGGCACGGGAGGCAGCACCGGCAGGAGGGCCCTGTGGGTGCAGGTCCCTGGCACAGGCCAGCAGGCGCATCATGTCGCGTCGTTCATCGGCACGTGCGGCCGCGTGCCCGGCGAGCCTCGCCCCTTCCCAGGGCATTCCCACGGCACCCAGCAGCCGTGCAGCGCCCTCCACATCAGCCGGACGGAACCGCCCGGCCAGTACGGACACCCAGGCTTTGCCCGCCGTGGCCAGGACCGCGGCAAGCTGGCTGTGGGCGGACGCCCGGGCCAGCGCCGTGGCGTGCGGGGCAAGATCGGCGGGGCTCTCGTTCAGCAGCGCTGCCTGGACCGCGGCCCAGTGCAGCGGCACGGCCCACAGGGCGGGGTCGTCCAGCTGGCCCAGCAATTTCCACGCCTCGTCCAGGTACTGCGCCACACGGGGTGTTTCGCGGAGCCGGGCGGCCGCGATGAGCAGTTCCCCCCACGGCAGCAGGCTGTACAGGTCTACGGACGTGTGGAGCATGGCCTCGCGTGCCCGTTCCCACGCCCGGAGCAGTTCGGGTACGTCACCGTTGCGGCGGGCCAGTCCTACTTCCAGAGCCGCACACATGAACTCGTCGCGCGGGACCAGGGGCCACGGGTTGGCTTTGGCGGCTTCGGTTGCGGCGAGCCTGGCCTCCTCGGGTTTGTCCTGCATCATGGCGGCCCAGCCCTGGAGCAGCAGGAGCCGGGGCTGGGCGGAATTTCCCCCCTGCCCCGCTGCCGCCGCCGACCGGCAGACGGTCTCCGCGAGGTGGGGGTCACCACTGTGAAGGGCCAGCAGGGCTGCGAGGGCTGCCGGCGTTTCAGGCAGCGGAAGTGCGATGCGCGCAGAGTTCAGCATGTCCGAGGCGTGGATCAGCAGGGATATTCCCTGGTGCGGTTTGTCCCCCAGCGATGCGATGATGCCCTGGCCGGTCTGGACCAGCGCGGCTGCCAGGAGCGTTGGCGAGGCCGCAGGTGCGTCCGGCTGGAAGATCGACTCCGCACCGGACCTGTCACCGGCTCCGATCATGGCCACCGCTGCGAGCGGTGCGGAGGGCCCCACCCGGGCAGCGCCCAGCCAGCTGTAGACGTCCGCCGCCCGGGCGAGCATCCCGCGTTGGGCCCAAACAGAGGCAGCCACGTCTGCCCCGCGCCGCACATCCGGGGGGTCCGGGCTGACCAGGAGGGCGTCGATGATCCGTGCCGCGGCATCAAGCTCCCCGTCGCCGGCTGCGGCCTGGGCGCGCCTTGCCGCCGTTGCCAGCGGATCGGCGCCGGCCAGGAGCGCCTCCTCGTAGAGCTGGGATGCAAGCCGCGGGTCACCCTCCAGCGCCGCATCGGCCGCCTGCTCCAGTTCTGCAGCCACCCGGTGGTCGGCGAGGCCGCCACGTGCCAGCTCCCGGGCCAGGCTGCCAAGCGGTTGTCCGGCCGACATGAAGACCG
The DNA here is from genome assembly GCF_029581595.2 of Arthrobacter sp. NQ7. Taxonomy (NCBI): domain Bacteria; kingdom Bacillati; phylum Actinomycetota; class Actinomycetes; order Micrococcales; family Micrococcaceae; genus Arthrobacter; species Arthrobacter sp. NQ7. Next base: position 133,243 of record NZ_JARFXU020000001.1, on the reverse strand, counting down.
ATACGAGTTCGCGTTGGAGCGCATGCACCTTGGCCGTTGGGGTGCTGGCCAGCAGGGCATGCTGGACAGTTCCGAGTACCGTGCCGTCCGGCCGCAGCAGGCCCGCGGCCTCCGCCCGGTCCACCAGGGCGTCCAGGTCTTCCACCGTTCCGCTGTCGAGCTTGTGCTGCAGGTCTGCAGGCAGCGGCCCCGGGAGGGCGAAGCCCACCGAGAGTGCCAGCAGGAGGTCCCGGACGGCGGCCTGTGCGCCCCTCAACTGGCTGGCGACCAGCTCCGTGACGTGGGGTGGATGCCCTTGGTGGTCGGGGGAAGCCTGCAGGGGTACGGGGCGTTCCGCCCGCTGGAGATGCCCGTCCATGTCAGGCCGCCGGAGGAGTGGTCGGGGCCGTTGCCATGGCGGTTTCTTCAACAGGGGGTGTTGTTTCGGCTGGTGGCGCCTGGGGCGTTGGGCTGGCTTCCGCGGCCAGGTCTGTTGGGGTCAGGGAAGGTTCGGTGGTGTCCGTAGGACTCGGGCTGTCCGTTGCGGTGGGCGTTCCGGTGTCCCCCGCCGGAGGCTCCGTCGCCCCCGGGGTCGTGGGGTCGGCGGTTCCGGGATCGGTGGTTCCAGGATCAGTCGTTCCGGGATCAGTTGGATCCTGGGTGCCCGTCGCTGTGGGGTCGCCGGGCGTCTGGGTCGCCGGAGGGGTTGTGGGATCCCCGGTGGCGGATTCGGGGGTTGGCGCGGTCCCGTCCGTTGCCCCTGGGGCTGGTGCTCCGGCCCCTGTTCCGCCCGTGCCAGGATCGCCCGGGACCGCCGGTGCACCGGCGGCGGCTGCCGGGCCTGCCGCGGCAGGGCCGGCTGCCGGAGGATTTGCTCCCGCCGTGGGCGTTGCGTTGACGGCAGCCTGTCCGCTGGTGGGGAGGGCGGAGGCACTGAGCCCCGGTCCCTGTGCAAGGGGTTTCCTGGCGCTGGCCTCAACGCCGGCGAGTGGCTGTGGGCTGTCCGGGGCAGCGGCTCCCCCGCCGCCGGTGTCCGCAGCGCCGGAACCGCCGGTGGTGCTAGCCCCGGCCTGGGGCACGAACATCGCGGTCAGGCTGCCGAAGCCGTCCGGGCTTTGCGCGGCGGTGGCCGTGAGGACTGTGAGGAGGGCCGCGGCTGCGGCCACGGCGGTTACCCGCACGGTGGGTGCCGGGGCATGCGCTCCCCGGCGCCTGCGTTGCGGGCCGCGGAGGGCCGGGCCCGCGGGGGCGCCTGCCACCAGCGTGTACTTGCGCGACCAGCTGGGCCTGCCGGCTGCGGCCGGAGCGGGCGGTACGACGGCGGGAACGACGGCGGCCAGTGCCTCATCGGCGCCTGCCTCGGACCGTGCCGGGGCAGCAGCCTCTGCGGCAGCATGGTGGGCAAGGACGGCGGCCACCGCCGCCCCAAGGCAAATGGCCGACTTGGGGTCGGCGTCGACGGCGACCGGAAGGTCCAGTTCCTCCGATACCACCTGGGCCACCAGGGGAATCCGCGAGGACCCGCCGATCAGCAGCACCGTGGAGAGGTCTGCCGGTGCAAGCTGAAGCTGGGCCAGGGACCGTTCAAGCGCGGCCACCGTTTCATGCACGGGTTCTTCGATCAACGCCTCGAACTCGGCACGGACCAGGCGGACCTGCTGCTGGACGCCGGGCAGGAGCACCGGGATGGTGGCCTCGCTGTCCACAGACAGCGCTTCCTTGGCCTCGACGCATTCGCGCCGGAGCCGGGCCAGGGCGCCCAGCACTGCCGGGTCCGCGGGGTCGAGGCCGCCCAGCGCATTCCCGGTGTGGTCGGCAACGTAGCGGAACAGGGCCGCGTCGAAGTCGGCGCCGCCAAGGTCTTCGATGCCCTCGGGGCGGCCCAGGAGCTCAAAGCGGCTGCTGCCGGCCTTCCGCAGGACGGCCGTGTCGAAGGTGCCGCCCCCGAGGTCGTAGACGGCGATGGTGCTGCCGTCCTCCACCCTCACCTGTGAGGCGTAATGCAGGGCCGCCGCCTCGGGCTCGGGGAGGAGGGTCACGTTGTGCAGTCCGTGGGCTGCGAGGGCGTCGCGGATGCTGGAGAGGCGGTGGCTGCCCCACGCGGCGGGGTGGGTCAGGAAGACCTCCGACGCCGGACCGCCCTCGCGTTCGGCGGCCCGGTCCGCCACCCAGCGTGCCATGGTGGCGAAGATGTCCTCGGGCTGCAGTGCGAGTGTCCCCAGGATGATGGGAACCTCATCGCCGATCCGGCGCTTGAATTCGCGCACCACGCGTTCAGGGAAGTCCAGGCCGCGGCGTTCCGCAGCCTCGCCCACCAGGACGGCACCCTGCTCCGGATAGTAGAGCACGGAGGGGATGGCGGCTCCGCGGGCGCCCAGCGGCAGGCACTCGGGCACGCGTGAAGCACCATGGTCAAAACGTACAACGGCAGCTGCCGTGAAACTGGTCCCGACGTCAACGGCGAGAGCGTAGCTCATGGATACCTCGAAAGGCTGGTGGTCCACCTGCAAGCTTCATCACAGTGAACAGTCACCAAATTAGCATTCCGGGGAAGCCGGGAACACCCCTGTTGCTACATCGAATGGTTAAACGACAAACACGGCCTTGAAGGCTCCCAAATTCAGGCCTAAAGGCCCTTGTATCGGGCCCGGTCGATCCGGATTAAAGGCCGGAGTATGAGTGGAGCCCGTTGAAGAACGTGTTCACGATGGTGAAGTTGAAGATCACGCACAGGTAGCCCACGATCGACAGCCATGCGGCCCTAGTTCCGGTCCAGCCACGGGTGGCGCGGGCGTGGAGGTAGCCTGCGTAGACCACCCAGATCACGAAGGTCCACACTTCCTTGGTGTCCCAGCCCCAGAACCGGCCCCAGGCCTTCTCTGCCCAGATTGCGCCGAACATCAGGGTGAAGGTCCAGCCGATGAACGCGATGGCGTTGATGCGGTAGGAAAGGTTTTCCAGGCTGAGCGCCGACGGCACCAGGCGCATGAAACCAAGCTTGTCGGCGCCGCCGGCCGCCACGGTCTTCTGCCGGTGGGACTGCACCAGCTGCAGGGCGGACATGGCGAAGGTCAGGGTGAAGAGGGCGGAGGACAGCACCGCAATGGAAACGTGGATGACCAGCCAGTAGCTCTGCAGGGCGGGCACCAGGTGGCCCACGGGGGTCCAGAAAGCCACCGACGCGGCTACGAGCATGATGATGACCAGGCCCACCACGAAGGTGCCCAGGAAGCGGAGGTCGCGCCGGATCAGTGAGAGCAGGAAAACGGCCGCGACAAGGAATGCGCCGGTGGTGAGGAATTCGTACATGTTCCCCCACGGCACGCGGCCTGCGCCGAGCGCGCGGGTGACCACGCCGGCACCGTGGATGACGGCGGCGAGGGTGGTCAGGGCTACGGCGACCCGCGCCGGTACCCGGCGTTCCGTGGCGTACTTCATGTCGCCGTCGGCCGTCATGACGCCGTCTGTTCCTGCTCCGCCGGCCTTGGCAGCGGACGACGACGGGCGCTCGGCCCGGTCTGCCGGCCCGTCCAGGCGGGCCCCGGCAGAGCCCGCACCGACGCCGGCGACGGCCGGAACCTTGGCGGCAACGCCGGCCTGCGCGGCCTTAAGGTCCACAGCCCGCAGCGCCTTGCTGCTCTTGGCCAGGTCCCAGGCGAAGGCGATGAAGGCCACCGTGTAGGTACCCGCCGCCAGCAGCATGAAGAGTTCGCTGTACTGGCCCATGGTTTCGTTGATTCCAAATGGCATTACTGGTCCTTTTCGGGCCCGGTGGGGCCTGCTGGGGTGGTGACGGAGCCGTCGGCATTTTCGGCGGGGCCTGTGGCGTTATCGACGGAGCCTGCGACATTATCGCTTGTCCGGCTGGGAGTTTGCTGGGATCCGCCGGCAACTTGGGCGGCCTGGCCTTCGGCCTCCCCGTCCGGGAGCTGCCACTCCGTGGAGAAGAGTTTCCGGAGCGCCGCTGCCTCGCCGGCAAGGCGGTGGTCCTCGCCGCGGGCCAGGAGGCCGTATTCCACCATGGTGCGGCCGTCCGCCGCGGTGCCCGTACGCACCCACACGCGGCGGCGGTTGACGTAGAGCGACAGGATCAGCCCGGCTACGGCAAGGAGGGCGAAGACCAGTGCGGATACCTGGCCCGGGTTGTGGTGGATGTCCACGCCGATGTAGCGCTTCACGCCGTCGAAGCTGATGCTGCCCTTGCCGTCCGGCAGGGTGTAGGTGGAGCCGGGAGCCAGGGTGATGCCGCCGGCTGCCAGGTTCCTGGCGTTCAGCGGGGTGAGGTTCTTGACGTCGAGTTCAAAGACGTTCTGCGGCGCGCCGGTGTCCAGGCCCAGGTTCCCGTAATAGGAGTTCAGGGTCAGCTGCGGGTTGAAGAGTTCGGGGTCGGCGCTGAATGACACGTTCTTGTCCGTGACGAACGCGGTGGGAAGGAAGAAGCCCACGAAACCCAGCTGGTCCGGCTTGGCGTCCGGGACCTTGATCACCACGGAGGAGTAGTAGTTCTCCCCCTGCAGCTTGGCCACCACCGGCCCCTGCATGGCCACGTTGCCGGCACCGTCCCGGACGGTCACCACGGGGGCATAGCCGTTGCCGGTGAGGTAGATGCTGGTGCCGCCCAGGCTGACGGGATCGTTCACCTTCAGGATTTCCTGCTTGGGCGGGGCGTCCGGGTTCTCCTTGGTGGTCACGGTGGCCGCAAAGTCGATGGGCTGTCCGAACTTGCCCTTGGATTCGCGGTCGAACGTGATGTTGAACTTGTCCAGCTGGAGCGAGTAGGGCTGCAGCTGGCTGGACTGGAAGTTGGTGCCCGGATTGAACTGGTCGTAGCCCACCAGGGTGTTCACGAAGGTGTCGCCTTCCACCAGAATGCGCTGGCCGCTGTAGCCGAACAGGCCGCCGGCGGCGACGGATACCAGCACCCCGATCAGCGAGGTGTGGAAGACAAGGTTCCCCACCTCCTTCAGGAAGCCGCGTTCGGCACCCAGGGACGGCAGGGCGCCGTCGGCATCCCTGACCTCCACCCGGTAGCCGCGCTTGCGCAACAGCCCCGCCGCGTTGTTGATGGCGTCCGAGGCCGGGATCCCGGCGTCGGACGGGATCACCAGGGTGCCGTATTCGGGCAGCCGGGACAGGCGCTGCGGGGTACGCGGCGGCTGGGAGCGCATGGCCTTGTAATGGGCGATGGCGCGCGGAACCACGCAGCCGATCAGCGAAATGAACAGCAGCAGGTAGATGGCGGAGAACCACACCGAGGAGTAGACGTCGTAGAGCTGGAGGGTGTCCAGCAGCTTTCCGTAGTCTGGGTGGTCCTTGATGTATTGGGTGACAGTGGCCGGATTCGCGGGCCGCTGCGGGAACAGCGAGCCGGGCACGGCGGCGACGGCGAGGAGCAGCAGGAGGAACAGCGCGGTGCGCATGCTGGTCAGCTGGGTCCAGGCCCACCGCAGCATGCCCCTGGGGCCCAGGGCGGGGAGGGCAGCCTGGGCCTTTGCCTCCGCGACGGGGGCGGTTTGCTTCTTCTTTACGTTCACACGCTCGCTCATCAGATCGGCAACTTCACGTCGGTTTGGAACCAGTACTGCAGCCCGGTGACCCAGGCACCCCATACGCCGGTGGCCATCAGCAGGCCCAGCACCACCAGGATCCCGCCGCCGGTCCGCTGGATGGCGAGCCGGTGCCTGCGGAAGAAGGCCATGACGCCCATCCCCCGGCGCAGGGCCAGCGCGATCAGCAGGAACGGAATGCCCAGTCCCAGGCTGTAGACGAAGGCAAGGAAGGCGCCCTTTGCGGCCGAGGACCCTCCGGAGAGGCTCAGCAGCTGGACGGCGGAGTAGGTGGGACCGATGCACGGAGCCCATCCCAGGCCGAAGGTCAGGCCCAGCAGCGGCGCACCCCAGAGCCCGGCGGGCGGCTTGGCATGGATCTTCGCGTCCCGCTGCAGCCAGCTGAAGCCGCCCATGAAGACGATGCCCATGATGATGACCAGGACGCCCAGCAGCTGCGTGATCCAGGCGTTCTGGCTGCCGGTGATCAGGGTGCCCAGCTGGCCGAACGCGCCGCCGAGCAGGACGAAGATCACGGAGAAGCCAAGGACGAACAGCCCGATCCCGGCCAGCATCCGGCCGCGTTTTTGCTTCTGCAGGTCCACCCCGCTCAGCCCTGTGACGTAGCCCAGGTATCCGGGGACCAGGGGAAGGACGCAGGGGGAAAGGAACGACACCAGTCCGGCGAGCAGCGCCACCGGAATGGCCAGCAGGATGGAGCCGCTGAGGATGGCTTCGGCGAAGGGGCTGTTCACGGTGGCGGCCGCCCTACTCCGCCACGGCGGCAGTGATAAGGGCTTTCAGGGTGCCCTTTTCGATCTCGCCGAGGACGCGGGAGGCCACCCGCCCCTGCTTGTCCAGGACCAGGGTGGTGGGCACGGCACCGGGGGGCACCAGGCCGGACACGGACAGCAGGACGCCGCCGTCCTTGTCGTCAAAGCTGGGGTAGGTCAGGTTGAACGTCTTCTCGAATGCCTCGGCCGTGGGCTTCTCGTCCCGGAGGTTGACGCCGAAGAACTGCACTCCCTGGTCCTTGAACTCCTGGTGCAGCGCTTCGAGGAGTGGCGCTTCCACCCGGCAGGGCGCACAGGCGGCGAACCAGAAGTTCAGGACGCTCACCTTGCCCTGGAAGTCGGCAGGGGTTACGGCGGTGCCGTCGAAGAGGGTGCCCTGGATCTGCACGGCTTCCTTGCGGTCTCCGGCGGCGAACTCCGTGACGGAGCCGTCACCGGCAACATAGTTCTTGTTGTCCCCCGCCTTGGCCTGCTTGGCCAGTGCATCCTCCTGGGCACAGCCGGACAGGCCAAGGGTCAGCGCGGTCAGGGCCATGCCGCCGGCGGCCAGCAGGCCACGGCGGGAGGGAAGGTTGTGATAGCTCACTGCTAGGCTCCAGGGGTGCTGGCGGCACCGGGAAGAAGGGATGCCGCGGGTTCGTTGTACTCGACCCGCAGCAGCGAGCCGTCGTCAGCGAACACCAGGGACGTAACGGATGTCAGGGTGCACTCGCGCTTGCGCGGGTCATGCCAGAGGGGCCGGCCTTCCGCGCTCAGCCGTGCCGCCCAGATCGGCAACTGATGGCTCACCAGGATGGCTTCGGGACCGCCGGCGCCAAAATCGCCGTCGGCCAGCTCAATCGCCCGCAGCCGCGCATCCCGCGCAGCCTCAGCCATCCTCGCCGCCTGCCGCTTGTAGGGTTCCCCCCAGGACGGGCGCAGGGGGTTGACCAGGTGCGGCCAGTGCCTGGGCCGGCGCAGTTCCGCCTGGGTGACCCGCATGCCCTCGAAGTAGTTTTCCGCCTCGATGATCCGCTGGTCAGTATGGACGGCCAGGTGCAGGGCTTCCGACGTCGGACGCGCGGTTTCCTGTGCACGCTCCAGCGGGGAGGCGGCCAGGTAGGTGATCCGGGCACCGTGCGCGGCACGCTGCCGGAAGTGCTCGGCGAGCGTCCGCGCCATCTCCTGCCCCAGCTCGGAGAGGTGGAATTCGGGAAGCCGCCCATAGAGCACGCCGTCGGGATTATGGACCTCGCCGTGGCGGAGCAGATGGACAGTGGCTTGGGGCATGTTTACCAGTTTCTCAAAGATGGCGTGCGATCCGAAATCATCGCAGCTGCTTTCTACAAAGAGTAGAACTCAAGTTTTTGAAGAAATGTTCCGAAGCCGGGAACAAAACATGCAAACGCATGTTTATACTGGATGCAGCAAGATAGTTGAGACTTCAACTGATGAAGCTTCAACAGCATGGCAACCGATACATATTCAAAGGAGCAACATCATGGCACTTCCCGCAGACGTCACCACCGGCACCTGGACCCTGGACAACTCGCACAGCGAAATCGGGTTCACCGTCCGCCACGCAGGCATCAGCAAGGTACGGGGCCAGTTCACCGAGGCCGCCGCCACCCTCGACCTCGCAGAAGACGTGGCCGCTTCCCGGATCAACGCAACCATCAAGACCGCCAGCTTCGACTCCGGCGATGCCAACCGCGACGGCCACGTCAAGGGCGAAGACTTCTTCGACGTGGAGAAGTTCCCGGAGATCTCCTTCGTCTCCAACGGCCTGGTGGCCAAGGGCAACAGCTACGAGCTCACCGGCGACCTGACCATCAAGGGCGTCACCCGCCCGGTCACCCTGGAAACCGAGTTCAACGGCGTTGCCGTGGACCCCTTCGGCAACACGCGCGCCGGCGTCTCCGCCGAGACCACCATCAGCCGCAAGGACTTCGGCCTCACCTGGAACGCCGTGCTGGAAACCGGCGGCGTGCTGGTCAGCGACAAGGTTGCCATCAACCTGGAGCTGGCGTTCATCGCCCCCGCAGCATAATGACCCTTCCCGGGCATACCCCGGCGCCAAGCCTGCAATGCTTGGCGCCGGGGTCCGCTGTTTAAGGGCAACCACCTGCGCGGATACCGGACGAATTATCCACAACGCTGCCCGCCGGGGGTACGGTGGACCTAAGCCATGCTGGGGGGAAGGCAGAGGACCGATTCCCGGCAGCCTACCTGGATCCCGACCTGCAGAAGGAACGCCCATGAGTACTCCTCCCGTCCCACCCCCCGCGCCCCAAGATCCGCACTCCGGCAACGGCCAAACGGGGAATGACCCGGCCGGAACCGGCGAGCCCGGAAGCCAGCAGCAGCCCGGGTCCCAGCCCCGCTACGGCCAAAACGCGCCGCAATATGGCCAGAACGCACCGCAGTATGGCCAGAACCAGCCCCCGTACGGACAGAACCAGCCGCCGGCGCCGCCGCAATACGGCCAGAACGCGCCCCAGTACGGCTCCTCCTACGGGCAGAACGCGCCGCAGGCTCCGGGCTACGGCCAAGGGGCCGGACAATTTGGCCAATCACAGTACGGACAGTCACCCTATGGCCAGTCACCCTACGGCCAGTACCCTTCCGAACAGCCGCAGCCGGCCGGCAGCAACGGCATCCCGCAGCTGGTGAACATCTCCTTCTGGCTGCTGATTGCTTCGGCCGTGATCTTCGTCGTTTCAATGCTTGCCGGCCTGACCCAGCTCGACGACCCGCAGTTCCGGCAGATTTTCGACCAGCAGATGGCGGCCGGTGGGGCCTCGGGAGTCACCTATGACGACATCAAGGGGGTCATCGCCGGCACCCTGATCGTGTTTGCGGTCATCGGTACGGCCCTCTACCTGCTGGTGGCGTTCTTCGTCCGCAAGGGCAGGAACTGGGCCCGGATCCTGGGAACAGTCTTTGCGGCCTTGTCCGTCTTCGGCCTGTTCGGCGTTCCCGGCATCGGAACCATCGGGACCATCCTGGGCATCGCCGCCATTGTGCTGCTGTACCTGCCGGCGGCTGCCCCCTACTTCCGTAAGCAGCAGCCTTTCGCCAACCCGTACTCGGGCGGCTTCGGCAACCCCTACGGACGGTAACCGGCACGTCCACACCAGGCAGGCGGCCCGGGATGCAGCAACGCATCCCGGGCCGCCTGCTTTTAACGGGTCGCGTGACATGCCCGGACCACGCCTGGCCGCCGGCCGCCTGCTCTAAACCCTGCCCCTAGGCTGTCTGCCCGGGGGCCTGGGCGCGCTGGGCGTGGTAAGCCAGGATCTGCAGTTCGGTGGCCATGTCCACCTTGCGCAGGTTGACGCCCTCGGGAACCTGCAGCATGACGGGCGCGAAGCTCAAGACGCTGTGGACGCCGGCTGCCACCACGCGGTCACAGACCCCCTGGGCCACTGCCGCCGGCAGGGCGAGCACCACCATGTTGGCTCCGGTGCGGTGCAGGACCGTTTCGAGGTCGGCCACGTCGCTGACCCGCAGCCACCCCACCTCATTGCCCACCACCATCTGGTCGGCGTCGAAAATCGCCACGACGTCGAAGCCCCGGGATTCGAAGCCGCCGTACCGTGCCAGTGCCTTGCCCAGGTTTCCGGCACCGACGATGGCCACTTTCCAGTCATGGGTCAGCCCCAGCGCGGCGGCGATGTGCCTGCTGAGGTACTGCACCTCGTAGCCCACGCCCCTGGTCCCGTAGGACCCCACGTGGGAGAGGTCCTTGCGGAGCGTTGACGAACTGACGCCGGAGGCTTCCGCCAGGGATTCGGAGGAGACCCGCTCCACGCCCTCGGCCAGCAGCGTGTTCAGGGCCCGGAGGTAAAGCGTCAGCCGTGCCACGGCGGCAGGCGGGATCTGCTTGGCCGCAGTGCCGGCGGCATCCGGAAAGTCCGGCGCGGGCTGGGACGTGGAATCCAAGGACGTCACTGGCGTTCCCCTACCGGGCCATGGCGCGCTGCAGCACGCGTTCCAGCCGGGCCTCGTCGATCTTCCAGAAGTCGCGCTGCACACCATCCACCAGCACCACAGGGATCTCTTCCGCGTAGCGCTCCCGAAGTTCGGGCTGGTTGTCCACCAACTCTTCGCTCCACGTAAGGCCCAGTGAGGCAGTAACGCGCCCGACGGCGTCGCGCGCCTCCTCGCAAAGGTGGCAGTCAGCTTTGGTGACCAGGACGACGCGGGGTGTAGCCATGGCTTAACGGTATCGCCGTTCGCGGCATGCGGGTGACGCCGACGGCGGCAGGCCACCTGATTGACTAGACTCGGGACCATGCCCGAGGAGAAATACGTCGCCGTAGTCACGCGGCCGGCCGTTGCGCCGCAGCCCGCCGAGGCGGCGTTCTTCGACGTGGACAACACCCTGATGCGCGGCGCCAGCCTCTTCCACGTGGCACGGAAGATGCACCAGCGCGGTGCGTTCACGCTGGCCCAGGCGGCCGGCTTCGCCTGGAAGCAGTTCAAGTTCGTGGCCCGCGGGGAAAACATCGACGACGTCCACGCCGTCCGCGATTCGGCCCTGACCCTCGCCGCCGGCATTACCGTCGATGACATCAAGGCGCTCGGTGAAGAGGTTTACGACGAAATGATCGCGTCCCGGATCTGGCCCGGCGCCAAGGCGCTGGCGGAGCAGCACCTCCGGGTGGGGCGCCGCGTCTGGCTGGTGACGGCAACGCCCATCGAGGTGGCCACGGTGATCTCCACCCGCCTGGGACTGACGGGGGCGCTGGGAACGGTGGGGGAAGTTTCCGAGGGCATGTACACGGGCCGGCTGGTGGGCGACATCCTGCATGGCTCGGCCAAGGCCGTGGCCGTGCAGGCCATCGCCGACGAGGAGGACCTGGACCTCAAGCGCTGCTGGGCCTACAGCGACTCCTACAACGACATCCCGTTGCTGTCCCTTGTGGGGCATCCGGTGGCCATCAACCCGGACGCCAAGCTCCGCCGCCACGCCCGCGACCGGAACTGGCCGGTCTACGACTTCCGTGCCGGCCGCCGTGCCGCCACCCTCGGCCTCAAGGCTGCCACCTTCGGTGGAGCCGTCTACGGCCTGTGGAAGGGCTTCGCCCGCATCCGCGGCCCCCGCGGGTAGCCGCTCCCCCTCGGCCACGGAAAGGCCCGGACAAACGAGAAAGCCCAGACAAACGAAAATGCCCGCCGCCTGGAAGGCGACGGGCATGTCCACGCTGCTGGAAGTATTGCTACTTCTTGTTGCGGCGCTGGTGACGGGTCTTGCGAAGCAGCTTGCGGTGCTTCTTCTTGGCCATACGCTTGCGACGCTTCTTAATAACTGAACCCACGAAAGTTCCTTACAAACTAGATGCAGTACCTGTCTGATGGAGAATGTCCGTGGACAAAGCTACGAACTGAACAACTGACAGATTCTTACAATGACGTAAAACGTTCCTTAACAGGGTACCGCCTATCGGGAGCGGCTCAGGACAAGCCCTCTCAGGCGGTCTCGGTGTGGCCGTCCACCACAGCACCCTTGAGATACTGCTCGACGGCGTTTTCGGGGACGCGATAGGAGCGGCCAAAGCGCACTGCCGGCATTTCGCCGGAATGCACCAGCCGGTAAACAGTCATTTTGGAGACTCGCATGACCTCGGCTACTTCAGCCACGGTCAGGAACTTCGCGTTGGAGAAGTTCTGTTCTGCCGACATTTCCCTATATTCCTTTGCTGACGGATGGACAACAGTGACCCCAGGTACGTGCCAATGCGGTGTTCCGATGCTGAGCCATCCACCAACCACCTAAGAAGATACTCTAGATGTTCATGTGGCAGATGTGAAAGTAGGTAAAACCCCCTATTTCGACTGCCGCCGCTGCGCCGCCGATGCCGCCAGCTGTTCCAGGACGGAGGCGGAAACCTCCCAGTCCATGCACGCATCCGTAACGCTCTGGCCGTACACCAGTGCAGACCGCCCGGCGGCGTGCTCCGCGACGTCCAAGTTCTGGGCTCCGCCCACCAGGAAGCTTTCCAGCATGACACCGGCAACGGCGTGCGCGGCAGCACCGCCGTCCTCAAGCTGGGCACCGATTTCGAGGGCAACCTCTGCCTGCCGGTGGTGGCTCTTGCCGCTGTTGGCGTGGCTCGCGTCCACGATCAGGCGTGGGTTGAGTCCCTTGCCGGCCAGTTCGCCGGAGGCGCGTTCGACGTCGTCCGCGGAGTAGTTGGGTCCCTTCCGTCCGCCGCGGAGGATGACATGGGTGTCGGGGTTTCCTGCGGTTGATACCAGTGCGGCCCGGCCGTCGCCGTCGATCCCCAGGAACGCCTGGGCCGCCCCGGCGGCGCCGCAGGCGTCGATGGCTACCTGCAGGCCGCCGTCGGTCCCGTTCTTGAAGCCGATCGGCATCGACAGGCCGGAGGCAAGCTGCCGGTGGATCTGGCTTTCCGTGGTGCGGGCGCCGATGGCACCCCAGGAGATCAGGTCCGCCATGTACTGCGGGCTGATCGGTTCAAGGAACTCGGTGGCAGTGGGCAGGCCCAGGGCGGTGACCTGCTGCAGGAACTGGCGGGCGGTGCGCAGCCCGGTGACCATGTCATGGCTTCCGTCCAGGCGGGGGTCGTTGATCAGGCCCTTCCAGCCCACCGTGGTGCGCGGCTTCTCGAAGTAGGTCCGCATGACGATCAGCAGGTCTTCCTTGTGCTTTTCGGCCTGGCTGACCAGCCGGCGGGCGTACTCCAGGCCGGCCTTGGGGTCGTGGATGGAGCAGGGCCCCACGATCACCAGCAGACGGTCGTCCACGCCGTCCATGATGGCGCGCACTTCGTCGCGTCCGCGTTCGACGACGGCCGCGGCCCGGGCGTCCAGGGGCAGTTCGGCGAGGAGTTCGGAAGGAGTGGGCAGCGCGGTGAATTCGCTGACCCGGAGGTTCGAGGTGGACGTCGTGTTGCCGGCGGGGGCTGCTGTGGTAGCGGTGCTCATGGTTTGGGTCCTGTTCCAGATGGGAAGCGGGCCCGGATTTCAGAACCCGCCGGAGAAACGGCGAAGGGCAGAGAATCATCTCTGCCCTGTTGGCTCTGAAGGAATACTGGATGCGTGTCAGTTAGACGCGGGCCCCTCCAGAGCCAACGAAAAATACGCATACCAACGGTTAGTCATGGAAGAGACCATAAGCCCACGGCGGCGCGGCCGCAAAATCGGCTGCGTCACATTTGGTCCCGAGCTTGTTCGCGGATCCGGACGTACAGGCACTGATCCGCGAACAAGTTTAGGTTCTACCAGAGCTGCCCGGGCTTACCCCAGGAGCTTGCGGAGGAACTCCAGTTGCCGGATCCAGTGGTGTTCCTGGCCGCCTTCGTGGTTGTTGAACCGGTAGACCTCGATCTCCTTCGCGGCGCCGGTGCTGGAGGAAGCATTGGTGCCCGAGCCGTAGGCGTTGAAGCTGGCGAACACGGTGGACGCCGGGCAGATGTCGTCCATCAGCGCCGCGGAGTACAGGGCCGGGGCGGTGGCAAGCCGGGCCAGGTTGACGCCGTCAAAGTAGTTCAGGACGTCCAGCGCGGACTCGTAGCGGTCCCGGTGCCGCGCCAGGAACTGGGCGATCTCCGGGTAGGGCCCGCGTGGGGTGATGTCGATGGCGCGGGGGAAGTCCTGCAGGAAGGGGACGTCCGGCAGCGCGGCGATGACGCCGTCGAGCCGTCCCGCGGTGAGCCCGGCCGTGGCAACCACCAGGCCGCCGCCCTGGCTGATGCCCGCCAGCACCACCTTGGCGGGGTCGACGGCGGGGTGGGCCTGGGCAGCCTCGACGGCGCGGAAGGCATCGACATAGACGCGCCGGTAGTAGTAGTCCTCACGGCTGGAGATCCCCCTGGTCATGAGGCCGGCGTGGGCCACGTCCCCGGCCGAGGGATGTGGGTCGGCAGTGTCCCCCAGGGTGCCGCCATACCCCTGGCCGCGGGTGTCCATGATGAAGTGCGCGTAGCCGGCCTGCGCCCAGCGCGTGTCCTGGTTTACCAGGCCGCGGCCGCCGGAATAGCCGATGTAGTTCACCACCACCGGCAGCCGGGCGCCTTCCCCGCGGTTGGCCGGCAGGTGCAGCCAGCCCTTGACCGGTGCGCCGCCAAAGCCGGCAAAGGTGACGTCGAAGGTGTCGATGACGGTGAGGTAGTTCTCCACCGGCTCGAAGGACGCATCCAGCGGAAAGGCGCGGGCTTCGTCGAGGGTGGCATCCCAGAAGGCGGCCAGGTCGTCCGGCGGGGTGACGCCGGACGTGTAGCTGCGGAGCTGGGCCAGGGGCAGGTCGAAGAGGGGCATCGTTGTCCGTTCCGGTGTGGGTGGTGGCGGCCTCGCGGTGGCGTTCCTCTATTTGTAGCGCACGTTGTCCACGACGTTCAGTTCCTGGCGGCGTTGAGGGTGAGGTCCAGTGGTTCGAAGCGGCCAAGGCTTGCCCCTGCCGCGATGATCGAACGCAGTTGTGCCAGGCCTCCGGCCGCCGCGCCGGCCGCACGTGCCTGCACCAGGACGTTGCCCATGGCCGTGGCCTCCACGGGACCGGCAACCACGGGCCTGCCCGTGGCGTTGGCGGTGAGCTGGCAGAGCAGCCTGTTCTGGGAGCCGCCGCCCACCACGTGCACCACGTCCACCCGCCGGCCGGCGAGGCGCTCGGCGACGGTGATGGTCTTGGCATATCCGGTGGCGAGGCTGTCCATGATGCAGCGGGTGATGGCCGCGGGGTCGTTGGGCAAAAGATCCCCGGTGCGCCGGACCGCCGCGCGGATGCGTTCGGGCATGTTGTCCGGGGCAATGAAGTAGGGGTCGTCCGCATTGATCTGCGGACCGCCGGCCGGCAGCGCTGCCGCGGCCGCCAGGAGGGCGGGAAGGTCAGGCTGGAAGCCTTCGCCGGCCCACGTCCGCTGGCATTCGCTGAGCAGCCAGAGGCCGCCGACGTTGCGCAGGTAGCGGATGGTGCCGTCCACGCCGCGTTCGTTGGTGAAGTTGGCTTCGCGGCTGGCCTCTGTCAGGACCGGGTGCTTGAGTTCCAGTCCAACCAGGGACCAGGTGCCGGAGGAGATGTAGGCGAAGCTGTCCCCGCCGTTGTCCGGTGTCGCGGGAACGGCGGCGACGGCGGAAGCGGTGTCATGCGAGCCCACGGCCACCACCCGGGTTTCCCGGGACAGGTCCACGGCGGCAGCAACCTCCGGGAGGAGCCCGCCGTAGGCTTCTCCGGGCTGGATCAGCGGCGGGAACAGGTCCTTCCGCAGCCCCAGCGCGGTGAAAAATTCGGTGGCCCACTCCCCTGCCATGGCATCAAACAGCCCGGTGGTGGAGGCATTGGTGGCCTCGGTCCTCCGCACGCCGGTGAGGCGGAACGCGATCAGGTCCGGGATGAGCAGCGCCTGCAGTCCTGCCAGGTCCTGTTCAGTGGCGAGTTGGTAGATGGTGTTGAACTGCAGGAACTGCAGACCGGTGGTCTGGTACAGGCGGGCGGGGTCCAGCTTGGCGTGCACGGGTGCGACGGCCGCGCGGCTGCGGTCGTCGCGGTAGCTGTGGGGCTGCGCCACGAGCTTCCCGGCCTTGTTGACCAGCCCGTAGTCCACTGCCCAGGTGTCGATGCCAATGCTGGCGATCGTCTCGCCCTGCACCGCCGCGACCGTGGCCGCGGCCTTGAGTCCTGCCAGCACCTCGGCGTAGAGGGCGTCGAAGTTCCAGCGGAGGCCGCCGTCGATCTCCACCACGCCGTTGGGGAACCGGTGGACGGTCTCCAGTGCCACTCCGGCGGGGGAAACGCGGCCCAGCATGACCCGGCCGGAGGACGCTCCGATGTCGATGGCGGCGAACACCACCCCGGCGGGTGCCGGAGCGGTGTCCGCGGCTGATTCGGCGGTGCTCATCGGAGGAAGGCTGCGGCCACTCCGGCGTCCACGGGGATGTGCAGGCCGGTGGTGTGTGACAGTTCGTTGCTGGTGAGGACAGCGGCGGCGTTGGCCACGTGTTCGGGCAGGACTTCGCGTTTGAGCAGGGTGCGCTGGGCGTAGTACTCGCCCAGTTTCTCCTCGTCCACGCCGTAGACCGCGGCGCGCTTGGCGCCCCAGCCGCCGGCGAAGATGCCGGAGCCGCGGACCACGCCGTCGGGGTTGATGCCGTTGACGCGGATTCCGTGCTCGCCCAGTTCCGCGGCGAGCAGGCGTACCTGGTGGGCCTGGTCCGCCTTGGTGGCGGAGTAGGCGATGTTGTTGGGCCCGGCGAACACGGAGTTCTTGGACGAGATGTAGATGATGTCCCCGCCCATGCCCTGGGCGATCATGACCTTCGCTGCGGCCTTGGCCACCAGGAACGAGCCCTTGGCCATGACGTTGTGCTGCAGGTCCCAGTCCTTCCCGGTGGTTTCCAGCAGCGGCTTGGAGATGGACAGGCCGGCGTTGTTGACCACCAGGTCCACGCCGCCGAAGGCCAGGACGGCTGCGTCGATGGCTGCAGCGACCTGGGCTTCGTCGGTGACGTCGGCCTGGACACCAACAGCAACGTCCGGGCCGCCGAGTTCCTCGGCCACTTTTTGCGCGTTCTCCAGGTTGAGGTCGGCGATGACCACGCAGGCGCCTTCCGCGGCGAGGCGGGTGGCGATGGCCTTGCCGATGCCCGACGCCGCGCCGGTCACCAAAGCGATGCGGGTGGCGTGGGATTTCGGCTTGGGCATCCGGGCAAGTTTGGCTTCCTCCAGCGCCCAGTACTCGATCCGGAACTTCTCGGATTCTTCGATCGGGGCATAGGTGGAGATCGCCTCGGCGCCGCGCATGACGTTGATGGCATTGATGTAGAACTCGCCGGCAACGCGTGCGGTCTGCTTGTTGGCGCCGAAGGAGAACATGCCCACGCCCGGGACCAGCACGATGGCCGGGTCCGCGCCGCGCAGCGCCGGGCTGTCCTCGTCCTTGTGGCGGTCGTAGTAGGCCTGGTAGTCCTCGCGGTAGTCGGCATGCAGCTCGTGCAGCCGGGCAATGGAGTCCTCGATCGAGGCGTCCGCGGGCAGGTCCAGGATCAGGGGTTTGACCTTGGTGCGCAGGAAGTGGTCCGGGCAGGAGGTGCCCAGGGCGCCCAGCCGCGGGTGCTCGGCGGCTTCCAGGAAGTCCAGGACGACTGCGTCATCGCTGAAGTGCCCCAGCTGCGGCTTGTCCGTGGAGGCCAACCCGCGGATCACCGGTGCCAGCGCTGCGGCCTTGGCGCGGCGTTCCGCCTCCGGCAGCGCACCGTAACCGGGAAGCTTGGGCCCGAAGGGTTCGGCCTTGCCGTTGTCCGTGATGTACTTTTCTGCCTGCTCAATGATCCACAGGGAGTTGGCTTCGGCTTCTTCGCTGGTGGCGCCCCAGGCGGTGATGCCGTGGCCGCCCAGGATAGTCCCGATGGCCTGCGGGTTGGCGTCCTTGATCGCGGCGATGTCCAGGCCAAGCTGGAACCCGGGCCGGCGCCAAGGCACCCACACCACCTTGTTGCCGAAAATCTTGGTGGTCAGCGCCTCGCCGTCCACGGCCGTGGCAATGGCGATGCCGGAGTCCGGGTGCAGGTGGTCCACGTGGGCGGCGTCCACCAGGCCGTGCATGGCGGTATCGATCGAGGGTGCAGCGCCGCCCTTGCCGTGCAGGCAGTAGTCGAACGCGGCCACCATCTCGTCTTCACGCTCCACTCCGGGGTAGACGTTCTTGAGCGCGTTGAGCCGGTCCAGGCGCAGCACCGCCAGGTTTTCTGCCTTCAGCGTGCCCAGGTCCCCGCCGGAGCCCTTGACCCAGAGCAGCTGGACGTCCTCGCCGGTGACGGGGTCCGTTGCGGTGCCCTTGGCGGAGGTGTTGCCGCCGGCGAAGTTGGTGTTCCGCTTGTCCGCGCCCAGGCGGTTGGAGCGGGTAATCAGGTCTTCAACAGTCTTATTGGTCATAACTAATCAGGCGCCCCATCCGGCTTGCTGGCCGCCCACGCGGTCCTCATTGATCTGTTTCTGGTAGCCGCTGGCCTTGAAGGCGGCCATCGGGTCCGCGGGCAAACCGCGGGATTCGCGCCATTCGGCCAGGATGGGCCGGACGTCGGTGTAGAAGGCATCGTTGAAGATGCCGTTCGCTGCCAGGACATCGCCGGCACCCTGCGCTTCACCCAGCGCCGCGGTGTCCACCAGCAGGGCGCGCAGGGTCATCTCCTGGACGTTGAGCACGGAGCGGATCTGGCCCGGGATCTTCTCCTCCAAGTTGTGGCACTGGTCCAGCATGAGCGCCACCCCGGAGTCCTTGCCGAAGCCGCCGCCGCGGATCACCTCGTGCATGATGCGGAAGAGCTGGAACGGATCCGCCGCACCCACGATGAGGTCGTCGTCGGCGTAGAAGCGGGAGTTAAAGTCGAAGGAGCCCAACTTGCCCAGGCGCAGCAGCTGCATCACGATGAACTCGATGTTGGTGCCCGGCGCATGGTGGCCGGTGTCCAGGCAGACGAACGCCTTCTCCCCCAAGGCCAGGGTCTGGGCGTAGGAGGTGCCCCAGTCCGGGACATCGGTGTGATAGAACGCCGGCTCGAAGAACTTGTACTCCAGCACCAAACGCTGCTCATCCCCCAGGGCGGCGTAGATCTCCTGCAGCGACTCGGCCAACCGGTCCTGCCGCCCGCGCAGATCGTCCTGGCCCGGGTAGTTGGTGCCGTCCGCCAGCCAGATCTTCAAGTCGCGGGACCCCGTGGCATGCATGATCTGGATGCAGTCCAGGTGGTGGTCGACCGCCCGCCGCCGGACGACCTCGTTGGAGGAGGTCAGGGAACCGAACTTGTACTCATCATCCTGGAAGGTGTTGGAGTTGATGGTGCCCAGCCCCACGCCCAACCCCGCCGCGTACTCCTTCAAAGCGGAATAGTCGTCCACCTTGTCCCACGGGATGTGCAGGGCCACGGTGGGCGCCAGGCCCGTCAGCTCGTGGACCTTGGCGGCGTCCGCCAGTTTCTCCTGGACGGTCCGGGGCGTGCCGGGCGTACCGAACACCTTGAACCGCGTCCCTGAATTTCCATAGGCCCACGAAGGGACCTCGATGGCAAGCTCCCCGAGCCTGCCCAGCGCCATTGCTACGTCGTTCATGATGGTTCTTTCCGGTGTTTGAGCGTCTGTTTGCTGGTCTGCCTGGTGCCCCGCTGCTGGAGCCTGGTACTGCTGTGGTCAGTGGGAGCCGGCCGCTGCCAGCTGGCTGTCGAGGTTGAAGACTTCTTCAAGGACCTGGAACCCTTCATCGGGCGCCTGGCCGGAGTCTTCGAAGAGGGTGGCCATTTCCGCCTGCCAGCGGGCGTTGACCTCTGTCAGCGCCATTCGGGAACGGGCGGCGTCGAAGTCGTCGCATTCCACGTAGCCCACCAGGAGCCCGTCCTCGGCCAGGAACAGCGAATAGTTGTGCCAGCCCGCCTCCTTGAGGGCGCGCAGCATATCTGGCCATACCGCGGCGTGGCGGCGCCGGTACTCGTCCATCAGCGCCGGCTGGATGGAGGAACGGAAACACACCCTCATCGGGACCCTCCTTCAAAGTTTCCAAAATTTGAATCGTTTCATTGGTACGATTCAAAGTACTCTTGGATTTGAGCGTGTGTCAAGCAATGGCAGAAACTTTTAATCCCCCTGCGGACGAGGACAGCCGCGGGCAGACCAGCACGGAGAATCGATGAACCGCACAGCCAGTATCAAGGACGTTGCCGTCCACGCGAGCGTGGCCGTGGGAACCGTCTCCAATGTCCTGAATTATCCGGACCGGGTGTCGGAGCGGACCAAGGAACGCGTCCTGCGGGCCATCGACGAGCTGGGGTTTGTCCGCAACGACGCGGCCCGCCAGCTGCGCGTCGGCCACAGCCGCACCATCGGACTGATCGTCCTGGACGTCGGAAACCCCTTCTTCACCTCGGTGGTGCGGGCAGCGGAGGACGCCGCGGCACTGCAAGGCAGCGCGGTCCTGCTGGGCGACAGCGGCCACAATGCCGGCCGGGAGGCCAACTATATCGACCTCTTCCAGGAGCAGCGGGTCCAGGGCCTGCTGATATCGCCGGTGGGCGACGTCACGGACAGGCTGGACCTCCTCCGCGAGCGCGGCGTACCCACGGTCCTGGTGGACCGGCTGGCCGACGAATCCAAGTTCAGTTCCGTGGCAGTGGATGACGACGCCGGCGGGTACCTCGCAGCCCGGCACCTGCTGGACACCGGCCGCCGCCGGCTCGCCTTTGTCGGCGGCCCCACGTCCATCCGCCAGGTGGCGGACCGCCTCCAGGGCGCCCGGCGGGCGGTGAAGGAGGAACCGGACGCCACGCTTGAAGTGCTGGACTCCGAGGGCCAGACGGTCCTGGCAGGCCGCAGCGTGGGCGACATGCTGGTGGAGCGGGGCCGGGAGGAGCTGCCGGAGGGCATCTTCTGCGCGAACGACCTCCTGGCGCTGGGCGTCATGCAGTCCCTGACCATGACCCACACCTTCCGCATCCCGGAGGACGTGGCGCTGATTGGCTATGACGACATCGACTTCGCCGTCTCAGCCGTGGTGCCGCTCTCCTCCATCCGCCAGCCCACCGAACTGCTGGGCCGGACAGCCATTGAACTGCTGTCCGAGGAAGTGGAGTCCCGGAATCCTGTACACCGGGCCGTGGTGTTTACGCCCGAGCTGGTGGTCCGGCAAAGCACGGCAACGCCAGACGCGGGCTGATCCCCGGGGTCCGGCTATTTTCCGGTCTGCTGCAGCCATTTCATGGATTCGTCCCGCGAAGTGAAGAAGCGGGTGGGGCAGGGCGGTATGTGGACGCCCAGGAAGAAGTTCGCGATGATCCGGTCCACCGGGCTCGACCCGAGGAGGGCGATGCGGTTGGCCGCGCAGGGGATTGAGAAGACCGAACGGGCCTGAATGCTGACGTTTTCCGTGGTGGCCATATCCACCAGCATCGGGTAGCTGCCCTCCCCGGCGAGCCGGTTCACGGCAGCCATCGCCGCCTTCGCATCCTCCGCCTCGATCCGGACCTTCGGTTCCCAAATGAGGTGGATGACGCCGTCGGAGCGCAGCTCCACGGTGCCCTTGCCGCCGTCGACCGTAACGGGCTCCATCCCCCGCCTCCCTCCAGTGGGCAGTTCCTGAACTCCTCTATCTTGCCTCAGCCGGGGAAATCGGCACGAGCCGGCACCAGGGTTGACTCATCAGCATGCTTACTAATACGTTGGTCCACGTGCCGTGGTCCGGATCACGTGCCGGTCCACGCGTCGCGGCCCGCAAGGCTGCATCAACAACTGCATTTGGAAGAAACATCTCCGCCGGGATTCTCCATGGGGGCGGGATTCCGGGGGTTCACTGCGCCGCAACCCGGCGCTGAAAGGATTAACCGAAAATGCGAACCAAGGTCTCAGCTTCGATCACCGCCGTCGCCCTCTCCGGCGCCATGCTCTTTGGCATGGCAGGCCCGGCGACAGCCGCCGCACCGGCGGCTCCTTCGGCCACCTCACAGTCCTCACAGGTTGCCGGCGTTACGGGAACCATCAACCAGACCATCGACAGCGTGGGCACCTTCGTCGGCTCTTTCACCCCGTCCGGATTCAGCGCCCAGGACGGCCAGCTGATGGTCACCGGGCTGGTTGAAGGAACGTTCACCAACCTCGCCGGCGTTGCCACTCCGGTCAGCCAGACGGTGACCACCACCGCGGCCGCCGCGCCGACGACCAACGCGGCAACGGCCTCGGGCGGAGGCTGCGACATCGTGAACCTCGTCCTCGGCCCGCTGCACCTGGATGTCCTGGGGCTTAATGTCGACCTGAACCAGGTGGTGCTGGACATAGTCGCGCAGTCGGGCGCGGGCAAGCTGGTCGGCAACCTTCTCTGCGCCGTTACCGGGCTCCTTGACGGCGGCAACGGGCTGAGCGGCCTGGCCAACCTGCTCAACAGGCTCCTCGGACTCTAGTTTCCGCAAGAGCCGCATAACAACGGATGCCGCAGGAGGCGGACGGTTCCCCTGGGAGCCGTCCGCCTCCCCGCATAGCCGAGTGCCCGGCCGCCGCAAGCCTTCCGGCTACAGCTTCTCCACCACCAGGTTGCGGTAGGCGGCCCGGAGGGGGGCCATCTGGCGGAAGCCCACCCGGCCGCCGCGCAATACCTTTTCCGAGGCATCCCGCCATTCGAAGAGGCACAGCCCGTTGATGGAAAACGCCACGTGCGGCCCGTCCTTCACCACGTCCAGCCGGTAGAAGTCCACGGCGTCTTCGGTGGGCGGCAGCGGGTCCGCGCCCTGGGCCACCAGCTCGAAGCCTGCACTCTTGCGCAGGTTGCACGTCCGGAAGGCGCGCTCTGATTCGTACTTGTGCCGGAAGTAGGAGACGTGCAAAGCATCGATGTCCCCCGAGTGGTACTGCGGATAGTAGCCCGTCCGGGGCGCGAGCTTGGGGCTGAAGAGGTCCAGCCCGTGATGCCCCGTGGCGGCGAAGAACAGCATGGCCAGGCCGGGCTCCGCAAGGGGCAGGAACTCCCAGCTGATCCGGATGCCGTCCGGAAACTCCTCGGGGCACCAGAAGGTCCAGTGCGCATGAGCGCCGAATTCCCGGTCGTCGAGTGCACCCGACAATGCCAGCGTGCCGCCGTGGCTGCCCAACGCGACCGGCCCTTCCTGCACCCACCCCGCAACGTCTCCCGGTCCTGCCAGCGGGTTGCTGTAGAGGATGCTTCCCACCTAGCCGCGTCCCGCGGTCGGGCTTGAGGCCAACGCCCTTGGCCCGTAGCCCAGCCGCTCCAGCGCCCTGGCCACCTCGCCGGCCACCAGCGCGGCGCCCCGCTGCGAGAAGTGTGTGTTGTCTGCCAGGCCGTTCGGCCAGTGCGCATGTTCCCCCGGGGCGAAGTGGCAGAAGAGATCCCGCGAACCCTCCCGGCCCAGCCGGACGTAGAGGTCCCGGGTCCAGGCGTTGAGGTCGATCACTGCGGTCCGCAGTTCCAGGCCAAGTTCACGGACCACGTCCGGATAGTCTTCGAGGCTTTCCTCGAGGACAGCGTCCGACGGCGGCACGGCCAGGAAGTGCCGCCGCTCCACCGGAGTGCACAGCACCGGAACGGCGCCCGCCGAGCGCACCTCCCCCACCATCGTGCGCAGGTTCGCTGCATACCCGGTGCGGGCCGCCAGGTGCTGCTTCTTCTGGTCGTTGTGGCCGAACTGGACGAGTACAAGGTCCCCGGGCCCCGCGCCGGCGAGAAGCCCGGCCCACAGCCCTTCGTCACGGAAGGATTCGGTGCCCGCGCCGCCCTTGGCATAGTTGTGGACCGGGCCCCACGTGTACGTCAGCGGGGCAAGCCGTGCTCCCCAGCCGCTCATGGGGAACTCGTGCGTGGGACAGGTGGCCACGGTGGAGTCCCCGGCCAGGAGGATCTTCATGGTGTCCTTTCGTCGGACGGTGGATTAGCCCTTGACGGAGCCAATGAGCATGCCCTTGGCAAAGTGCTTTTGCAGGAAGGGATAGAAGATGAGGATGGGCAGGGTGGCCACCACGATCACGGCGAACTTGATCCCCTGTTCCGGCGGGATGTAGTTCGGGTCCACGTTGCCGGTGCCCAGCAGGTCCGAGGCCGCCGTAACCTGCCGCAGGTACATCTGCAGGGTCCATTTGGAGTTGTCGCTGAGGTAGAGCAGGGGCGACATGAAGTCGTTCCAGATGCCCACCGCATAGAAGAGCGCAAAGGTGGCCAGGACCGGCTTGGACAGCGGCAGCAGGATCCGCCACAGGATCCCGATCTCGGTGGCCCCGTCCATCTTGGCCGATTCTTCAAGCTCCGCGGGGAGTTCCTGGAAGAAGTTCTTGATGATGATCAGGCTGAACGGGTTGATGGCCGCCGGCAGGATCAGGGCCCAGTACGAGTTGAGCAGTCCCAGGTCCTTGACCAGCAGGAAGGTGGGGATCATGCCGCCGGAGAACACCATGGCGAACACCACCAGGGAAAGGATGACGTTCCTGCCCCGCAGGGTCTTCTTGGCCAGCGGATAGGCCATGGTCACTGTGAAGGCGAGCTGGACCAGGGTACCCACCGCGGTGACCAGGACGGTGGTCACCAGGGCGCGGATGAACGCCGGAGTGGCAAAAATGTACTCGTAGGAGCCCAGGGTGAACTGTTCCGGCCAGACGAAGAACGCCCGCCGGGTGATCTCCGCTTCCGAGGCGAAGGAGCCGGCGAAGACGTAGACGAACGGCAGCAGCGTGACGATGCCGATCAGGGACAGGAACACGTAGTTGGCGGCGTCAAAGATCCGCCCGCCGCGGGTGTTGTGGATTTTCATTAGAACAATCCGCTCTGGTTGAATCGCTTGGCCAGCCAGTTGGTGCCGAAGATCAGTACGATGCCCACCACGGACTTGAACAGGCCGACGGCGGTGGAGTAGCTGTAGGCGCCCTGGGTGATGCCCACGAAGTAGACATAGGTGTCAAAGACATCCGCAACTTCACGGTTCAGGGCATTGGTCATCAGGTAGATCTGCTCGAAGCCGGTGTTGAGCATCTGCCCGATCGCCAGGATCAGCATGACGATGATGGTGGACCGGATTGCCGGCAGGGTGATGTGCCAGACCCGCCGGAACCGGCCCGCACCGTCGATGATCGCCGCCTCATACTGGTCCTGGTCCACGGTGGCGAGGGCGGCCAGGAAGATGATGGTGCCCCAGCCCGTGTTCTTCCAGATTTCCTGCAGCACAATCAGGGGCCGGAACCAGGCCGGGTCCGACAGATAGTCGATGTCGGTGCCCATGGTGTTGTTCAGGAACTGGAACAGCGGCCCGATGTCCAGGGCGAACAGCAGGAAGCTCAGCGACGCCACGATGGTCCAGGACAGGAAATGCGGGATGTACACCAGGGTCTGGACGGTGCGCTTGAGGACGGACAGCCTGACTTCGTTCAGCAGCAGCGCCAGGACGATGGTCAGCGGGAACGCCACGCCAAGGTTAAGGAAGGCCAGGATCAGGGTGTTGCCCAGCAGCCGGGGAAAGTCGGGGTTGGCGAAGAAATCCTCGAAGTTCCGCAAGCCCACCCAGGGGCTTCCGTTCACGCCAAGGAACGGGACGTAGTCCTTGAACGCGATGGACACCCCGTACATGGGGGCGTAACGGAACACCGCAAAGTACACCACGCCGGGCAGCAGCAGCAGGTAGAGCCATTTGTAGTGCGCGAAATGGACGGAGAACCTGCCCCGGTTCCGGGGAGCGGGTGCGGACGTGCGCAGCCGCTCCCCGGCCAGGGGGTCGATGACAGGGGCTGCCATTTACTTGTTGTCCTGCCAGAGCTTGTTGATTTCTTCCTTGACCTTGTTGCCGCCGCTGGTGTCCCAGAGCTTGATGGCGTCCTTGAGGCCCTGCTCGTCGATCTGGCCGGCCAGGTACTTGATGCGGGCGTCGGCCACGATGTTGTCCAGCTGGGCGCCCTTGGCCACGTAGGTTTCGGAGACGTAGGGAGCGGCCGGGTTGTAGACGGCGCTCTTGAGGTCCTCCGCCATCACTTCGGTGCGCTTGTCGAAGACCTGCTGCTCGTAGTCCGACGGCTGCTTCACGGGGTAGAACTGGTTGCCGGCCACGTTCGTGCCCAGCTGCGCGTAGCTCTTGATGTCCGTGGTGACGGCCTTGCCCTCAGGGGTTTCGGGCTTGATGGTTGCGGCCTTGCCGTCCTCCACCGCGAAGTTCACGCCTTCGATGCCGTTGTTCAGCAGGACAGCCACGTCCTTGCCGTTCATGGTGTTCAGGAATTCCAGGACCTTGTCCAGCTCCGCCTCGGTCCTGACGCTTGCCTTGGGGATGGCCAGGAAGCCGGAGTAGCCATCGGTGGGGTGGGCATGCAGTTCGCCGTCCGGGCCTTCGAGGTTGCCCACGAAGCCCACCTTGTTCTGGAAATTGTTGGGATCCGCCTGCTTGAAGAGGTTGATGAGGACGCTGACCCGGGAGTCGACGTCGACGATGATGCCGCCCTTGCCGTTGAGGAAGGGTTCATTCCATTTCGTGGAGTCAAACGTGGCGAAGTCCGGGTTGATCAGCTTCTCGTCCACCATCTTCTTGATGAAGCGGTCGGCCTCGAGGAACTCGTCGGTTTCGAAGCTGGGGACCAGCTTTCCGTCGCGTTCGGTCCACCGGTTCCCGGCGCCGTACCATTCCTCGATCAGGTCGTAGGGGCTGTTGGTACCCAGGGCGCCCCACTTGGGGATGGTGATGCCCCAGGTGTCGTTCTGGCCGTTGCCGTCCGGGTCCTGCTCGGTGAAGGCCTTGGCAACCTTGTACAGGTCTTCCGTGGTCTTGGGCGGCTGCAGGCCCAGCTTGTCCAGCCAGTCCTGGCGGAACATCACGGCGGCGCGCATTGGTGAGCGGCCCCGGAAGACGCCGTAGACCTTGCCGTTGACGCTGGCATTCTTCTGGATATCAGGGAACGTGGTCTTCAGGTTGGGGTACTTGTCCAGCTTGCCGGTGAGATCCCAGAACGCCCCTGCCTGCGCGTTCTTGACGAAGCCGGGGGTCTTGCCCTGGATCACCATGACCTGCGGGAGGTCCGAACCCGCAAGCGTGATATTGGTCTTGTCCTCGTAGGAGGCATTGGGTGCCCAGTTGATCTTGACCTGCTTGCCCGTGAGCTCCTCCAGCTTCTTCTGGACGGCGCCGTCCGCGCTGGGCGGCTGCGCTTCAAGGAACGGGGCCATGATGGTGACGGACGTGAGGTCGGCGGCCGGGGCGTCACCTCCACTGCAGGCGGTGAGGGTCATGGCCGTGGCGGTGGCGACGGCGGCAGCAAGGGACAGTTTCCTACGGATCATAATGTTCCTGTTCCACTTCGTTGGGGTGCGCCAAGCGGGTTGGCGCAGCAGATTGATACGTTTCATTAACTCCGCCGCCGGCGGGCGCCAGCGGCTCACGGCAGTCGCCGGCGGCAGCCGGCGCCGGGCTTCAGCCGCCGGCTGCGGCCCGCAGGACAGGGGTCGCGGCGGCAGTTCCGCCCACCCCTGCAACCGACTGGTCATTGGCGGTAAAGAACCGGTCGCAGAGCCATCCCGTGACGTACAGCCAGGCTCCGATGCTGAAGAACGGGACCAACCCGGGAAGGGCGCTGCCGGCGTACACCGCAGCGGCGGAGACAAAGAGCAGGACGACCGTCCCTGCAAGATGCCGCACCGCAAACCGGGATGACATCAGGAGGTACTGCGGCAGCGCCAGGTGGTACCGGGCATACATCGGGAACACATAGCAGGCGCTCCCCGCCAGGAAGACCGCCAGGACAGGGATCCCGGCCGCCATGAATTGCGGGAAGATTCCCCGCATGCCGGAAAAGTAGTTCCAGTTCAGGGCCAGCGCGGCGGCGACGGCCATGATCGGCAGCGCAAGTGCGTTTGCCCTGAAGAAGTTCCGGAAGTACGCGGAGGCGAAGCCGCGCAGCAGGGGTGCGGCGTCCCCGGCGGCCCGCCTGCGGACCAGTATCTGCGCGGCGGCAGTGGCCGGACCTGCGCCGAACACCCCTGCGCCCAGGAGGGTAAAGGCCATCCACAGCAGGTTCAGGCCCGCAATGCATACAAGCGTGTCGAAAAACGAGTAGGCACGTGCACTGACGGTCCCGGACAGCATGGCAGGGCTCCCTTCTGTTCTCCATCGTTGCAGAGGCGAAGCGGAAAGTGTCCCGCATCACGCTGGTAATCGGTTTCTCGAAAATCTAGACCGCCTTCGGCCGCAGGTCAAGCAGATTTTTGAATCGTTACATAGCTGGACTCGGCGCCGCCCCATACCGCACACTAAAAGGTGGAAAGCGCTTGCTGGCCGAGGCGCGGGCTGGATGCAGGTGCCCGATTTGCTGGCCAGCGCCGGGTAGAACGGAGAACCATGGAAACGGCAATGGAAGCCGCCGGCAGAGACGCCGGAACAGCAGCAACGGCAGCCGCAAGGGTCGCCCTGGTGGGCGTGCACGGCTTCGGCACCCACCACTTGCGGAACCTCGAACGGCTCCAGTCGGCCGGGACCGTTGAACTCGTGGCCGTGGCCGATCCGCAGCCGCCGGCACCCGGGGGCGTCCCGCCGTCGGCCGCTGTCTACCCGGGGCTCGACGACCTCCTCGAGGCGACGCCGGACCTGGACGTCATCATCGTTGCCACGCCCATCCAGACCCATGCCCCGCTGGCGCTGGCCGCCCTGAACACGGAAGCGGAACTGTACCTCGAGAAGCCGCCGGTCGCTTCCCTGGCGGACTTCAACCGTCTTGCCGACGCCGCCGGACAGTCCGGCCACGGGGTGCAGATCGGATTCCAGAGCCTCGGCTCACACGCGCTGACGGCGATTGAGCAGCTACTGGCCGCCGGAACCATTGGCACGCTGGAGGGCATTTCCGCCACCGGCCGCTGGGTCCGGGACAGGGCGTACTTCAAGCGCTCCCGCTGGGCGGGAAAGCGGAGCATCAATGGGGTTGACGTGGTGGACGGCGTCGCCACCAACCCCCTGGCCCACGCCGTGGCCACCGCCCTCCGGATTGCCGGGGCACGCACCACGGCGGACGTGGCCTCCGTGGAGACGGAGCTGTACCGCGCCAACGACATCGAATCGGACGATACATCGGTCATCCGCATCCGCACCGCCACCGGGCTGCCCATCACCTGCGCCCTGACCATCTGCGCCCCGGAGTCCGTGGAGCCGTATGTCACCCTCCAGGGCTCAGCCGGGACCGCTGTCTTCCACTACACCGAGGACCGCCTGACGGTGGAGACGGCGAACGGGCGCACGGAGGAAACCTACGGCCGTGACGACCTGACGGAGAACCTCCTGGCCCACCGACGCAACGGGAGTCCGCTCATCAGCAGCCTGCTGGACAGCGGCGCCTTCATGCTGGTCCTCGAAGCCGTCCGCACGGCGCCCCTCCCGGCCCCCATCGATCCCGCCCACGTCCGGTGGGAGGGCGACGGCAACGCCGGCCACGCGGTGGTGGACGGGATCGAGGAGGTGCTGGAGCGGGCGGGCCGGCAGCATGCCACCTTCAGCGAGCTCGGGCTCCCCTGGGCTGCCGCCGCCCCCACCACCTTCCGGTTTCCTGCCTCCTGATGGGATTGCAGGAGACGCTGCCATCCGGATCAGCAGAAGTGTCCGGGGACAGTGCCCCGGCCGGCGTCGGCTGCCTCTACGCGGCCAGCCTCCTGACGGAGGGGCTGTCCCATTGCCTCACCGCCTCCCCATTTCCCACCTTCGGATGGCAGCTGGGACAGGACGACGACGGCGATCCCGCCCTTTCGCGGCAAGCCGGCTACGAGCTTGAGGTCCGCGACGCCCAGGGCGCCGTTATCTGGAGTTCCGGACCGGTGGCCTCGGCCTCACAGTGCGGCGTCCCGTACGGCGGACCGGCACTCGGTGACGACGCGGACTACAGCTGGCGTGTCCGCATCGCGGATGCCGCCGGGGTTCCCGGGGCCTGGTCGGACCCTGCACCCTTCAGCACCGGCCTGACGGATGCTGCCTGGCAGGCCGGGTGGATATGCCGGGCTCCGGGCGGACGAGCACCACTGGAACTCTTCGATCGGGCACTCCGCGTGGCGGGGTCGCCGTTCCTGCCGTTCCCCTGCCCCGCGCTTTCCAGTGTCAGGCTTGACGCCCGGCTGCGTCCCGTGATGGGCCGGGCCGGGCTGCTCCTGCGCAGCAGCGGCGCCGGAACAGGCCTGCTGCTGGAGCTGGGCCCCACCGGGGATGTGGTTCTTCGCCGCGCCCCGGTGTGGGAAATCCCCTCCCCCGCCGTGCCGGACACCGACGTGCTGGCGTCCGCGCAGGCGGCCCCGGCGCCTGGTTCGTGGCGTGAGCTTACCGTCAGCGACGACGGCCGGATGATCCGTGTCGCCGTGGACGGTGCCGAACTGCTGGTGGTTGATGAGCCGGCTGCCCCGGGGACTGCAGGCACCCCCGCCTTCCACCAGGGGCCGCGGAGCCAGGCAGAGTACGCGGCGCTGCGCGTCACGGGCGCCGCTCCCGGCCAGGGCGAAACAGTGCTGCTGGACCACCGCTTCGACCACGGCACAGCAGAAGCATTCCCGGCAGGCTGGCCCCGGCTCACCGGCCACCGCCAGCCCGATGAATGGACCCTGTTCCGTGCGGCCATCCCGCTCACCGGCACGGTCCGCCGCGCCCGGCTTTACGCGGCAGCCCACCACCAAGCCCAGTTCTCCGTGGCAGGGACGCCCTGCCTCAGCACCACGTCGTTCGGCTACCCGGGCGAGGGATATTACGACGCCGCCGACATCACCGGGCTGCTGGCCGGGCACCCCGCGGACACTCCCGTTCCCGTCACGGCGCTGCTCCACTGGTACGGCCCAGGCCAGGGACGTGCCGCGGGCATCCCCGGGCTCCTGGTCCGGCTCACGGTGGACTACGACGACGGACGCCGCGAAGTCCTCGTCTCGGGCCCGGGCTGGTCTGCCGGCGAAGCGCCCTACCGCCAGTCGGGCTACCGCAACGACGAGGGCGATCCCGTCGAACACCTTGACGGCCAGGCCGCGGCGTCCCCCACGGTTGACGACTGCCTGGCCGCCGCTGTCAGCTCCGGCGCCCACCCGTCGTCGGACTTTCCCCGGCTGCACCCCCGCCGGACGTTCCTGGCCGGGGACTTCGTGGCACCGCAGCAGTTCCTGACCGCCGATGACGGCACCCTGGTGGCGGACTTCGGCCGGGTGGTTCCCGCGCGGCCGGAGGTCGACTTCCTGGCCGGAGTTCCCGGCCGCACCATCATGCTGCGCGCCGGCTACGTCCTCCGCTCCGACGGAAGGGTGGACGCCGGGAAGACCGCCAGCCAGAACACGGACATGTCCTTTCCCTACACCCAGGCCGCCGGGCCGCAGCAGTACCGGGCGTCGGTGCACCTAGGCTTCCGCTACCTTGAGCTGCCGGGCATTGATGCGGCGGAGGTGTCCCGCGTCGGCGCCGTCACCGTGCACGGCAGCCATCCCGGCGAAGGCAGCTTCAACAGCTCGGACCCCGCCCTGGACGCGGTATTCCGGCTGCTCCGGGACTCAGCGCTGTACGGCGTCCAGGAGCAGTTCGTGGATACTCCCACGCGGGAAAAGGGCCAGTTCCTGGCAGATGCGGCCAACATTTCGTACGCCACCATGGCCTTGTTCGGCGAACGTTCCTACACAGCCCAGGCGCTGCGGGAGTTCGCGTGGTCCGCCCGCCGCTATTGGGCTGCCGCCGGGGAAAAGGGCCGCTACAACGCCGTCTATCCCAATGGAGACGGCAAGCGCGACATCCCGGATTTCTCCCTGATGCTGCCGGAGTGGGCGGCGGAGTACCACCTGCGTTCCGCAGACCTGGCCCTCATCCGCGAACTGCTCCCCCACCTGCGCGACACGGCGGAGTACGCCCTGTCCTGCATTCCCGCAGAAGGCCCGACGGCGGGACTGGTCACCGCCCTGGGCGGCGGCTCAGGCCCCTACCTGCACGGCATCGTGGACTGGCCCGCACCCGGCCGGTACGGCTACGACATGGAATGCGCGGCGAAGACCACCGTCAATGCCCAGGCCTGTTCGGCGCTGATGTCCACGGCCCGCCTCTGCAGCGCGGCAGGCGATGAGGACGCAGCGGTGCGCTATGTCGCCGCTGCCCGGACACTGGCAGCGGCCATCCGGGCACGCCTGCGGGTGGGCGGCGTCATGGTGGACGGCCTCCACGCCGACGGCACCCCCAGCGCCCACGGTTCGCAGCACGCGACCTCTTTCCCGCTTTCACTCGGCATCACCGCTCCGGAGGACGCGGCGGCGGATGCCGCGCGGATCGCCGCGATGGGCATGCGGCAGGGGCCCATGACGGTGCACCGGCTGGTCCGCGCGCTGGCAGGCCAGGGGTTGATGGACGCCGTGCTTGACCTGCTCACCACCAAGGAACAGCCCGGCTGGGCGCGGCTCCTGGACCGCGTGGCCACCTTCACCTGGGAAGCCTGGGACCTGGAGGACGGCAGCGACTACAGCCAGTCGCACGCGTGGTCGGCGTCGGTGGTCAAGGAGATCCTGGAGTACCTGCTGGGCGTCCGGTACAGCACGCCGGGCGGCAGCGAAGTAGTGGTGGAGCCCCCGCTCTGCCGGCTGGCGCATGCCCGCGGCAGTGTCCCCGTGGCCAACGGCTATGTCCAGGCCGGTTGGCGCCGGCGGGGCGAACTGGTAGAGCTGGAGTGCACCGTTCCGCCCGGCACCACCGCAACCGTCCGGCTGCCCGCCGGCACCTATGGGGTCAAGGGGCCCGCTGCGGATGCCGCCGTCGTGGTTTCCGCACCGGAAGGCCGTGCAGACGGCGCCACCAGGGACTTCCGGGTGCACGCCGGGACGTGGAGCTTTACCCCGGCGTAGCAGCCCGCCGTCGCCGCCCGTGCCACCACAGCAGCAGACCCACGACGGCGGCGGACAGCATGCCCAGGCCGCCGGTGGCCACCAGGCCGGCCCGGACGCCGAACTGCTCGGTCAGCCACCCCGCCAGGAGGCCCCCGCAGGCATGCCCGCCCAACAGGAGCGGCAGGTACAGGGCCATGACCCGGCCGCGGATGGCGGGACCGGCTTCAAGCTGGACGGCCGTGGCGGCTGAGGTCAGGAACAGCAGCGTCATCAGGCCCACCACCAGCAGCATGGCCACAAACAGTGCCAGGGTGGGCATCAGCGCGGCCACCAGCTGGGACAACCCGAACAGGCCCGCCGCGGCCACGATGCCCTTCCGGCCCATGGTGCCCAAGCGGGCCGCCAGGAGCGCACCGGCCAGGGCACCCAGGGCGCTGACCGTGTTGAACAGGCCAAAGCCTTCCACCCCGTTGTGCCACACGCGCTCGGCAAAGGCGGCGAGGACCACCGGCCCGTTCATCCCGAAGGCACCCAGGAGGCCTGCGAGCAGGATCAGGAGGAGCAGGCGCGGCCGTTCGCGGACATACCGGAAGCCGGCAAGGACCTGGCCCCTGCCCCTTTCGGCCGGTGTGCCGGGGTGAAGTTCGTGCAGCCTGATGCCGGCGATCAGTCCGAGCACGCCCATCCCGATCAGGGCGTTCACCGCGAACGCCGCGGCCGGTCCTGCCTGGGCAATCACCACGCCGCCCAGGGCAGGGCCGGCCATGGCGCCCAGTTGGGACAGGGCGTTGTTGAGTCCGATCGCCGGGCGCAGGGCGGCGTCGCCCACCACTTCATTGACGAAGACCTGGCGGGTGGGCTGGTCCACTGCGGCGGTGACGCCCAGCGCGATGCAGCCGGCGTAAACCACCCAGACGGTCAGCGAGCCGCTTGCCGCCCAGGCCGCAAGCCCCAGGCCGAGCAGCACAATGACGGACTGGCAGACCATCATGATCCGGCGCTTGGGGAAAATGTCCACTACGAGCCCGGCAAGTGGCCCCACCACCAGCATGGGCAGGAACTGCAGCGCGACGGCGGCACCCACCGCCGCGGGACTGCCGGTCAGCTGCAGTACCAGCCAGTCCTGCGCCAGCCGCTGCATCCAGACGCCAAGGCTGCCGGCGAGCTGCATGGCCAGGAAGAGGCGGTAGTTGTGTTGTTTGAGGGGGTGGTACCAGCGGGGCCGGGCGGTGCGGGGACTGGCGGCGGGTTCGGAACGGGTTCGTCGGGAAGGCACAGCTACCGGAGGGTGCGGCGGGAACGGAGTTTGACCGCGGCTGCGGCGAGGATCAGGGTGCCGGGGACCACGACGAAGAGTGCGGCGAGCATCCAGACGAACACCACGGCGCAGAACAGGGCGGCGGCCAGCAGCACTGACCCGGTCCAGTCGCGCAGGGAGATGTCCTTGCCTGTCTGGAGGGCCTGGTGCCAGGTGTCCTTGCCGGTGGACTGGCTGGTCTGGCTGTCGGACCAGGCGGACGCGGTGCGCAGGAGCAGGATGGCTGCCCCGGCGGCAAGGACCAGGGTGGCGGGCAGGACGATGTCCCGGCCGGGGAGCTGCCCCGCCCAGGCGAGCAGGAGGTTCAGGACAATGACGACGGCGGCTGCCGCCGTCGTGATGCCCAGTTTCCAGCTGCCGGGCAGAGCGGCCTTGAACAGGCCCCAGAGGCCGCGGACCGAATCGTCCCTGCCGTTAAGGTGCCGGTCAAGGTGTGCGGTGCCGGCGGCGTAGGCGGCCGGGATGGTGACCAGCGGGATGGACAGCACCAGCACCAGCACGCCGGCCAGGAGGGTTTCGGAAAACAGGGCGAACCGGTTCACCGGAATGGGCTCGCGCCCGGGGGCGGGTGTGGTGCTGTCCATGGTGCTCATATTCTGTCCTGTTGTCCGTCAGCCTTTGAGGCCCTGGGTGGAGACGCCTTCGACGATGTAGCGCTGGAAGATCAGGAAGAAGACCAGCACGGGGAGCAGGGCCAGGACGGACATGGCGATCATGGCGCCGTAGTCCGAGGACTGGGTCTGGTCCACGAAGAGCCGCAGGGCCAGCGGCAGGGGGTATTTCTCCGGGGTGTTCAGGTACAGCAGCGGGCCCAGGAAGTCGTTCCAGCTCCAGATGAAGGAGAAGATCGAGGTGGAGATCAGGGCCGGCTTCATCAGCGGGAGCATGATGGAGCCGAAGATCCGGGCGTGCCCGGCCCCGTCGATGCGTGCTGCCTCGTCCAGTTCTGCCGGCAGGCCGCGCATGAACTGGACCATGAGGAAGACGAAGAACGCGTCCCCAGCGAGGAACTTGCCGATCAGCAGCGGGACGTAGGTGTCCACCAGGCCCAGCTGCTGGAAGATGATGTACTGCGGGATGATCACCACGTGGAACGGCAGCAGCAGGGTGGCGATCATCATGCCGAAGAACAGGCTGCGGCCGGGGAAGTTGATCCGGGCGAACGCGTACGCGGACACTGACGCGGAGAGGATGGTGCCGATGACGGCGCCGAGGGCCAGGATCAGGGAGTTGGTGAAGAACTGCAGGGTGGATACCCCGCCGATCCCGTCCATCGCGGTGACGAAGTTGTCGAAGCTGAAGTTGTTGGACCACAGGGACGTGTTCTGTCCGCCGATTTCGGAGTTCGGCTTGAACGACGAGGCAATCATCCACAGCCCGGGGTAGAGCACGATCGCGGTGAGGATGAGGGCCACGGCGTGGAAGATGGCGCTCTTGGCGCGTTTGGCGCCGATCGACTCGGACTTCGGGTTGTAGGCCGGGGCCGTGTCCGGGGTGGACTGGGTGGGGGTTGCCATGGTTGTCATCGTGAATCACCGCTGTAGTGGACCCAGGACTTGGACGTGCGGAAGAAGATCAGCGTGATGATGCCGACCACGATGACCAGCAGCCAGGCCATCGCCGAGGCGTAGCCCATCCGGAAATCGCTGAAGCCGCGCAGGTACAGGTACAGGGTGTAGAAGAGGGTGGATCCGGCGGGGCCGCCTTCACCGTTGGAGATGATGTAGGCCGACGCGAAGATCTGGAACGCGTGGATGGTCTCCATCAGCAGGTTGAAGAAGATCACCGGGGAGAGCATGGGCCAGGTGATGTTGAAGAATTTGCGCACCGGGCCGGCACCATCCATGGACGCCGCCTCGTAGAGCTCGCCCGGGATCTGCTTGAGGCCGGCCAGGAAGATCACCATCGGGGCGCCGAACTGCCACACCGTGAGCAGGATGAACATCGGCATGGTCATGGCCGGGTTGCCCACCCAGCCGCCAAGGTTGATCCCGAAGAAGGACAGGCCCTGGTCCACCGGGCCGGAATCGCCGAACATGGCCTTCCAGACAATGGCGATGGAAACGGACGCGCCGATCAGGGACGGGGCGTAGAAGGCGGACCGATAAAAGCCCTGGCCGCGGCGCTTGCTGTTCAGCAGCATCGCCACCGCCAGGGCCGCCGCGAGCTTCAGCGGGGTACCGAAGACGACGTAGCCCACTGTCACGCCCACGGACTGCAGGAAGCGCTCGTCCTGGAACAGCGTGGCGTAGTTGTCGAAGCCGATCCACTTGGGCGGCTCGAACAGGTTGTAGTTGGTGAAGGACAGGTACAGCGAGGAAATCATCGGCCCCACGGTGAGGGCGATGAACCCCAGCAGCCAGGGCAGCAGGAAGGTATAGCCGGCACGGGCATCCGCTCCCCGCTGCCGCGGCTTGCGCGGCAGCGGGGCGGCGGACGACGCCGAACGCCTGCTCAGGGTTGGGCTTTGAGTCACGAGTTCATTCCGTCAGTAGTGGAACCTGGATGGGAGGGCATGGTGCCGGGTCAGGCGTTCTGCTTGATGAGGTCCTCGGCTTCCTTGAACCAGGCGTCCGCGGCACCGTCGATGGTGAGCTTGCCGTAGTTCAGGTCCGAGGCAATGCGCTTGAAAGAGGCTTCAAGGGTGCCGAAGCCCACGATGGGCGGCTCGGGCGCGTCCTTGAGGTACTTTTCGATGGACTTCTCGTAATCGACCACCAGCTTGTCCGTGCCTTCGAAGGTGGTACCGTCGCGCTGGGTCTTGGAGGCGGGAACACCGCGGGAGGTCTTGAAGATCTGGCCCACCTCGGGATCGTTGACCATGAAGTCGATGAAGCGGGCGGCGGCATCCTTGAACTTGGTCTTGGCGCTGGCCACCATCAGCATGGACGGTTTGAGGAACAGGCCCAGGTTGTCCTGGTCGTCGGACGGAACCGGGACCAGTTTGAGTTCCTTGGCGCCGCTGTCGGCCAGGTAGCCGGCCATGAAGTTGTCCCAGGTGACTTCGGTGGCCGTGACGTTGGAGCCGAACGGGGACTTGGGCTGAAGCTGGGTCACGCGGTCCTCGGGAACGATGCCGCCCGTACCGCGCAGTCCCGCAGTGAGGTTCCACCACTTCTTCAGGTCGTCCTTGCTGAAGCCCAGCTTGCCCTCGGACGTAAAGGCCTGGATCTTGTTCTGGCGCAGCCAGATGTTGAACATCCACCACACCCCGGTGTAGTCGGTGCCGCCAAACAGTGCACCATTGCTCTTGGCGCCCACCTGGCTCAGGAAGTCGTTGAATTCCTTGTAGGTCCAGCTGCCGTCCGGCTCGGCAATGCCCAGCGAGGCCAGTTTGGCGGGGTCGTAGTAGACGGCGAAGGCGTTGGTGCTGGTGGGGATGCCGTAGGTCTTGCCCTTGATCTGCCCGGAGGGCAGCAGGGACTTTTCGAAGGCGGAGGTATCGATCTTGACCGTGCTGAGGTCCAGGAGCTGGTTGCGCTGGCCATAGTCACGAAGGTAGGACAGGTCCCACTGCATGACGTCCGGCAGGCCGCCGCCGGCGGCTTCGGTGGCGCGCTTTTGCCAGTAGCCGGCAAAGTCGGTGAAGTTGCCGTTGACCTTGATGTCCGGGTTCTTCGATTCAAACAGCGCGATCGCCTTCCGGGTCCGCTCTGCGCGGTCGTCGTTGCCCCACCAGGTGTAGTTGATGGTGACGGGCTTCTCGGCGGTTCCGGTCTGGCCGGAAGAGCCGGATCCGGAGCCGCATGCCGAAAGGGCGGCGGCAGATGCGGTGCCGACAGCCACGGTGGTGAGGAAATGCCTTCTGTTGATCACGGGAGCCTCCTTGCTCGATGTGTGCTACGCCTTGTCTCGGCCTACAACGTGGGTAGTGAGCTGGCTTACACGGCTTCTGAAACGATACAATAGCGGCATTCCAGAAATTGGGCAAGCGTTTTCCAAAGGTCTGATATCTGTCGTGTTCCACCTCTTCCAGTAGACAAAGGAGTCCCATGACATCGCAGGAAACCAGCCGCCCCGGAAGCATATGGAACAAGGTCGGGGGCATCGCGTTCGGCGGCGATTACAACCCCGAACAGTGGCCCGTCAGCGTCCGGCTTGAGGACCTGGACTTGATGCAGGAAGCCGGTGTGAATTTCCTCAGCGTCGGGATCTTTTCCTGGGCCCTGCTGGAACCGGCCGAGGGGCAGTACGACTTCGGCTGGCTGGATGAGGTCATGGACAACCTCGCGGGCATCGGCGTGAAGGTCGCCCTGGCCACCGCCACGGCCGCTCCCCCGGCCTGGCTGGTCCGCAAGCATCCGGAAATCCTGCCGGTCACGGCTGACGGAACCGTGCTGGGGCCGGGCTCACGGCGGCACTACACACCGTCGTCGGCCGCCTACCGCCGCTATGCCACCGGAATCACCCGTGTCCTGGCCGAACGGTACAGGGCCCACCCGGCCCTTGCCCTGTGGCACGTGGACAACGAACTGGGCTGCCACGTCTCGGAGTTCTATGGGGAGGAGGACGCCGCCGCCTTCCGTGGCTGGCTGGAACGCCGCTACGGGACCATCGATGCCCTGAATGCCTCCTGGGGCACGGCATTCTGGTCCCAGAACTATGGCTCCTTCGACGAAATCCAGCCTCCCGCCGTCGCGCCGTCCACGCTTAACCCGGGCCAGCAGCTGGACTTCCAGCGGTTCAGCTCATGGGCGCTGATGGACTACTACCGGGAGCTGGTGGCCGTCCTGCGCGAGGTGACCCCGGACGTTCCCTGCACCACCAACCTGATGGCGTCAAGTGCCACCAAGTCCATGGACTACTTCGACTGGGCCAAGGACCTGGACGTCATCGCCAACGACCACTACCTGGTTGCGGCGGACCCCGAACGGCATATCGAACTCGCGTTCAGCGCAGACCTCACCCGTGGCATTGCGGGCGGCGAGCCGTGGATCCTGATGGAACATTCGACGTCGGCCGTTAACTGGCAGCCCCGCAACCAGCCCAAGATGCCCGGCGAGATGCTCAGGAATTCGCTGGCGCACGTGGCCCGCGGGGCAGACGCCGTGATGTTCTTCCAGTGGCGGCAAAGCTTCGCTGGCTCCGAGAAGTTCCACTCCGCGATGGTGCCGCACGGCGGCCGGGATACGAGGGTGTGGCGGGAGGTGGTGGAGCTGGGCGCGGCGCTGAAGCGGCTGGAGCCGGTGCGCGGGTCCCGGGTCCGGTCCCGTGCTGCCATTGTCTTTGACTACGAGGCGTGGTGGGCCAGCGAGATTGATTCGAAGCCCAGCGTCGACGTGAAGTACCTGGACCTGCTGCGGGCGTTCCACCGCGCCCTGGTCCTGCGCGGGATCTCCGTGGACCTGGTCCACCCTTCAGCGTCGCTGGAGGGCTACGATTTGGTGCTGGTGTGCACGCTGTATGCGGTTTCGGATGGGGACGCCGCCA
The DNA here is from genome assembly GCF_029581595.2 of Arthrobacter sp. NQ7. Lineage (NCBI taxonomy): Bacteria > Bacillati > Actinomycetota > Actinomycetes > Micrococcales > Micrococcaceae > Arthrobacter > Arthrobacter sp. NQ7. Next base: position 93,921 of record NZ_JARFXU020000001.1, on the reverse strand, counting down.
ACATCGCTGCTGCCGCCGCTGCCGGTGCCACGGTGCTGGTGAGCTACTTCAGCGGGATCGTGGACATGCAGGACCACGTGCGGCTGGGGGGTTATCCCGGGGCTTTCCGTGAGCTCCTCGGGGTACGGGTGGAGGAGTTCCATCCGCTCCTTGCCGGCGGCCAGCTCAGGTTGAGCGACGGCGCGGTGTCATCGGTCTGGAGCGAGCACGTCCACCTGTCCGGGGCTGAGGCCATCCAGACCTTCACCGGGTATCCGCTGGAAGGCGTTCCGTCGCTGACCCGGCGTGCCGTGGGTTCGGGTGCCGCCTGGTACCTCGCCACCTTCCCGGACCGGGACGGGATCGAGTCGCTGCTGGACCGGCTGCTGGCGGAGTCCGGGGTCTCCCCCGTTGCCGCCGCTGATCCTGGCGTGGAACGTGTGCGCAGGTTCGCTCCGGACGGGCAGAGCTTCCTGTTCGCGATTAACCACACCCGCTCGGAGGCTGCAGTGGAAGCCTCCGGGACCGACCTGCTGACGGGTAAGGCGTTCACGGGCACGGTTCCTGCAGGCGGTGTGGCGGTGGTGGCGGAGGGTTAGGCCCGCATTCCGGGAAGTTCGACCGCACTGACCGGCCGTCCCGGGGCACTTTGACCGCGTTTTTCGGTGTACATGACGACGGCGGCCGGCATGTCCGTGTCGAAGTGCCCCGTTTCGGACGGCTTGCGCCCGGGAGTTCTCCCGGCCTTAAACAGCCCTGCCCGGCAGGAACCGTTGGTTCCTGCCGGGCAGGGCTGCCACCCGCCGTCGGACGTCTGGGATGGGGAGGCATCCATCCGATCTGTCCGGAGCCGTGTTGGCGGGGTAGGACTAGCTGCTGATGGCGGACTTCATTTCGTCCGTCGCTTTCTTGCCGGCTTCCTCGGGGGAAAGCCGCTCGAACAGGACTTCCGAGGTGTAGCGTTTGATGATTTCCTGGATTGCTCCGGCGCCCTTGGGCGGCGGGGCCGGGGCCTCGCCGAGTTCATCCTTAATCTGGTCGATGAACGTGACCACCTTGACGTCGGCCGGGGTCAGTTTCGGCTGGATGGCTGCGCGGACCTCCGAGTTCGGGTAGACGCCCCGGTCGGCCAGGAGAGCCTCGCCGGCTTTGACGTTGTTGGTCAGGAAGTTGATGAACTTGGCTGTCTCCTGCGGGTGCTTGGTCCGTGAGGATGCCGACCAGAACTGCGAAGCCTTGTACCAAAGCTGGGCGTCGGCCGCCGAGCCGGTCTTCGTGGGGAACCGTAGGATCTTCAGGTCTCCGCCGCTGGCCTTTTCCAGCGCCGGCGCCTGGTTGGACCACCAGAACGCCATGCCGTTCTTCCCGGTCGCCAGGCCGCTTTGGTCAAGCGGCGCAGCTTCGGCTTCAACGACTTCGGACGCGGAGGGCACTGCCTTCTTCTGGCTCAGCTCCTTCAGGAACGCCCACCATTCGGCGATGTCGCCCGGCTCGAAGCCGAGCTTGCCATCGGCCGTGTACAGTGACTTGCCGTTCTGCCGCAGCCACACACCCAGCGAAGCCTCGTCGGTACCGTATGCTGCTGCGCCGTAGGTCCCCTTGGGGGATTTGGCGGTGATTTCGGCGGCGATGCGGCCAAAGTCGTCCCATGTCCACTTTGAGTCGTCAGGCAGGGGAACCCCGGCGGCCTGGAAGACGGCGGGGTTGGCCAGGATCGTGGCGGCGTTGATGCCGGCGGCGATGCCGGTCAGCCCCTTTTCGCCCTTGCCGGCGTTCAGTGCAGCCTCGTCCAGCTTGGACGTGTCGATGTCGTACTTGGACAGGTCCAGGAGGGCGCCACGACTGGAGTACTCAGTGATGTACTTTTCATCCATTTGGATGATGTCGGGGGCGTCGTTGGCCGCCACCTGGGTGGCGAGCTTGTCCCAGTAGCCGCTCCAGTCCCCGAATTCCGGCTTGATCTTGATCTTGGGGTTCTCTGCCTCGAACTGCTTGATGGCTTCCTGGGTCAGCTGGGCGCGCTTGTCGCCGCCCCACCAGGAGAAGCGGAGCTCCACGGTCCCGTCGGCGTTCTGCGGTGCTGATCCTCCTCCGCAGGCGCTGAGGGCCATCACGGCGGCCACGGCAGCGGCGACAACGGCGGCCTTACGGGGTCGGCGCCTGGCGCCTGATGTTGGTGCCCCTGCATGCTGCGTGGCAGCGGATGCAGGTCGGGGAAAAAGCGGCACTGTCTACTCCGATCTTCGTTGATCATGGTGCGGTGGGTTTCCGGGTTGCGGTTGGGGTGCTTCACCGCCCCTCGAAGGGCGGCCCGGATGTTCTGAAAGCGCTTTCTGACTCTAGATACTACAAGTAGGCTACTTGTAATACAAGAGCTTTCTCCGACCGGCACCGCCGGTACTAATCGCGGCGGACAGCCGAACGGCCCGCCAATAGGGACGGGCCGTTCGGGGTGGGGACTTGGGAGGCGGGACTATTTGATGCCGGTGGTGGCGATGCCCTTTATGAGGAACCGCTGGCCGAAGAGGAACACCAAGAAGACGGGCAGCAGCGACACGATGGACATGGCGAACAAGGACCCCCAGCTGGTGGCTGACTGCGAATCCACGAACGCACGCAGCGCCACCGGAACGGTAAACATATCCGGGTCCGTGAGGTAGATCAGGGCACCGAAGAAGTCGTTCCAGGTCCAGATAAACGTGAAGATGGTGGTGGTGGCCAGTGCGGGCACCATCAGCGGCAAAATCACGCGCAGGAAGATCCGGGGGTGGCCGGCGCCGTCGATCCGGGCGGCCTCATCGAGTTCGCGCGGGATGCCGCGGATGAACTGCACCATCAGGAAAACGAAGAAGGCGTCGGTAGCCAGCAGTTTGGGCACCAGCAGCGGCCAGAACGTGTTAACCCACCCGATCTGGGAAAACAGGATGTACTGCGGCACGATGACCACGTGGAACGGCAGCATGATGGTCAGCAGCATAATGCCGAAGAACAGCTTCTTGCCGGTGAACTGCAGCCGGGCAAAGGCATAGGCGGCCATGGAACAGGAGACCAGGTTGCCCAGGATCGAGCCGATCACCACGATGGCCGAGTTGAGCATGTAGTGGCCGAACGGGTGGGTCAGGGCTGACCAGCCGGAGGTGTAATTGCTCATTTCCAGGCTGTTCAGCCACAGGCCGGGCTCGCGGAAGATGAGTTCGTTGGGACGCAGGGAGGAGACCACCATCCACAGCAGCGGGTAGATCATCAATCCACCGGCCAGGATCAGGATGGCGTGCTTCATCAGCGCCTTGCCGCGCTGGGCCCGGCTGAAGGACAGGGTTCCCCGGGACTCGCGGACCCTGGGCTTGCGGTTCGTAGGCTTGCCGTCACCCGCGGACTTGCCAGTGGTGGGCAGCGTCTGAAGCTTAGTCGTCATAGAAAACCCAATACTTAGAAGCGATGAAGTTGATGGCGGTGAAGACACCGATGATGAGCAGCAGCACCCAGGCCATGGCGGACGCGTAGCCCATGTCGAACTGGCCGAAGCCCTTCTGGTACAGGTACAGCGTGAAGAACATGGTGGAGTCCGACGGGCCGCCGTTGCCGCCGGAGACGATGAACGCCTGGGTGAACGACTGGAAGGACCCAATGATCTGCAGCACCAGATTGAAGAAGATGATCGGGCTCAGCATCGGCATGGTGATCCGCCAGAACTGCTGCAGCGTGCTGGCACCGTCCACCTTTGCGGCCTCGTAGTACATGGTGGGGATTTGCCGCAGGCCCGCCAGGAAGATGATCATGGGCGCCCCGAAGGTCCACACATGCAGCAGGATGATGGAGCCCAAAGCGGTGCTCGGGTCCGAAATCCATCCGGGCCCCTGGATCCCGAACATCGCAAGCACCTGGTTGACGAGTCCGGTGGTACCGAAGATCTGCTTCCACAGGATGGCCACGGCCACCGAGCCGCCCAGCAGCGACGGCAGGTAGAACACCGAACGGTAGAACGGAAGACCTCGGAGGCCCTTGTCCAGGACGAGGGCAATCAGCAGCGCCACCGCCAGCTGCAGCGGCACGCCAATGAAAACGTACGTAAAAGTCACCCGCAGCGAGTTGTGCAGCCGGGCATCACTGAGCATCCGCGTGAAGTTGTCCAGCCCGGTCCACTCCGGGGGCTGCAGCAGGTTGTAATCGGTGAAGGAGAGGTAGAGGGACATCAGCATGGGACCGATGGTGATCGCCACCAGGCCCACCAGCCACGGAAGCAGGAAGATGTAGGCGGCCTTGTTGTCCCGCCTGTTGGCCTTCTTTTCTTCAGGAGTGGCCCTGCCTTTCCTGCGGCTCAGCGAGGACAGTTCACTGATGGCGCTCACCGGAGCTCCTTCCTGCGGTACGCCGGGCCTGCTGCGGCCGGCCAGGCCGGACGCAGTGCCCTGGGAATGTGTTTTGCGGCCATGTGGTCTCCTTTGGTCATCGTGGCCTCCACGTTGCGGTCATCGCCAGGCGATGCGGGGTCCGGCACCTTCCGGCGCAGCAGCCTGCCGATACCCTTCCGGGAGATTCAGCAGTGCGGCGGCCGGGTACCGGTGAAAATTGCGGCTCCGTACCAAAGTAAACGCTTTCTTGACTCCTGTATAGCCCTTTGTTAGTTTTGAGAAAACGCTTTCTGTTGCCCGGGTCATGCCGGTTCAAACTACAAGCCAAGGGGCGCAACAATGAAGTTCGGTCTCAAGAAATCCGTCATGGGCGTCACCGGCGCCGCCGCCGCGCTGGCCCTGGTCCTGACCGGCTGCGGCAGCAGCCCGCAGGCAGGAAAGGTGGGGACGGCCGAAGATCCGGTGACCATCCGCTTCGCCTGGTGGGGCAACGATTCCAGGGCCAAGACCACCATGGAGGTCATCAAGGCCTTCGAGGCAGCCAATCCCGGTATTAGGGTGCAGGGCGAAAACACCGAATACAGCTCGTACTGGGACAAGATGGCCACCCAGATCGCGGGCGGGACCACCCCGGACGTGATCGCCATGAGCGGCGCCTATCCCAGTGAGTACGCCAGCCGCGGTGTCCTCCTGGACCTGGACAAGGTGAAGGACCAGATCGACACCTCAAAGTTCGCGGAAGGAACCGTGGACCTGGGCAAGATCGACGGTACGCAGTACACCATCACCGCGGGCGTCAACTCCATGTCCATGGTCCTCGACCCGAAGGTCTTCGAGGCCGCGGGTGTGGCCATGCCTGATGACGAGACCTGGACCTGGGACGACTACGCGAGGATCGCCGCCGACATCACCCAGAAGTCGCCCGCCGGAACCTTCGGCACTACCCCGATGGCCAACGACTCCTTCCTGGCCGTCTGGGCCCGCCAGAACGGTGAAGAGCTTTACACGGACGACGGGAAGAAAATGGGCATCAGCGAGGACACCCTCTCCCGCTGGTTCGAGCTCAACAAGAAGCTCATGGACACCGGCGGCGCCCCTTCCGCATCACAGACCGTGGAGGACGGCTCCGCGCAGCCGGAGCTGACCCTGATGGGGCAGGGCAAGCAGGGCATGAAGATCTCCTGGAGCAACCAGATGACGTCCTACTCGGGGGCGCCGCTGGTCATGGCCAAGCTGCCCGGCGAAAGCAGGCAACCCGGCGCCTGGCTGCGGTCCTCCATGGAATACGCCATCTCATCCAAATCCAAACAGCCCAAGGAAGCGGCGCTCTTCATCAACTACCTGGTCAACACCATGGACGCAGCGGCCAAGATCAAGAGCGACCGCGGCATGCCCGCCAACACGGAGCTCAAGGCCGGCATCACTCCCCTGCTGAAGGAAACCCAGCAGAAGGAGGCGGCCTACCTGGACCGCATCGCCGCGATGAAGGTCGGGGCCCCCAAGCCGTTCCCGGCCGGGTCCTCCGCGACCATGGAAGTTTTGAACCGTTACAACACGGATGTACTCTTCGGAAAGATCTCGCCGCGCGACGCCGCGAAAGGCATGATCTCCGAGGTCAACCAAAACCTCACCTGACCCCCGCCGCACCACGCATACCTCATCGAAAGGAGGCAGGCAGATGACCCAGGCACCCCGCCCCAGCGCCATTCCGGGCTATGACGACTGGCCTGCCTACGTCCGCCGGCATCCCCGCCACCAGGCCTCCCATGCACCTGGGCAGGAGCTTTCGGACGCACTCGACGTGCCCGGGCTGTCTGCACCTTCCGCGGTAACGGTGCATTGGGAGGAGACGTACGACGGCGCCACCACCTCCCAGCTCAGCTGGCAGTTGGGATTCGGACCCCGCAGCACGGGCTGGCTGGTCCGCCCGGCCGGAGGTACCGGCCCCCTTCCCGGCATCCTCGCACTGCACTGCCATGGCGGAAACAAGTTCGGCGGCGCCGACCGCCTGGTCGACCTTCCGGAGGCGCACCCGTCGGCCGCTGCTGCCCGCGCGGGCCACTACGACGGCCGGGCACTGGCCACGGACATCGCACGCCGCGGTTTTGCGGTCCTGGCACACGACTCGTTTGCCTGGGGCAGCCGCAGGTTCGACCTTTCCACGCCGCCCTGGCGGACGGGCGCCGCAGCAGCGGCGAGACAGGCACAGTGGCGGGAGGACGGCGTCGTACCTTCGGATGCAGACGAATACAACGCCGCGGCAGCCTTCCACGAGGACACCGTTGCCAAGGCCGCCGGCCTGCTGGGCACCAGCCTGGCAGGAATGGTGGCCCACGACGACCTCGCCGCGCTGGACATCCTGGCAGCGCTCCCCGGCGTGGACAGCGGGCGCCTCGGCTGCATCGGGTTCTCCGGTGGCGGCGGCCGGTCCCTCGCCCTCGCCGCCCTCAGCCCCCGGGTCCGCGCCGCCGTGGTGGCGTGCATGATGACCACCTTCGAATCGCTCCTTCCCGCCTACCTCGACGCACACTCCTGGCTGCTGCAGACCCCCGGGCTGTGGAAGCTGGGCGACTGGCCGGAACTCACGGGCAAGTCGGCCGCCGCCCGGTTCCTGGTCCAGTACGCCCTGGCCGACGAGCTCTTTCCGGAAGACGGCATGCGCACGGCGCACCGGCTTCTGGAAGCCCTTCACAGCGGCACGGACACGTACACCGGCAGGTTCTGGCCCGGCGGCCACATCTTCACTGCCGGCATGCAGGATGAAGCCATCGATTTCCTGGCCGAAACCCTGGCCGCCTGACCCCCTTTCCACCAGCTCCCCAAGGACCACCGTGACCACACAGTCCTCCGCCGCCGCGGACGCACCACACCAGCAGCCCGCCTCCACCGCCGTCCCGCGGATTGCCCTGGTGGGTGTGCACGGGTTCGGTGAACGCCACCTCGCCAACCTTGCCCGGCTCGAAAAGGCCGGCGCCCTGGATCTGGCAGCCGTCGCCGATCCCAACCCGCCCCTGCCCGGCACTTTGGCGGGCACTGTTGCGGTGTTCCCAGGCCTGGACGGGCTGCTGGCCGCGGACCCTGGCGTCGACGTCGTCATCATCGCCACGCCCATCCAGACCCATGCGCCGCTGGCCCTCGCCGCGCTGGCGGCGGGCAAGGACGTCTACGTCGAGAAGCCCCCGGTGGCTTCCCTCGCCCAGTTCGAAGAAGTCCTCGCCGCTGCCAAAGACAGCGGACGGCTGGTCCAGGTGGGTTTCCAGAGCCTGGGCTCCCACGCCCTGCCCGCCATCCACAGCCTGGTTGCCGGCGGGGAGATCGGGACCGTGCTTGGCCTGAGCGCCACGGGACAGTGGTTGCGGACCAAGGCCTACTTCAAGCGCTCACGCTGGGCCGGAAGGCGCAGCCTGGACGGAACCGACGTCGTGGACGGCGTGGCAACCAACGCACTCGCCCATGCCGTGGCAACGGGCCTCCACCTGGCCGGTGCACACACCTTGGCGGATGTCGCATCCGTTGAGACGGACCTGTACCGGGCGAACGACACCGAAAGCGATGACACCTCGGTCCTGCGGGTGCGAACGGCCCGGGGAGCCACGCTGCTGTGCGCCCTCACCCTCTGTGCACCCGGGCAGCTGGACCCCACGGTCACGGTGCACGGCACCCTGGGCGACATCACCCTCTCGTACACGAAGGACGAGGTAACCATCACCACCCCCGACGGCGAGCGCCGGGAGGCGTACGGCCGCACCGACCTGCTCGAGAACCTATTGGCTGCCCGCGCCACGGGGGCGCCGCTGCTGGCCGGCCTGGAGGACACCGGAGCCTTCACCGCCGTCCTGGAAGCCATCAGGACATCGCCCGCGCCTGCCCCGATCGATTCCGCCTACCTGACGTGGGAGGGCGAAGGCGACGGCGCCCACCCGGTGGTCCGGGGCATCTCCGACCTCATGGAGCGCGCCATTAAGGCGGAGGCCACGTTCGCCGAACTCGGCGTCCCCTGGGCCCGCCCCCTTCCGCCGGTCCGGACACTGACCGTAGACGGCCGCTCCGTTGCGGACTACCAGGACGGCAACCACATCCGCGCGGTCTCCTCCCCCCGCCCCTACCTCCACCCCGTCCGCACCCTGGGCGGAACCGTGGTCACAGACCACATGCCGCTGGACCATGTGTGGCACCTCGGCGCCGGCGTTGCCCTCCAGGACGTGGACGGCGTGAACTTCTGGGGCGGCCGCACCTACACCAGGGACGCCGGACGCTACATCTGGCGCCCGGACCACGGCAGCATCGCCGTCACCAGCACCGTGACCGAGGAGAACGACGCCGTGGACGGCCGGGAGGGCCGGCTGCAGGAGGACCTCGTCTGGAGCGGCCCGGACGGTTCGCCCGTCCTGGTGGAGGAACGCACCTGGGCGTGGGCCGGCGTCGCGCCGTCCACCTGGCGCCTGTCGCTGGACTTTGCGCTGTCGCCTGCGGGAGACCACCCGGTCAGCCTGGGCAGCCCCGGATCCAACGGCCGCTTTGAGGGCGGCTACGGCGGATTCTTCTGGCGCCTGCCAGGTTGCCGGGACGCCACGGTGTGGACGCCGGCGGGCAGCGGCGAAGCAGGGACCCACGGCAGCGTCACCCGCTGGCTCGCCTGGTCAGGACAGTTCGACGGCGGCCCAGCCACCCTGGTCTTCGTTGCTCCGGAAGGCTCAACCGACCCGTGGTTTGTCCGGGTGGACGGCTACCCGGGCGTGGGCCAGTCGCTGGCCTGGGACACTCCCGTCATCGCAGCGCCGGGCAGTCCGGTCCGGCGCAGCATCACCGTTTTCGTGGCCGACGGATTCCTGGCCACACCCGACATCGAAGCACTGCTCAACCACCAGGGGGACCCGTCATGACACAGGCAACAACCGCAGCCGCCCCTCTGCAGGAGGCGCGCCTGGCTCCGGGATCACGGACGGACCGGGCCATCAAGCGCCGGCGGGTGCTGGACATCCTGGATGCCGCCGGCCGCGATTCCCTGCTCCTGACCTCCAATACGGCCCTGACCTGGTACCTGGACGGCAGCCGCGTCCACATCAGCCTGGCCGGGGATCCCATCGCCGCCCTGCTGGTGGACCGCAGCGGCGACCACCTGGTGACGTTCAACAACGAAGCCGGCAGGATCGCGGCCGAGGAGCTTCCCGCGCAGGTCAACCTGCACACCGTGCCCTGGTACGGCAACCTGCACCAGGCCGCGGCCGCCATCGGGACCAGCACGCAGCCTCCGCTGGCCGAAGCGGAGGCCGCCACTGAACTGCGCGCCGCGCGCCAGCAGCTCCTGCCCGCGGAAAGTGCCCGCTACTCCCTGCTCAGCGCCGAACTGGCCGCCATCCTGACGGACGTCCTGTCCGCCGCCCGGCCGGACACCACGGAATTCGGCCTGGTTTCGGCGCTGGCCGCCCGCGTGGTGGCCGCCGGCGCGGAACCGCTGGTACTCCTGTGCAACGGCAGCTCCCGCAGCGCCTTCCGGCATCCCTTGGCCACGCACTCCCCGCTGGGCAGGCGCGCCATGGCCGTAGTCTGCGCCCGGCGGGACGGCCTGGTTGCCAACATCACCCGATGGGCGAGGTTCGACGCCAGCACCCCGGAAGAGCGCGACGCCGAGGCGCGCATCGCGGCCGTGGAGGCGGACATTTTCGACGCGACTGTCCCCGGCGCACGGCTGGACCGGATCTTCGCAGAGATCCAGGCCGCCTACGTCCGGCACGGCTTCGGGGCGGACCAGTGGGAGCAACACCACCAGGGCGGTCCGGCCGGCTATGCGGGACGCGATCCGCGGGTCACCTCGAGTGCCACCGATGCCGTGGTGCTGGACCAGGCCTTCACCTGGAACCCCACCGGCCCCGGGGTCAAGATCGAGGACACGGTGCAGCTCACCGATTCCGGGCTGCGCATCCTGACCGTGGACCCGCGCTGGCCGGTGACCACGGTCAACGGCCTGGCCCGGCCGGTCACGCTGCAGCTGTAACAAAGGTGGCAGGCAAGTACCCCGGAGCCGACCGGCTCCGGGGTTTTCTCCGTCTGACGCCCGCTATCGACGCGCAAATTCACTGTCGACCCGCGCGTACCCTAACGCACCCCATATTTGGGCGCGTCCGGGAATCTGCGCGTCGAAGGAAAATTTGCGCGTCGCCAGGAGCCGCGGCAACAACTGCGGGAGCGTTTGTGCTCGTCCCGTATTCGGTGAGAGAGCGTGTTACGGAAGCACCAGTTCCCCGTCCACCCGCCGCGGGATACCCAGCGGGTTGTCCTCGCGCAGCGCCGGGTGCAGGACGTCCTCCGGGGCGTCCTGGTAGGCGACCGGACGCTGGAACCGGCGGACCGCCGTCGCGCCGACCGAGGTGAACAGGGACGTGGTGGCGGGGTAGGGGCCGCCGTGCTGCTGCGCCCAGTTGACGGCTACCCCGGTGGGCCAGCCCTCGAAGAGGACGCGTCCGGCCAGCCCGGACAGCTGCTCCACCAGGCCCGCGATGTCTTCACCGGGCTGGGCGTGCAGGGTGGCGGTGAGGCTTCCCGGGACCTTTGCCAGGACGGCGGAAAGCTGGTCCTGGTCCGCGTACTCGATAAGGATGGTGGTGGGTCCGAAGCATTCCTCCAGCAGCTGCTCCGGGCGTTCCAGGACCTTCCCGGCCGTGGTGGAGAAGACCACCGGCGCCGCTCCGTTGGCAACGGCGTCCTGCTCCACGCTGCCGCTGACCACGTCAACGCCGTCCACCGCGGCAAAGCTGCGCAGGCCGTGCGGGTAGGCTTCCGCGATGCGGCTGGTCAGCATGCCGTGGGCCGGTTTGTCTTTGCTGGCCGCGGCAACTTCGGCGGCGAACTGCGTCCCGGCGGGGATGAACACCAGGCCCGGCTTGGTGCAGAACTGCCCAGCGCCGAGGGTGAAGGACCCGGCAAGGCCCGCGGCGAGCTCTCCCGGGCGGGCCTGCAGTGCAGCGGCCGTGATGACCACAGGGTTGAGGCTGCCCAGTTCGCCGTAGAACGGGATGGGATCGGGCCGGGAGGTGGCGAGGTCGAACAGGGCGCGGCCGCCGGGGATGGAGCCGGTGAAGAGCACGGCTTTGATGGCCGAATCCTGGACCAGTGCGGTGCCCACTTCGCGGCCGTGGACCAGGGCGAAGATACCTTCGGGTGCTCCCGCGCCGCGGAGTGCCTCTGCCACGATCTCCGCGGTCCGCTCGGAGAGCCGCAGGTGGCCGGAGTGGGCCTTCACGATGACGGAGCAGCCCACGGCGAGGGCCGAGGCGGTGTCGCCGCCGGCAACAGAGAAGGCGAATGGGAAATTCGATGCGGAGAAGACGGCCACGGGGCCGATGGGCTTGAGGATCCGGCGGAGGTCCGGCCGGGGCGGGGTGGCGGCCGGATCCGCGTGGTCGATGATGGCTTCCAGGTAGGAGCCCTCGGTGATCACGCGGGCGAACAGCCGCAGCTGGCCGGTGGTGCGTGCCACCTCGCCGGTGAGCCGCGTGGCGCCAAGGCTTGTCTCGGAATCGGCGATCTCCACCAGTTCACTGGCGTGGGCGTCCAGGGCGTCGGCGACGGCGGTCAGCCAGACCGCGCGTTCGGCGTCGGAGGCAGCCGCGGCGATTTTGGCTGCCGAGGTGGCGGCGGCGGTGAGTTCGGTCAGGGAAAGCGTTGCAGTTGTCACGTCAGGTACCTGTTCTTGTCTCGGGGTTCTTGGTCACAGCCCGTCCTTAAAGCGGAAACCCAGCCCGGGCCGGTCCGCCAGGGTGACCCTGCTGGAGGTGAACCGCACCGGCGGCGGCCCGGCCAGGATGCCCAGCTGCTCGAACGACGCGTCTTCAACGTCCTCCACCAGGGTGGGCTCGGCCAGGGTCAGGGCCAGCTGTCCTGACAGTTCGGGCAGCAGGTGCGGCATCACCCTGATGCTGTTGGTCCGCGCCAGCTCCACGATCCGCCGGAAGGGGGTGATGCCGCCGACCCTGATGATGTTCGGCTGGATAATGTCCACTGCTTCCGCCTCAATGAAATCGCGGAACCGGTAGATGGTGTGGAGGTTTTCGCCAAGGGCGATGGGTACCGGTGAATGTTTCCGGAGCCGCCGGTAGGCCCACAGGTCGTCGGCCCGGAGGGGTTCCTCAAGCCAGTCAAGGCCGAATTCGGACAGGACGTCCAGGGCCCGGAAGGTGGCCGGCAGGTCCCAGCGCTGGTTGGCGTCAATCATGAGCCTGCGGTGCGGGCCCAGGACGGAGCGGACGGCCTGCACGCGTTCGTAGTCTTCGCGGAGGTCCGGCTTGCCCACCTTGATCTTCACCGCCTGGTGGCCTGCGGCAACCCAGCGTTCAGCCTGCGCCACCAGCTCCTCCAGCGTGTAGTGCAGGTTCACCCCGGACCCGTACACCTCGGCGGATTCCTGCCGCCGGCCGATGAGGCCGGTGACGGAGGTGCCGGCCCGGGTGGCCTGCAGGTCCCAGAGCGCCAGGTCCACGCCCGCCATAGCGATGGTGGTGAGTCCCCCGCCGCCGGCCTCGTGGAGCCGCTTCCACAGCGCGTCCCATACTGCCTCCGGCGACGCGGGCAGTCCCGTGATGAACGGGGCGATGTCGTAGTCCAGCAGCGCCTTGGCGGCCTGCGGGCCGATCGTGGGTGTCCAGGAGAACCCGTAGCCCGTGCCGCCGTCGTCCGTATGGACCTCGGTGGCGATCACGTGGTTCTCCGGTGCCTCCGCACCCCAGGACCTGCGCAGTGGAACTGTCAGGAGCCGGGTGGACAGGCCGGTGATGCTGGGAACAGTCCGCACAGCCTGGGCCGCCGGCGCGCTCATCAGTGGCCGGCCAGCTCGTAGCCCTTGGCCAGGATGGCCTTCAGTTCCACGAGCTGCTCTTCCGTGGGGTCGACCAGCGGCGGCCGGACGGATCCCACCGGCAGTCCGGCCAGGCGCAGTCCGGCCTTGATCAGGGAAACGCCAAAACCGGGGGTCTGGTCGCGGAGGCGGACCAGCGGCGCGTAGAAGCCCTCGAGCAGTGCGTTGCGGCGGTCCTCGTCCCCCGCGGTGTAGGCGTCGTAGTAGGCCTTGGCGATTTCGGGCGCCATGGCGAACGCGGCCGAGGAGTAGAGCGGGATGCCCAGTCCCCGGTAGGCGCCCTGGGTCAGTTCGGCGGTGAGCAGGCCGTTGAAGAAGGCGAAGTCGGTCCGGCCGGCGGCGTGGACCGCCGTGACGATTTCCTGGGCCAGGCCAACGTCGCCCAGGCCGTCCTTGAAGCCGATGACCTTGGGGTTGCCGGCGAGTTTGGCCATGGACGCGGCGGTGAACTTTGCGTTGCCGCGGTGGTAGACGATGACCGGCAGGCTGCTGGCGCCGGCAACAGCCTCGATGTAGGCCACCAGCCCGTCCGTAGGACCGGTCACCAGGTAGGGCGGCAGCACCAGGAGGGCGTCCGCGCCGGCTTCTTCAGCAGCTTTGGCCGCGGCAAGGGCGTGGCCCAGGGGTCCGCCGGCGCCGGCCACCACGGGCACTTTTCCTGCGACGACCTCGACGGCGGCGGCCACCACGGTGCGGACTTCATCGATGCTGAGGGCATGGAATTCGCCGGTGCCGCAGGCGGGGAACACACCGCCGGGACCAAAGGGCAGCCGGGAGCTGATGTGTTCCTTGAGCAGTTCCACGTCGACGGAGCCTTCGGCCGTGAACGGGGTGACGGGGAAGAAGAGTACGCCGTCGAATTTCATGATGTCTCCTTGCCTCCGCCGCCGGCGGTGACCAGCGGCAGGGCCTCGTCGTTGAGGGTGTGGTTGGACTTGAGTTCGGTGCGCCAGGTGCGCCTGGGCTGCCAGCCGAGCAGTTCCCGGGCCTTGGCAATCGAGAACGCCGGGCTGGTGCCGGTGAGGCCGGCGCTGAGCGCCTCGCTTCCCGGCAGGAACCGGGGCATCAGTTCCGCTAGGGGTGCCGTGGCAAGGGCGTCGGCTGCCCCGACGAAGAAGGTTTCCCCGTTGGGAATGTCCCCCATCCGCTGCAGGAGCAGGTCCAGGAAGTCCGCCACATCCCGCGCGTCCACGTAGTTGAACAGTGCCGGCGCGGAGAGGGCGGGGTCGGCCAGCCGTTCGGCGAGCGTGTGGCCCTGCTGGGTGGGGGCACCGTCCCATTCCTCGGGCGAGATCACGAAGCAGGGGCGGAACGCCGCATAGCGGATCTTTTCCCCCTGGGCGGCGGCGAACATCTGCACGGTCTGTTCGGCGATGAGCTTGGACAGGGCGTAGGCGTTCCAGGGCTTGGGCGGGGTGCGTTCGTCCAGCGGGAACGACGGCGGCAGCCAGCCCGCGGGACAGCCGTAGCCCAGGACGGTGGGGCTGCTGGCGGTGACGATTTTTGGCACGCCCAGCTCCGTGGCAGCGCTGATGACGGCGAAGGCAAGCCGCGTGTTGGTGCCGAAAATGACGTCCTCCGGCGCGCTGAACGGCACGGCGATCGCCGCGAGGTGGATGACGGCGTCGGGCCTTACTGCCCCGATCAGCCGGGCAGCCTCCCCGGGCGCCAGGAGGTCCGCGGTTTCCTGGACGACGCCGGCCGGCAGAAGTCCGGCGGGCACCGCCTCGCGGTCAACCGAGACCACCTCGTGGCCTGCGAGGGCCAGTCCCGCCACCACGCTGCGGCCCAGGCGGCCCGAGCCACCGGTGACGAATATCCTGCTCATGTTTTTTCCTTACTTGCCGCGGCGCAGGTCGACGCCGAGGTCCAGGTCCTCGACGCGGACGGGCAGGGAGGTTTCGAGCGACCTGTTGCCGGCGATGCCCACGGAAACGGACCGCAGGCCGTCCAGGTAGCCGGAAGGACGGCCCAGCGGATCCTCGCCGGGGCCGTTGAACAGGTCCGAGAGCAGCAGTTCGTCGCCGCCGCCGTGGCCGCCTTCGCCGTTGACGATCGGCACCTCGTAGGCGGCCTCCCAGTGGCGCTGGACCACCAGGCGTTCACCGTTGCGGCGTACTGCGTCTTCTTCCTCCACCGGCGTCGCGCTGGGATCCACCACAGTCTTCCGGTCAGTGCTGTGCAGGACCGCGGCGCGTTCCACCACTTCCAGCTCTGCACGCCCCTCGGTACCGTTGACTGCCACGCGGTAGCCTTCCCAGGGGCTGTGGGCGTTCAGCGAGTAGCTCAGTCGCGGGCCGCCCTGGTACTCCACAACGAGGGCGAGGTTGTCCTCGATGGTGATGCCGGCGGTGAAGACGTCCTGGTCGCGGCGGTAACCGTCGTAGTGCTCGTTGTCGAGGAAGAGGGCCTTGAGCCGCTCATCCTCCCTGAGGTCCAGCGCGAAGGGGTCCTTATCGCCGGCGGGGGCATCGGCGTCGGGCGTCCCGCGTTCAGGGCGGGGGCCCAGGCCGCGCTCGGCGGCGTTCCTGTCGCCGTAGAACTTCAGGCCGCCGGAGGCAAAGACCCGTTCGGGGACGTCGTCGATCCACCAGTTGACCAGGTCGAAGTGGTGGGAAGCCTTGTGGATCAGCAGGCCGCCGGAGTTTTTCTTCTCCCGGTGCCAGCGGCGGAAGTAGTCCGCGCCGTGGACGGTGTCCAGGACCCAACTGAAGTCGATGGAGGTCACTTTGCCGATCACGCCGCTCTGGATGATTTCCTTCAGCGCACTGTTGCGCGGCGAGTAGCGGTAGTTGAAGGTCACCACCACGTTCCGGCCGGTTGCATGGACGGCCTGGACAATGCGACGGCAGCTTTCCGCGTCGATGGTCAGGGGTTTTTCCACGACGACGTCCGCCCCCGCCTGGAGTCCCTCCACGATGTAGTCGGCGTGGGTGTAGTCGGGCGTGGTGACGATAATGCGGTCGATGGCATTGGCCTGGACGAAGCTGGTGAGCTCCGCGGGGTCGAACGATGCCACAGGCCCCGGGGCGCCCAGCTCCTGGACGAGCTTCTGGTAGAACTCCACCCGCCCGGGGTTGACGTCGGAAAAGGCCACCAGCTCGGCCGTGTCCGCGTGCTTGCCGAAGATGGCACGGACGTACATCTCGGAGCGGCCGCCGGTGCCGATGAGGGCGATCCGGGCCTTTCCGTCCTTTCCGGGTGCGGCAAGTGGGGCGGCGGTGTCAGCGGCGGCGGTGCCGGTGTCGGAAGCAGCGGCGGCCGACGTGGTCTCGGCTGTGTTGACCATGGGGTCCCTTTCGAAAACTTGTGTTCCGCAGCGGGGTGCGGGGATTCGGCGGCGGCACTTTGCTGCACCATGCGAAGAGAGCTGAGAAAGCGTTTTCTCATTGCCCTATAGATGTTGTATCAACCCCTCGGCGTATCCGTCAACCATTTGCTGGCACGGAAGAAAGCGTTTTCCATGACATCCGTGCAAATCCGGATGCGCGGCTCCGGAAACCAGCAGGAAGCAGGGTAGAAATCGGTTTCCTGCTCCCGTATATGCTGTCTGTCAAAGCACCTGCCGTCCGGGCGCGGCTGCCGCGGTGACCAGTCTGTCGCGGCGGGACTGCCCGGCGGCGCAAACGAAGGGTTCCTTATGGCCAGGAAATCGGCAAGCGGCAGGATCGGCATCGCGGATGTCGCCGTGAAAGCGGGAGTTTCGCATGCAACGGTTTCACGCGTCATGAACGGGAACTTCACCGTGGATCCCGACATCGCGGCCCGGGTCCGTGCCGCCGCCGCGGAACTGAAGTACCAGCCCAACCCGGTGGGCCGCAGCCTGGCCCTGGGCAAAACGGACACTATCGGCATCGTGGTGCCGGACCTGGCCAACCCCACCTTCCAGGCGATCCTTCGCGGCCTGAGCAGGGCCGCCGCCCAGGACGGCTACCGGGTGCTCATTGCCGATTCCTTTGAAGTGTCCAGCGAGGAGTCGATCCTGGCGGGCGAAGCGAGGCGGCGGTGCGACGGGCTGGTCTTGTGCGCCCCCCGCATGACCGATGCGGAATTGGAGGAGATTGCCCCGTCGCTCCATCCCCTGGTGCTGATCAACCGCACCACGGCCGCCCCGGATGTCCCCAGCCTGGTGGTGGACTACGGCCAAGGCGTCCAGGACATCGCCGGGCACCTTGTGGAACTGGGCCACACACGCCTGGCCTTCCTCGCGGGACCGCCCCGCAGCGCTTCCAATGAAATGCGCCTCAAGGGCCTGGAAAACTTTAAGGCTGCCCATCCCGAGGTTGACGTGACCATGCTGGAAGGCGGGTCGGACTTCGATACCGGGCATGAAGCCGTTGATGCCGTGCTGGCCAGCGGCGCCACCGGAATCCTGGCCTTCAACGACCTGGTGGCCATGGGCCTGATGAGCGGGCTGCACGAGCGCGGCCTGGATGTCCCGGGTGACATTTCCGTCACCGGTTTCGACGACATTCCCTTCGCCAGGTATACGACGCCGGCACTCACCACCGCGGCCGTCCCCATCACCGAACTGGGCGAGCAGGCATGGCACCAGCTGCGCGCATTGATCCGGAAGGAAGGAAACGAGGCCCCTGGCAGCCGCTACCAGCCGCGGCTGGAAGTCCGGGCCAGCACCGGTCCGGTCAAGGCTCCGCGCAGCACTGTGCACGGCTAAGCAGTCGATGGCTGAATGGAAGCCCGACCCGGGGCCCCTTAGGCGCTTCTCCCCAGCCCGGCCTCTTGGTAGTACCCCTCGATATGGGCGGCCACCAGCCTGGCCGCACGCCCGCCGTCGTCGTTCCTGATGGCTGCCAGAATGCCCTGGTGCTCCCCATGCAGCCTGGCCGCGGTTGCCTTCCAGTCCGGAAGGCCGGCCGTCAGCTCAGCCGCGTAGCCCTGGATGGCTTCGCGCAGCGAGCCCATCATGGCGCTGACCACGGCATTGCCGGCGGCGTTGGCAAGGGCCAGGTGGAACCGGACATCGAGGGCCAGGAACTCATTGACCGCCAGATCCTCCGGCATGTCCATGGCGTCCAGCAGGGCCGCGGCCTCCGCCAGCTCCGGGGCGTCCGGACGGGCCTTGCCCGCCGCCCACGATTCCAGCAGGATGCGGGTTTCCACGATGTCCGCCACGGGCAGGTGCTGGGTAGCGACGTGCAGCCGGAGGGCTGAGCCAAGAGCGGAGGTGGGGTCCGAAATCACCACTGTGCCTGCGTCCGGGCCCGACCCCACGCCGGCGCGGACCACCCCCATCGCCTCCAGGATCCGGACTGCCTCGCGGACCGAGGTGCGGGACACCTTGAGCTGCTCGGCCAGGCTTCTTTCCGCGGGCAGCCGCCCACCCACGGTCAGCCTTCCGGCGGCGAGCTCGTTCTCGATCCACGACAGGACCAGCTGATGGGTACGCACCGGTCCATGGTACTTGATGTGGTCCAACCACATGGCCTAGAGTGTGGTTGGACCACAGCAGACCGGACCGGCACCAGCCGAACGGAAGGACGCCATGACGCACACCATCCAGCCGAACAATCCCGAGGCCACCCCGGCTCCGGGGACCACGGACATTCCGGCAGCACCGGCAGCCAGCCCGGCGCCGCCGTCGTACGCCCTGCCTCCTGCCCTCAAGCGCCGCATCCCCAAGTACTCGGACCTGGCACCCCTGATGCAGTTCAAGAAGCCGGAGTTCAGCAAGGAAGCGCGGCTGAAGCGGGCCAGCACCATCTGGGAACTGCGCGACATCGCAAAGCGCCGCACGCCCAAAGCGCCGTTCGACTACACGGACGGGGCCGCCGAGGAGGAGATCACACTCCGCCGCGCCCGCCAGGCCTTCCTGGACATCGAGTTCCGGCCCGGCATCCTGCGCAATGTCTCCAGCATCGACCTCAGCACTGACATCCTCGGCAAGCCTTCCCGGCTGCCGGTCGGGATCGCGCCCACGGGCTTCACCCGGATGATGCAGTCCGAGGGTGAATACGCGGGCTCGCGGGCCGCCGAAGCCGCCGGCATCCCCTACACCCTTTCCACGATGGGCACGGCGTCGATCGAGGATGTGGCGGCAGCCGCGCCGAACGGCCGCAACTGGTTCCAGCTGTACCTCTGGACGGACCGGGACCGCTCCCTTGAACTGATTGAACGCGCCGCGAAAGCCGGCAATGACACCCTCATGGTCACCGTGGACACTGCCGTGGCCGGCGCCCGCCTCCGTGACGTCCGCAACGGCATGACCATCCCGCCGGCACTGACGGTCAAGACTGTCCTGGACGCCTCCTACCGGCCCGCCTGGTGGTTCAACTTCCTCACCCACGAACCGCTGACCTTCGCGTCGCTGTCCCGCTACACCGGCACCGTCGCGGACCTCATCAACTCCATGTTCGACCCCACCCTCACCTTCGAGGACCTCGACTGGCTGCGCGAAACCTGGAAGGGCAAGCTGGTGGTCAAGGGCATCCAGACCGTGGAGGACGCCCGCCGCGTGGTGGACCACGGCGCTGACGGCGTTGTCCTGTCCAACCACGGCGGCCGCCAGCTCGACCGCGCGCCCATTCCCTTCCACCTGCTCCCGGAGGTAAAGCAGGCCTTCGCGGGGGACAACAGCGAAGCCGCCATCATCCTGGACACCGGCATCATGAGTGGCGCGGACATCGTGGCGGCCCTGGCGCTCGGTGCCGATTTCACCCTGATCGGGCGCGCCTACCTGTACGGCCTGATGGCCGGTGGCCGCGCCGGCGTGGACCGTGCCCTTCAGATCCTGGAAAAGGACATGGCACGCACCATGGCCCTGCTGGGCGTCAGCCGTATTTCCGAGCTGACCCCGGAGCACGTGCGGCTGCTGGGGAAGTAGGCGCTACTTCCGGCGCCCGAACTTGGGCAGCGTCGGCAGGTTGGCCAGCAGGTCCGCGGCCTTCGTGGCGGCGCGGCCCACGGTGCGGCCAATCTGCTGCGGGACGCTGTCGTCACTGAGCGGGGCTGCGGTGCCGCCGGGAATCACGACGGCGGGACTCAGCTCGGCGCCTTCCCGCACCAGGACGGGCGCCGGGACCTCCTCCCGTGCCGGCTGCTGCGGCTCCGCTGTCCGGGAGGCCGGGGGCAGGGCGGCGGCAGCAGCGGCCACGCCTTCCTTCAGGTGGGCGGGCGCCTGCTCCGCTGCGGCTTGACCGGTCTCCTTCCGGCCCTGGGCGGCCGGGTCCAGGGCTTTCCCTGCGGGCACTTCCCCGCCCCGCGCTTCCTGGCTTTGGACCGACGTGTGTGGAACTGCCTGGAGCGTGCTGTTGGGCGACGCGGACGCCTTGGCGCCGACGTCGAACGTCTCGAGCCAGCTTGCGATCCCCTCCAGCGGCCCGCGGTTAAGCGCGTAGTACCGTTTCTGGCCCTGCGCGCGCATGCTGACCAGCTGGGCTTCGCGAAGGACTTTCAGGTGCTTGGAAATGGTGGGCTGGCTCGCCGCCAGCTCCTCCACCAACTCCCCCACGGCTTTATCCCCCGCGCGCAGGGCCACCAGGATGTCCCGCCGCGTGGATTCCGCTATGACGGCAAATACGTCGTCTGTCACCATGCCTCCCACCCTAGCGACATATACGCCGAAAGGCATCAACTATTTCGGGCTGCCGCACGCCGACGGTGGCCGCATTTGTGCTAGTCGAACCAGGGGTCCAGCCCGTGCAGCGGAAACACTGCCTTGCGGGTGGCCATGACGGTGCGGTCCACGGCGTCGTTCGGGTCGAAGCCCACTTCCCAGGAACGCCACCACAGCTCCACGTCATCGCCCATGAGGGCGGGCGCCTCTGTGCCGAACTTCTCCATCACGTACTGCCGCCAGTCGCCCGGCACCGGGGTGCGCACCGGCACGGGCCGCCCCGCGGCGATCGCCACCAGGTGGCTCCACGCCCGCGGCACCACGTCCAGCACGTTGTAGCCCCCGCCGCCGGTGGCGATCCAGCGGCCACCGCAGTAACGCTCCGCAAGATGCCCGACGGCGTTCGCTGCCTCGCGCTGTCCGTCCACACTGAGGTTGAGGTGCGTAAGGGGGTCGCTGCGGTGCGAATCGCAGCCATGCTGGCTCACGATCACCTCCGGCGCGAACGCGCCCACCAGTTGGGGCACCACGGCGTAGAAGGCCCGCAGCCAGCCGGCGTCCGCGGTGCCGGCCGGCAGGGCGACGTTGACGGCCGTTCCTTCAGCGGCAGGGCCGCCGATCTCATTCGCGAACCCGGTCCCCGGGAAGAGGGTCAGCCCCGTCTCGTGCAGCGAGAGCGTCAAAACGCGGGGATCGTCCCAGAAGATGTTCTGCGTCCCGTCGCCGTGGTGGGCGTCGACGTCGATGTAGGCCACTTTGCGTACCCCGCCGTCCAGCAGCTTCTGCACGGCAAGGGCGGCGTCGTTATAGATGCAGAAGCCGCTGGCCCGGTCACGGGCCGCATGGTGCATTCCGCCGCCGAAGTTCACAGCATGAAGGGCTGACCCGTCAAGCACCCGTTCGGCGGCCAGCAGGGACCCGCCGGCCAGCCGGGCGGACGCCTCATGCATGCCGGCAAACGCGGGGTCATCCTCCGTCCCCAGGCCCCGGGATTCGTCCGGCTGTGAAGGATCGGCGCTGACCCGGCGCACTGCCGCCACGTAATCGGGCGCATGGACGGACTCCAGCTCCGCGTCGGAGGCCACCTCCGGCGCCGCCACGTTGACGTGGTCCAAATCGAAAAGCCCCAGGCTGCGGGCCAGGCGGGCGGTCAGGTCCATCCGCTCCGGCGCCATGGGGTGGCCGGGACCAAAGTTGTACGCTGTCATGTCTGGACTCCACGCCACCATCGTCGGCGGCGCGGGCTGGCTGAGTCCCGGCAGGTATGTCATCAATCACAGGCTACCCGAGCGCGCACCGCCGCCCGTCCGGCCATGACGCGGCCTTTAGTGGTTTACTACTGGGGGAAGCCGTTTCAACCGAGGAAAAGCCACACATGACGCAGAGCCAGTCGAGGCCCCGGACCCCGGCCACCTGGCACCCCCCGGCGCAGGAGCGGGAGGGCCTTTGGATCTTGACGCGGCTGCGCGACTTCATCGACGACATCGCCAACACCACCCCGGCCCGGCTGGCCCTGACGGCCTTCGCCGCGGTCTGCACGGTCTTCACGTTCCTGCTGTCCCTGCCGGTCTCCTCTGCCGACGGAACACCCACACCGGTCCACCAGGCGCTCTTCACCGCGGTCTCGGCAGTGTGCGTCACCGGCCTTACGGTGGTGTCGACGGCGGTCCACTGGTCCTTCTTCGGCCAGCTGGTGATCCTGGTGGGCATCTTCATCGGCGGCCTGGGAACGCTGACGCTCGCGTCATTGCTGGCCCTGATGGTCAGCAAGCGGCTTGGTGTCCGCGGCAAGATCATCGCCGCGGAGTCCATGAACAACGCCGGCCGCCTGGGCGAGGTGGGTACCCTCCTCCGGATCGTCATCAGCACGTCCGTGGTCATCGAAGGGGTCCTTGCGCTTGCGCTGGTACCGCGGTTCCTCGGACTGGGCGAGCCCTTCTGGCAGTCCGTCTGGCACGGCATCTTCTACGCCATTTCGTCCTTCAACAATGCCGGTTTCACCCCGCACTCGGACGGCATCGTGCCCTACGAGACCGACCTCTGGATCCTCATCCCCCTCATGGTGGGTGTGTTCATGGGCAGCCTGGGATTCCCGGTGGTCATGGTGCTGCAGCAGAACGGGCTGAACTGGAAGAAGTGGAACCTGCACACCAAGCTCACCATCCAGGTCTCCCTCATCCTGCTGGTTGCGGGAGCATTCCTGTGGGGCCTGATGGAGTGGGACAACGTCCGGACCATCGGCACGATGAGCGTGGGGGACAAGATCACCCACGCGCTCTTCGCCTCCGTGATGACCCGTTCGGGTGGATTCAACCTGGTGGACCAGAACCAGATGGATTCCACCACCATGCTGCTGACCGATGCCCTGATGTTCGCCGGCGGCGGCTCGGCCTCCACGGCCGGCGGCATCAAGGTCACAACCATCGCCGTGATGTTCCTTGCCATCATCGCCGAGGCCCGCGGCGACGCCGACGTCAAGGTCTACGGCAGGACCATTCCGCAGGGCAGCATGCGGGTGGCCATCTCCGTGATTGTGGCCGGCGCCACCCTGGTGTCAGTGTCGGCTTTCCTGCTGCTGCACATCAGCGGCCAGTCGCTTGACCGGGTCCTGTTCGAAACCATTTCCGCGTTCGCCACCGTGGGGCTCAGCACGAACCTGAGCGCGGAAGTCCCGCCCGCCGGGGTCTACGTCCTAACGGCGCTGATGTTTGCCGGCCGCGTGGGTACAGTTACCCTCGCCGCTGCACTGGCCCTGCGCCAGCGCAGCCAGTTGTACCACTACCCCGAAGAGAGGCCGATCATTGGCTAGTTCCACCGACGCCCCCAGGCGCCCCGCCCACAACGCCCCGGTCCTGGTCATCGGGCTGGGCCGCTTCGGATCGTCCACCGCAGAGCAGTTGGTCAAGCAGGGCCGGGAAGTCCTCGCGATCGAACGCGACCGGAGCCTGGTGCAGAAATGGGCTCCGCTGCTGACCCACGTGGTGGAGGCCGACGCCACCAACATCGACGCCCTCCGCCAGTTGGGCGCGCAGGAGTTCAGCTCCGCCGTCGTGGGCGTGGGCACCTCCATCGAGTCCTCGGTGCTCATCACCGTCAACCTGGTGGACCTTGGCATTGAGCACCTCTGGGTCAAGGCCATCACGCCGTCCCACGGCAAGATCCTCACGCGGATCGGCGCCAACCACGTCATCTACCCGGAGGCAGACGCCGGTGTCCGTGCCGCGCACCTGGTTTCGGGGCGCATGCTGGACTTCATCGAGTTCGACGACGACTTCGCGATCGTGAAAATGTACCCGCCGCGCGAGACGGTGGGGTTCACGCTGGACGAGTCCAAGGTCCGGTCCAAGTACGGCGTCACCATTGTGGGCGTGAAGTCGCCCGGGGAGGACTTCACGTACGCCCGGCCCGAGACCAAGGTGTCCTCGCGGGACATGCTCATCGTCTCCGGCCACGTGGACCTGCTGGAGCGGTTCGCGGCCCGGCCCTGATCCGCGGCTAGCCGAGCTGGCGGGTGATCTCCGCTGCGCGGTCGGCTGCAGCCTTCGCGCCGGCGGCAATGATGGCTGGAATGCCCTGCTCGTCAAAGGTGGCGATGGCGCGCTCGGTGGTGCCGTTGGGGCTGGTGACCGCTTTGCGCAGTGCGGCGGGATCCGCACCGGGCTCGGCCAGCATCAGCCCTGCGCCCGCCACCGTTTCGCGTGCCAGCAGCACCGACAGCTCGCGGTCAAGGCCCAGCTTCTCCCCGGCGGACGCCATCGCCTCCGCCAGGTAGAACGCGTAAGCCGGTCCGGACCCGCTGATGGCCGAGAGCGCGTCCACCTGTTCCTCGGGAACCTCGACGACGGTGCCGGCACCCTCCAGGATGTCCTTGACTTTCCGGAGCTGCCCAGGCGTGCAGTGGGTACCGGGCGAGACGGACACGACGCCGCGGCCCAGCCTTGCCGGCGTGTTGGGCATGGTCCTGATGACCGGCTGCCCCTCAGGGAGCGCCGCTTCCAGTTGGGCGATCGAGACCGCGGCAGCTACGCTGACCACGACAGTGTCCGGTGAAAGCGCGGGTCCGATTTCGCGGGCCAGGTCCGCGATGCCCACCGGCTTGACGCCGAGGATCACGACGGCGGAGCCCTTGGTGGCCTGCCGGTTGTTGTCGGGTTCCTCCTCGCCGGCGATGGCGGTGATGCCGGGGTACCGCTCGGCCAGTTCCTGGGCGCGGGCGGCACGGCGGACCGTGGCCACCACATCCCCGGGTTCCGTTCCTGCTTCCAGCAGGCCGCCAAGAATGGCCTCGTTCATGGATCCACAGCCAAGGAATGCGATTCGGTTGCTCATGCCTCCATCATTGCAGTTCCCACGCATTCACAGGCAACTCCCATCTTGGGCGCAGGCAGCACACAACTTGGGGTCCTAACGTAGTTATTACCTCATTGAGGGTGCGAGTGATGCGGCAGGCATGGGGATGCCTGCCAGGGCACCGGCGGCGCGGCAACAGGTTTTCCCCCATTTTCCTGTTGCCCGCCCCGGTGCTTCCGCATTTAACGGCGGGGTGGGACTAGACGGGCGCTTCCACCACACGCGAAGCGGCGGCCACGTGGGGTGCGGGTTCCAGCGGTCCTGAGAACACCAGCTGGTCCAGGCGCCGGAGGATGAGCCCTTCACGGAGCGCCCAGGGGCAGATGCGGAGTTTCTTGAACTTGAACATTTCCAGCGCGGCCTCTGCCACCAGGGCGCCGGCCAGGAGCTGGTGGGCGCGGGCCTCGGAGACGCCCGGAAGGTGCAGCCGGTCTTCCGAGCTCATTGCCGAGATCCGTTGGGTCCAGATCCCCAGGTCCGAGGCATGCAGTTCGCGTTTGACGTAGGGGCCCTCGGCGCTGGGGGCGGCGCCGGCGATCCGGGCCAGGGAACGGAACGTCTTCGAGGTGCCGGCCACCACGTTCGCGCGGCCCAGGCCGTCGAATTCGCGGACGGCAGGCTTGAGGGTGGCCCGGATGTAGCGCCGGAGCTCCTTCACGCTCTTGGCCGACGGCGGGTCCTCGGCCAGCCAGTCCCGGGTCAGCCGGCTGGCGCCGAGCGGCACGGATGTTGCCACTTCGGGCAGTTCGTCCTGGCCGAACGCCATTTCGAAGGAGCCTCCGCCGATGTCCAGGTTGAGGATGGGGCCTGCGCCCCAGCCGTGCCAGCGCCGGACAGCGAAGAAGGTCATGGACGCTTCCTCGCTGCCGGTGAGTTCCTGGAGCGTCACGGTGGTCTCGTGCTTGACCCGGGCCAGCACCTCCGGACCGTTGGTGGCTTCACGGATGGCCGACGTACAGAAGGCCAGCAGGTCCTCGGCTTTGTGCCTGGCCGCGAATTCCCAGGCCTCCAGCACGAACTCGGTCAGTTCATGCTGGCCTTCGTCGTTGATGCTGCCGTCCGGTTCAAGGTACTGCACCAGGGACAGCGGCCGCTTGTGGGACGCGAACGGGACCGGCTGCGCACCGGGGTGGGCATCCACCAGCAGCAGATGGACGGTGTTGGACCCTATGTCGAGGACGCCTAGACGCATGGGGACATTATTGCTCGTCAGCGCGCTTGAAGTCGCGCCGGATGTTGGCCACACCTTCCGGATTGATCTCGAAGCCATAGGCGGCACCCGGGTTGATCACCATGCCCAGTTCGTCACCAAGGTTGGCGATGATCGCGGCGCCCTGCGTGCCCAGCACGTTGGGTGCGGCTTCCAGGTACTGCTGGTCCACCCTGCTCGGGTGCGAGAAGACGGCAAGGACGGGGTCGCCGTCGGCGTTGGCCAGCACCAGCGGTTCCACCTGGGAGTCCATACCCTCCACCGTGTCAGAGCTGATGATGTAGACCTCGCTGTTCAGGAACGACAGGATGACGTCCACCGGGTTCGCGTCAGGCTGCCCGCCGGTGGCGAGCTTCTCCTCGAGGTCGTTGAGCGGGTTGGTGTCGTCGATTCCCTGCTGTTCAGTCATGTGACTAGCCGATCACGATCCGGAACCGCATGCAAACGCTACTTCTTGGCGGTTGCCTTCTTCTTGGCGGGTGCCTTGCGCGTGGCGGTCCGCTTGACCGGACCCTTGGCCCGCTTTTCCGCCAGCAGTTCCACGGCCTGCTCCCGGGTCAGCTCTTCAAGGGAGGTGGCCCGGGGAACCGTGATGTTGGTGATGCCGTCCGTGATGTAAGGGCCGAAGCGTCCCTCCTTCACCACGATGTTCTTTTCCGACACCGGGTCCGGGCCGAACTCGGCCAGCGGCGGTACCGCGGCACGCGCACCGCGCTGCTTGGGCTGGGAGTAGATCTCCAGGGCCTGTTCCAGGGTGATGGTGAAGATTTCCTCTTCGGAGCCGATGGAGCGGGAATCCGTCCCCTTCTTCAGGTACGGGCCGAACCGGCCGTTCTGCACGGTGATGAGGTTGCCTTCGGCGTCCTCCCCCAGCGCCCGGGGCAGGCTCATAAGCTGAAGTGCCTCGTCCAGGGTGACTGACTCAACGGTCATCGACTTGAAGAGCGAGCCCGTCCGGGGCTTGGCCTTGACCGGCTTCTTGGGCGGCTTGGGCTTGCCGTTCTTGTAGTACTCCACCGGCTGCTTGGCCAGTTCTTCCTCGGTCATCTCAGGGATGATTTCGGTGACGTACGCGCCGTAGCGGCCGTTCTTCGCCACCACGGTGTGCCCCGTGTGGGGATCGGTGCCGAGCACCCGTTCCTCCGGCGCAGCCGTCTCCATCAGTTCAACGGCCTTGGCTGCGGTCAACTCGTCCGGGGCCAGGTCCTCGGGGACGTTGGCGCGGGCCGATTCCACGATCTCCCCGGTCTTCGGGTCCACAAGGGCGGCGGAGCTTTCCAGGTACGGGCCGAACTTGCCCACCCGGAGGGTGATCTCGTCCGTGATGGGAATCGAGTTGATTTCCCGTGCGTCGATCTCACCGAGGTTGTTGACGATGCTCAGCAGGCCCGGATCGGAGCCCTCGCCGAAGTAGAAGTGCCGGAGCCAGGACGCGCCGGCTTCCTGGCCGTTGGCGATCTTGTCGAGGTCGCCTTCCATGTCCGCGGTGAACTCGTAGTCCACGTAGTCCGAGAAGTGCTGCTCCAGGAGGCGGATCACGGAGAACGCGATCCAGCTGGGAACCAGTGCCGAGCCCTGCTTGCGGACGTAGCCGCGGTCCTGGATGGTGGAGATGGTGGAGGCGTAGGTGGACGGGCGTCCGATGCCCTTCTTCTCCAGTTCCGCGGTAAGCGACGCTTCTGTGTACCGCGGCGGCGGCGAGGTCTCGTGTCCCAGGGCCTGGATGTCCGAGGCAGACAGGGCATCGCCCTTGGCCACGTTGGGCAGGCGTCGTGCTTCGTCGGAATCGTCGTCGCCGCGGGTCTCGTCCTTGCCTTCCTCGTACGCTGCGAGGAAGCCGGGGAACGTGATCACCGTGCCGGAGGCGGAGAACTCTGCGTCCCGCCCGTCGGTGGACACGGCACCGAGCCGGATGGTCGCCGTCGAACCCTTGGCATCGCCCATCTGGGAGGCGACGGTGCGCTTCCAGATGAGTTCGTAGAGGCGGAACTCGTCGCCGGAGAGCTGCTTGGCCACTTGGGCGGGCGTGCGGAAGGAGTCGCCGGCAGGGCGGATGGCCTCGTGGGCTTCCTGGGCGTTGGCGGCCTTGTTCGAGTACACGCGCGGTGACTGCGGAATATATTCCGGGCCATACAGTTCAGAGGCCTGCCGGCGGGCGGCGGTGATGGCCTCGTCGCTCAACGCGGACGAGTCCGTACGCATATAGGTGATGTAGCCGTTCTCATACAGCCGCTGCGCGATCTGCATGGTGCTCTTGGAGGAGAAGCGGAGCTTGCGCCCTGCTTCCTGCTGGAGCGTGGAGGTGGTGAACGGGGCCGCGGGGCGGCGGGTGTACGGCTTGGTGTCCACCGAGCGGACGCGGAACTCCGCGTCCTGCAGCCCGGCAGCCAGGGACGTCGCCAGTTCCTCGTTGAGGTGGGCAACATTGCGGGACGTGAGTTCGCCGTTGTCATTGAAGTCACGGCCGGACGCCACCTTGGCGCCGTCGACGGCGGCGAGCTTGGCCTTGAAGGAGCCCGAATCCGCGCCGAACTGGCCGGTCAGGTCCCAGTAGGAGGCGGCCTTGAAGGCCATGCGTTCGCGTTCGCGGTCCACCACCATGCGGGTCACCACGGACTGCACGCGCCCGGCGGAAAGGCCGCGGGCCACCTTGCGCCACAGGACAGGCGAGATTTCGTAGCCGTAAAGGCGGTCCAGGACGCGCCGGGTTTCCTGGGCGTCCACCAGGTCCTGATCCACGTCGCGCAGGTTGCCCATGGCACGCTGGATGGCTTCCTTGGTGATTTCGCCGAACGTCATCCGGTAAACGGGAACCTTGGGCTTGAGAACTTCCAGCAGGTGCCACGCGATGGCTTCGCCCTCGCGGTCCCCATCGGTTGCGAGATAGAGTTCGTCGGCATCTTTGAGCGCGGCCTTGAGCTCGGTGACCTTTTTCTTCTTGTCCGGGGACACCACGTAGTACGGCTTGAAGTCGTGCTCAATGTCGACGGCGAACTTGCCGACGGAGGTCTTCTTCAGCTCAGCGGGCAGTTCGGAGGGCTGCGGCAGGTCGCGGATGTGACCGATGGAGGCCTCAACGATGAAGCCCTCGCCGAGGTACTTGGCGATGGTCTTGCTCTTGGCCGGAGACTCCACAATCACGAGTTTCTTGCCGGTTTTGGCCTTGCTTGGCACGGTGCTCCTACAGAAAAAGGTTGCTGGGGCAGATGAGCCCATGTTCGCCTAGTTCACCATATTTTGGGGAATCGTGCGCATTCATGTGGAAAAGCAGGGGGCCTAAGGGGGCTTACTGTTCGGCGGTAAACGCGGCCGGAACAAGGAACCCGTCCTGCACCAGGTTGGCAACATCGGCCAGCAGCGAGCGCTGGAATGTCCCTGCGTCTCCGCCCAGGAGCGCCTCCAAAGCCGCGGCAATCTGTCCGGCGGCCAGGTCGCCGTCGCACGCCGACACGAAGCCGGCCAGCTCGGTGCTCATCAGGTTGGTGCGGCGCAGCCCGGCACCCTGCCGGAGCAGGATCACTCCCGGGTGTTCGGCACCGGGGCGCTGATGGCGTTCCTCGGTGACGTCGTCGGCCACGAGCAAATGCGTGCCGGCAAGATCATGCGTGTCCAGCCAGTCGCTCCGGTCGACGGCGGCGCCCAGGTGGGGTCCGATGGGCTGCTCGATGGGGTACGTGATTTCCTCAAAACGGCTGATGGACGCCTGCCGCCCTTCAGCCGGGCGCCGCAGCCACACCATGCCGAAGCCGATTGCCTCGACGTTCCGGGACCCGAAGTCCGCGAGATAGGCGGCGTACGCCTCCCGGTAGTGCTGCCGGTCCCGGGACTCGGACGCGTCCTGCAGCCAGGTTTCGGCGTATTGTTCCGGGCTGACCTGCTCGCGCTGGATAAACCAGGCGTCCGTTCCGGGCCGCACCCATGAGCGTGGCCTG
This sequence comes from Arthrobacter sp. NQ7, assembly GCF_029581595.2. Taxonomy (NCBI): domain Bacteria; kingdom Bacillati; phylum Actinomycetota; class Actinomycetes; order Micrococcales; family Micrococcaceae; genus Arthrobacter; species Arthrobacter sp. NQ7. The sequence goes on along the minus strand of NZ_JARFXU020000001.1, from coordinate 63,674 downwards.
CCGTCCCAGTCCGCACCGGCGGGCACTTCCCAGTTCCCCAGCATCTGCGCCCATCCCCCGGGCGCCAGGATGCCGGGCAGGTCCGCCACCAGGTCCGCGACAATCCGGTCGCCGGGCAGGCCGCCGTCGCGGTAGGTGAACTGGTCCGCCGCCTCCTCCCCGTCGCTGCGCGGGGTGATGACGAAGGGCGGGTTGGAGACCACCAGCCCAAACTCCTCGCCTGCCACCGGCTCCAGCAGCGATCCCAGGCGCAGGCTCACCCGGTCCTCGAGCCGGTCCGGGTCCACGGAAAGCGCCCCGGCGTTGAGCAGGATGTTGAACCTCGTGAAGGCCAGGGCGCGCTCGGAGATGTCGGTGGCGGTGACGTGCTGGCAGTGGTGCAGCAGGTGGAACGCCTGGATGCCGCAGCCGGTACCCAGGTCAAGGGCGCGCTCGGTGTGGCGGCGGATGGTGGCCTGCACCAGGGTGGTGGATGCCTGCCCGATGCCGAGGACGTGGTCGTGCCGCAGCACCCCGGCCTGCTGGTGGGCGGCGAGGTCGCTGGCCACCCACAGTTCGGCGCCGCCGCTGCCGTCGTCATTCTTGTCCCAGCCATAGGGCCGCAGGTCCGCCTTGGCCGTGAGCAGATCCGAGCAGGGGACGGGCTGCACCAGCCCAAGGTCCACGAGGCCCTTCGCGCCGGTGCCCGGCAGCGCGGCGTCGAGCGTTTCCCGGTCCTGCGGCTCGGCCAGGAGCCACAGGCGGACGACGGCGGCAAGCGGCGCGGCGCCGTCGTCCTCCCGGACTGCCCGCTCGGCGGCAAGCAAGGCGGGAATGATCTGGTCCCGGTTCAGTGCCGCGGAGGCCGTGGGGCCCAGCAGCCCGGCGACGCCGTCGAGGGTGTAGTCCAGGCGGCGCAGGTCTGCCGCCAGGGCGGCCAGCAGGTCCGGAAGGTCGCTGCGGGGCGCATCGGGGGTGTTGCCGGCGGTGAACTCGTAAGGGGATCTAGGCACCGCTCAAGTTTAGTCCGGCGTTGCTGCGGGGTACGGTGGAGCCATGCCTTCCCGCCTTGCCTTGATTCCGCGCGCCCGCCGGTCAGCAGCTGCGGCGCGCCGCCTGCCGCCCGTGGCAGTGGTTGCCGTTGGCCTCAGCCTCGCCGCGGCGGGATGCTCGCCGGCGACGTCCGTGGAAAACGCCGACGTCCCCAAATGGCGGGCCACGGCCCTGCCCAGCACCCCTCCGGGCGTCGTACTCCAGGACTCCGGCAAGATCCTCAACCGCAACCGCATTGTGCAGGAAGCCGCCAGCGTGCCGGCCGGCAACTACGTGCTCACAGCGGTGTGCGACGGGACCGGCAAGGCCTTCTTCGCCGTGACGCTGGACGGCAAGCCGGTAACCGAGGCCGGGGCCGCCTGCAACGGCCGGCGGGAGACCACCAAGGTCAGCCTGCCCGCGGCCGGACGGGTCGACATCAGCAGCTCCAGCGTGGACGCTCCGCTGCTCTACGCCTACCAGCTGGCGCCGGCGCAGTAACCGCCTTTTCGGCTCTGGCCCGCCGCCCTCGGCGGGCATAAAGTCGGACTATGCCCAGTGTGCGGGGAACCCCCGCGCCCCTTCCCAGAGGGACAGCACGGGCGCCCCTGGCACCGAGGCCGGCGGCCGCCGTCGTCCTTGGGCTGGTGCTTGCGGCAGGTGCGCTGGCCGGCTGTGAATATACGTACGACGACGGCAGGGCCGGCAGTGCGCAGGCCGCCACTGCCGCCCCGGCGCCGGCCCCCACCAGGGATCCGTTGCAGCAGGACCCGGTCAGCGCCGCCGATCTGCCCGACTGGGTGTTCCGGGCGCTCCCGGACGGCACCGGCCCGGTAGTCCAGGCCGATGCCGGGATCCTGGGCGACGGGGAGGTGCAGACCGTTATGTCGCCAGTGCTGGAGACCGGAACCTACAGCCTGGCAATCGCCTGCCGGAGCCAGCGCAGGGTCACCTTCACGGTGCGCACCGAAACCCTTACCCTGCTGGACCTGGCCCTGAGGTGCGGAATCAACCGCGACAACGTCATCTACCTGTCCACGGACAGCGTCCTGATGGTCAGGGTTGAGGCCAGGACCGCAGCCAACTTCGCGTTCCGGGTGCGCCGGCTCTGACGTCAGGCCGCCGCGCAGCTGTCCGGGCAGCGGAGCGTTTCGGGGCTGGCCGCGCACACGTCGCAGTACAGGATGAGGGTGCGGCAGCTGGGGTTGGAGCAGTTCTCGAATTTGCTGGTGGGCGCGTCGCAGCGGGCGCACTGGCCAATGGTCTTGGCTTCGTCGCTGAATTCCAGGTGCATGCGCTTGTCGAAGACGTAGAGCGAGCCTTCCCACAGCCCCTGGTCCTTGAACGCTTCGCCATAGCGCACAATGCCGCCGTCCAGCTGGTAGACCTCTTTAAAGCCGCGGTTCACCATCAGGCTGGAAAGGACCTCGCAGCGGATCCCTCCGGTGCAGTAGGTGACCACCGGTTTGTCTTTCAGGGCGTCGTATTTGCCGGAGTCCAGTTCCTTGATGAAGTCGTGGGTGGTGGCGACATCCGGGACAACTGCGTCCTTGAACCGTCCGATTTGGGCTTCGAAGGCGTTCCTGCCGTCGAAGAACACCACGTCCTCGCCGTCCCGCTTCCTGGCGTCCACCAGCTGGTGAAGTTCCTCGGGCTTGAGGTGCTTTCCGCCGCCCACTACGCCGTTGGCGTCGACCTTCAGTTCGCCGGGGGCGCCGAAGGAAACGATTTCATCCCGCACCTTGACGCTGAGCCGGGGAAAGTCCTCCGCACCGCCGTCGGACCATTTGACGTCGATGCCGCGGAAGCCGGGATATTCGCGGGTGGTCTTGACGTACTGCTTAACGGCGCCGATTCCGCCGCCCACCGTGGCGTTGATCCCGTCCTTGGAGATGATGATGCGGCCGGTCAGGCCAAGCTTCTCGCACAGGGCACGCTGCCAGAGCCGCACCGCGTCCGGATCTGCGATGGGGGTAAAGCCGTAAAAGAGCACAATCTTGTTTAAAGCCACGTACTTAAGGGTACCGGGTGGGGTGCCGGACCGTTTCGGCCGCTGCTTCCCGCGGCCGGTGCTGATCACAATTGCATAAGCTCTTCGCCACCCCCTGTTGCTGGCGATCCGGCTGGAATAATCTCTTGCCATGAGTCCGGAAACCGTGGTTGAAGACATCACTGGCCTGCTTGAAGTGTGGGTAGCGGGCTGGGCCGGCTGCCGCGGCTACCGGACCTCTACCGAAGGCCGCTTTCCTTCCGCGCTACGGACTGACACCAGCGGTGAGTGGGAAGTTTTTGCCTCCGAACCCACCGATGACGAGTTCGCTGCACTGGCCGGCAGGACGGCGGAGGCCCCGGCCCGGGTCCTGACCATCCTCACCAACGACCCCGCGCGGTACGCGGCGATGGCAGGCCGACAGGGCCTGAATGTCACCTCCGATTCGCAGGCGATGATGATCGTTGACATGGAGACCCAGGACGCGGAGGACCCGTGGCTTTCCGATGACGACCTGAGCCTTTCCACCTATGAACAGGGCGGCGTGTATTACGCCGAGGTCCGTTCCGGCAGCGTGATTGCGGCCAGCGGCCGGGCCTTCGTGGTGGGTGACACCGCCGTCTTTGACAAGATCATTACCCAGCCTGCATTCCAGCGCAGGGGCCTCGGAAGCCTGATCATGCGGGCACTGGCGGCCCAGGCATCCGGCCGGGGCATCCGGACCGGCCTTCTCTTGGCGTCGGTGGACGGGCAGAAGCTGTATTCGCATCTCGGCTGGTCGGTCGTGGCCCGGGTCCTGATGCTGTCCGCCTCGCACGACGGCTCGGACCTGTCCCTGAGCTGACGCGGCACCGGCTGTGCCGGACTCCGGGGTTCCCCGTGGGCGAACCGTGGCCTGACGCGGTGCATCGGATGAAAGAATGGTGGGGTGAAGCCCCATGACTCGCTGATTCCCATGCTGGGCCGCGGCCCGGAACCGGAGCAGCTCCGTCATGTGCGCACCATCCCGGCACGGGATGCGGTCCACGCACCGTGGCCGGCGTGGGTGCACCCGGATATCGCTAGGGCTTACGCGTCCCTGGGCATCCGCGAGCCGTACCGGCACCAGGTGGATGCTGCCGACGCGGCCCACGCGGGGCAACACGTAGTGGTGGCCACCGGAACTGCTTCGGGAAAGTCGCTGGCCTACCAGCTGCCGGCGCTGGATGCGATCCACCGTTCCGAACTGCGTGTGCTGGCGGACCCGGGGAAGATCCACGACGACGGCGCCGTCACCCTGTATCTCTCCCCCACCAAGGCGCTGGCGGCCGACCAGTTGAATGCCGTACGTTCCCTGCGGTTGCCCACGGTTCGGGCCGAAACGTACGACGGCGACACGGATCCCGCCGCCCGGCGGTGGATTCGGGACCACGCCAACTTCATCCTGGCCAATCCTGACATGCTGCACTTCGGCATCCTTCCCAACCATGCCTGGTGGGCCGGCTTCTTCCGCCGGCTGCGCTACGTCATCGTGGACGAGGCCCACAGCTACCGGGGCGTGTTCGGATCACACGTGGCCAACCTGATGCGCAGGCTCCGCCGGATCTGCGCATACTACGGGGCCGGAACCGCCTTCCCCGAACCGGTGTTCATCGCCGCGTCCGCCACCGCCTCCGACCCCGACGTGTCGTTTTCCCGCCTTATCGGCGCCCCCGTGAAGGCAGTGTCCCAGGACTGTTCGCCGCATGGTGCTACGACGGTGGCGTTGTGGGAACCGGCCCTGACGGAAGTCCGGGGCGAGAACGGGGCCAAGGAGCGGCGGACCGCCGTGGCCGAAACTTCCGACCTGCTCGCCAACCTGGTTTCCGCCCGGATCCGGACCATTGCCTTCATCAAATCCCGCCGCGGCGCCGAGACCATCTCCGCCATTACCAAGCGGCTCCTGGACGAGGTGGACCCCAGCCTCCCGCAGCGGGTGGCGGCCTACCGTTCCGGATACCTGCCGGAAGAGCGGCGCGCGGTGGAGAAAGCGCTGCGGTCGGGCCAGCTGCTGGGTGTCTCCAGCACGTCAGCCCTGGAATTGGGAATCGACATTTCCGGCCTGGACGCGGTCCTGGTGGCCGGGTGGCCCGGAACACGGGCCTCCCTGTTCCAGCAAATCGGCAGGGCCGGCCGGGCCGGACAGGATGCCATAGCCGCGTTCGTGGCCAGTGACGATCCGCTGGACACGTTCCTGGTGAACCACCCGGAAGCGATCTTCGACGTGTCCGTTGAAGCCACGGTCTTTGACCCGTCCAACCCCTATGTCCTGGGACCGCACCTGTGCGCGGCAGCGGCGGAGCTCCCCCTGGGTCCGGCAGAGCTTGACCTCTTCGGCCCCACCGCCGAAACGCTCCTGGACCGGCTGGTGGCCCAAGGCTACCTGCGGCGGCGCCCAGCCGGCTGGTTCTGGACCCATTCACAGAGCGCCGCGGCCATGGTCAATCTCCGGGCGGACGGCGGAGGCCCGGTGAGCATCGTCGATGCCGAAACCGGCTCGCTGCTGGGGACCATGGACTCGCCGCAGACCCACTACCAGGCCCACACCGGTGCGGTGTACGTGCATCAGGGAGATACCTACGTGGTGGAGGACCTGAACGAAGACGACCACTGCGTCATGGTGAGGCGGGCCAACCCTGACTACTACACCACGGCGCGGGACGTGACCCAGATCGAGGTGCTGGACACCCTCCGGAGCATGCAGTGGGGCGATATCACCGTGCATTTCGGGGACGTGAAAGTTACTACGCAGGTCGTCTCCTTCCAGCGCAAGGCGTTGATTTCCAATGAAGTCCTGGGCGAAGAGCCGCTGGAACTGGGGGCCCGCGAGCTTTTCACCAAGGCGGTGTGGTTCGTGGTGGACAACCGCTCCCTGACCGGGGCAGGACTCATTGAGGCCCAGTTCCCCGGAGCCCTGCACGCCGCCGAGCACGCGGCGATCGGACTCCTGCCGCTGGTTGCGTCCAGCGACCGCTGGGACATCGGAGGGGTCTCCACTGCCCTGCACGCCGACACCGGGGCGCCCACCATCTTCGTGTATGACGGACACCCCGGCGGGGCCGGGTTCGCCGAGCGGGGTTTCGACAAGGCCAAGGTATGGCTGGCGGCTACCCGCGACGCCATCAAGGCCTGCGAGTGCGAGTCCGGCTGCCCGTCCTGCGTTCAGTCCCCCAAGTGCGGCAACAAGAACAACCCGCTGGACAAGGCCGCCGCGGTGACCCTGCTCGACGTCCTGCTCAAGGACGCGACCGAAGTCTCCGGAGTGGCAGTGGAAGCACGCGGCTGAGGACCGGTTGGTGTCTCCCCGCACCGGTTGGAGTGGCCCAGCAGGACACCCGGTAAGGCAAAACACATGGGGTGCACCGTATCCTCGCCGCACCCGCCACGGCATCAGGGCGCGGCATGGCCGTCTGTTACGCCCGGACATGGGCGGGCTTTCCTAGGGCGGTGGCCCCGCCCGGGCATGCCCGGTTGCTGCGCCCAGCAGGGGGTTCCCGCCAAGCTCGGTCCGCACCTCGACGGTCTGGCCCGAACCTTCGGAGCAGCTGGCCACGGTGGCGCCGTGGCGGGACGCCACCTCGGCGGCCACTGTACAGGGATCACCCGTCGTAATGCCGCGAAGGGCGTCTGCTGCGGCAAGGGCGGCAAGGTCAGCAGCCGCAGCCGCCCTGCTCGCCAGTACGGCTGACTGGGCAAGCAACAGCATGATGACCATGGCCAGCATGACCACGAGTGCCAGCCCGCCGGCCAGGACGGTTCCCGAACCACGCTCACTGCCATCGGGCGGGCCTACGCAGCCATGATCCCCGCCGCGGCCTGCGCGTCCGCCTATCCCCGTCATCACGTACTCCTGCCGGCCGCCCGTCCGATGCCGCTGCCTGTTCCGCCCGCGGCTCCGGTTCGCGTCCCTGGTGTTTCGCTGCGTGTCGAAGCGCGTGCCGTGAGTGTCCAGGGGATGGAAGCCCCCAACGGTCCGGTCACGTGGTCGGTGACGGTGACGGTGAACCATTCCCCGTCGGCAGCAACGGATGCCGCAGCAGACCCGCCGGTGAGCACCTTGACCGCCCGTTCCACCGCCGCCGGATCATCACCCCTGGCGAGCGCCCGGGCACCTGCGCGGGCTCCCTCCTCGATGCGCAGCTGGGTCATGCCCGCTGCGGCACCGGCCAGCAGCATGGCCAGAAGGGCGAGCACCGCGGGCAGCGCCACCGCAAACTCTGCTGTTACGGTGCCGCGGGCGCTGCCAGCCGCGGTGCCAGTCCAGCGTTGATCCCGACGAGGCAGGCTCCAACGCCGGTTACCCAGGCTCCACGCCCGGTGACGCAGAGCCTGGGCCTTCGGGCACCGGTCACACAGGCTCCGCCAGCGCTGCGCCGGCGGCGAAAGGATCACGGCAAGGCCAGGGCGGTCCGGATGAGGTTGAGCAGGAAGCCGCGTACCTCATCGCTGCGGAGGATGAACACGAGCAGCCCGGCGAATCCGACCGCGGCAAGGGTGGCGATGGCGTACTCCGCCGTGGCCATGCCGGCCTCGGAGGCCCAAAGCCGTGGGCTGCGCCGAGCCTTCGGATCAACGCTGGATCCCGGGTAAAGCTCCACCACGTTGCCGGGAAGTGGGGCCGTCGCACTCGTGATCGTTGCGCTCATCGTAGAGGTCCTGCCAGCGGCGGCGGTGGCAGTGGGAGGTGGAGGCACGGCAGGCATCCCGGTGCTTACCATGCGGGAATCCCCTTCACCGCGCCTTTGACGCGACAGGGCGAGCGCGGATGTTCCCGCGGAGTAGTGGCGGCGGTAGCGGTTGCTGGACATGTGGTTCCTTTCGGTTGTTCGCCGGGAGGGTTCCCGGCTGTCTTGACTCTTCCGCGCCGTGACGTGACGGGTAAGGGAGGCGGTGCGCTAAGTGGAAAAGTGCGGTCGCTCCCCCGCTGTGGAGGAGTTGATGCACAGCGGTCGCGGGATTGCCGGCCCACGAAGATGGAGCACATCCCAGGAACGCCGCGGAGCGGCCTTGAATGCTAGGACCCGGACGGCACCAGGGCGAGCAGCACCGGGACGACGCCAAGGCAGATAAAGGCGGGAAGCGAGCACAGACCCAGCGGCACCACCAGTTTCACCCCGAGCGATGCGGCCCGTTTCTCGGCAGCGCGGAACCGTTCCCGGCGAAGCCGTGCGGCCTGGGCGTAGAGGATCGCGGACGAAGGCGCGCCCGTGAGCGCGGCGAAGCCCAGCGCCTCACGAAGCTCCAGGACCTCCGGGAGGCGTACGGCGGAGCTGCGCCAGGCCGTATGCCAGTCGGCCCCGATGGCCAGCGCCGACACCACGGGCCGCAGGGCATCCCTGTACCGGGGCGAGGCGGAGGCAGCCAGCAGTTCCAGGGAGCGGCCGATGCTGGCTCCGGCATCAAGCATCGCCGCCACCAGTTCGAGCATCATGGCGGTGTCTTTCAGGCCGCTGCCGGTTTCCGTCGCGGGCCCCGCGGTTGCTGCCTGCCTCCCCAGCGGCGTTCCACCGGCCAGGTGGCGCAACCGCCGCCGCGAGGCGTCCTGCCCCCGGCAAACCAGACAGGCACCGGCCGCCAGGAGCAGGAACAGTGCTATTCCGGAAGGCCAGAACGGCGTCATGCCGCTCCTGACCCCGCGGCTGCCGCCACCAGCCGCGCGGACCAGACCCTCCCGGCGGCGGTGAGCACCACGCCCGCAAGCAAGGCGGCCATTCCGATGGGTGTCCCCAGCAGGGTGGCCAGCGGGTCGACGCCCAGGGCAGCGCCAAGCCCGAGCCCCATCAGAGGAAGCCAGGTCAGGAGCCGCACTGTTGCCTTGGGCCCGGCAAGGGCAGTTTGCCGCGCCGCATCCGCGTCGTCTTCCGCTTCCAGCTGCGCCGCGAACCTGGTGAGCACGTCGGCAAGCGGACATCCGCTGGCTTCAGCGATGTCGAAGCAGGCGGCGAGCTGGGACCAGATCCTGGCTTCCCTGTCCCTTTGCGGGAAGGCGGAAGCTACGGCCCGCCTGATTGCCGCCGAGACGGGAGCACCTGTTGCCGCAGCTGCACGGGCGGAGCCCAGTACCGCAGTTGAACCTTGTGACAGCGCCTTCCTTGACGGATGTTCCTCCTGGGGCTGTTGCCCGCCACCGGGGTCGGCGCCATAAACCGTCCAGAGCTCGTCCCACAGCCGCCCGGGCGTCCTTCCGCCCCTGAGCAATGCCGCCAACTGCTGCACCACCAGGGTCAGGTTTGTTCCCTGCGTCCTTGCCGTCCTCCCGGCTCGCCGTATCGGTGGCAATATCCGGCCGCGCACGGCACCTGGCGCTCCCCGCCTTCTTCCTGTCGTGGCCGCCCGCAGCCGGGATGCCGCGTTCAGCGGCGGTTTGAGCAGGAGGAGGGCCGCGCCGCAGAGAACCAAACTGAGGAGGAGCGTCACAGGATTCCTCCGGCGTCCATCCCCAGCCGGGCAGCCAAGGCCGGCCACGCCGGACCGGGCGCCCCCGATTCTTCAATGGCCGGAACCACGGTGAGCCCCTCCGCATCTTCTGCCATAAGGCCGACGCATAGAACCTTCCTGCCCAGGGCAGTCCGGCCGACATGGATAACGGCATCGAGGGCGCTGGACGCCTGGAGCCGCACGGCGTCGGGGCCCAAGCCTGCCAGCGCGCCCAGGGCGTTAAGCCTGGCGGGCACCGCGGCGGCTGTGTTTGCGTGGATGGTGCCTCCGCCGCCGCTGTGTCCGGTATTCATGGCGGTGAGGAGTTCGCGCACTTCAGCGCCACGGCATTCACCCACCACCAACCGGTCGGGACGCATTCGCAGCGCCTGCCGGACGAGTTCCCCCAGGTCCACCGCGCCGCCGCCCTCGAGGTTCCCGTGCCGTGATTCGAGGGCCACCACGTGCGGATGGACGGGGTTCAATTCTGCTGCGTCTTCAATCAGGACCAGCCGCTCCCCGGCTGCGCACAGGCCCAGCAGGGTGGACAGCAGGGTTGTCTTCCCTGAGCCAGTGGCGCCGCTGATCAGGAAGCTCAGTTTCTTTTCGATAATTTTCTCCAGCACGCCCTGCACCCCGGGACTGAACATGCCGCCCGAGCCCAACTCCGCCATGCTGAAGACCCTTTCCCTGCGGATCCGGACGCTCAGCAGGGTTCCTGAGGTGGAAACCGGCGGCAACACGGCGTGGACACGGTAGCCGCCGGTAAGCCGGACATCGACGCAAGGTGAACCATCATCGAGGCGCCGGCCGCCCGCAGCCACGAGTCGGCAGGCCAGTGCCCGCAGCTGTGACTCGTTGTCGAACTGGACCGGGACGCGTTCGATGCCCCGGCCTTGGTCCACCCATACGGAGTCGGGTGCATTGACGAAGATGTCTGTAACGGCGGGGTTCCGGGTCAGGACCTGCAGCGGTCCAAGCCCGTTAAGCTCGGCGCTGATCCTTTCCACGGCGGCCAGCGACCCGGCGGTCCCCAGCAACCTTCCGCTGGCCTGGACGGCTGCCGCCACCCGCGAAGGAGTTACAGTTCCGGCCTCCGCCATCATCGATTGGCGGACTGATTCCAGCAGCCCGGCATCGACGGTCCTGCCGCCGCGGGCCATGTCCCTGCTTCGCGGCTGGCTGCCGGCCTGGTCCGACGCAAGGATTCGGGCCCTCCGACGGGCGCCCAAGGCTTCAGTTTGGGTGGCCCGGCCCGGTTCGCTGGCGGGAACCGACGGACCGGCAGAAGTCCTGTTCATGCCGTTTCCCCGGCGTGCATGTCCGCGCCAAGCCAATCAAACACGGAGGCTCCGAACTGCCGGATGGTACGCCGCTTGCCAAGGTCAAGCAGCCTGCCGGTTTCCATGGCTGCCGGGACGCCGCGCAGCTCGGGAATGCGCCCTTGCACCGGGAGTCCAATGGCCTCGGCGATCAGGGAAGCATCCAGCGCTGCTCCGGGCCGTCCGCGCACCAGCAGGGCGGCCTCCACCGGTGGAAGCTCTTGCAGCAGCCTCAATGCCGCGACGGCCGCCTTCAACTGCGCCGGCACCACCATCATGATCCGGTCGCAGTCCCATGCCGTCGTGTGAAGCGGGCCGGCGCCGCGGCCGACGTCGACCACCACCAGTTCATAGCCGCGGCGGGCGGCGTCCAGCACCCCCGTGGTGGCGGCAGCAGGGACCGGACCAGCCTGCTCCCGGGTGGCAGGCCATGACAGGAAGGAGAACCCTCCTGCCACGGGGAGGGAATCCGCGAGCTGCAGTGGGTCGATGCTTCCCCGGGCCTCCGCCAGGTCCGGCCAGCGCAGTCCCGGGGTTTCCTCGGCGGCGAGCGCCAGTTCCACGCCTCCGCCCCAGGGGTCGCCGTCAACCAGCAGGACCCGGGCACCCAGGCCTGCGGCGCCCTGGGCAATCCAGATGGCCGCCGTGGTGGCGCCCGCGCCGCCACAGCCGCCGGTGATGCCAAGGACAAGCCCGCCAGGTCCGGGAGACCGCGACCGGCTGAGGTGGTCGGCAAGCCACGCCGCGGCGTCGGGAAGCACGGCGACCCGTTCTGCACCCAGTGCGGCCGCCAGATGCCAGAGGCTGTCCCCCTCTCCGTCGAGGCCCACCATGACCGCCGGTGTGCGCCGCCGTGGCGGCAGCTCGCGGACATCACTGCCCAACAGGACAGCGGAAGCGGCGTCCCAGTAACGCCCGCCATCCACTGCGTCGGAGACGACACGCAGGCCTGCCCCGGCTGCGGCCACGATGCGCTCCACCTCGGTGCGGAGAACGACGGAGGCGGTGACCAGCAGCACTTCCCCGGAACGGTCCGGCCCCTCATGGTCCCGGGCCCAGTGGTCCACGTCCCTAACGACCGGCACTGAATGACCCGTTGCCGGTGTATCCGGGCCGGAGCTCTCCGGCAGCCATGGGACTCCCGCCGGTGCAGCATCGTGGGCCCCGCCGAGGGGCAAGGGATCCGCATGCGCCGGTGGCCCCAGACCGGAGGGCCGGCTGGATGACCTTGTGGTTTCGCCGGGCCGGGGAAGGGACGGATCGAGTTGGTGCCTGCTCATGCAGCCACTCTGCCGTGATGCCACAACGCGGGTAAGGGAGCAAAACCCCTATGTGGACAACCGGTGTCCGCGCACTCCCGGACATGGCCGGTCCCGCCCGGTCGGGCGCAACCTCACCGGCCCAAGCGCACCTGCCGACCTCACTGGCCCAAGCGCGCACCTTCCAACCTCACCGGCCCAAGCTCACCCCGCGGGCTCCACCAGCCCGGACGGGCTGCACCTGCCGGTGTGGCCCAGGCGGCCCGCACCGGCAGGGCACAATAAGAACATGTACCTGCTGCTCGCCGCCCATCCCCGCGGCGTCGCGCTCCAGGAAATCCTGCAGGCGGGCCAGGCACATCCGGCCAACCCCGAACCCCGCCTCGTGGCACCCGGCGACCTCCCCGCCGTCGTCCGTGAACTCGAAGCCCGGCGCCCCGGAGGCCAGCCGCCCCGCTGGATCTGGCACCGGACCCAGGACTGGTACCCCGCACTGCTCGCCTCGGGAGTGGAGGTGGAGCGCTGCTACGACGTGGCCCTGTGCGGCAACATCCTGGCGTTCTCCCAGTTCAGTGCCCATACCGCGTACGCCCGGAACACCGACAGGGTCCCGGTGGAGGATCCTCTCCTCCCGCCGAAGGCACTGCTGCCTCCGCGTCCGCCGGCGGACCAGGGGGCGCTGTTTGATGACCCCGGTACCGGGCAGGCATCCAGGTGGACGCTTGAAGAGCTCCGCGCAGAATATGCGGAACAGCAGGGCGCGCTGCGTGAGGTGGACACAGCGGAAAACCGCCGGAACCGCCTCCAATTGCTGCTGGCGGCCGAGTCCGCGGCCGCGATGGTGGCCGCCGAAATGCAGCACGCGGGCGTCCCTTGGCGGGAGGACCTGCACGAACAGATCCTGGTGGATCACCTCGGGCCCCGGCCGCCCGCCGGCCGGCGCCCAGCCAGGCTGGAGGCGCTTGCCGCGGAACTCCGTGGCCTGCTCAACTCCCCCGGCCTCAACCCGGACTCGCCGCAGGACCTGATGCGGGCGCTGCACCGCAACGGGATCGAGGTGAAGAGCACCCGGAAGTGGGAACTGCGCAAGTCCAGCCACCCCGCCATCGAGCCGCTGCTGGAATACAAGAAGCTTTCGCGCCTGCACACGGCCAACGGCTGGGCCTGGCTGGATGCCTGGGTGTCCGGCGGCAGGTTCCGCCCGGAGTATGTGGTGGGCGGTGTTGTCTCGGGACGGTGGGCGTCCCGGGGCGGCGGGGCCCTGCAGATCCCCCGGCAGGTCCGGGGCGCGGTGCACGCTGACCCGGGCCACAAGCTCATTGTCGCCGATGCCTCGCAGCTGGAACCCCGGGTCCTGGTGGCGCTGGCGCAGGATTCCATCATGGCGGAGGCGGCGCGGGACCAGGACCTGTATGCCGGCATCGCAGCAAAGGGCTTTGGCGGCGACCGGGCCAAGGCGAAGATGGCCCTGCTGGGCGCCATGTACGGTGCGACGTCGGGCGAGGCGGGCCGGCTGATGCCGCAGCTGGCGCGGACTTATCCGCGCGCCGTCGACTTCGTGGAGCGGGCAGCCCGGGCGGGCGAGGCCGGCGGGACGGTGACCACCAGGCTTGGCCGCAGCAGCCCGCCGCCCTCGGAGCACTGGTACCTGAGCCAGCGCTCATCCACTGCAGAGGAGCAGCGCAGGGCAGAGTCCATCGCCCGGTCCCGGGGGCGCTTCACGCGGAACTTCGTGGTCCAGGGCTCGGCCGCGGACTGGGCGGCGTGCTGGCTGGCGGAATTACGACGGCGGCTGCGCGCCTTGCGGACGGCCGGCACCGGCGGAGGAGCCGGCGGTGAGCTCGTCTTCTTCCTGCACGACGAAGTCATGGTGCATGCGCCTTCGGAAGGTGTGGACGCCTGCATCAAAGCAATCGAGGAATCGGCCCGCGCTGCGAAGGAACTGCTGTTCGGGCCAATTCCCGTGGAGTTCCCGGTCAGCCTGGCGGTTGTGGACTCCTATGACCTCGCCAAATAGGAGTCCCCACAGGCTGTTGCCGCGTCTTCCGGAGCCCATTGCGGAACGCCAAGTAATCTACCCGGCGGTAGCTATGCGGGCACGGTGACGGACGTTACAGTCGAAGCGGCGACTGATGCAGACCGGTCCATACGCTGATGCAACGACGCATACCAGGGAGGTCCCCGTCCATGGCGGGAAGATTTGAAATACACCGTGCAGGCGACGAGTCGTACCGGTTGCGGCTCACCGACGCGGAGGGCAACATCGTTGCGGTCTCGCCAACATTCAAGTCCCTGAACCTGCTCCGCGACGGCATCAAGGCCATGCGTGAAAATGCCGCCACCGGAATCGTGGTGGATCTGCGCCAGCAGCAGGCGTAGGCCTAAACTCCCATGGGGTGCAGCCGGTTCCGGTCCCACGGAACGGACCAGCCGAGCTGATCGAAGAGGCCGCTCAGGACAATCCCGGTGAACCCCCACACCACCACGCCGTTGACGGTAAAGGCAGGGCTGTCGAAGGTGCGGCCCGCACGGTGGACGGTGGCCATCACGCGGTTGTCCGGGTCCAGCAGGTCCCTGACGGGGACACGGAAGACCTGGGCGGATTCGGCGTAGTCAACCACCCGGACCGGCGACGGCGATTGCCACCATCCGAGCACCGGCGTCACCAGGAAGTTGCTGTGCGCCAGCCCGAGTTCCTGCAGCGTGCCCAGTACCTCCACACCGCCGGAATCCAGTCCGGTCTCCTCCTCGGCTTCCCGGAGGGCGGCAGCAACGGGTGTCTCGCCCCTGTCGATACTCCCGCCGGGAAACGCCACCTGGCCCGGATGGGACCCCAGGGTGTGGGCGCGTTCCAGGAGCAGGACGTCCAGGTCCGCGGGCGCCAGCGGCTTGCCCGATTCGGCCGGGACATCGTCCAGGACGCCGAAAAGCATCAGGACCGCTGCCCTGCGGGCGCGCGCGGCATCCACGGTCAGTGTGGCCCAGCGCGGATCGGCCGGCCCTGGCGTTCCGGATTCCGCCCGGCGGACCAGCTCCGCCAAATCGTCCCGCGCGCTCACGGGGTTCTCTTCTGGGACGCCATCCGGATCTCCGCGGCCCGGTGCTGTTCCGCCAGGTATTGTTCCAGCAGTGCCTCGTTGCCGGGCGCGAGTTCATACTTCAGCAGCTTGGCGGCCTTGACGGGGTCCGTCTCGCCCAGCCCATAGCTGGGACACCAGGTGGCCACCGGGCACGCGCCGCAGGCCGGCTTCCTGGCATGGCAGACGCGCCGGCCGTGGAAGATCACGCGGTGGGACAGCATGGTCCAGTCCCGCCGTTCGAACAGCTCCGCCACGTCCTGTTCGATCTGCACCGGGTCCTCGGACTGGGTCCACCCGAAGCGCTTGGCCAGCCGGGCGAAATGGGTGTCCACGGAGATGCCGGGGATGCCAAAGGCATTGGCCAGCACCACGTTGGCGGTTTTGCGGCCCACGCCGGGCAGCGTGACCAGGTCCTCCATCCGCCCCGGGACTTCGCCGTCAAAGTCATCCACCAGCCGTCCGCACAGCGTCAGGACATTCCGCGCCTTTGCCCGGAAGAATCCCGTGGGCTTGAGGATGGCCTCAAGCTCCGTGGCGTCCGCCTCGGCGAGGGATTTCGCGTCGGGCCAGCGCGCGAACAGCACTTTTGTGACCTGGTTGACGGTGACGTCGGTGGTCTGGGCGGACAGGACCGTGGCCACGAGCAGTTCGAACGGGTTGCGGAAATCCAGTTCCGCGTGCGCGTAGGGATACTTTTCGGCCAGGGCTTTGTGGATGCGCCGCGCCCGCCGCTTCAGTGCCAGGACGGATTCGGACGAGACCACGGGCATTCCTGCGGCCTGGCCGGTCTTGGTGCGGGGCCCGGCCACGGCGTCAGCCGCGCTCGATGTTGCTGAGGTCGCGCAGGACGCCCAGCCGTCCGTCGGTGTGCTGGACCAGGAATTCGTGGCCACGGTCCTCCAGGGCCAGCACCCACCCGCCAGGTTCAATCACGAATGCCGGGGCCCCGGTACGGGGGTCGAACGCGGTGCGGTGCTGTGCCACCGCGAACCAGAAGGCTTCATGGATCGGCTGCCCATCGCTATCGTCGTGCCGGCTGGCCGGGTCCACGGTCGCTCCAATGGGCTGCTCCGCCTGGACCTGCTGATGCACGGCGGTGGCGGCCGGCGGTTCCCACGCGGCCTGCGGGGCCTGGGCAGCGGGAACCTCGCCGTGCCGGGTCTCCTCCGCTTCAGCCGACGAGGCGGGACGGACGACGTCGGCCGCCTGGGTGGGCGGGCCGGCATCCACATCAGGGGTACGGTCGGAAACTTCGGGGGCGGTTGACACCGGCGTGGAGCCAGGGGCGCCCGCGGCCGGGCCTGCTTCGGCGGCGGGGGCGCTGGGCGCTGCGGCGGCAGCCCCGGCCGTGGCCACGGGGACGGCTGCGGTGGCGGGAAACTGGGCGGAACGGACGGGTTCAGGGCTGGGGCCGGTGCTTCCGGCACCCGGCTGGACGGCGGAGGACCCCGGCTGGGCAGCAGAGCCTGGCTGGACGGCCGAAGACCCGGCACCCGCGCCGCCAAACAGGCCACCTGCCTTGCCGCCGGTCTTGGACGGGCTGGGACCGGATTCGGGCTTGGCTGCTTTGGGGGCGCGTGGCTTCCGCGCCGGGACGGCAGCGTCCCTGGCCACAATATGTGCGGGCGCCTCCGGCCGGTCCCTGAAATCGCCGGACAGGTACGGGAGGAAACGGCCCAGCACGGTGGCGGCGAACAGAATGAGCGAGCCGATCAGGCCCACCAGCAGGCTGGTGACGTACCCTCCGGCGACCGAGAGGAAGAAGAAGGCGACGGCGAAGGAAGCCACCACGGAAGCGAACTGGTCGATCGAAAGCGAACCCACCCGGAGCCGGGTCGCAGGGGCAAGGCGGCGCGCGGCGAAGAGGGCGCTGGCGATGACCGGCAGGATGATGCCCAGCCCCAGGAAGAACAGGTTGTTCAGGTTCCACAGGTTGTACCGGGTGCCGAAGAGGGGCAGCAGGGACGCGACAAACAGGATGAGTGTTCCGCCAAAGACGGCCAAGTCCCGCACCGTGAACGGGCCGAGGACCGCCTGGTTGGCGTTGGGGTCGATCTTCCCGGAAGCAGCCTTCTGGCCTGCAGCCTGTCCCTTGGCGGCGTTGCCGGCGGGCGCGGTCCCTGATCCGCCGGGGGCGGATCCGAAGCCTGCGTGGCCGGTCCCGGTGTCCGGGCCCGTTCGCTGGCCGAAGCTCTGCTGGTTCATTCTGCTCTCCTTAGCGTGGCGGCACCGGGCCCGGTGCGGACCCGAAAACTGTGCCGTCTTGACATGCGGTCCGGGCCCGGCATGGCACTGTCCGTGCCGGTCCGGAGGGGTCCGAAGTGAAGTCACAATTCCATCTCAGCCTAGTCAACAGCCAGGCTGATCACTAGCTGGCTCGGGCCTTCCCGGCCGCCGTGCGGGCAGCGGGAACGCCATTCACCGCTTAAAAAATGCCGCTTACGGGTGTGCATGTGACGCGCCGCACAGCGGACGGCCGGCAAGCATTAGGCTTGATTGCGGAACAGCTCTTTGCGGTATGTCCGCTCCCGGCTGGAGCCGGCGCCGTGAGTACGGCAGGCCCGAGGGGACGGCATGCCGCGCGGCAAAGATCGATGAATGATGAGGTTCACATGTCCCAGGACACTCCCAGCTCCACTGCCACCGTTCCGGCCGGATCCGGCCGGCAAGGCCACCAGGGCGACGCCTTTGAGAACCTGCTCAATGAGACCCGGGCGTTCCCGCCCACTCCGGAATTCGCAGCGAACGCCGTCGTAACCGCTGGGGAGTATGAAGACGCTGCCGCGGACCGTCCGGCGTTCTGGGCGAAGAAGGCGCGCGAGCTGTTGACGTGGTCCAAGGACTTTAGGCAGGCGCTGGACTGGTCTGATCCGCCGTTCGCCAAGTGGTTCGTTGGCGGGGAGGTCAACGCGGCCTACAACGCGCTGGACCGGCACGTGGAGGCCGGTAACGGCGACCGCGTGGCCATCTACTTCGAGGGCGAGCCGGGTGACACGCGCACCTACACGTACGCGCAGCTGACCGAAGAAGTGAAGAAGGCAGCCAATGCCTTCGAGTCCCTGGGGGTGGCCAAGGGTGACCGGGTGGCGGTGTACCTGCCCATGATCCCTGAAGCCGTCATCACCATGCTGGCCTGTGCGCGGATCGGGGCCGTCCACTCCGTGGTGTTCGGCGGCTTCTCCGCCGAAGCCCTGCGTTCCCGCATCGATGATGCGGAGGCCAAGCTGGTGGTCACCGCCGACGGCACCTACCGCCGCGGCAAGCCAAGCCCCCTGAAGCCGGCCGTCGACGAAGCGCTGGCGCACAAGGGAGATGGAGACGGCCACACGGTGCAGAACGTGGTGGTGGTCAAGCGCAATGGCCAGGACGTTGACTGGCAGGAGGGGCGCGACCACTGGTGGGCCGACACCGTGGAGAAGGCATCCGCCGAGCACACCGCGGTGGGCCACGATTCCGAGCACCCGCTCTACATCCTGTACACCTCCGGCACCACCGGGAAGCCCAAGGGGATCCTGCACACCACCGGCGGCTACCTCACCCAGACTGCCTACACGCACCGGGCGGTCTTCGACCTGCATCCGGAAACGGACGTGTACTGGTGCACGGCCGACGTCGGCTGGGTTACCGGCCACTCCTACGTCACCTACGCCCCGCTCATCAACGGCGCCACACAGGTCATGTACGAAGGCACCCCGGATTCTCCGCACCAGGGCCGCTGGTGGGAGATCGTGGAGAAGTACAAGGTCTCCATCCTCTACACCGCCCCCACCGCCATCCGCACCTTCATGAAGTGGGGGGCGGACATCCCTGCGAAGTACGACCTCTCCTCGCTGCGGGTGCTCGGCTCGGTGGGTGAACCCATCAACCCCGAAGCGTGGATGTGGTACCGGAAGGTTATCGGCGGCGACAAGACCCCCATCGTGGACACCTGGTGGCAGACCGAAACCGGCGCCCAGATGATCGCCCCGCTGCCCGGGGTCACCGCAACGAAGCCCGGCTCCGCCCAGGTCCCGCTGCCCGGCATCGCTGTGGACGTGGTGGACGAAATGGGCGAATCGGTCCCCAACGGACACGGCGGCTTCCTGGTCATCCGCGAGCCCTGGCCGTCCATGCTGCGCGGCATCTGGGGCGATCCCGAGCGGTTCAAGGACACCTACTGGTCGCGCTTCGAGAACATGTACTTCGCCGGGGACGGGGCCAAGAAGGACGAGGACGGCGATATCTGGCTGCTGGGCCGGGTGGATGACGTCATGAACGTCTCCGGTCACCGGCTCTCCACCACCGAAATCGAGTCCGCCCTGGTCAGCCACCCCGCCGTGGCGGAGGCCGCCGTCGTGGGTGCCACGGACGAGACCACCGGCCAGGCAGTGGTCGCGTTCGTCATCCTCCGCGGCGACGCCGCGAACAACGGTGACGCCACGGTGCAGGAACTGCGCAACCACGTGGGCAAGGAAATCGGCCCCATCGCCAAGCCCAAGAACATCTTGGTGGTGCCGGAGCTGCCCAAGACCCGGTCCGGCAAGATCATGCGCCGCCTCCTCAAGGACGTCGCAGAAGGACGTGACCCGGGCGACGCCACCACCCTCTCCGACCCGACGATCATGCAGCAGATTGCCCAGTCGCTCAGAAAGTAACACTGGCTTAGCATCAGCTCCACAAGGGCCGGACGGCCCTGTTTCCCCGCCAATCCGGGGAAGCAGGGCCGTTTTTTCTTTGTGACGATTCAATCATCCCCGTTGCCAAAATTGTTATTTAACGTTCTTCCATGTTCGGTTTTGCACGGTTATAGTCGAGCTATGTGAGGTGCCTCACACGCGGCTATTTTTCAAGGGAGAGAACATGGCGACAAGGCCCGATGCGTCGGCCAACGCATTTCCAAGCAGGCGGACCATCCTCAAAACAGTTGGCGTGGGGGCAGCCGGCCTCGCCGGCATCCCGTTCCTGGCAGCCTGTACGGGCGGCAGCGCCCCGTCGGCAACAGGCACGGAATCATCCGGCCTGACATTCGGCTCGGGCGCTTCGGACGACGTTCCCAAGCGTGCGTACCAGGCCGTCGCAGACGCTTTCACGGCAAAGACCGGCAAGAAAGTCACCACCAACGTTGTGCCCCACAACGATTTCCAGAACAAGATCAATTCGTACCTGCAGGGTTCACCGGACGACGCCTTCACCTGGTTTGCCGGCTACCGCATGCAGTACTACGCCGGCAAGGGGCTGCTTGCCCCCATTGATGACGTCTGGCAGACCATCGGCGGCAACTTCTCCGACGCGCTGAAGAAGGCCTCCACCGGGCCGGACGGCAAGATGTATTTCGTTCCCAACTACAACTACCCGTGGGGGTTCTTCTACCGGAAGAGCCTGTGGGCGGAAAAGGGCTACCAGGTCCCGGAAACCTTCGACGCACTGAAGTCCCTGGCCACGAAGATGAAGGCCGACGGCATCATCCCCATTGGCTTCGCCGACAAGGACGGCTGGCCGGCGATGGGTACCTTCGACTACATCAACATGCGGCTGAACGGCTACCAGTTCCACGTGGACCTCTGTGCACACAAGGAATCCTGGGACCAGCAAAAGGTCAGCAACGTTTTCGATACGTGGAAGGCGCTCCTTCCGTTCCAGGATCCCGCAGCGCTCGGCCAGACCTGGCAGGACGCCGCCAAGGCCCTGGAAGCGAAGAAGACCGGCATGTACCTCCTGGGTTCCTTCGTCACGCAGCAGTTCACCGATCCCGCGGTACTGGACGACATCGATTTCTTCGCCTTCCCGGAAATCGCGATGGAAGGCCGGGACGCGGTCGAGGCACCCATCGACGGCCTGCTGCTCTCGAAAAAGGGCGGCGAGAACAAGGCGGCCCGGGACTTCCTGGCGTTCCTCGGCACGCCCGAGGCGCAGGACGCCTACGCCAAGGTGGACAACTCGAACATCGCGACCGCCAAGGGTGCGGACACCTCGAAGTTCACGCCGCTCAACAAGAAGTGCGCGGACACCATCAAGAACGCCAAGTACATCAGCCAGTTCTTTGACCGCGACGCATTGCCGGCCATGGCCAACAACGTGATGATCCCTGCCCTGCAGAGCTTCATCAAGGACGGCAGCGTTGATGTCAAGAACCTTGAGGCGCAGGCCAAGACCCTTTACGCAGCGCAGTAACTGAACACAGCGCAGTAGTCCCGTCAAAGGAAGGACGACGGCGGCAGGAAACTTTCCGCCGTCGTCCTCCCACCTGCACCAGGCCCCAGCAAGGGAAAGATTTCCATGAGCAGCACCGCACAAGAACTGATTCCGCCGGAAGCGCGGGAACCCGCCGGCCCCCGGGGCGCCAAAGGAGGCCGCGTCCGCCGTTTGTCCGGCCGGGACAAGCTGGTCCTGTCCCTGATGGTGGGCATCCCCACCCTGATCGAACTGGCCCTCGTCTGGCTGCCCACGCTGATGTCCGTGGGACTCAGCTTCACCCGCTGGAACGGGCTGGACCTGGCGGACATCCGTCCGGCAGGGACGGAAAACTACCAGTTCATTTCCCAGGACTACCCGCCGTTCTGGCCCGCAGTCCAGCACAACATGCTGTGGCTCCTGTTCCTGGCCCTGATTGCAACGCCGCTGGGCCTGTTGCTGGCCGTGCTTCTGGACCAGAACATCCGCGGCAGCAAGATCTACCAAAGCATCTTCTTCGCCCCCGTCATGCTGTCCCTGGCCCTGATCGGGATTATCTGGCAGTTGTTCTACCAGCGGGACAACGGGCTCCTGAATTTCCTCCTGGGCACCGCCGGCACACCGCGGGCCGTTGATTGGTTCGGCGACTCGTCAATCAACATCTGGGCCGCCATGATCGCGGCCACCTGGCGCCATGCCGGCTACGTCATGCTGCTCTACTTGGCCGGCCTGAAGGGTGTCGATCCGAGCCTCAAGGAAGCCGCGGCGATCGACGGCGCCAATGCCGTGCAGACCTTCTTCCGGGTGGTCTTCCCGGCCATGCGCCCCATCAACATCGTCATCGTGGTGATCACCATCATCGAGTCCCTCCGCGCCTTCGACGTCGTCTACGTCATCAACCGCGGCACCAACGGCCTGGAAATGCTCAGCGCCCTGGTGATCCAGAACCTGGTGGGCGAGGGCCAGGTGATCGGCGTCGGATCCGCCCTGGCAGTGGTCCTGCTGGTCATCTCGCTTGTTCCCATCGTCTTCTACCTCAGCCGCACCTTCGGCAAGGAGAACCAAGCATGAGCATTGCCGCTGCCCGCGCCGCCGGGAACGACACCACCAGCCAGTCCCGCTCAGGCAGCCGGCCCAAGCGCCATTACGGAACACACATCTTCCTGGTGGCCATGGCTGTCATGTGGCTGGTTCCGCTGGGCTGGGCCCTCTACACCGCGCTCCGGCCGGTGGCCTCCACCAACGAGCATGGCTACTTCAGCGTGGCCGGGGATTTCAACTTCGACAACTTCGTCCAGGCCTGGACGCAGGGCGGATTCGCCACGTATTTCTGGAACTCGGTCATCATCACGGTCCCCGCAGTCCTGGTGACGCTGTTCCTTGCCTCCCTGATGGCGTTCGCCGTGAGCCGGGTGAACTGGAAATTCAATATCACGCTGCTGATCATGTTCACGGCCGGCAACCTCCTGCCCCCGCAGGTCCTGGCAGCGCCCCTTTTCGAGATGGCCAAGCACCTGGAGGTGCCGTATTCGTTCAGCGACTCCGGCAACCTGCTGAACACGTACATCGTCGTGATCGCCATCCACATCGCATTCCAAATGGGGTTCTGCACCTTCGTCCTGTCCAACTACATGAAGGCGCTCTCCGCCGACCTGACCGAGGCTGCGCTGGTGGACGGTGCGGGCATCTGGCGGCAGTACCGCGAGATCATCCTGCCGTTGTGCCGGCCCGCGTTCGCCGCACTGGCCACGCTCGAGGTCATCTTCATCTACAACGACTACTTCTGGCCGCTCCTCTTCATCCAGAGCGGCAACCGGCTGCCGATCACCACGGCAATCAACAACCTGCAGGGACAGTTCCTGAGCAACTACAACCTCCTGGCCGCGGGGGCGGTCATCACCGTCATCCCCACCCTGGTCATCTACCTGCTCCTGCAGCGGCAGTTTGTTGCGGGCCTGACACTGGGTTCGAGCAAGGGGTAGGTAAAGATGGAGTGTGACCGGGAGCCAGCTCCCCCAGACGCCGCCCGAAAGGAACAGCATGCTCCCCGCCGCTCGACACCAGGCCATCGTGGACACAGTCCAGCGGGAACGGGTCGTCCGCGTGTCCGACCTTGCCCAGCAGCTGGGCGTCTCCCTCATGACGGTCCGGCGGGACATCGAGCTCCTCGAGGAGAGCGGCCAGGTGGAGCGGATCCACGGCGGTGCCAAGCTGCCCGGCGGAGCCACCACGCATGAGCCCGGTTTCGAGCTTAAATCCACGCAGTTGCCCGCCGAGAAGCGGGCCATCGCCGTTGAAGCCGCTGGAATGGTCCATGAGGGCATGGCAGTGGGACTCAGCGCGGGAACCACCACGTGGGCGCTGGCCCAGGAGCTGGCACGGGGACCGCGGATCACCGTGGTGACCAACTCCGTGCGGATTGCCGATCTTTTCCACCCGGCCGCCCCGTCCGGGACCACCTTTGGCTCCACGGTGATCCTGATCGGCGGCGAGCGCACGCCGTCGGACGCGCTGGTGGGGCCAATCGCGACGGCGGCACTGAAGCAGCTGCACCTGGACCTGCTGTTCCTGGGCGTGCACGGCATGGACAGGGATGCCGGCTTCACCACCCCAAACCTGCTGGAAGCCGAGACGGACCGTGCCTTCGTGGCGGCATCCCGCAAGCTGGTGGTGGTGGCCGACCACACCAAGTGGGGCACGCAGGGCATGAGCACCATCGCCGCGCTCGAGGAAGCTGACGAGGTCATCAGCGATACGGGCCTGAGCGCCGATGCGCGGCGCACCCTGGAGGAGAGCGTCAGCCGGCTGCGGATTGCCCAACCCGTCTGACGGAAGCCCCGTGCGCTACGGGCAACCGCAGGACTGCCTGATGTGCAGCTTGGTGGAAAAGATCCGGTGCCGGGGCTTTTCCCCCCTCCCGGCGCCGACCAATGCCGCAACGGCGGCCTCGGCCATCGCGACCACCGGCTGCTCCACCGTTGTCAGCGGCGGCCAGGAGTATTCGGAATCCGCCGAGCCGTCAAAGGAGGCGACGGCCATGTCACCCGGCACGGACAGCCCTGCCTCATGGATTGCCCGCAGGAGTCCGATGCCCTGCATGTCGGATGTTGCGAAGATCGCGGTTGGCCGGTTCACCGATGCCAGCAGCCGCTGCCCTGCCGTGTAGCCTCCGGGCCGGGTGAATGCGCTGTAGGCGATGGGCCCTTCGGGCAGGCCCGCCTGCTGCAGCGCCTCACGCCAGCCTACTTCGCGGCCATCGGTGGAACCGGACACGTTGGTGCCCATCGCCAGGCCGATGTTCTTGTGCCCGTGTCCGATGAGATGTTCCACCGCCATACGCGCCCCGGACGCCAGGTCCACGCCGATGCTGTTGAACCCGGGGGCATCGCGCTCCTGGTTCAGCAGCACGGACGGGATGTCGGCCGTTTCCAGCGCCTCCAGGTCCGGCTCGAAGAGAACGCTGGCCAGCAGCACCCCGTCCACCTGCCGGGCGGCCAGGTTGCGGATGTTCCGCCGCTCCTTGGCAAGGTTGCCGTCCGAGTTGCTGAGTACCAGGGCGTAGCCCAGGGTCGCGGCGGCGTCTTCCACGGCGTGCGAAAAGAGCGAGAAGAATGGGTTGGAGATGTCCGGGACAATGAGCCCCAGGGTCTCGCTGGACCCCAGTTTCAGCGCGCGGGCTGCAGCATTGGGCCGGTACCCCAGCACACGGATGGCGTCCTGGACCTTGGCTTCGGTGGCTGGCGCCACCTTCTTGGGGCCGCCATTGACCACGTAACTCACGACGGCGGTGCTGACGCCGGCATACCGCGCCACGTCCTTGCGGGTCACGGGGCCGCGCGGCGCCGGCACAGCCGAGGTGGTCATGGAATACATGCTAGCTAGGAGTTGGCCGGGGCATCACCAAAGTCGCGGATGGGCAGCCGCGCGCCGTTCTGCTGGGCCGACCGGTGGGCCACGATTCCGGGGAGGGTGAAGCGGGCGGCCACCCACGCGTTGATCGGGGGCAGGGTGCGGCTGTTGACGGCGGTCACGAAGTCGTCCACCAGGAAGTGGTGGCTGCCTTCATGCCCGTTGGGGGCGCCGCGGAATTCTTCGGGCAGCCTTTCCGCGTCGTGCACCGGTGCCAGGCCTGACACGAAGGCGTCCCGGAGTTCGGGGGCAACGTGGGCCAGGGACGGGTCGTCCAGCGGGATGCTGGGGCGGGTTTCCATCTGCCCGGAGATGTCGTGGACGTCCTGCTTGTCCTGCCAGACGGTGACCTTGGCGAGTTGTTCGAAGCTCGCCTCCGTGCCGAAGAACCTGAACCGGGATTCGCGGATATGGGAGGGGTAGCCCACGCGGCGCATTTCATTTGTCCGCATCGCACCGCCGTCGCTCAGTTCAAAGAGCGCCGTGGCGTTGGAGAAGTCGTTGCCGAACATGCTGATGTCCTTGTCGAACACGCCGTCGTTCCGCCCGTCCCTGACCCCGACGCAGCTGACGCTCACGGCGTGTGCCGGAATGGCGCCCAGGACACCTCCGATCGCGTGCGTGGGGTAGAGCATGGGCGGGTAGCTGGCCGTTTCCTTCCACCGTTCACCGCCGCTGTACTGGTACGCATCGTAGAAGCCGAGGTCCATGTCGTGGACGTAGTCGCCCTCGGAGTAGAAGACCCGGCCGAATTTGCCGGCAGCATGCTGTTCGCGCGCGTAGACGGTGGCGGGGTTGTAGTAGCTGGTCTCCCCCATCATGTAGACGTTCCCGGTCTCACGGACAGCGGTGATGATGCGCTCGATCTCCTCCTCCGAAACCGCCATGGGAACGGCCGAGTAGACGTGCTTGCCGGCGCGGAGGGCCCGTTCCACCAACGGGCCGTGGGTCCAGCGCTGGGTGAAGATGGCGACGGCGTCGACGTCGGACGCCAGTAGGGCATCGAAGTCGGCTTCCTGGCCCGCCAGGTGGTAGCGCTCAACCGCCTCGGCGGCCCGCTCGGGGCGCTCGTCCACCACATGGACGGCGCTTACACCCGGATGGAGGTTGAAGAGGTGCGCAAACTGGGAGCCGAACTGGCCGGCGCCCACGATGCCGATGGAGAACGTCATTGTCTCTTGCCTTTCGTTAGGGATGCTTGAGTCTTGCACCAGCATCTACTCGAGTCAATATCCATTAGCTACATGAAAACCCGCAGGAAAAAACAAAAAGTAACCTCTTGCAGGTCATTGATCTACTCGTGTAGATTGCGTTGCAGCCTGTTACTTCCATCACACTCAGGAAAGGGTCGACGATGACCACCCTTACCAGGACCGCCAGCCCGGCAGAGCACGCCCTGCGCCGGTCGCTGAAGCGCCGGGGACACAGTGATTTGAAGATCGCACTGTTCTTCATCGCTCCGGCAATGATCGGATTTCTCGTCTTCTACCTGGTGCCGACCCTTCGCGGCATCTACCTCAGCTTCACCGAATACAGCATCCTCGGAGACCCGACGTGGATCGGCACCGGCAACTACGAAGCAATCGCCAAGGATCCCCTGTTCTGGAACGCCTTGGCAGTGACATCGCAGTATGTCCTGATCAACATCGTCCTGCAGACCGCGCTCGCCCTGGGGTTGGCCCTGCTGATGCACCGGGTGGCCAAATCAACCCTGATCCGCGGCGCACTCCTGCTGCCATATCTGATGGCCAACGTGATCGCTGCCCTCCTCTGGTTCTGGCTGCTGGACTACCAGATCGGGATCGTCAACTACTTCATCGAGTCCGTCGGCCTGCCCAAGGTGGCGTTTTTCGGCAGCGAGGAATGGGCCATCCCCACCCAGGCACTCATCAATACGTGGCGGCACATGGGCTACACCGCGCTGCTGCTCTTCGCCGGCCTGCAGGCCATCCCCCACCATGTCTACGAGGTGGCCAACCTGGATGGCGCATCCCCTTGGCAGACCTTCCGCAAAATCACCGTGCCGCTGCTGCGTCCGGTGCTGGTCCTGGTTCTGATCGTCACGGTCATCGGCTCCTTCCAGGTGTTCGACACCGTGGCCGTGACCACCCTTGGCGGTCCGGTCAACGCCAGCCGGGTGCTGCAGTTCTACATCTACCAAAAGGCCTTCACGGAATCGGACTTCGGATACGGCTCCGCCCTGGCAGTCATCCTCTTCGTCATCCTCGCCTTGGTGGCCTTCATCCAGATGAAGTTCCTCAAGGGCAACGAATCAGACCTGGACTAAGGACACTTCCATGACCACTACAAAAGTTTCCGCCCCAGCCCGGGCCGCGGGCCGCCGTCGTCCATTCAGGTGGCGCCGTGCCGCCGCGTGGGCCCTCGTCGCCCTCGCCGTCGCCGTATCCGTCCTCCCGTTCTACTGGATCCTGCGGACTGCGCTGTCCACCAACGGGTCACTTGCCGGCAATGCCACCAACCTGCTCCCGGCTGACTTCAACCTGGGCGCCTTCAAGCGCGTTTTCGGCCTGCAGTCACCGGAGGAAGCTGTGGCCGAGGGTGGCTCCGGCGCCCAGATCGACTTCTGGATCTACCTCCGCAATTCCGTGCTCTTCGCCTCCATCACCACCATGGGGGCCGTGTTCTTCAGCGCCATGGCGGCCTACGCTTTCGCCCGGCTGCGGTGGCGGGGACGGAACCTGGTGTTCAGCCTGTTCCTGGCCACCATGATGGTGCCGCCGATCTTCACGGCCCTGCCCAACTTCCTGCTGATCAAGAACCTGGGCCTGCTCAACACCCTGGCGGGGCTGGTACTCCCCTACATCTTCATGACCCCGTTCGCCATCTTCTTCCTCCGGCAGTTCTTCCTGAACATGTCCCGCGAGGTGGAGGAAGCGGCCATGCTCGACGGCGCCAAGCACCTTCGCATCTTCTTCCAGATCATCCTGCCCAACGCCGCAGCACCCATCGCCACGCTCGCCCTGCTGACCTTCATCGGGCAGTGGAACGAGTACTTCTGGCCCTTGCTGGTGGGCCAGGAAGAATCCGTCCGTGTCCTCACTGTGGGCCTGGGCGTCTTCAAATCCCAGTCGCCGCAAGGCGCACCGGACTGGTCCGGGCTGATGGCAGCCACCCTGGTCTCCGCCCTGCCCGTCCTGATCCTGTTCGCCGCATTCGGCAAGAAGATCGTCAACTCCATCGGCTTCTCCGGCATAAAGTAACCCTCCTTCCCGCATAACCCACCCGTCCCATCCCCGGCGCCGGGCCATGGCGGCCTGCCCGGAGGCACTGTGAAAGGAACACCCATGAAAAAGAAAGCACTCACCTCCCTGGCCGCAGCGGCAGCCGCAGTCCTGGCGCTCTCGGCCTGCGGAGGCGGCGGATCAGCCGAGGCCGGCAAGGGCGAAATCAACTACTGGCTGTGGGATGCCAACCAGCTCCCGGCGTACAAGCAGTGCGCTGACGACTTCCACAAGGCCAACCCGGATATCACCGTCAAGGTCACCCAGCGCGGCTGGGACGATTACTGGGGTACCCTCACCAACGGCTTCGTGGCGGGCACCGCTCCGGACGTCTTCACCGACCACCTGGGCAAATACCCCGAATTCATCAAGAACAAGCAACTGCTCGCCCTGGATGACGCCGTCAAGAAGGACAACATCGACACCGGCATCTACAACTCCGGGCTGGCTGACCTCTGGGTAGGCCAGGACGGCAAACGGTACGGCCTCCCCAAGGACTGGGACACCATCGCACTGTTCTACAACACCAAACTTGCTGCCGACGCCGGCGTCACCCCCGAACAGATGGCCAACCTGACCTGGAACCCCCAGGACGGCGGCGGCACATACGAAAAGACGATCGCCCACCTGACCGTGGACAAGAACGGCAAGCGCGGCGACGAGCCGGGCTTCGACAAGAACAATGTGGCCCTTTACGGTCTCGGCCTCAACGGGTCCGGCTCCGGCCAGGGCCAGACCGAGTGGAGCTACCTGACCGGCACCACCGGCTGGACGCACACGGACAAGAACCCGTGGGGCAAGCATTTCAACTACGACGACCCCACGTTCCAGGAAAGCATTGACTGGTTCGCGGGGCTGGTGGACAAGGGATACATGCCAAAGCTTGAAACCACGGTGGGCGCCAGCATGGCGGACACCCTTGCCGCCGGCAAGTCCGTCATCAATGCCAACGGTTCGTGGATGATCGGTCAGTACACCGGCTACAAGGATGTCAAGGTGGGAATCGCCCCGACGCCTACGGGAGTCGACGGCAAGCGCGCCAGCATGTACAACGGCCTGGCGGACTCCATCTACGCCGGCACCAAGAAGCCGGAGGCCGCCATCAAGTGGGTGGAATACCTGGGGTCCGCGGCTTGCCAGGACGTGGTCGCTGCCAAGGCAGTCGTCTTCCCGGCGATCAAGACCTCCGCCGACAAGGCAGTCGAAGCGTTCAAGGCCAAGGGCGTGGACGTGACACCATTCAGCCAGCAGGTCAAGGACGGCACCACCTTCCTTTACCCGATCGCGGATAACGCCGCCAAGGTTGACGGCATCATGAAGCCGGCCATGGACGCCGTGGTGTCCGGCAAGGCCAAGGCGGGTTCCCTGACGCAGGCCAATGACCAGGTCAACGCCCTGTTCAAGTAAACCCTCCAGCGTGGCTGCGTATGTGGTCGCAGCCACCGGCCGGGCGACGCCGTCCTCCTCCTCGCGGCGGCGGCGCCCGGCCACCCCTTCCCGGATTTCCCTCCTGTGCGTAACTTAAGACGCAACGCTGAACACTGAAAGAGACCTCCCTATGGATCCCCTGCATCTCCGTTCCGCCGGCACCAGCCTGGTGATCAGCTTCGACAGCGGGGAGGCCGAGGTCATCCACTGGGGTGCCGACCTGGGCCCTGCCCTGCCGGACCTGGCCATCCTCGGCGCTGCCGTTCCGCCGTCGTCGATTGACGCCCGGGTTCCCGCCGGCCTGCTCCCGCAGGCGTCCTCCGCCTGGCGCGGGCGGCCCGCCCTGCGCGGCCACAGGATGACCGACGACGGCCCGGGCCACGACTTCTCGTCCCGCCTCCGCACCACGTCGGCATCAGTGGAGGGCAACACCGCCACCATCGTGCAGGCCGATCCCGACACCGGCATCAGCGTGGCCTCCTTCCTCGCACTCCACCAGGGCGGCCTGCTGGAACTCCGTCATACCGTGACGAACAAAGGCACCACCCCATTCCAGGTGGATGAACTGGCCACCGTCCTGCCCGTGGCGCCGGACGCCGTCGAGCTTCTCGACCTGACCGGACGGTGGTGCCGGGAACGCCACCCGCAGCGGCACGCCATCCAGCAGGGCACCTGGGTCCGGAGCGGACGGCACGGCCGCACCGGTCACGACTCCTCCCTCTTGTTCGCCGCCGGCACCCGGGGCTTCGGCAACCGCCACGGCAAGGTCTGGGCGACGCATTTGGCGTGGAGCGGCAACCACGAACAGTTCGCGGACACCATCGGCGACGGCCGGACCATGATCGGCGGCTCGGAACTCCTCGGCCCTGCGGAAGTCGTCCTCGAACCCGGGGCCAGCTACTCCACGCCCGCCTTGTTCGCCGCCTACTCGGACCGCGGCCTGGACGGCATCACCGAGGCCTTCTACAGCTGGTTCCGCTCCCGGCCACATCACGTGCTGCCGGCCGCGTCCACCGGCCTGCACACCGGCAAGGCCCGGCCGGTCGTCCTCAACGTCTGGGAAGCGGTCTACTTCAACCACAACCTGGACGTCCTCACCGAGCTGGCAGAATCGGCCGCCGACCTCGGCGTGGAGCGCTTCGTGCTCGACGACGGCTGGTTCCGCGGGCGCCGCGACGACCATGCAGGCCTGGGCGACTGGTATGTGGATGACACCCTCTGGCCGGACGGCCTGGCACCCCTGATCGACGCCGTCACGTCGCGCGGGATGGAGTTCGGGTTGTGGGTGGAACCGGAAATGGTGAACCTGAACTCCGATATCGCCCGCGCCCACCCTGAATGGATCGTGCGCCCGTCGGCGGCAGCGCACAAGGACGGCGGCCGGCTGCCGCTCGAATGGCGCAACCAGCATGTGATTGACCTCGTGAACCCCGCTGCGTGGCAGTACATCTACGACCGCATCGATGCCCTCCTGTCTGAAAACAACATCAGCTACCTGAAGTGGGACCAGAACCGGGACCTCGTGGAGCACGGCCATGCGGGCCGCGCGTCCGTCCACGCGCAGACCCTTGCCGCGTACCGGCTGTTCGACGAGCTCCGCAAGGCCCATCCCGGCGTCGAAATCGAAAGCTGCTCCTCGGGTGGCGCCCGGGTTGACCTGGGGATCCTGGAGCGGACAGACCGGATCTGGGCCTCCGACTGCAACGATGCGCTGGAGCGGCAGACCATCCAGCGGTGGACCGGGGCGGTGGTACCGCCGGAGGTGGTGGGCAGCCACATCGGACCCACCACCTCGCACACCACGGCCCGCACCCATGACTTGTCCTTCCGCGCCATCACCGCCTTCTTTGGCCACTTCGGGATGGAGTGGGATGTGCGGGGCGTGCAGGGAAAGGAACGCGAAGAACTTCGGCGGATTGTGGGGTTGTACAAGGAGCACCGGGGCCTGGTCCACAGCGGCCGGCGGGTCAACGCCGACGTGGCTGACGAGTCGTTCCTGCTGCACGGCGTGGTGGCGGAAGGATCTGTAGCGGAAGGAACGACGGCGGCCCTGTTCGCCGTCGTCAGCACCCGCACCTCCGCTGCCGAGCAGCCGGGGCGCATGGGACTTCCCGGCCTGGAACCGGAGCGGAATTACCGGGTGGAGCTCATCGCTCCTGTCCCGGAGGACGCCGATTACGCGCACACCTTCACCCAGGCGCAGCCCCCGTCCTGGCTCGCCGACGGCGCTGTTGCAGGCGGCCGCTTCCTGGCCGAGGTGGGGCTGCCGATGCCGGTCCTCAACCCGGAGCATGCCCTGCTGCTGAGGGTCACGGCCCTCTGACATCCATTGCCGTGTACTTGTCGTTTTGGAGCTTCAGAACGACAAGTACTCAGCAGTCGATGGTGTGTGCCGGCGTAAAAATGCGCGGCGGACCGGGCCAGCCGATAGATTTGCAGGCATGACTGAAGCCTCCTCCACCGCCGGCGCCGGCCGCGGCACCATCCTGGTCATTAATGGCCCCAACCTGAACCTGCTCGGCACGCGGGAACCCGAGAAGTACGGGACGTCAACCCTTGCCGATGTGGAACAGCTGGCAGCGTCCGCCGCAAAACAGCATGGCTTCGCCGTGGACTGTGTCCAGTCCAACCACGAAGGCGTCCTGCTGGACGCCATCCACGCCGCGCGCGGCACGGCCGCCGGAATCGTCCTGAACGCGGGGGCTTTCACGCACACCTCCGTGGCGCTGCGTGACGCCCTGGCAGCCGTCCAGCTTCCCGCCGTCGAGGTCCACATCACCAATGTGCACCAGCGCGAGGAATTCCGGCACCACTCCTACCTGTCGCCGGTGTGTGCGGCCGTTATCGTGGGCGCCGGCGTCTTCGGCTACAAACTGGCCATCGACTACCTGGCCGAAGTCCTGTAACCGGAAGGGTCACTTCTGGATGCACTGCCCCGAGGACACCGGAGATGACAGTGCGGGCGCCTGCTCCACGACAGGTTCCAGGTCATTCATGGTGATGGCGAATCCCACTTCGGCGTCCGAGGTTGCCTTGGCGAAGACCACCCCGGCCACCTGGCCGTCAGCGGTCAGCAGCGGGCCGCCCGAGTTGCCGGGCTGGACGTCCCCCGCCAGCCGGTAGATGTCCTCCGGCGAAGGGTTGTTGCCATAGATGTCCGGGACCAGGACGGTGGCGATGTCCTGGACGGTGGCGGGCTTGGACTGGAACGGTCCGCCGTGCGGATACCCGGCGAACGCAGCCTGGCTGCCGCCGGGGAGGTCGCGGCCCAGCGGCAACGGCTGGGACGGCAGGTTGTCCACGGCCAGGACTGCCAGGTCCCGCCGGGTGTCGAAGTAGACCACACGGCCGGGCATCGCACCGCCGTCGGGCATCTCCACCACCGGCTGCGACACTCCGGCCACCACGTGCGCGTTGGTCACCACGCGGTCCGGGGACACGACAAAACCGCTGCCGGTCTGGTTCTGGCCGCATTCATACGCCGTGCCCGCGATCCTCAGCACGGACTGCGCCGCTTTGTTCAACGCGGGCGTGTTGGTGCTCGTGTTGGGGACCTGGACCTTCTGGCCCTGGTCCAGCCCCTCAAGCAGCGTGGGGATGCCGTTGCCGATCACCGTGGAACGCAGCTCCGCCATGGTGGCCTTGACCGGGGTGGGGGTCAGGCCCTCGATGAAGCGGATGACCTTGGATTCGGCCAGCTGCTGGGAGACCACCGGCACGCCGAGGGAACTGACGCTGAATGCCAGCATGGACATCACCAGGGCGGAGACCACCAGGTTGAGCACGCCGCCCACCAGCCGGTCCACTGCCCGGAGCGGGCCAATCCGCACCACGCCCCGGAGTTGCCGCCCCACCATGGTGCCCAGGCCGTGGCCCAATGCCATCAGGACGACGGCGGCGGCGATGATGGCGGTCAGCCTCCAGCCGGAGTCCGCTACGAACGAGCTGACGAGGGGGACGGCGAAGAAGGCGGCGACGGCGCCGGCGGCAAACCCGGCGAGGCCGCCAACGGTGACCAGGAACCCGTTGCGGAGGCCATAGACCAGATATGACAACAGCGCCAGGATCAGGACGAGGTCCAGGACAGTCAGGCCGACCACAAAGGCTCCTTATTAACAGTTGAACCCCCATTCTAGTGGCGGACGCTGACAATCCTCTGTGGGGTGCAGCACCGCGCGGGAGGCCCACGACCGGCTGCCCGCGGGCGTTTCGGCTGCCAAGTTCGTCACAGAACGTTGAAAATTCTGAAACAATGGCACAAGCGCCACAGCCGATACTTTTACTCAGGAGATTTCATGGACATCGAGGTACTGCGCCGAGCACCCCTTTTCGCCACGCTCGACGACGACGCATTCCGCCTGCTGACGGATGAGCTCACCGAGGTGGACCTGTCCCGCGGCGCGTCGGTGTTCCGCGAAGGAGACCAGGGCGACCAGCTCTACTTCATCGTCTCCGGCAAGGTGAAGCTCGGCCGCACCTCCCCCGATGGCCGCGAGTCCCTGCTGGCCATCCTCGGCCCGGGTGAGCTCTTCGGCGAGATGGCGCTGTTCGATCCCAGCCCCCGCACCGCCACTGCCACGGCCGTTTCCGAGACCCGGCTGGCCGGGCTCAAGAACGAAAGCCTGAACGCCCTGCTGCGCACCCGGCCCGAGGTCTCGGCCCAGCTGCTGCAGGCCCTGGCCCGCCGCCTGCGGCGCACCAACGACTCCCTGTCCGACCTCGTCTTCTCCGACGTCCCCGGCCGCGTGGCCAAGGCCCTGCTGGACCTTGCAGACCGCTTCGGCCGCCCGGCAACGGACGGCGTCCTGGTGGCGCACGAGCTCACGCAGGAGGAACTGGCACAGCTCGTGGGTGCGTCCCGCGAAACGGTGAACAAGGCCCTGGCCGAATTCGTCCAGCGTGGCTGGCTCCGCCTGGAGGCCCGCGCAGTGGTCATCCTGGACATGCAGCGCCTCCGCCAGCG
Organism: Arthrobacter sp. NQ7; assembly: GCF_029581595.2. Classification (NCBI taxonomy): domain Bacteria; kingdom Bacillati; phylum Actinomycetota; class Actinomycetes; order Micrococcales; family Micrococcaceae; genus Arthrobacter; species Arthrobacter sp. NQ7. The sequence goes on along the minus strand of NZ_JARFXU020000001.1, from coordinate 28,885 downwards.
CTCGCGCTAGACCCCACAAGAAAGGCCGCCCCGAGGGGCGGCCTTTTTCGTGGCTTTGCCGATCAGTTCTTCACCACGTCCAGTTCGACGACCGCCCAGGACAACGCGGGAAGGCTGAGCCGCAGCTCGGATCCGGTGGCTTTCGCCCCCGCCAGCGGCTTCAGGCCCACGCGGTCAGGATGTTCCTGGTTGTTGATGCTGAAGCGGTCGCCGCCGTCCGGGATCTCCAGCACTTCGGCCCGGATTACCCGCTGCGCGTCAAAGCCCCGCAGGGCCACCTCCACGTCCGCAGCCTCATCCAGGCCGCGGTTGGCAAAGAACAATGCAACGCGGCCTGTTTCCTCGTTCCATGTGGCGCTGACGTCCACCAGGTCGGTATCACCAAACCGGATATTGGTGTACTTGTCGGAGTCAACTGACAACCGCAGGATCCGGCCCTTCGCCAGTTCTGCCATCCGTGAGAACGGGTGGAAGATGGTTTGCCGCCAGGCCGGTCCGTTCTCCTCGCTGAAGATGGGGGCGATGACGTTGACCAGCTGTGCCTGGTTGGCGATTTTGACCCGGTCGCCATGGCGGAGCAGCGAATTGAGGAGGGTGCCCACAACGACGGCGTCCGTCACGTTGTATTTGTCCTCGATGACCCGCGGGTGTTCACGCCAGCCGGCCTTGGTGACGTTGTGCGGCTGGTCCTCCGTGTCAAGGCCGCGCTGGTACCAGACGTTCCATTCGTCGAAGGACAGGTTGATGTGTTTCCTGTGCTTGCCCTTGGCCCGGACTGCGTCGGCGGTGGCGATGACGGATTCGATGAAGTAGTCGGTGTCGACGGCGCTGGCCAGGAAGCTGCCGACGTCCCCGTCATGCTCCTGGTAGTAGGCGTGCAGTGAAACATAGTCGACGTCGTCGTAGGCGTGAGTCAGGACGGTCTGCTCCCAGGCGCCGAAGGTAGGCATGCCGGAGTTCGAGCTTCCGCACGCTACAAGTTCGATGTCCGGGTCCACGAACCTCATCGCCTTGGCTGCTTCCTGCGCAAGCCGGCCGTACTCTTCGGCCGTCTTGTGCCCGATCTGCCAGGGGCCGTCCATTTCATTGCCCAGGCACCAGAGCTTGATGTTGAACGGGTCCTTGTGTCCGTTCTTTGCCCGCAGGTCTGAAAGGCGGGTTCCGCCGGGATGGTTGGCGTACTCGACGATGGCGCGGGCGGCGTCCACTCCCCGGGTTCCCAGGTTGATGGCTTCCATGATTTCGGTACCGGCCTGGCGGGACCAGTCCACGAACTCGTGGAGGCCGAAGGCGTTGGTTTCCAGGGTGTGCCAGGCCCCGTCAAGCCTGCGCGGCCGGTCTTCGCGGGGGCCAATTCCGTCTTCCCAGTCATAGCCGGATACGAAGTTGCCGCCGGGATAGCGGACCACGGTGGCGCCGAGCTCCTTGACGAGCTTGAGGACGTCCTGGCGGAAGCCGTTTTCGTCGGCCTCCGGGTGGCCCGGTTCGTAGATGCCGGTATAGACGCAGCGGCCCATGTGCTCCACGAAGGAGCCAAAAAGGCGCGGGGGCACTTCGCCGATGGTGAAGTCGCGGTCGAGGGTGATTCTGGCGCGGGACATAAGAATGATCTCCTTGGTTGAACTTCAGGCAGGTGGTGGAAAGCGAAGGTGGGCGTCAGGTGCCGGCGAGTCCCGTCGTCGCAACGCCTTTGATGATCTGGCGCTGGAAGAACAGGAAAAGCAGGATCAGCGGCAGGGCCGCGAGCAACGCGGACGCCATGTTCTGGGCGTACTGGATGCCGTAGGCGCTCTTGATGGTCTGCAGCCCCACGGGGAGAGTAAGGACGGACCCGTCGTTGGTGGCGATGAACGGCCAGAGGAAGTTGTTCCAGGCGCCGATGAATACGAAGATTGCCACGGCCGCGAGGATGGGGCGGGACAGCGGAAGGATGACCTGGAGGAAGATCCGCATCCGGCTGGCGCCGTCCATGACCGCGGCTTCTTCGAGCTCGCGCGGGATCTGGTCGAAGAACTTCTTAAGCACGAACACCATGGCTGGGTGGATGACCTGCGGCAAGATGATGGCCCACGAGGTGTCGATCAGGTGCAGTGCCACCATTTGGTAGAACAGCGGGATGATCAGGACCGGCGGGGGAACGATGATGGACGCGATGATTACGGTCATCAGGACCTTCTTGCCCCGGAAGTCGATGCGGGACAGCGCGTAGGCCACTAGCGCGGAAATGACCAGCGTGATCACCGTGATGGCCGCCGAGGTGTACAGCGAATTCCAGGTCCACAGCGGGATGTTGCCGTCCTGGAACACCTTGACGAAGGCATCGGCGGTGAAGCCCGACGGCGGGATCCAGCTGATCTTCGGAGCGGCGGCATCAGTCTCGCTCTTGAAAGCAGTGGCGGTTGCCCAGGCGAAGGGCACCATCCAGAGGACGGCCAGCAGGGCGGCGACTGCCAGGACCGCAACGCGGCCGGGGCTCATCCTGCGGCCGTTCCTGCCGCCGGCGGACGGCGTGGCCGTGGAGGGAACAGGGCGGGCGAGGGTTTCAGTTGCCATGGCTATGCACTCCTGCGGCGGGTGATGAGGAACTGGATGACCGAAACCGCCACGATCAGTCCGAAGAAGATGTAGGAGATGGCTGCCGAGTAACCCAGGCGGTATCCGGTGAAGCCGGTTTCGAAGATGTACTGCACCACGGGCCGGGTGGCGCCCCCGGGGCCGCCGGCTGTCATTTGGTAGACCTGGTCGAAAATCTTCAGCGACGCCAGGATCTGGAGGAGCACGATCATCACGGTGGTGGGGGCCAGCTGCGGCAGGGTGATGGAGAAGAACTGCCGCCAGGCACCGGCGCTGTCCAGGGACGCCGCCTCATAATGTTGGGCGGGAATGTTCTGCATCGCCGCCAGGTACAGGAGGAAGTTGAAGCCCACCGTCCACCACAGTGTTGCGATGACGATTGCCCACATCGCGACGCCGGGGTCGTTCAGCCACGCAACTTTCGGCAGCCCTATTTTGGCCAGCGAGTCGTTGATCAGGCCCAGCTGGGGGTTGTACATCCAGGTAAAGAACAGGGAGACAACAGTGGAGGCCAGCAGGTACGGGGCAAAGTAGGACAGCCGCCACAGCCATTGCGCGGGCAGTCCAACATTGACCAAGGCGGCCATGACCAAGGCAACGACCACCAGCGGGACGGTGCTGATGACCGTGAAGTAGAGGGTGTTGCCCAGCGAATGCCACATGTCGGAGTCGGCGAGGGCTTCGCTGTAATTCGCCAGCCCGATCAGGCTGTCGTTGGCGCCGGTAAGGGACTTGCCGGTCAAGCTCATGTACAGCCCGTAAAGGAGGGGCCAGACGAGGAAGACCAGGAAAAATGCCAGGAACGGTGCGGCAAAAGCCCAGCCGTTGAAGTTGTCCCTGCTTCCCTGGGAACGGGACCCGGCGGTCCTGGACCCCGCCTGCCTGGACATTCTTTGCCGGGACAGCCCGGGCAGCGAATCCACCGGGCCCTCGCTGTTGTGTGATGTTGCTACGGAACTCATTTGGACTCCTGTGTCGCTTGGCGGTTCAAACCGGGTTGGGACGGGAAAGCAGGGTGTTGGTACGCCGCACGAAGGCATCCCAGCCATCAGTTGCCTTGTCGCGGCCGAGGAGCACGTTCTGCACGGTCTCCGCAAAGTACGTTTGCCAGTCGGAGCCCGATCCGCTGAACCAGGCCTCCGGGTCGTAGGCGATGATGTCTGCTGCGTTGGCGTAGTGGATCTGGGGCGTGAGTTCGCGGTAGGCCTGGGATTGCACCACCGGCTGGAAGGCGGGGATATGTCCTGCCTCGGCCCAGGAAAGCGAGCCTTTGAGGATGTCGCTGACGAATTTGTAGACGTCGCGGCGCTTGGCGTCGTCGACGTTCAGCTGCCGGGGAAGCACGAAGGAATGCGAGTCAGCGTAGGCCGCCGGCGTTCCGAACAGCGTGGGGATGGTGGCAGCGTCAACGGGCAGGTTCGCCTTCTTGAAGGTGGGAAGCTCCCAAACCCCGCTGAAGAGCATGCCTGATCCTCCGCGGGCGAATTCCGCGATGCCCGTACTGATGTCGCCGCTTTGCGCCGCGATGGTGTCATCGAACAGTGACGTCATGAATTCCAGGGACTCGACGGCGGCCTCGTTGTCGGCCACCATTGGCTTGCCGGGGGTCAGTTCCATGCTTGCCCCGTGCTGCCGGTAGAGGGTGTAGAAAAGGCGCCACATCTGTGACCCGCTGCCGAGGTACCCAAAGGACAGACCGTGCGCCTGGGTCACTTTCTGCATTTCCCGGGCGATGCTGATGAATTCCTGCGGGGACTTCGCTTCCTGCAACTGCCCGTTGCTGCCAAGCAGTCCTGCCTTTCCCGCCACGTCACGGTTGTAGAACATGACAAAGGGGTGCGAATCCAGGGCGATGGAGAAGACTTTGCCGTTGTTCTGGCTCTTGTCCCAGATCCTGGGCGCGAAGCTCTGGCTGGTCACACCGAACTCTGACAGCAGGTCGAGGTCCCACGGGTCAATCAGGCCCCCGGGCGCATAGCCGGGAACGCGGCTGGCATGCATGATGGCCAGCTGCGGCGGACGTCCGCCGGCGGATGCCATGGCCAGCTTGGTGTAGTAGGGCGGGCCCCAGGCAAGAACTGTCGGATGTACCTTGAACGCGGGGTTGGCGTCGTTCACCTTGCTGATCATGTTCTGCATCTTGATGCCGTCACCACCCGACAGGAGATGCCAGAACTGGATGTCCCTGGGGGCCGCGGCGGAGGCGTTTCCGCCGCATCCGGACAAGGCCGCCGCGGCGAACACGCTTCCCAACGCTGCGGTTCCGGACAACAGCCGGCGCCTCGACAGTTGCCTGTCGTCGAAAAAATCAAACTGCTTCACCCGTCACTCCTTTGGATGGGTCCGCTGAAAGTCGTTCCGTTGCCACAACCGTTGCTGCCGGATATCCCTCGTTGCAGTCCCGCCGGCTTCGGTGTGACGCACGCCTCACATTACATCGATGTAATGACAGCCGCAATGAAAAATTGTTAGCGCTCGCAAAGTGACGGGGCTATCTCGATTTCCCGCCTGCCGGGTCAAGGCCGGGAAGGGGATATTTCAAGAGGGGGTACTTTCCCGTTCGACGATCTCGTAGTCCACGGCAACCACCTTCTGGGGGCCTCCCCGGTCGCCCATCCGTTCCGTGAGGAGGCGCAGGGCCTCACTGGCCACGTGGCGCTTGTTAAACGAAACGGTTGTCAGGGACGGAACGGCGTACTGCGCATCTGCGATGTCGTCGAAGCCTGCCACTGCGACATCCTCCGGGACCCTCAGGCCGCGCTTCCACAGGACGCTGAGGGCACCGATGGCCATCGAATCGGTGAAACAGAAGAGGGCATCAGGCACGGGGTGAGAGCCAAGATAGCCTGTCAGCGCGTTGGCCGCGGCATCCGGGCTCCACTTCTCGCAGGGAATGATCAGGGAGTCGTCCCAAGGGATGCCGAGTACCGCCAAAGCAGCCTGGTACCCGCGGGTGCGCAGTATGGCTGCAGCGGAACCCCTGCCCTCCGCGGCGCCGAGGACGGCGATACGGCGCCTGCCCGTCCTCCCCAGTGCCAGGGTCATGTCACGGGCTGCGGCGACACTGTCCACCCACACGCGGTCCGCAAGCTTCTGGGTGACCTCCCCCAGCAGCACCACCGGAGGAAGGGAGACTCCGACCTTGACGGCACTTTCGTCCAGTACCACGGGGTTGAGGATGAGCCCGTCGATCAGGTTGGAGCGGGCACGCGACATCAGTTCGTATTCGCGGGTGGGATCGGATCCCGTCTCCTCGATCTGGACGCTCCACCCCTGTTCGTGGGCCACTTCAACCACGTTGTGCGCGATTTCCGCCGAGTAGGGAGTAGCCAGGTCAGGCAACGCCAGCGCAATGACGCCGGACCTGCCGTTCCGCAGCCCCCGGGCAGACAGATTGGGAACGTAATCCAGCTCCGCCATGGCCTGCTCAACCCTGAGGCGGGTGGGACCACTGACCGGGACGATTCCATTCATGACGTTCGAGACCGTCTTTGGCGAAACCCCTGCCAGGCGCGCTACGTCCTTGACCGTCGCCCGCAACGGCGCCCCCTTGCTCCCCGGTGTGGCTTTTGAACGATGTTACTCTGACCGCCGGCGCGTCAGCGTTCGCGCTGGTGGTCCCCCGCCACTGTTTTGGCGGCCTCCACTTCAAGCATGAGCTTGCCGTCTTCCTCGACCAGCGTGGGCTGGTACACATGCGGCTTGCGTTTGTAGCTCAGGTAGGCGATGCAGCCATTGGCAGACGCCATCTTCTCGAGCATGATTTCGGACCCGGGAACCAGCAGTTCACCCAGGGGGCGGCCCACGGTGTTCTCCTGGCCCGCCTCGTCTCCCAGGGCGCTGGTGTTCCGGTCATGGATCACCTGCGCCACGTTGACCCACCTGCCCCAGACTCCCTTGCCCTCAAGCAGTGACGGCTCCTGGCCGAGCGGCACGGTGGCCGCGAAGTACCGGGTGTCGAACCGTCGGTGCGCAAAGTCGGGGCTGCGCCAGTTGACGAGGGATTTGAGCAGGTCCGTGCGCAAGGACAGGCCACGCTTGCCCAGCACCTGGGCAAGCGTCTTCTCCTGGTCGGCCACCGCTACGCGGGCACGCATCCATTCGGGTGTGGAGGTGGCCTCCACAGTGTTGGACATGTCGGGACCGGCCAGCAGTATTCCCGTTTCCTCAAACAGCTCCCGGACCGCACCCACCACGTGGCGTCGTGCCAGCCCCACGTCGTCGGTCCCCATCTGCTCGGCCCAATGCTGCGGCGACGGACCCAGCCAACCCATGGCGTCGTCGTCGGCCGGGTCCAGGGAACCGCCAGGGAACGCGAGCACGCCCAGCGGCGAGGAGCCGGGCCGGTAACCCAGCCACGTCTCCAGGCCGGTGGGCGAATCACGCAGGAGGACTACGGATGAGGCGTAGCGGGCGGCGCGGGGGGTCCGCTCGCCGTGTTCGAGCCAGCTGTGCGCTGCCCCTTCAAGATCCTGGGGAAGTGCAAAAAGGCGTCGTGCGAGGTGTGGCAAGGGAATAGTCCGGTCTTAGCTGAATTCGGCAATCAGCTCGACCTCAACGGGAGAGTCGAGCGGAAGTACGGCAACGCCGACGGCGGAACGGGCATGCTGCCCGGCGTCACCAAGGACGCGGCCCAGCAGTTCCGAAGCGCCATTGACGACGGCGGGCTGGCCCGTGAACGAAGCATCCGAAGCGACGAATCCAACAACCTTGACGATGCGGGTGATCCGATCCAGGTCCCCGATGACGCTCTTGACGGCGGCGAGGGCGTTGACAGCACAGACGGCAGCGTACTTCTGCGCGTCCTCCGGGGAAACCGTGGGCTCGTCGGCAAACCCTTCGGTACCGGCCGACACCTTGCCCGTAGCTTCGAGTTTGCCGTTAATAAACGGCAGCTGGCCCGAGGTGTAGACATGGCTTCCGGAAACAACGGCGGGAACGTAGGAGGCCACCGGGGCGGCGACCTCCGGAAGGGTGATGCCCAGTTCCGCGAGGCGCTGCTCGACGGCGGATACGGGCGCGGTTGCGGCGCTGGGCTGGGCTTCTGCGGGTGTGCTCATTACTGCTTCTCCCTCTTGAGGTAGGCGACAAGGCCGTTGCCGTCCGGTCCGGGGACTACCTGGACGAGCTCCCAGCCGTCCTCTCCCCACTGGTCCAGGATCTGCTTTGTGGCGTGAATGATGAGCGGAATCGTCGCGTACTCCCATTTGGTCATGAGAGAAAGCGTAGCCGTTGCCGGTAAAGTGGAAAACATGGCGACTCGCAACAACCCCTTATTCGACACTGCCACCACACTGGGTAAAATCCTTCTTTTCCTTGGTGTGAGCGCGATTTGCGGTGTCCTGGTGGCCGGCCTGCTGGTCCCCGCCGCCGCCGTTTCAGGCAGTGCGGCAAGCGGTTCCATTGACTTCTTCGACTCCCTCCCGGCGGAGCTGAAGGTCGATCCGCCGAGCCAGACCACCAGGATCCTGGCGGCGGACGGCAGCGAGATCGCCAGCGTTTACACGGAGAACCGCACCAAGGTCCCGCTGGACCAGATTTCCCCGAACATGAAGAACGCCATCATCGCCGTGGAGGACAGCCGCTTCTACGAGCACGGCGGCGTGGACACCACGGGTATCCTGCGTGCACTGGTCGCCACCGCACGCGGCAACAAGCAGGGTGCTTCAACCATCACGCAGCAGTACGTCAACAACGTCCTCAACGCGAACCTCGCCGCCGCCGGCGAGGAAGACCAGATCAAGCTCAACGGCGTCAACAAGGGCGTGGGCGACAAGCTCCGCGAAATGAAGCTTTCCATCGCCCTTGAAAAGGAGTTCAGCAAGGACCAGATCCTTGAGGGCTACCTGAACATCGTGTTCTTCAACCGTGACGCGTACGGCATCGAAGCCGCTTCCCGCTACTTCTTCAGCACCACCGCCAAGGATCTGACCCTGCCTCAGGCGGCACTCCTTGCCGGCCTGGTGAACAGCCCGTCGGCCTTCGACCCCATCACCAACCCCGAGAAGTCCAAGCAGCGCCGCGACCTGGTGCTGGGGCTGATGAAGGACCAGAAGAAGATCACCCCCGAGGAATACGAGGCTGCCGTCGCAACACCGGTGGAGCCCAAGGTGACCCAGCCCAAGCAGGGTTGCGCCTATGCCGCGTCCGCCCCGTACTTCTGTGACTACGTCCTGCACCTGCTGGAGAACAACCCGGCCTACGGCGCGGACAAAGAGGAACGGCAGCACGTCATCTACGGCGGCGGCCTGACCATCACCACCACCCTGGACCCCAAGGCCCAGGCCACAGCCCAGGAGCAGGCCGATGCCGCTGCCGGAGCCAACCCGGACAAGTGGGGCGCCTCGATGGTGTCGGTGCAACCGGGTACGGGCAAGATCATCTCCATGGCCCAGAACACCTCGTTCCTGGCCGGCGCGGGGGGCTTCAATTCCCAGTTGAACTTCAACGTTGACCAGCTCGACAAGGACGGAAACGACCTCAACGGTGTCGGCGGCTTCCAGCCGGGATCCACCATGAAGCCCTTCACTTTCGCGGAGTGGCTCAATGAGGGCAAGAGCATGAACACCGTGGTCAACGCAGCCCAGCGCGTCTACCCCATCGGCTACCCGTGGAAGAACACCTGCGGGAAGGTCCAGGGTGCTTACAGCACGGCCCAAAAGAACGCACGCCTGGACGCCGCCGATGACCTGCAGAACGCCGAACCGCAGTGGTACAAGCCGTTGACCGTCCTGGAGGGTCTTTACAACTCCATCAACACCGTGACGTTTGCGTCGGCAGCACAACTGGACTTCTGTGGGATCCAGAAAATTGCGGATGCCGTAGGCCTGCACAGCGGCCTCCCGTCTGCGGATGAACCGAACCCCAAGATCAACATGATGACGCTGGGCAACCTGCTGGGGTCCACCCAGACGTCCCCGCTCACCATGGCCAGTGCATTCGCCACCTTCGCGAATGACGGCAAGTACTGCGAACCCATCGCCATCACCTCGGTGGTCGATGCCAGCGGCAAACAGCTTCCGGCGCAGTCGAGCAGCTGCCGCGATGCCATCAAGCCGGAGGTTGCCCGCGGCGTGAACTACGCGCTGCAGGAAGTGTTGAACCGGGGTTCAGGCTCCCTGATCCAGCCCCGCATCTCGACCAAGACCAGCTTCCCGATCGGCGCCAAGACCGGTACATCCAACAACAACGGCTCCACCTGGGTTGTGGGCCACACCACCGGCCTGGCCACCGCTGCCTGGTTTGGTGACCCGTTGGGCAACCAGGGCCGTGCCGGCCAGAACATCACCGTCAACGGCAAGTTCTACCAAGGCATTGACGGCTACATGATCGCCGGCCCCATGTTCTCCAACTACATGGCAAAGGTCGCCCCCGGGTACGGCGCCAATCCGTTCCCGGCTCCGCCGAGCAACATGGTCAACGGGACCACCCGGACCACCACGCCGGCCACGACAGCTCCCCAGGCCACCCAGGCTCCGGCCCCGCAGGTTACCCAGGCTCCCGCGACCCAGGCGCCGGCCCCCGCCCCCACCAGCAATGGCAACGGGAACAATGGAAAGGGCAACGGCTAACCGCGCATGAGCATCGATAGCCTGGCAAGCCGCGCCCGTTCCTTCGGGCGCGGCTTTGCCGTCACTGCCGGCGCCGGAGCTGCAGCCGGGATGGCCGCCTTCGGGTATGGACTGTGGGAAAAGAACCAGTTCGTCCTTCGCGAGGAAACCCTCGCCATCCTGCCACCCGGCAGGGACCCGTTCCGCATCCTGCACCTAAGCGACATCCACTTCGTACCCGGGCAACACAAGAAGGCTGACTGGCTGGGGTCGCTGGCCGGGCTCCGGCCGGACCTGGTGGTCAACACCGGCGACAACCTCAGCCACGCCAAGGCGGTGGATCCCCTGCTGGATGCCTTGAAGCCGCTGCTGCAGTTCCCCGGCGTCTTTGTCCCCGGATCCAACGACTACTTTGCGCCCACGCCGAAAAACCCGGCGTCATATCTGCTCGGACCATCCAAGGCGAAACCCAAACCGGTGGCCCTCGACTGGCCCCGGCTGCGTTCCGGCTTCGGCATGAGCGGTTGGGTGGACCTCACCAACCGGAGCCAGTCCCTGGTCCTCAAGGGCATGCGCTTCGATTTTTCCGGCGTTGACGACCCCCACCTGAACCGGGAACGGTACGCGGGCTGGCCCCGCGGAACCGTAAGCCAGGACGCCAAGGACCACCTCAAGGTTGCTGTCATCCACGCGCCCTACCAGCGGGTGCTGGACCACTTCACGGAAAGCGGCGCGGACCTGCTGCTGGCCGGGCACACGCACGGCGGCCAGCTGTGCATCCCCGGCTACGGCGCCCTGGTGGCCAACTGCGACATCCCCACCTGGCGGGCAAAGGGCCTCCACGACTGGTCCAGCAACGGAAGCACGACGCCGGTCAACGTCTCGGGCGGCATCGGCACCTCGCGCTTCGCCCCGGTCAGGATCGCCTGCAAGCCCGAGGCCGTCCTGCTGACCCTCACCTCCCCCAGCTGAACCGCACGCATTACGGTCCGCAATAACTGGGCAAGCAGCCGCCGGGGCGCCACAATCCCTGTGAATCGTCTCACGCCCATGGCATAGGGTAGTTGCTAGAGGAAACTACATTCGTTTTAGAGCTTGAGAAGCGGGCATGGCCAAGCAGACTCCATTCTTTCGATCCATCAGCCGTCTCTACCCCCACGTCCGGCCCATCATCCCCCGCCTTTTGCTGGGCCTTCTCTGCGCGCTCCTGGCCAGCATCGTGGCGCTGACCATTCCGCAGGTGCTGCGGATCCTGGTCAACACCGCCCTGCAGCCCGGCGGCGCACCGGAAGCAGTCTGGACTTCCGCGGGCGTCATCCTGGTGCTGGGCATCGCCGAGGCCGCCCTCGTGGCCCTGCGCCGGCAATTCGTGATCAACCCCGCAACCTCGGTGGAAACCCGGATGCGGGTTTCCCTCTACGACCACCTGCAGGACCTGGCCGTGTCGTTCCACGACCGGTGGGGTTCAGGCCAGCTGCTGTCCCGGGCCATGACGGACCTGAACTTCCTGCGGCGCTGGATGGCCTTTGGCGCCATCATGCTGGTGGTCACCTCCCTCACCGTGATCATTGGCATCGTCGCGATGTTCGCCATGAGCTGGCAGCTGGCGCTGATCTTCCTGGCCGCGGCGGTTCCCATCACCGTCAACAGCTTCCGGTTCCGGACCCGGTTCAGCAAAGTAGCCCGGCGCAGCCAGGACCAGGCCGGCGACCTTGCCACCACGGTGGAGGAATCCGTCCACGGCATCCGGGTCCTCAAGGCCTTTGGCCGCAGCCGCGAAGCCCTGGAGAACTTCAATGAACAGGCAGAGGAACTGCGCCAGACGGAGATCGCGAAGGCGCGCCACCAGGCAACGTTCACCATGGTGGTCACCCTGCTCCCCGAACTCGCCCTGGGCGCCGGGCTGGTGGTCGGCGTCATGCTCTGCGCCAGCGGCCAGCTGAGCATCGGGTCGCTGGTGGCATTCTTCGCCACGGCCGCAGTCATCGCCTCACCCGTCGAGTTCTCCGGCATGCTGCTGGCCATGGCACTCACCGCCAAGACCGCCGTCGACCGCCATTACGAAGTGATGGACACGCCGAACACCATCACCAGCCCCGCCCAGCCCCGCCACCCGAGCGAACCTGCCGGCGCGCTCCGCTTCAGCGACGCCACATTCGCCTTCGAGGACGCCCCGGACAGGCCCATCCTCAAGGACATCACCCTGGACATCCGGCCCGGTGAGACCATGGCCCTGGTGGGCACCACCGGCAGCGGCAAGAGCGCCCTGATCCAGCTGGTGCCGCGGCTGTACGACGTCACCGGCGGCGCCATCACCATCGACGGTGTGGACATCCGGGACTACGACGTGGCGGAACTGCGCCGGGTCGTGGCGGTGGCTTTCGAGGACACCACGCTCTTTTCCAACTCGGTGCGGGACAACGTCCTGCTCGGCGCGCCGGTGCGCAGCGACGACGTTTTGGATGAAGCCCTCGATGTGGCGCAGGCCCATTTTGCCTATTCCCTGCCCCAGGGCGTGGACACGCTGATCGGCGAGGAGGGCCTGAGCCTGTCCGGAGGCCAGCGCCAGCGCATTGCCTTGGCCCGTGCCATTGCTGCCCGGCCCCGCGTCCTTGTCCTGGACGATCCCCTGTCCGCCCTTGATGTCCACACCGAGGAACTGGTGGAGGCCCGGCTCCGCGAGGTCCTCAAGGACACCACCACCCTGATCGTGGCGCACCGCCCCTCCACCGTGGCCCTGGCAGACCGGGTGGCGCTGCTCGAGGACGGCCGCATCACCGCCGTGGGGACACACTCGCAGCTGCTGGCCGCCAACCACCATTACCGGTATGTCATCGCAAGCCTGGACCGGGAGCCCCGGGACCTGGACTCTGAACTGTCCGCCCTCGAGGACCAGGCAGAGGAAGTGACCCGATGAGCACCGCAACGTTCGGCACCGCCAACGAAGACAACGCCCACCTCAGCAAGAGCGACAGCAGGGCAGTACGACGGCGGTCACTCGCCTTGCTGCGGTCGCTGATCCGACCCGTGCGGGTACGGTTCTGGCTGACCATCACCATGGTGGTCCTGTCCCAGGCTGCCCGTGTGGCCGGCCCGGCGCTGATCGCCTTTGGCATCGACCACGCCCTTCCGGCCCTCCGCTCCGGGGACAACCTGCCCCTGGTGTTCACCGGTGCCGCCTACCTCCTGGCAGCCATAGCGACGGCGGGACTCACCGCCCTGTACGTCACCTCCACCGCGCGGCTCAGCCAGGCCATGCTCCTCGACCTGCGGGTCCGCGTCTTCCGCCACACCCAGCGGCTGAGCCTGGAATTCCACGAAAAGTACACCTCCGGCCGGATCATCGCCCGGCAGACCTCGGACCTGGAGGCACTGCGCGAACTGCTCGATTCAGGGGTCAGCTCGCTTGCCTCGGGCATCCTGTTCATGGCGTTTACCGCCGCCACCATCTTCGCCCTGGACTGGCGGAGCGGCCTGCTGGTGCTGGCCGCGGGGGTGCCCATGTTCTTCCTGTCCCGCTGGTACCAGAAGCACTCGCAGATCGCCTTCCGCGAGTCCCGGGTGGTCTCCGCCCGGCTGATCGTCCACTTCGTGGAAACCATGACCGGAATCCGCGCCGTCAAGGCCTTCCGCAAGGAAAAGGAGAACTCGCAGCGCTACGGACAGCTCGCCGAAGACTACCGCCTGGTCACCGTCCGCTCCATCAACCTCAACGGCATCTTCCAGCCCGGACTGGTCCTGATCGGCAACGTCTGCGTGGCCGTGGTGCTGCTGGTGGGCGGATTCCGGGTACTGGGCGGCAGCCTTGCCGTGGGCGTGCTCCTGGCCCTCATCCTCTCCACCAAGCGGTTCTTCCAGCCCGTGGACCAGATGGCCATGTTCTACAACTCGTTCCAGAGCGCCCAGGCAGCCCTGGAGAAAGTCTCGGGCCTCCTCGAAGAGGTGCCCACCGTCCGGCCGCCGAAGAATCCGGTGCCCCTTCCCGCTGCCACGGGCCGGATCGATTTCAACGCGGTCGAATTCCGCTACGGCGACGACGGACCCCTGGTGGTGCCCCGCCTGGACCTGCATATTCCGGCAGGGCAGACTGTGGCCCTGGTGGGCCAGACGGGAGCGGGAAAGTCCACCCTGGCCAAGCTGATCGCCCGGTTCTATGACGTCACCTCCGGAACGATCACCCTGGATGGCGTGGACCTGCGGGACCTGGCCACCACCGATCTCCGCCGGAACATCGTGATGGTCACCCAGGAAGCCTTCCTGTTCAGTGGCTCGGTGGCGGACAACATCGCCCTGGGCCGGCCGGAGGCATCGCGCGCTGAGATCAAGGAAGCGGCAAAAGCGGTGGGGGCACACGGGTTCATCATGGAGCTTCCCGAGGGTTACGACACCGACGTCAACAAACGCGGCGGCCGCGTGTCCTCCGGCCAGCGGCAGCTGATCAGCTTTGCCAGGGCGTTCCTGGCCCGGCCGGCGGTGCTGATCCTGGACGAAGCCACCTCCTCGCTGGACATCCCGTCCGAACGCCTGGTGCAGGCCGGGCTGGCGCGGCTCCTGGCGGGAACGGAGGCCGCACGACGTACGGCCCTGATCATCGCGCACAGGCTCTCCACGGTGGAGACGGCGGACCGGGTGCTGGTGGTCCACGACGGACGGATTGTGGAGGACGGCACGCCCGGGGAGCTGATCGGTGGCGGCGGACGCTTCGCCGACCTGCACGGGGCATGGAAGGATTCCCTGGTCTGAGCCCGGCCGGGACTCCGGCCGGGCCGGATTTCGCATCGGGGCCGGGAATCGGCTATCCTTGTAAAGTTGCTTTTGCAGCGGATCGGGATGTAGCGCAGCTTGGTAGCGCGCTTCGTTCGGGACGAAGAGGTCGCAGGTTCAAATCCTGTCATCCCGACCAACAGTGAAAGAGGGTCTCCTTGCGGAGGCCCTCTTTTTTCATCCCACCTTTTCATCTCAGTACGGTTACGGCAGCTGCCTTTCACTTAACAGAAACAGCCCCGGAGCTGGTGCTCCGGGGCTGCTTCATCGCCTCCTGTTGATGAGGAAGCTGTTTACATCGGGTCCGGCCAGTTGCCCACGTAGGTGGTGTACGTGGTGTCCGTCGTGTCGGTGGTGCTCTTCTTGCCCTTGACCGGCTTGGACATCGGGTCCGGCCAGTTGCCCACGGCTACCGAGGTACCGCTGTGGTCCGCGAGGGAACCGGCAGACAGCACGGCAGGAGCCGCAGCGGAAAAGGCCAGCGCGCCGGCCATGACGGCCGCAGTTGCGATCTTCTTCAACATAGAAAGGTTCCTCAATACGAGTCGGATTCGTTACAAAGCCAGCACTGTCCTTGTTGACACACATTGTAAAATATTTTCCACAGGGGCTGTCAAGCATTCGGCGGCCCAGCTGTCCGGAAGGAGGAAGCGCCGTGGGCAATGGATTCGGAGAAAAGCTCCGAGCGGAACGCCTTGAGCGTGGACTGACGCAGGCCGAACTGGGCAAGGACCTGTATTCACCAAGCTACATTTCCCTGCTCGAAACCGGCCGGCGTGAACCGACGGCGGAAGTGATTGAGGAACTGGCCCGCAGGCTGGAGCTGGCGCCCAAGGCCCTGGAGGCGTGGAGCCAGCCCATCTCCGTCAGCGACGCGGAGTACGTGCTCGCCGGGCTCTATGCGCGCCAGGCCTGGGACCTCAGGGACTACGAGCTGGCCGCAAGCCACGCTGCCACCGCAGCGAAGATCGCCCTCGAGGGCCGCAACACCAGCGCCTGGTGGAACATGATGTACATGCAGGCGGAATGCCTGATCAAGCAGGGCAACTGGCAGGAATGCCAGCGGATCATGGAGCACCTGCTGGAGCATCCCATGGCCACCGAATCCGCAGGCCTGGCCGTCCGCGCCCGGCAGATGCTCGCCGGCGTCTGCCAGGGACAGGGGCAGCTCAGTGCCGCGGTGGAGCATGCCAGCGAGGCAGTGAAACTATGCTCGCAGCTGCCTAAGGGCTCCACTTTGATTATCGGCGCCTATCGGGCGCTGATCGGTGCCCTCGCCGAAAGCGGCAGGCTGGATGAGGCCTGGAAATACTGCCAGGCAATGATCGACCACGTGGACGAGCTCTCCATGACCCAGCTCGCGGGCGAGGTTGCCTGGGTGGTGGGAAACGTCGCCTTCATGCGCCACGACTACACCGAGGGCGTCAAGCACCACGAACGGGCCGCGCGGCTCCTCTCCCCCGCCAACGACATCGAACTCTGGGCCAGGTTCAACAAGGCCTCCGCGGCGGTGCGCCTTTCCTCCGGGATTGTCGAGCCGGAAACCCTGTCGGCAATCGAGCGCGCCGAACTGGCGCTGTCCATTGTGGGTGGGAACAAGTCAGACCAGCTGGAGGTCGCCTTCATCCGGGCCCGCTGGCTGTACCTGACCGGGGACATCGTGGCCGCCGTCGAAAAGCTCCGCGAAATCCACGCCGAACGCGAGCACCTGGCAAAGCACACGGCCGGGGAGGTGTCCCTGCTCCTGGGCAAATCCCTGAAGGCCGCGGGCGACAACGACGAAGCCCTGGGGCACCTCGAGGAAGCGCAAAAGGCGTTCGCCGCGGCGGGGGCGCAGGACCGGGTCCAGCAGGCCCTGGACGCGATCCTTGAAATCAAGCTGGCCCAAAAACGGGCTGAGGCCGCAGCGAAAGCCAGCTGACAAACCGGTTACCGGAAGCAGGGGACCCGCAGCCGCGGGTCCCCTGCTTCCGTCCGTATGTCAGGAAAACGTGTTTCCCGTGATCTTTTCGTAGGCCTCGACGTAACGGCTGCGGGTGCGCTCCACGACCTCCGCGGGCAGTGCCGGCGGCGGGGTGTCTGAGGCCTTGTCCCAACCGGACTCTGCCGAGGTCAGCCAGTCCCGGACGTACTGCTTGTCGTAGGACGGCTGGGCCTGTCCGGGCTTGTAGGTTGCGGCGTCCCAGAAGCGCGAGGAGTCCGGGGTCAGCACCTCGTCGCCCAGGGTGATGGACCCGGAGACCGCATCGTAGCCAAACTCCACCTTGGTGTCCGCCAGGATGATGCCGCGCTCCCGGGCGATCTTTTCCGCCGTTGTATAGATCTTCAAGGTCAGCTCGCTGAGGCGGGCGGCAATGTCGTCACCCACCAGCGCAACAACGGCGTCATAGGTGATGTTCTCGTCGTGCTCACCCACCAGGGCCTTGGCCGACGGCGTGAAGATGGCACGCTCCAGCCGTGATCCGTCCACCAGCCCCTCAGGCAGCGGAATGTTGCAGACGGTGCCTGAGGCCTTGTATTCCTGCAGTCCGGAACCGGTGAGGTAGCCGCGGGCAATGCATTCCACCGGGAACATGTCCAGCTTCTTGCAGATCATGGCCCGGCCCTCGACCTCGGCCGGCACGCCGTCTTCCACGGTGGACCCCAGGACGTGGTGTTCGACGCCCAGCTGGTCGAACCACCAGAGGCTCAGCTGGGTGAGGATGCGTCCCTTGTCCGGGATTTCGCTGGACAGCACGTGGTCGTAGGCGCTGATCCGGTCGCTGGCCACCACCAGCACGCAGTCCTGGCCCAGGCGCTGCTGGACGGACCCGTCGGCCGGCTCATAGAGGTCGCGGACCTTTCCGGAATAGACGTGCGTCCAGCCGGGCAGGTCCAGGGTCTTGGCAGCGTAGCCGCGGTTTCCTGCTGTTTCACTCATGTTAGGCCTTTGCTTTCACGATGGGCAGCGAACCGGTGGCACCGTAGGGGACCTTGATCTCCCCGCGGGCGGCCTTGCGGGCGATGTCCGTGCGGAACTGGGAGCCGTCCAGCTGCACCAGTTCAACGCCGTCGTATGCCCTTTCGCGCGCCTCCACCAGGTCACTGCCCAGGGCGACGACGGCGAGGACGCGGCCGCCGGCGGAAATTACCTTGCCGTCCTCATCCAGCGCCGTTCCGGCATGGATGACGTGCACGCCTTCCAGGGCTTCGACCTTCTTCAGGCCGCGGATCCGGTCACCGGTGCGCGGTTTGTCCGGGTAGTTTTCGGCAGCAATCACGACGGCGACGGCAGTTTCCTTGGCCCACCGCAGCTCTTCCGCCTTGTCCAGTTCGCCCTTGGCGGCTGCCATCAGGAGCGCACCGAGGGGCGTCTTGAGCCGGGCAAGGACAGCCTGGGTTTCGGGGTCGCCGAAGCGGACGTTGAATTCGATGACCCGGGTGCCGCGCGACGTCAGGGCAAGGCCGACGAACAGGACCCCGACAAACGGGGTGCCGCGCCGGGCCATTTCGTTGACGGTGGGCTGGGCCACCCGGTCCAGGACTTCCTGGACCAGGCCTTCGGGGGCCCATTCCAGTGGCGTGTAGGCGCCCATGCCGCCGGTGTTCGGGCCTTCGTCGTTGTCGAAGATGCGCTTGAAATCCTGGGCGGGGGAGAGCGCCACGGTGTTCTGGCCGTCGCAGAGGACGAACAGCGAAACTTCCGGGCCGTCAAGGAACTCTTCGATGACTACGGAGCCGCCGGCGTCGAAACAGGACTGGGCATGCGCCAGGGCTTCGTCGCGGTCCCTGGTGACCACGACGCCCTTGCCCGCGGCGAGCCCGTCGTCCTTGACGACGTAGGGGGCTCCGAAGGTGTCCAGGGCGGACGCGGCTTCTTCCGCGTTGGCGGCGACCATGGCCATTGCCGTGGGGACGCCGGCTTCCGCCATGACCTCCTTGGCGAACGCCTTTGACGCTTCAAGCTGCGCTGCGGCCTTGCTGGGTCCGAACACGGGAATGCCCGCTTCCCGCACGGCATCGGAGACGCCTGCGGCCAGCGGAGCTTCGGGGCCCACCACCACGAGGTCCACCGCAAGCCGGGTGGCCAGCCCGGCAACCGCTTCGGGATCGTTGCCGTTGATGTTGTAGGTGGGGACCAGCTTGCTGATGCCGGCATTGCCCGGCGCCGCGTGGACCTCGGACACGTTGGGGTCGGCAAGCAGGGAGCGGACAATGGCGTGTTCGCGGCCTCCGGGGCCAATGACGAGTACCTTCACAGTGTCCAAGGGTACTTTGTGCACCCTTCCCGCTCCTAAGCTGTGTCCTTCCCCGGCCGCCGGATCAATCCCTGCTGCCCGCGGCTCCGAACCCTATGCATGACAAAGCTTCGGAACAGGTTTGCAGGCCCCGCTCCCATGGCCGCATTGGCAGGCGTGGTGGCGGCCGCCGTCGTGCTCGCCGTTGCGGAGCTGATCGGGGCATTCTTCACCACGAGGGCGACTCCCCTGTTCGCTTTGGGGTCCACGTTCATTGACTTCACGCCGCCCGGGCTGAAGGACTTCGCCATCGCCACCTTCGGCACCAACGACAAGGCGGCCCTGTTTGTGGGCATGGGCCTGACCATCGCGGTGCTGGCCTGCGTGCTGGGCGTCCTGGCCTACCGCAAGTGGGCCCTGGGCGTCCTGGGCGTGCTGTTCATGGGCGCGGTGATCGTGGCCTGCGTCGTGACCCGCGCCGGAGTCGGACCCGCCGACGCCATCCCTTCGATCCTGGGAACCCTGGCCGGCCTGGTGGTCCTGCGCCGCCTTATGGTGCCGTTGTGGGGTTTGAAGGCGTGGCCGGAAGCCCCGGCAGATACAGCGGCCGACGTCGAAGACATGGTGGGGAGCGACGGCACCAGCCGCCGGCGCTTCTTTACCGCTGCCGGAGTCACGGCAGTGGCC
The DNA here is from genome assembly GCF_029581595.2 of Arthrobacter sp. NQ7. Classification (NCBI taxonomy): domain Bacteria; kingdom Bacillati; phylum Actinomycetota; class Actinomycetes; order Micrococcales; family Micrococcaceae; genus Arthrobacter; species Arthrobacter sp. NQ7. The sequence continues at coordinate 9,093 of NZ_JARFXU020000001.1, read as the reverse complement.
GCCGGGGTGGCCGCCACCGGCGGCCGGCTGCTGGGAGCCGCGCGAAGCAATGTGGCCAAGGCACGCGAGGCACTGCGCCTGCCGTCACCTGCCCAGCCCGCAGCCCCCGTGCCGTCCGGAGTCCAGTCGCCCGTGGCAGGAGTGACGCCGTGGCTCACGCCAAATAACGAGTTCTACCGGATCGACACCGCGCTGAGCGTTCCGGAGATCAACGTTGACGACTGGGAACTGCGTGTCCATGGACTGGTGGAGCAGGAAGTCAGGCTCACCTTCCAGGACCTGCTGGACGCCCGCCTCATCGAATCGCACGTCACCCTCACCTGTGTCTCCAACCCCGTGGGCGGCAACCTGGCCGGAAACGCCAAGTGGCTGGGCCTTCCCATCCGCGAGGTCCTGGCCCGGGCCAAACCCAAAGACGGGGCGGACATGGTGCTCTCCACCTCCATCGACGGCTTTAGCGCCTCCACCCCGCTGGAAGTCCTCCAGGACGACCGGGACGCCATGTTGGCCATCGGCATGAACGGCGAACCGCTCCCGCTGGAGCACGGCTACCCGGTCCGGATGGTGGTCCCGGGGCTGTACGGGTTCGTCTCCGCCACCAAATGGGTGGTGGACCTGGAAGTGACCCGCTTCGCGGACAACAAAGCCTATTGGACCAACCGCGGCTGGTCCGAGCGGGGCCCGATCAAGACCATGGCCAGGGTGGACGTGCCCAAATCCTTCGCGAAGGTACCTGCGGGTAAAGTCGCCGTGGGCGGTACCGCGTGGGCCCAGACCCGGGGCATCACCAAGGTGGAAATCCAGATCGACAACGGCGAGTGGGCCGAGGCCACCCTTTCCACCGAAGCCTCTACGGTCACCTGGCGTCAGTGGTCCTACGAGTGGGATGCCACGCCGGGCCCCCACTACATCAAGGTCCGTGCCACGGACGGCACCGGCGAGGTCCAGACCGACCGGCGTGCCGACCCCGTCCCCGACGGCGCCTCCGGCTGGCAGTCGGTGATGGTCACCGTTCAGTAAGGACCGCTCCTCAGCAGGCGCCACCCTCCTGGCCCCTAGACTGGCACCATGCCGCATAATCCGCATGCCACCTTCACCGTGGACTCCGCCGTCGAACTGGCCGTGATCGAGCGCAGTGGCTTCGTGGAGTCACGGCACGTAGGCTCCGCCGTCCTCCTGTCCGCCGACGGATCGGTGGTGACCGAACTGGGCGACATCAACACCCCCATCTATGCCCGGTCCACCCTGAAACCGTTCCAGGCCCTGGCGTCCATGCAGTCAGGCGTCCCCCTGCGCGGCGCCCAGGTTGCCGTTGCCTGCGGAAGCCACACCGGTTCCCTGGACCACATGGACGTCGTATCCGGGATGTTGAAGGCCGCCGGAGTCCGCGAAGACCAGCTGCAGTGCCCCGAAGCGTGGCCGCAGGACGAGACAGCCCGGAACTGGCTGGTGCGCTCCGAAAAAGGCAAGTCGAAGCTGGCCTGCAACTGCTCCGGCAAGCACGCCGCCTTCCTTTGGGCCTGCACCGAGAACGGGTGGGACACGCACAGCTACCTGGAGCCGAACCACCCGCTGCAGCAGCGGGTCCGGACCGTTATAGAGGAATACACCGGCGGGAAGATCGCGCACCTGGGGATTGACGGCTGCGGCGCGCCCGTGGCGGCTGTTTCCCTTAAAGGCCTGGCCCGCGCTTACTCCCAGCTGGCCAAGGCTCCCGGGGACCAGAGCTTCAGCGCCCGGGCTGCCACCATCGCCACCTCAATGCTCGATTATCCATGGGCCGTCCAGGGCCGCGGCGAAGCCAACACCCTGGTGATGGATGAGCTGGAGATCATTGCCAAGATCGGCGCCGAAGGGGTCCTGGCCATGGCCACGCCGCAGGGCGTTTCGGTGGCCGTCAAGATCCTGGACGGAAATGTGCGCGCCACCTCGCTGGTGGCCCTGACCCTGCTGGCCGCGGCAGGCGCGGTGGACATTCCCGGGGTTGCCGGCGTCCTCGAGCGGGTGGTGGAGCCCGTCCTCGGCGGCGGCCGGCCGGTGGGCAGGATCCGGCTCGGCCCGGCGGTCTCCGCGCTCCTGGACTGAAGCAACCACCGCCGAAAGGAAGACCGGAAACATGGCCGTAGCCCGCCGTCGTATTGATGCCCAGGAAGGCAAGGCAGCACTGAAGGCCTGGCTGGAAGCCGGCCGGCCGCCGTCGGCCACTGCCCTGCCGCGGACTGTCCTGGCCACGGCCGTCAGGTACTCATTGGAGGAGCTGACAGCACGCGCGCCCGGGAACTCCGTGGAGGTCCGGGTGCCGCCGTTTGGCGTCACCCAGTGTGTGGAAGGCCCGCGGCACACGCGCGGCACCCCGCCCAACGTCATCGAATGCGACGCCGCCACCTGGCTTGCGATGGTCACGGGCCAGTTGGACTGGGCGGACGCCGTCGGCGCCGGCAAGGTGGCCGCGTCCGGACTGCGCGCGGACCTGTCGGCCCTGCTGCCGCTCTAGGAAAGCCGACGGGCCCAGGAGGAGTGCCTAGGACAGTTGCCGGGCGGACGGGCCGGCGTCCGCGGTGATGGGCTGCGAAACCCGGTTCTGGAGCCGGGTGGACAGCGCGGCCACGACGGCGAAAGCGAAAGCGCCCACCGCGATGAGAACGCACATCACGGCGACGGTGCCGTAGCCCGTGCTCCGCGGATCGAGGAACGGGTAGGGGTACCAGTCCACGACCGGGCCCCGGATGAGGCTGTAAACCAGGTAAAGCAACGGGAACGAAAGCCACAGCAGCGAGGTCCGGATGGAGATCCTGGTCCTGGGCAGGTCCACCAGCCAGTCGATCACCATGACGGTGGGCACCGTGTAGTGCAGCACCACGTTGACCCACGGAATGGGCGTGTTCACATCCACATCGCTCAGCAGCAGGCTGTAGGTGATCCCGGTGACGGTCATGTAGACCGTGGCAGCGCCGCGGAGGAGTTCCAGCCACCGCGGGCTCTCCCCCTGCCACGCGAACCAGCCCGCGATTCCCAGGGTTACGAAGGCAATGATGTTGGATTCGATCGTGAAGTAGCTGAAGTAGTTGCCGGCCTTGGCGCCGGGGACGTTCTGCATGAGGTGCAGGAATTGGAACAGCACCGCGGCAAAGCCCAGCAGTGCGAACCAGAAGCGGAAAAGGGCCAGTCCCCGGTTTGCGGTCATGAGCTGATCCTAGGCCCTGCCGGGGCCGCCGCCGCGCCTGGCCTCCCGACGTGCCTGGCCGCGGCCGATGAAGGGCATCCCGGCGTGCCTAGCCGCGGCCGATGAAGGGCATCCCGGCCGCGGTGACCACCACGGATCCCACGCTGGCCGTTGGCGGCATGTTGGCCATCATCAGCACGGCGCGCGCCGCATCCGCCACCGGGAACATCGGCTCCACCTTGCGGCTGCCGTCCGCCTGGAGCGCCCCGGAACCGACTCCGATGGTGTCCATGATCTCCGTGGCCGTGTTGCCGATATCGATCTGCCCGCAGGTGATGCCAAAGCCGCGGCCATCCAGTTCAATGCTCTTGGTCAGCCCGGTCATGGCGTGCTTGGTCACGGTGTAGGCCACCGTCCTGGGCCGGGGGGAATGGGCCGAGATGGAGCCGTTGTTGATGATCCGGCCCCCCTGGGGTTCCTGCGCCTTCATGGTCCGGACAGCAGCCGCGGCGCACAGCATTGACCCGGTAAGGTTCACGGCCACGGTAGCGTTCCAGTCCGCCACGCTGATCTCGTCCACCGCTGCCGCGGGGCCAAACACCCCGGCGTTGTTGAACAGCACATCCACCCGCCCCCACTCGTGGCGGACGGCCTCGAAAAGCCGCCCGACGTCGTCGGGCCGGGTGACATCGCAAGGCACCACCAAGGCGTCCGGGCTGCCGTCCGCCGTCTCCTTCAACTGCGCTTCCCGCCGGCCGGCAAGGGCCACCCGGTAGCCGTCAGCCAGCATCTGCCGGGCCACCTCCCGGCCAATGCCGGATCCGGCCCCGGTGACGACGGCGACCCGTGCGGTGGGGAGGGAAGTGTTCATGCGTTCTCCTGGGTTAAAGCTGGGCCGGCACGGCCGGCGTGTTCAGCGGCCAGCCTATGACGGTCTTGGGCCGTGGGGCAGCAAAGGTCCGTACCTTGGAGGTGGACAGGCGCATCCGCACCAGGGATTCGGCGATGGTCACTGCAGAGGCTACGCCGTCCACCACGGGAACGCCGGCCCGCTGCCTGATCTGCTCGTCCAGGCCGGCCATGCCACCGCAGCCCAGCACAATCACTTCGGCTTTATCCTGGCTGACGGCCAGCATTGCCTGGTTGACGATGGCCTCCACGGCACGCTCGGGCTCCTCCTCGAGCTCGAGCACGGCCATCCCGCTGGCCCGCACGGAAGCGCACCTGGCCTCCAGGCCGGCCAGCTTCAGGCGGTCTTCGATGAGCGGAACCGTGCGGTCCAGGGTGGTGACCACCGAGTACTTGTGGCCGAGGAACATGGCGGTGCTGGCGGCGGCTTCGGTGATGTCCACCACCGGTACGTCCAGCAGTTCCTGGAGACCTTCCCTGCCGTGTTCGCCATAGCCGGCCTGGATCATGGCGTCGAACGTGTCCGGGAATGAGGTCACGGCGTCCATGACGGCGATGGCTGCTAAATAGCTCTCGAAGTTGCCTTCGCAGGAGTCGGCGCCGAACCTCGGGGTGATGCCGACGATTTCCGTGCCCGGCGCGGCCACGCTGCGCGCGGACGCCGCGATGGACTCGGTCATGGACTGCGTGGTGTTGACGTTTGCGACGAGTATGCGCATGGGAAAATCCTTTGTCCGGCGGGTTGCCGGGGTTCCTTGCGGGGTGGGATGGGCGGGGTCAGTGGGTGCTGACGACGGCGATTGCCTCGCCGTCCCGGTCGACCAGCCTTTGGTTCCGGTCGGCAATGAAGAAATAGAGCGCCGCGGCAATGCCCGCCGCGAAGAACCAGGCGAAGGGGGCCGCGGATGCCAGCGCCGGCACGAAGGCAATCACCAGGGCGAGGACTGCGGCCGGCACCATGGCGATGATCGCGCGGGGGTTGACGCCCTTCCGGTAGAAGTACGCTCCCTCCGGCGAGGCCGTGTAGAGCTCCGGCACGTTGACCTTGCCGCGGCGGATCAGCCAGTAGTCAGCCATGACGACGCCGAACAGCGGGCCGAGCAACGCGCCGAGGCCGCCGAGGAAGTACACGATGACCAGCGGGTTGTTGTAGAGGTTCCACGGCAGGATCACCAGGCCGATGGTGGCCGAGACCATGGCCGCCCTGCGGAAGTTCAACCGCCGCGGGAACAGGTTGGTGAGTGCGTAGACGGGGGCCACGAAGTTGGCCATGAGGTTCACGGCAATGGTCAGGATCAGCAGGGCCAGGCAGGCGAGGACCAGGAACAGCGTGTTCGGAATGGTCTGGACGATGTCCGAGGGGCTCTTGATGATCGTGCCGTTGATCTTGAACTGGCCGCCGGCCATGACAACGACGATGGCGCCGAACACCAGCATGTTGATGGGGATGCCCCAAAAATTGCCGCGGACCACTGCCTTCTTCGAGACCGCTGAGCGGGTGAAGTCGCAGAAGTTCAGGACAAACGTGCCGTAGATGGACACCCAGAGGGCACCGCCCGCGAAGATGGTCAGCCACATTTCCGGCCCTTCCAGGGCCTTGTTGGAGGACCAGGCGATGCTTCCCCCGGCTTCCACAAAGATCCAGATGGCCATTGCAGCCATGGTGGCCAGGATGACAGGGCCGGCGAAGGCCTCGTACTTGCGGATCATTTCCATGCCGAAGCTGACGATGACCAACTGGACCACCCAGAGGGCAACGAAGGCCATCCATCCCAGCGTGGAGAGGCCCAGGATGGAGTCCTGGTCCAGGTCGTGGAGGCCCGGGAACATCGCGACGAGCATGACGCGGAAAACGACGGAGGCAAGGTAGGTCTGGATGCCGAACCAGGCCACGGCCACTGCGCCGCGGAGAAGGCTGGCGATCTGGGCGCCCCTGATGCCGAAGCTGATGCGGCTCATCACCGGAAAGGGGACACCGGTCTTGACGCCCATGAAGCCGGAAAGGGTCAGGAGGCCGAACAGGAGCGCAGCACCGATGCCGAGCGCCATGAGGATCTGCCACCCGCCCAGGCCAAGGGCGAAGAGTCCGATGGCGAAGGCATAGTTGCCTAGGCTGTGCACATCATTGGCCCACAACGTGAAGATACTGTAGCTGGTCCAGCTGCGGCCGGCCCGCTTGGTGGGGGCAAGGTCCACGTTGTAGAGGGATGGGCTGATGCTTGTGCCTGAGACGGCACTCGCCGATTCGCACAGGGCTTCGACACTGCCGGAGGCGTGGGCGGAACCGGCTGACGGCGTTGTCAGGTCCGTGTCCGCGGCAACGGCCGCCGATGGAGGGGTTTGCATAAAGGTCTCAATTCATTGGGGATTCCGCGTGGTGAGGCCACCCAAGGGGCGTTTCTGTTATTCCACATTGCGGAATCAAGATATTGAATAGTGAAATAATGGTATGACCTGCGTCACTGGGGGTCAAGCAGGAGCGGATTGGCTTGGCAGTCACAAACGGTTTCCTAATGCCCTCGGCCTGCCGTGCCGGGCGTGCGGCCGACATCACATTGACCGCACCGCCGACTCTCACTAATCTCGTCTAGCAATAATGTTTTCTCATATTGCGAAAACATAAGCCGATGCGTTCAAAGATGAGAAGAGGCTGACGTGGCTGCAGGAGAAGATACCTCCCATATCCTCAGCGGGTTGACTAACCAGCTGCCTGATCGTGATCCGGAAGAGACTGCCGAGTGGGTTGAGTCCCTGGATGCGTTGATCAGGGAACAGGGCACCGAGCGTGCCCAATACATCATGCGGAGCCTGCTGCAGCGCGCCGGCGCGCAGAGCGTGGGTGTGCCGATGGTGACCACCACCGATTACGTGAACACGATCCCGGTGGACCAGGAAGCGGAATTCCCGGGCAACGAGGAGTACGAGCGCCGGTACCGGGCCTACATGCGGTGGAACGCCGCGGTCATGGTGCACCGGGCGCAGCGGCCCGATATCGGCGTCGGCGGGCACATCTCCACTTATGCCGGTGCCGCGACCCTGTACGAGGTCGGGTTCAACCACTTCTTCCGCGGCAAGGACCACCCCGGCGGCGGGGACCAGGTCTTCTTCCAGGGCCACGCCTCCCCCGGGATGTACGCCCGGGCGTTCATGGAAGGCCGGCTCTCGGAGGAGGACCTGGACGGGTTCCGGCAGGAAAAGTCCCGCGCCGGGCACGCCCTGTCCTCCTACCCGCACCCGCGGCTGATGCCGCAGTTCTGGGAATTCCCCACCGTGTCCATGGGCATCGGGCCGATGAACGCGATCTACCAGGCGCAGAACAACCGCTACCTGCACAACCGGGGCCTGAAAGACACCTCGGACCAGCAGGTCTGGGCGTTCCTGGGCGACGGCGAAATGGACGAGCCCGAATCCCGTGGCCTGCTCCAGCTCGCCGCGAACGAGAACCTGGACAACCTGAACTTCGTGATCAACTGCAACCTCCAGCGCCTGGACGGGCCGGTGCGCGGCAACGGCAAGATCATGCAGGAACTCGAAGCGTTCTTCCGCGGCGCGGGCTGGAACGTGATCAAGGTCGTCTGGGGCCGGGAATGGGATGACCTGCTCACCCGTGACACCGACGGGTCCCTGGTGAAGATCATGAACGAGACCGTGGACGGGGACTACCAGACCTACAAGGCCGAATCCGGCGGGTTCGTCCGCGAACACTTCTTCGGCAAGACCCCGCAGACCAAGGACCTCGTCGCGGACCTCACCGATGACCAGATCTGGAACCTCAAACGCGGCGGCCACGACTACCGCAAGGTCTACGCCGCCTACAAGGCAGCCACCGAATTCAAGGGCAAACCCACCGTCATCCTCGCCCACACCGTCAAGGGCTACGGCCTCGGACCACGGTTTGAAGGCCGGAACGCGACCCACCAGATGAAGAAGCTGACGGTCGAAGACCTCAAGGACTTCCGGGATTACCTGCGCATTCCCATTTCTGATGAACAACTCGATGCCGATCCGTACCGGCCGCCCTACTTCCACCCGGGATTTGATGCGCCCGAGATTGCGTACCTCCTTGAACGCCGAAGGGCCCTCGGAGGGTCCGTTCCTGAACGGCGTTCCGGGCATCAGGCCGTTGAACTGCCGGACGCGAAGTCCTACGAGGTGGCCAAGCGCGGGTCGGGGAAGCAGCAGGCCGCCACCACCATGGCATTCGTCAGGCTGCTCAAGGATTTGCTTCGCGACAAGAAGTTCGGGAACCGGATTGTGCCCATCGTGCCGGACGAGTCACGCACGTTCGGCATGGACGCGTTCTTCCCGACGGCGAAGATCTACAACCCGAAGGGGCAGAATTACCTGTCCGTGGACCGGGACCTGGTCCTGGCCTACAAGGAATCCCCCGCAGGCCAACTGATCCACCCGGGCATCAACGAAGCCGGCGCCGTGGCAGCCTTCACCGCCGCCGGCACCTCCTACGCCACCCACGGCATCCCCCTGGTCCCGGTCTACGTGTTCTACTCCATGTTCGGCTTCCAGCGCACCGGCGACGCCTTCTGGGCAGCAGCAGACCAAATGACCCGCGGCTTCATCATCGGCGCCACCGCAGGCAGGACCACCCTCACCGGCGAAGGCCTCCAGCACGCCGACGGCCACTCCCCCCTGCTCGCCGCCACCAACCCCGCGGTCATCACCTACGACCCCGCCTACGGCTACGAAATCGGCCACATCATGCGCTCCGGCCTGGAACGCATGTACGGACCCGACTCGGACGACCAGAACGTCATGTACTACCTCACCGTGTACAACGAACCCATCGTCCAGCCCGCCGAACCCGAGAACCTCGACGTCGAAGGCCTCATCAAGGGCATCTACCTGCTCGCCCCCGCAAAGATCGACGGTCCCCGCGCCCAGATCCTCGCCTCCGGCGTCTCCGTGCCCTGGGCCCTGGACGCCCAGCGCATCCTCGCCGACGACTGGAACGTCTCCGCCGACGTCTGGTCCGTCACCTCCTGGAACGAACTGCGCCGCGACGG